>NZ_SCNV01000028.1 GCF_005503145.1 Burkholderia sp. 4M9327F10 | reverse complement strand
GGTGGGGAGCGGCAGTCTTGAGGCACGAAAGACCTGGGAGCCCAACTTCATGGATGGTGGTCTAACGGACGCTTATGTGCGGATTGTCCCGCGCGACGTCGGAGTCGCCTGATAGACGCTTCAATTGCGATTCGATATCTTTCTGAAATATTAAGTAAATCTAAGTTTTATGTTTTTTTGGAAGGTTTAGCCCAGCTGCGATGTGTTGTCCGCAGCTGGGCTACACAGCCGGTCCCACGCAGAGGGGTGTGCGGGGACTTGAACACGGACGGCGCTCGCGCAGGCAATCTATAGCACTGAGTGCTATAATTTAAACCGTAGGGTAGGAGTGGTATGCGGGTCTTCAAGACCAGATTGTTTGCCCGCTGGGCCGATCGGGAAGGTTTGGTCGATGCGGCGTTGCTGGGAGCAGTGGAAGAAATGGACCGGGGTCTGATCGACGCGAATCTGGGTGCGAATGTGTTCAAGAAGCGGGTCGGTGTCGACGGACGGGGTAAGCGCGGCGGACTGCGCACGTTGTTGGCGTTTCGGACGGGTAAGCGGGCCTTCTTCGTGTTCGGGTTTGCAAAGAACGAGCGGGCGAATGTGAGCCACAAGGGACTGCTGACGCTGAAACTGCTGGCGTCGCAACTGCTCGGTTATGACGAGCGTAGCCTGGCCCAGGCGCTGCGGGCGGGCGAGTTGCATGAGATAAAGAGCGATGAGTGACAAACTGTTGAAGGCGTTGCACGAAACAGCGCACGGGCTGCACCGGGCCGGAACGATGGATGCGGTTACGATGCGGGAGTTCGATGCGCTATGCCTGCCACCGGTGAAGGATTACAGCGCTGCGCAGATCAGGCGGCTGCGCCAGCGCAGCAAGGCCAGCCAGGCGGTGTTCGCGGCATGCCTGAACACCAGCGCCTCGACAGTTCAGAAGTGGGAGCAGGGGCAGAAGCGGCCGAACGGCCCGTCGCTGAAACTGCTCAGCCTGGTGGACCGCAAGGGTCTGGAGGCTCTGCTTTGAGGTCTTAAGATTGGGCAAAAAAGGCGCTCTTTCAACCAGAGCGCCACCCCACTCACCCCTCTCCGTTCCTTCTCCGTATCCCCGGCCCAAACGCAAACCCGAACGCGAGCAACAGCAACGAAACCGCCAGCACAGTGTTATTCCCACTCGTCACATACGGCGTGTTGCCGGTAGTCCCCTGCACGGTTACATCAATCGATCCAACCGTATAAGGCGCAAGCCGCGCCAGCACCTTTCCGTGCGCATCGATAGCCGCGGTCGTGCCAGTATTCGTCGCCCGCAACATCGGCCGCCCCGTTTCCAGCGAACGCATCCGAGCAATCTGCAAATGCTGATCGAGCGCGATCGTGTCGCCGAACCAGGCGAGGTTGGTGGAATTGATCAGCACCCCTGCCGGCGTAGCATTGTCACGAATCGACCGCGCAATCTCTTCGCCGAAAATATCCTCGTAACAGATATCGACGGCAACCGGCTGGTTATGCACAAGAAACGGCTTCTGCACCGGCGCTCCGCGCGAAAAGTCACCGAGCGGAATATTCATCATGTTGACGAACCAGCGGAAGCCCCACGGCACGAATTCGCCGAACGGCACCAGATGATGCTTGTCGTAGCGGTACAGTTCGTGCGAACCCGGCGTGATGCCGAACAGGCTATTCGTATAGTCGACCAGCCTGCCTTCCGGCGTAATGGTTCCGCCAATCGCACCGAAAATCACCGATGTACCAGTTGAATCGACAAACTTGCGCACCGCCAAGGCAAACGGCTCCGGCAGTTCCTGGATGATGACCGGAATCGCGGTTTCCGGCGTCACCACAAGGTCGGCCGGCTTCGCGGTAATCATCTGCTGATATTCGTTAATGGCGGCAACCATGCCGGCCTGCTCGAATTTCATTTCCTGCTTCACGTTGCCTTGCAGCAGGCGCACGTTCAGCGGCGCGTTGGCCGGCACGGTCCACGCTACAAGCGGCAGCAGCATGCCGGCTGCGATCAGCGCCACTGCCACAACGGCCGCCGGCAGCACGCGGCCGGCGCGCGAGGCGCCCTTGGCGGCCTCGACAGGTTCACGCACGCGCACCAGCGCCTGCACGATCAGCGCTGCCACCAGCGCCAGCATCCAGCCCACACCATACACGCCCGCAATCGGCGCAAATCCGGCGAGCGGCCCATCAACTTGCGCATAGCCGCTCGAGAGCCACGGAAATCCGGTGAAGACATAGCCGCGCAGCCATTCGCCGAGCGCCCACGCGCTGGCGAACGCAAACGCGCCGTGCCACGTAGGCGAAAACGGTTGGTCATCGCGCACGCCGTTTTGCGCGTGCCCGGCGCAGAACGACCAGACACCCGCCGCCAGCGCCGGATAGAGCGCGAGGTAGAGCGAAAACAACACCAGCGCCGCGCCCGCCAGCGGCGCAGGCATGCCGCCGTAGTGATGCATGCTGACGTACAGCCACCACACGCCCGTAACGTAGTTGCCAAACCCGAATGCGCCGCCCGTCAGCGCTGCGCTCTTCCACCCGCTCGTGCGGGTGAGCCACGCGAAGAAAAACGCGAACACCACCACTTCGAGCCAGCCTCCATGCGGCGTCGGTGCGAACGACAACGTGTTCACCGCACCCGCAAGGAGTGCGACGAGGTAATGCCAGCGAGGCAAGCTTCGGACCGGCGCTTGCGCAACGGTGGACGCCACGCTACGGCGCAGACGGGAAGTGATCGGGTCGGCCATTATTGCGTGGTCGTCTTAAGGGGAGGGAAAGAGGTCAGGTCTGCACGTGCTGTGCGTCGCGCTCGCGCTGGCCCGCAAGCGGATCGCGGCGCACCAGCAGCATGTGAATCTGCCGCGCGTCGCCGCGCAGGATTTCGAAGATGAGGTCGTCGATGCGCACCTTCTCGCCGCGATGCGGCACGCGCCCGAAATGATGCGTCACGAGCCCGCCGATTGTGTCGACTTCTTCGTCCGAGTACTGCGTGCCGAACGTTTCGTTGAACTGCTCGATCTCGGTCAGTGCCCGCACGCGGTAGCGGCCGTCCGGCGAGGCGATGATGTTGCCGCTTTCCTCGTCGAAATCGTATTCGTCCTCGATGTCGCCGACGATCTGTTCCAGCACGTCTTCAATCGTGATGAGGCCCGCGACGCCGCCGTATTCGTCGACGACGATGGCAATGTGATTGTGGTTCACGCGGAAGTCATGCAGCAGCACGTTCAGGCGCTTGGACTCCGGAATGAACACAGCAGGGCGCAGCATGCCGCGCACGTCGAATTCTTCTTCGGCGTAGTAGCGCAGCAGGTCTTTGGCGAGCAGCACGCCGATGATGTTGTCGCGATTGCCTTCGTAGACCGGATAGCGCGAGTGCGCTTTTTCCAGCACGAATGGAATGAACTCCGCCGGTGTTTCCGCGATATTGATCGCGTCCATCTGGGCGCGCGGGATCATGATGTCGCGCGCGCAGAGTTCGGAGACCTGGAAAACGCCTTCGATCATCGACAGTGAATCCGCGTCGATCAGGTTGCGCTCGTGCGCGTCCTGGAGGATTTCCAGAAGTTCGCCGCGAGATTCGGGCTCGGGCGAGATGAAGTCGGTCAGACGCTCAAGCAGGGAGCGTTTTTCCTGAGGTTTGTCGCTAGTTCGGTGTCGACTGGGATACGTGTCGTTCATGGTGGTGCGCCCGGCAAGTCTGGGCGCGCTGTTGCAGAGCGTTAAGGATACACCACGCACATGGCAGCACCGTGTCCCGGCGGACGCGCCGGCGAGACAGGCGGTGGCGCCGCGTGCGCAGGGCCTGGTTCAATGCTAACGGATAACGCCGTTCGAGGGGCGCTGGAGCAAAAATTCGCGACGCAAGGCGGGTGTAAGACTGGATTCGCCTTACAGCGGCGACGGGTGACCTGGCTAGCCGCCGTCGCTTTCCGCTTCGCGGCAGCGCGCCAGCAGCGCCTCCAGCGCGCGGTCCGGCATGCCGCACTCGCGCAGCGCAGCGACAGTGCGGCTCACGTAGTCGAGCGTCGTGCCGTAGCGGCCGCTGGCGCAGCCGAACACCGTCTGCACCACCTCGTCGGCCAGTTTGCCGGTGTAGGTGGGCACGTCGCGGCGCATCACGAAGGCGAGTGCGTCGACGCGGCGGCCGTCGGCGAGGTTGCACGGCAGCCAGGCGGGCCGGTACGAGCCCATCGCCATTTCCCGGCGCCATAGCGTCTCCAGATGCGGCATGGCGCCGTCGGCGGCGAGCCGGAACGCAATGCCGGTGCACGAACCGCCGCGGTCGAGCGCCAGCACGAGGCCCGGCTGCTCTGGCGTGCCGCGGTTGACGCGCGACCACAGATACAGGCCACGGTGGTAACCATGCACCTTGGAGCGCGTTGCTTCGACCGTCGGCATGCCGGGATTCCAGATCAGCGAGCCATAGCCGAACAGCCAGAGATCGCTTGTGCGGTCCCAGTCACGCAGGGTGCATTCGAGCGAGACGCGCAGTTCCTCGTCCGTCAGCAGCCGCGATTCGCCGAGCGAAGGCGGATAGCCGGGGCAGGGCGGACGCTCGTCGGGTACGGAATAGGGGGCGCTCACGGTGCGTGGTTGGTGTGGTTAAGCGGGAGGTGAGCTATTGGTATGGGTCGCTGAAACCGAGTGTGGCCAGGATTTCGGTTTCGATGGCTTCCATTTCCTGCGCTTCTTCTTCCACCTCGTGATCGTAGCCTTGCGCGTGCAGGGTGCCGTGCACCAGCAGATGCGCATAATGCTCGGCGAGTGTCTTGCCCTGCTCGGCCGCCTCCTTCTCGACCACCGGGCAGCACAGGATCAGATCGCCGGTCACCGGATCGTCTTCCGATTCGGCGTAGGCGAAGGTCAGCACGTTGGTCGAATAATCCTTGCCGCGATAGGTGCGGTTCAGCGTGCGGCCTTCCTCGGCGTCGACGAAGCGCACGGTCAGTTCCGCATCGGCGAACAGGGCCGCCTTGACCCATCCCGCAACCGTGGCGCGCGGCAGAACCGCCTTATGCTCGGGCCAGGCCTTGGCGGCGGGGAATTGCAGGTTTAACGTCAGTTTCGGGGCGCGGCTCATGCGTCTTGGTGCTGTAGCGTTTTTAACGGTCGAATGCGCAGCTCTTTGCGATGCGGCATGGCTGATTCAACGGGCATCGGCGGGACTCACGTTTTTCTGCGAGTGCGCGTCGTAAGCCTCCACGATACGCGCCACCAGCGGATGGCGCACCACGTCTGCACTGGTAAAGCGCGTGAGTGCAATGCCGCGCACGTCCGAGAGCACCTGCTGCGCTTCGATCAGCCCGCTCTTGTGGCCGCGCGGCAAGTCGACCTGGGTGGTGTCGCCGGTCACCACAGCCTTCGAGCCGAAGCCGATCCGCGTGAGGAACATTTTCATCTGTTCGGGCGTGGTGTTCTGCGCTTCGTCGAGAATGATAAACGCGTGATTCAGCGTGCGGCCGCGCATGTAGGCGAGCGGCGCGATCTCGATCATCTGCCGCTCGAACATCTTCGCGGTCTTGTCGAAGCCGAGCAGGTCGTAGAGCGCGTCATACAGCGGGCGCAGATACGGGTCCACCTTCTGCGCCAGGTCACCCGGCAGGAAGCCCAGGCGCTCGCCCGCTTCCACGGCCGGGCGCGTCAGCACGATGCGCTTGACCTGGTCGCGCTCCAGCGCGTCCACCGCGCAGGCCACCGCCAGATACGTCTTGCCGGTGCCCGCCGGGCCCACGCCGAATGTCACGTCGTGCGAGACGATCTGTTTCAGATATTCACGCTGTGCCGGCGTGCGGCCGCGCAGATCCGCACGCCGCGTGTACAGCTTCGGGCCGAGTTCTTCAAGGTCTTCGTCGCCGGTGTCGGCCGGTTCGTCGAACGGATGGTCGGGGTCGTGGCGAAAGCGCGCATCCGTGCTATCCGTGCCGTTCGGGCGGTTGCGCGCCGGATGACGCGCCTCGACGAGCGCAAGCTGGATGTCGTCGACCGACAGCGGATCGCGCGCGCTGTTGTAGAAATTTTCCAGGGCGCTGAGCGCCAGCTTGGCGCCCCGGCCGCGGATCGAAATCCGGTGACCGCGGCGTTGCAGCGTCACATCGAGCGCCTGCTCGATCTGCCGCAGGTTTTCGTCGAGCGGTCCGCAGAGGTTGGCAAGCCGCGCGTTGTCTTCGCGCGGTGCGGTGAATTCCAGATGCTGCTGGGTGGTCTTCAAGGCGGTGGATCGATCCTGTCGGTTTTAGTGCGCTTAATGGGTGGTGGCCGGCGAGCCGTCATGCATCTCGTCGTGCACCAGTACGAGTTCGCCGCGTAGCGAATGTGGGTACGCCTGCACGATTTTCACGTCGACCATCTGGCCGATCAGCCGCGCGTGCGATGCCAGCGGCACCGGGAAATTCACCACGCGGTTGTTTTCGGTGCGGCCGGCGAGTTCGTTCGGGTCTTTGCGCGCGGGACGCTCGACCAGAATCCGCTCGACCTTGCCGACCATCGACTCGCTGATACGGGCGACGTTTTCTTCGATGGTAGCCTGCAGATGTTGCAGCCGTTTGAGTTTCACTTCACGCGGCGTGTCGTCATGCAGATTGGCTGCCGGCGTGCCGGGGCGCGGGCTGTAGATGAACGAGAAGCTGGTGTCGTACTTCATCTCGTGAACCAGCGCCATCATCTTGTCGAAGTCTTCCTCGGTCTCGCCGGGGAAACCGACGATCATGTCGGTGGACAGCGACAGGTCCGGGCGAATCGCACGCAGCTTGCGGATCACCGACTTGTATTCGAGCACGGTGTAGCCGCGCTTCATGGCCATCAGGATGCGGTCGGAGCCGTGCTGCACCGGCAGGTGCAGATGGCTCACGAGCTTGGGCACCTTTGCGTACGTGTCGATCAGGCGCTGCGTGAATTCCTTCGGATGCGACGTGGTATAGCGGATGCGTTCGATGCCGGGAATATCCGCGACGTATTCGATCAGCGTCGCGAAGTCGGCGATCTCGGACGAACCGAGCGTGAGGCCGCCACGGTAGGCATTCACGTTCTGGCCGAGCAGCGTGACTTCGCGCACGCCCTGGTCGGCGAGGCCGGCGATTTCGGTGAGCACGTCGTCGAGCGGACGCGACACTTCCTCGCCGCGCGTGTACGGCACGACGCAGTAGCTGCAGTACTTGCTGCAGCCTTCCATGATCGAGACGAAGGCGCTCGGGCCGTCGACACGGGCCGGCGGCAGATGGTCGAATTTTTCGATTTCCGGGAACGAGATGTCGACCTGGGCGCGGCCGCTCTCACGGCGCTTGTCGATCATCTGCGGCAGACGGTGCAGGGTCTGCGGGCCGAACACCACGTCCACATACGGCGCACGCGCGACAATCGAGGCGCCTTCCTGGCTCGCCACGCAGCCGCCCACGCCAATAATCAGGTTCGGATTCGCTTCTTTCAGCTCGCGCGCGCGGCCGAGTTCGGAGAAGACTTTCTCTTGCGCTTTTTCGCGCACCGAGCAGGTGTTGAACAGAATGACGTCCGCGTCTTCCGGGGTGTCGGTCTTGACGAGGCCTTCAGCCGCACCGAGTACGTCGACCATTTTGTCGGAGTCGTACTCGTTCATCTGGCAGCCGTAGGTCTTTACATAAACTTTCTTGATCATCGAATTTCGCCGGTCGCAGTGGTTAATCTGGGGGCGTCGTTTAAAGAGTGAAGAGAGGCGACAACATGCGCGGGCCAGGGCGCGGCGCGAGGCCGGATGAAGCCGTGGGGTAGCCGGGCGGCACGTTCTCAGCGTAGTGCAACATTATAGCCCTTCGCCGGATGCGGGTTTTTTCTGCGGACGCAGTTGCGGCAGGCCCAGCAGGCGTTCCAGTTCGTCCGAAACCAGCGCGAAACGCTCGCTCAGAAAGTCCAGCAGCACCCGCACGCGCGGCGCCATGTAGCGGTTGCGGTGGTATAGCGCGTGCAGCGGCGCGTCCGGGTAGCGCCAGTCGGGCAGCAGCACCTTGAGCCCGTCCGAGCGCAGGTCCGCTTCCACGTCCCACATCGACTTCACCACAATTCCGTAGCCGCGCAGCGCCCATTCGCGGGCGACGGCGCCGTCATTGGTTTCGCGGGCGGTCTCGAGCGGCACGGTGTAGTGCTGAACCTCGTCGCCGCGCGTGAAGTGCCATTCGTTGACGGGGCCGGACGCCGTACCGAGCACGATGCAATCAAATCGCGCCAGATCGAGCGGGTCCTTGGGCTCGCCGTGCTTCTCGACATACTCCGGCGCGGCGCACAGCACCCGCCGGTTCGGTGCGAGCGGCCGGGCGATCAGCGAACTGTCCTGCGGCACGCCGAAGCGGATGGCGAGATCAATGTCTTCCTGCACCAGATTCGACAGCGAATCCGAGAGCGTCAGGGCGAAGCTCACCTCGGGATAAACCTCGTTGAACTCGTCGAGCCAGTGCATCAGCAGGTTGCGGCCGAAATCGGAGGTGGCGGAAATCCGCACCTTGCCGCGCACCACGCTTTGCCCCTCCTGCAGCAAAGCTTCCGCGTCGTCGAGCGCTTTCAGCGCCTGGCGGCAGCAGTTGAGGTAGAGACGCCCTTCGTCGGTGAGGCGCAACTGCCGCGTGGTGCGCTCGAACAGGCGCGCCTTCAGGCCGGTTTCGAGCTTCGTCAGCCGCGCGCTGGCGGCGGCCGGCGTGAGGCCGAGCTTGCGGCCCGCCGCCGAGAGGCTGCCCAACTGCGCGGCTTCGACGAACAGGCGCACGTCGCCGAGGTTATCCATGGGCATAGATTGTTCGAAACAATTTGAAAATGATTCAAATGCTACGCCAATTCTCAAATGGATGGGCGAGGCCGACAATCCGCTTACCGAAATTTTGCGGCTGGAGTCTTGCGATGCCTATCCCCCTTCTTGCGCTGGCGATCAGCGCCTTTGCCATTGGCACGACCGAGTTCGTGATCATGGGTTTGCTGCCCGAGGTGGCGCGCGATCTGGCGGTCTCGATCCCGTCTGCCGGCTTGCTGGTGAGCGGTTATGCGCTGGGCGTCGCGGTCGGCGCGCCGCTGCTGGCGGTGGTGACCAGCAAGATGCCGCGCAAGCTCGCGCTGCAGTTGCTGATGGGCGTGTTTATCGTCGGCAACGTGCTGTGCGCGGTGGCATCGGACTACTCGGTGCTGATGATTGCGCGCGTCGTGACGTCGTTTGCGCACGGCTCGTTCTTCGGCATCGGCGCGGTGGTGGCGGCCTCGCTCGTGCCGCAGGAGAAGCGCGCCAGTGCGATTGCGCTGATGTTCACCGGTCTCACGCTCGCCAATGTGCTCGGCGTGCCGTTCGGCACCTTCATCGGCCAGCAGTTCGGCTGGCGCACGGCGTTCTGGGTCGTCGCCGCGCTCGGTGTGGTCTCGCTGGCGGGCGTCGCGGCGCTGGTGCCGAACCGGCACGACACAGGGCCGGCCGGGCTGATGCACGAAGTGCGCGTCATGAAGGACCCGCAAGTGTGGATGGCGCTGGCGATGACGATTGTCGGCTTCGGTGGCGTGTTCGTCGTGTTCACCTACATTGCACCGATTCTCGAGCAGGTGAGCGGTTTCTCGCCGCGCGGCGTCACGCTGATTCTGGTGCTGTTCGGCGTGGGGTTGACGCTCGGCAATACGATCGGCGGCAAGCTCGCGGACCGCGCGTTGATGCCCTCGCTGATGGGGATTTTGCTGGCGCTTGCCGTCGTCATGGCGGTTTTCACGCGCACCAGTCATTCGCAGGTGGCCGCGGCGGCGACGATTTTCGTGTGGGGGATCGCCGCGTTCGCCACGGTGCCGCCGCTGCAGATGCGCGTGGTCGAAAAGGCGACGGCGGCGCCGAATCTGGCGTCGACGCTCAATATCGGCGCGTTCAACCTGGGTAATGCGGGTGGCGCGTGGCTCGGTGGCCTCGCCATCAGTCACGGCCTGGGGCTCGATGCACTGCCGTGGGTCGCCGCGGTGGTGTCGCTCGCGGCACTGCTGCTGACATGGTTTGCAGCCCGCACGGATGCGCCGGCCGGCAAGCGTGCGGTCAGCGGCCAGGCCATATGAAAATTCGGCACAAGCTTTGCCGGAATCGTCCTCCGCAATACTGATAACAGTGTGAAGATAACTTCGTTGGGCGTAGCGAATCGCAATGCTATCTTGCCTCCACTAACCCTTTGCCCGCCATCTGGCGGCGCTACTGGAGGTACTCATGAATTCACCGCTTGCGCTGGTTCGCGATGCCACACTCGATGCTAACGACGGGTCGCGGGCCGCGGAACCCTTTGACGCACTGGAACATCTGGTCGGCGTCAATCTAGCCCGTCTGCGGGCCGAACGGCAGTTGTCGCTCGACGCGCTGGCTCGCGCTTCGGGCGTCTCGCGTGCCATGCTGGCGCAGATCGAGTCGGCCCGCAGCGTGCCGTCGATCAAGGTGCTGTGTAAGGTCGCGGCGGCGCTGAAGGTCTCGGTTGCCGCGTTTCTGCGCCGCCATGCCACCAACGGCTTCGAGCATCTGCCCGCCGACCGGGCGACGCGCCTGGTCAGCTCGAACGGCCGTTATTCGGCCCGGCCGCTGTATCCCGATGCGGAGCCAGCGACTGCCGAGTTTCACGAATTGCGCATCGCGCCGCTGCATACCGAGCCGGGCGTGCGCCGCGCGCCGGGCACCACGGTCAATCTGGTGGTGAGCGAAGGCACGCTGGAAGTCAGCGTGCACGATCAGCGCCAGTTGCTGGCCACGGGCGACGCCATCGTATTCGACGCCGATCAGCCGCATAGCTTGCGCAATCCCGGCGACACCGAGGCGCGCGCGTTTCGCGTCACGCTGAATGCCGAAACGCCGCCGCGCTGGGACGTGCCGCACGACCCGGCGCGCCATGCGGCGCCGGTCTGACGGCTAGCGAGGCGCCGTTCTAATCCACGACTGCTGCGCTGCAGAACGGGCGCGGCTGTTGTATGCTTCCCCTGCCGGAATTTCCGGCAATCAGTGCGTCTTCAGGGCGGGGTGAAATTCCCCACCGGCGGTATGCCGGCAGCGCAATCGCGCTTGCCAGTGAGCCCGCGAGCGCCCGCGTTGTTGTTGCGGGGTCAGCAGATCTGGTGCGATGCCAGAGCCGACGGTCACAGTCCGGATGGAAGAAGATGTGCAGATAGTCATGTCGGTCCCCGTTGCGCTGCTCGATGGCCTGAGCGGAGCAGGGTCGTTCCCCTGGAGCGCCCGGCGGGGCGAGTGCTGCCTGTTTGCAATGCCCTGAAACGTTTTTCGCCCAACTTTTGCGAGAGCGTTTCACATGTCCTTGACTACTTTTCCTGCCCCTTCGACGATTGCGGAAAGTGCATTCGCCGATCTCCCCCTGCTTGCGACCGAACCGGTTCCGCCGCGCATTGCCGCCGCATTACAGGCTATGCGCGATGGCCGCGCCGTCGTCCTGCAGGATGACCACGACCGCGAGAACGAAGCCGATCTGATCGTCTCCGCCGAGCGTCTCACCAACGAGACGATGGCGCTGCTGATTCGCGAGTGCAGCGGCATTGTCTGCCTGTGCCTGCCCGACGAGAAGATTCGCGCACTTGAACTCCCGCCGATGGCCGTCAACAACGAGAGCCGTCACGGCACGGCGTTCACGGTGTCGATCGAAGCGCGTGAAGGCGTGACGACCGGCGTCTCCGCCGCCGACCGCGTGACGACGATACGCGCCGCCATCGCCGACACGGCGAAGCCGGCCGACATCGTCCGCCCGGGCCACGTGTTCCCGCTGCGCGCGATGCCCGGCGGCGTGCTGGCGCGGCGCGGCCACACGGAAGGCACGGTCGATCTGGCGATTCTGGCCGGCCTCAAGCCGGCTGGCGTGCTATGCGAGTTGATGAACCCGGACGGCACGATGACGCGTGGCGCCGATGTGGAGCGCTTCGCTGCGCAACACAATCTGCCGATTCTGACGATCGCCGAGCTGGTGGAATTCCGTGAGGCGCTGGCCGCGGCGCGCGAGTGCTGCGCAGACGAGGTTTGAGCGGCCCGTAGCGGTTTGTACGTAACATGACCTGCAAAACCCGCGCTTTGCCAGCGCGGGTTTTGCATTTTGCGTAGAGGGATGTGTCGCGGGACGTACATTAACTCGCATCATCCCGCGCGAGTGCTTCTGCGTACTACTACGACTGCACGTCCGCAAACTCACCGCGCACGCCTGCTTCTACGAGCGCGGGCAGTTCATCCATGTGCTGCATGATTCGCGTCATGCCCATCTTGCGGAGCGCATCCGCATACCCATCCGGAATATGACTCGCGCCGACGAAGGCGATGGTCTTCATGCCGGCCGCACGCGCCGCATTTAGTCCGGCGACGCTGTCTTCGATCACGAGGCACTTGGCCGGCTCCACCCCCAACTGCTGCGCGGCAAACAGATACACGTCAGGGTACGGCTTGGGCCGCGACACCTGCTCGGCGCTGAAAACGCGTTCGCCGAACACCTGCTGCAACCCGGCGCGTCGCACCGAAGCCTGCACGCGCTGCATGCGGCTATTGGATACAACTGCCGCCGGCAGCGACACGCGTTGCAGCGCGTCGCGCACGCCGCCCACGGCGCTCAGCTTCGAGCCCAGCGCCAGTTCGACGTTGTGCTCGACCGTTTCCAGAAAATTCTCCGGCAGGGTAATGCCGAACGATGCCTCGATGCCTTCGAGAAAGCGCGAGGTCTGCTGGCCGAACGCCGTTTTTACGACGCTGGTGAAGTCGAGGCCGGGGAAGGTGGCCGAGAGCGTTTCAAGAAGTACGTGGTCAGCGATAACTTCGCTGTCGACGAGAACGCCGTCGCAGTCACAGATAAGATGATCGAGCATGCCGGAACAGGGAGCGAGAGGAGCGTGGACCTTTCGGTCCGTGCGCAAACTGAAAGCATCATCATACGTGCTTTGTTGGGCTCTGCGCGACCTGTTCGCTCCTGTCCGCGGTTCTTCTCAATGCATGTGCAGATAAAGCCACGCAGCCGCCGCACCGCCGGCGAGCGGACCCAGCACCGGCACCCAGGCATAACGCCAGTCGCTGTCGCGCTTGCCGGGGATCGGCAGCAGCGCGTGCATCAGACGCGGCGCCAGATCGCGCGCCGGGCTCATGGCATAGCCCGTCGGGCCGCCGAGCGAAATACCGATGCCGAGCACCAGCAGGCCCACCGGCAGGGCATCCAGCGCACCCAGACCGACCTGCGGCGAAGCCAGATACAGCACGCCGAGAATCAGCACGAACGTGCAGATCATTTCTGTCAGGAAATTGTGCGGGGCGCTGCGAATGGCGGGCGCCGTGCAGAACGTGGCCAGCTTGATGTCGGCATCCGGCTCTTTTTCGAAGTGCTGACGGTACGCCATCCACACCAGGCCCGCGCCTGCCATGCCGCCCAGCATCTGCGCGGCGATATAGCCGGCCACCTTGCTCCAGGCGAACTTGCCGGCCAGCGCGAGGCTGATGGTCACGACCGGGTTCAGGTGGGCGCCGCTGAACGACGCCGTAATGAAGACCGCAATAAAGACCGCCATGGCCCAGCCCATCACGATAACGATCAGGTCGGCGCCCTTGCCCTTGGTGCGGGCGAGCAGCACGTTGGCAACGGCCCCGTTGCCGAGCAGAACGAGCATGGCTGTGCCGATGAATTCGGCTATGTAAGGTGACATGATTGGTTCTCCGAAATTTATTTTTTAGGGAGACCGTTGTACAAGCGGTCTCTCGGCGTCAATGAATAATCAGGTGCGCGGCAAATTACAGGGCCGAGCGGTTTTTGTCGAGGTGTATAGGCTCTACAGAACCTATACACGATGACCTTGACCGATCAGGGCGTGTCGGCCCATGCCTTGGCGGCACGGATCGCACGTTGCCAGCCCGCCAGATTCTCCGTGACCTCGCGCGGCTCCATATCCGGCGTGAAACGGCGATCGAGTGCCCACTGGCTCTGCACTTCGTTGACGTCCTTCCAGTAGCCGACAGCCAGACCCGCCAGATACGCTGCGCCGAGCGCCGTGGTTTCGCTGATCTTCGGACGCACCGTGTCCACGCCGAGAATGTCGGCCTGGAACTGCATCAGCAGATTGTTGGCGCAAGCGCCGCCGTCGACACGCAGCTCGCCGATGCGAATACCCGAGTCGGCTTCCATGGCCTTCAGCACGTCGACCGACTGGTAGGCGATCGAATCGAGCGCGGCGCGGGCGATATGCGCCGAGGTCGTGCCGCGCGTGACGCCGAACAGCGTGCCGCGTGCGCGAGCGTTCCAGTGCGGTGCGCCAAGGCCCGCGAAAGCCGGGACGAGGTACACGCCGTCGCCGTGCGGCACGGTGCGCGCAAGCGATTCGATTTCGGAGGCGCTCTTGATGATGCCGAGACCGTCACGCAGCCACTGCACCACGGCGCCCGCGATAAAGATGCTGCCTTCGAGCGCGTAGTTGATCTGGTCGCCGATCTGCCAGGCGATCGTGGTCACGAGGTTGTTCTTCGATTCGATCGGCTTTTCGCCGGTGTTCATCATCAGGAAGCAACCCGTGCCGTAGGTGTTCTTCACCATGCCCGAGCGCGTGCACATCTGGCCGAACAGCGCGGCCTGCTGGTCGCCCGCGATGCCGGCGAGCGGGATCTTCGAGGCGAACACGGTGGTCTTGCTGTGGCCGTAGATCTCCGACGATGCACGCACTTCCGGCAGCATGCTGCGCGGAATGTCGAGCGCCTGCAGCAGCTCGTCGTCCCATTGCAGCGTGTGGATGTTGAAGAGCATGGTGCGCGACGCGTTGGTCACGTCGGTGACGTGCAGTTCGTGCTTGGTGAAGTTCCACACCAGCCAGCTATCGACGGTACCGAAGGCGAGGCGGCCCTGGTTGGCCTTTTCGCGTGCGCCCTCGACGTTGTCGAGAATCCAGCGGATCTTCGTCGCGGAGAAATACGCGTCGATCGGCAGGCCGGTCTTCGCGCGGACTGTTGCTTCGAGCCCCTTGGCTTTGAGCTCGTCGCAGAAGTCGGCGGTGCGGCGGTCTTGCCAGACGATCGCGTTATAGATCGGGTGGCCGGTCTCGCGGTCCCACACAATCGTGGTTTCGCGCTGGTTGGTGATGCCGATGGCGGCGATTGAGGTGCCGTTCAATCCCGTGCGGGTCACGGCCTCGGCGGCGACGCCCGCCTGGGTCGACCAGATTTCCTGCGGGTCGTGTTCGACCCAGCCCGGACGCGGATAGATCTGCTGGAATTCCTTCTGTGCCGTCGAAACGATGTTGCCCTGACGGTCGAAAAGCATGGCGCGCGAACTGGTTGTGCCTTGGTCGAGCGCGAGGATGTACTGATCCGGCATTGTCTCTTCTCCATGTTATGAGTCGCAGGACTAACGATCCGGCGACGGGAACGGCTTGTTGTTTTGGGTTACTGCAACTGCCGTGGCTTTGTGCATTCCGGTTGCCGATCGGCAGGCCGGAATACGGTGTTATTGCGATGCTATTGGTGCTATCTGCGTTACGGGTGCTATTGATGCGTTGTACGAAATACACCTGCGGCGGGCTCGCCGTGCTGCTTATGCGTCTTGCTTATGCACTCTGCTTATGCGTGCTCCCCAGCGGCCGCCTGCTTGAGCGGTGCACGCTCGAGCGCGGCGGGCGAGTGGGCAAACCAGCCGTCGATCTCCTGTGTGACGCTTTCCAGCGTGCCCGGCTCGACATGCAGACCGAGCTTCGAGCGCCGCCACAGCACGTCCTGCGCGCTGCGGGCCCATTCGACGTCGCGCAGATAGCGTAGCTCGGCTTCATACAGCCCCGGGGCAAAGGCGCGGCCCAGCTCGTCGAGCGAGCGCGCCTCGCCGATCACGTGCTTTGCGCGCGTGCCGTAAGCACGGCCGTAGCGATGCGCGAGATCGGCGGGCAGCCAGCCGTATTGCTGCTTGAGCTGCGTGAGGAAGCGTTCGAAATTGGCCTGCGGAATATCGCCACCGGGCAGCGCCGCGCCGGCAGTCCACGCCGGCGCGGGATTCTGCAGCGCGCGGCAGAGTTCGTCGACGGCTTCTTCGGCAAGCTTGCGGAAGGTGGTGATCTTGCCGCCGAACACCGACAGCAGCGGCGCTTCACCGGCGGGTGCGTCAAGCTCCAGACGGTAGTCGCGCGTCACGGCCGAGGGATTGTCGGCGCCTTCTTCCTCGAGCAGCGGACGCACGCCCGAGTAGGTCCAGCGCACGTCGCGCGGCGAGATCTGCTGCTTGAAGTAGCGGTTGATCGATTCGCACAGGTATTGCGTTTCGTCGGCGTTGATCGCCACTTTGGCGGGGTCGTCGCGGTATTCGATATCCGTGGTGCCGATCAGCGTGTAGTCGTGCTCGTAAGGGATCGCGAAAATGATCCGCTTGTCCGGATTCTGGAAGATGTACGCGTGATCGTGCTCGAACAGGCGCGGCACGACAATGTGGCTGCCCTTGACAAGGCGCACGCTATGGTTCGCGTCGCGGCCGAGCGCGCCGTGCAGCAGTTCGCCGACCCACGGGCCCGCTGCGTTCGCAATCGAACCGGCGCGCACTTCAAGCAGCGTGCCGTCGGCGCGGCGCAGTTTCGCATGCCATTCGCCGCCGGCGCGCACGGCGCTGACGAGCTTGGTGCGGGTGAGGATGGCGGCGCCGTTTTCCTGCGCGTCTAGCGCATTGAGCACGACGAGGCGTGCGTCGTTGACCCAGCCGTCCGAGTACACGAAGCCGCGCTTGATCGATTCGATCAGCGGCGCCCCTGCTGGATGGCGGCGCATGTCGATGCCGCGCGAGGCCGGCAGCAGTTCGCGGCGGGCGAGGTGATCGTAAAGGAACAGGCCGGCGCGGATCATCCAGGCCGGCCGCAGGTTCGGCATGTGGGGCATCACGAAGCGCAGCGGCCACATGATATGCGGCGCCGCGCGCAGCAGTGTTTCGCGTTCCTGCAGCGCCTTGCGCACGAGGCCGAACTCGCGGTACTCGAGATAGCGTAGGCCGCCGTGAATCAGCTTGGTGCTGGCCGACGACGTATGCGCCGCCAGGTCGTCCTGTTCACAGAGCAACACGGACAGGCCGCGCCCCGCGGCGTCGCGAGCGATGCCGGCGCCGTTGATCCCGCCGCCCACGACGAGCAAATCGTATCTAGAGCCTTGCGTCACCTGCTGTGTCCCCTACGACATGTAAAGAAGAAAGCTATCGAACTGATAGTGTTCGTTTTCGAACTTTAATGAACATAATCGAAAAAGTAAAGTTCGACTTGACTGAGCGTATGTCCTGGGTAGTAGCGCGACGCATCGGCACCGACGATACTCAAGGCATTAGCCAACTCGAGGTGAAACATGCGGGGATTGTGGGCAATCAGTGTGACGGCGCTGCTGGCGGGTTGCGTGGGTACGCCGAGTCTGAACGGCAGTTTCGGTGCGCCGTCGTTTGCAGCGCTACAGCAGATCTGCAGCCCGGCGGCGCCGGTGGATTACGGCAATGACGCGCAGTCGGTCTACACGACTTTCTACGATGCCTATGTCGCCAATCGGCACGGCAAGGTCTCGACGGCGGATTACTGCGCCTTCCAGGGGGCGATCGCGCAGCACTACACGACGCTCGGCACCAGCAGCGATCCGCAGGCGCGTGATCAATGGGTGGCGTTTTTCCTCGATCAGCGCGCGAAGGCGATTAGCTGGCGCGCAGCGGTCGATCCGACGCTCCGCAGTGGTTAAGAGGTGAGTGGTTACTACGGTGCTGGTTGAGGCTGTGCGCCGCGCCATAGCATCTTGCGAAGCTGGGCCAGCACGGCCTCGCGCGTGAGCGCCGCGTTTGCTGCGTCCTCCAGCGGAGGATGCTGATCCGCTGGCAGCGGTAATTTGTTAGCGAGCGCCAACATCGCAAAGCCGTGCAGACCCGCCCAGTAGGCATAGGCGATCAGGCGCGGATCGCCCTCCAGGCGCCCGGCCGCCACGAGCGGCTCGAAATGCGCGCCGAGGATGCGCCAGGCGCGCTGCGACGCGGCGGCCAGTCCGGGGTGGGTGGTCTCATCCGGTTGTGCGAGATCGAACATCAGACGATACGCATGAGGTTCATCGAGCGCGAACGTCACGTAGGCCTCGCTGAGCGCCGTTCCCTGGCGGGCGGGTTCGGCAGCCTGTGCGGCCGCTTCTAGCCGCTGCGCGAAGCGTGTGAAGGCCGCGGCGCGCACCATCGCGAGGATTTCTTCCTTGTCGCGGAAATACCGGTAGGGCGTCATCGCGCTGCAGCCCAGTTCCTTGGCCAGCTCGCGCATCGTCACGCCTTGCGCGCCACGGGTGGCGAACGCGTCTTCGGCGACGCGGCGCATGGCTTCGCGAAACTGGTGAATGTCTTCGTCAGAGAGTGTTTTTGGCATGCCGGATGGCGCAGAGGTCCATCGCGTCAATTTACTGCGTAAATCAACACGGCACAACCAATGACGAAAATGAGTCCCAACGTGGAGTTTCTGGGCTTAACTGGCGCGCACCGGTACACGGCACGCGTTTGGTCGCTGCGGGCGGCGCACTGCGCCGCCCGCGAATCCTTGCTTGTATAAGATCACGCGCCGGAACACCCCGGCGCACTATGAGAGACGCTTGATTGCCCGGATCGCCGTATCGCCGATGTCGGTGATGCGCCATTGCTTGAGTCCGGAGGCAAGCTTTTCGAGTTGTACAAGCTGTCGTTCGAGCAGCGCATCCAGCTCCTCCCGATCCATATCGACCTGATTGGGAGCATCCTTTACGAGCAACAACGTGGCGAATTCATGCGGACTCAGCATCGTTCTCTCCATGTCAAGCGTAACGCGGACTGCCGCGTGGGCGGCTGCGCCGGCGCGATGGCGGGGCGCAGCGCAATCCGCTACAGGATCAGGCGGGAGTGACAGAGGTCACGACCGGCGCGCATCGAAAATGGCGTCGGGGAACTGGAGTGTAGTCAACCGCACACTGAACGCCAAATCGGCCCCTGAAAATTTTCCATTTGACAATTGAAGGCTTGAGGGGCGGTCTGGATGGGCGGGCAAATCCTTGATTTCACTCGAGGTTTCGCGTGCGGTGCAGCAAATGGTCCGGATGTGCGGCGACTGGCGGAATCGGCCAGCTGATAGGCGCGGGTGAGTTGCCCCCACCCGCTCTCACTCGGCGATGTAAACCTGGGTGCCGGCCGTAGCCAGCGTTTCGGCCATGTCGGCGGGCGGCGCTGCGTCGGTGAAGAGCGCGTCGATCTGGTTCAGATGGCCTTGGCGGACCAGCGCCGGCCGGCCGAACTTCGAATGATCCGTAGCGAGGAACACCGTGCGCGCGTGCTCGATGATCGCCTCGGCTACACGCACTTCGCGGGTGTCGAAGTCGCGCAGAGTGCCGTCGGTTTCGATGCTCGATGTGCCGATGATCGCGAAATCCACCTTGAACTGGCGGATGAAATCGATCGCGAGTTCACCCACGATACCCTTGTCCCACGGCCGCACGATGCCGCCCGTGACCAGCACCTCGCAGTCCGGATAGCCGCTCATCATGCTGGCGACGTTCAGGTTATTGGTGATCACGCGCAGCCCCCGATGGCGGTTCAGCGCGCGCGCCACTTCCTCGGTAGTCGTGCCGAGGTTGATGAAGAGCGATGCCTGATCGGGGATATGCGTGGCCACGAGCGCCGCAATGCGCCGCTTCTCGTCGTGGAACATCCGTTGCCGTGCAGTGTACGAGACGTTCTCGGAACTGGTCGGCAGGCTGGCGCCGCCGTGGTAGCGGCGCAGCAGATTCATGTCGGCCAGCCAGTTGACGTCGCGCCGGATGGTTTGCGGCGTGACGTCAAAGTGAGCAGCCAGGTCATCCACGGTCACGAAGCCGTCGCGTTGCACCCACTCGAGCAATTCCTGTTGACGTGCGTTGAGGGTCAGGCGGGGGTCTCGGGTCATGTGTCTCGGGTCTAGTGATGGTGCCGGCGCCGGGTGCGGCCGCCAGCGCCAGGAGCGAGCGATGATTCTACGGTGAGTTATTGTAAGACCAACAGCCCGGTTGTCCGCCAACATAGACGACATGCGCAAGATCACAACCGCCCCGCAAGTCATCGCCGGCCGATTTATTCAGCATGTTTCTGCATTTATTCATTTGATAAATGAATTTGTTTTTTCGGCCGGTTCGCGCTGCAATCAAAGGTTCTTCCCGTGCTGCTTTTCCAATGGCGCCAGTGGGCTACCCGCGCTGGGCCGCGCTTTCCGAGAGTCTCCTACATGACCCGCTTCAACTGGCAAAACCCTTACCCGACGCCGCGCCTGCCGGTGTTCGCGCGCAATATCGTCTCGACTTCGCATCCGCTCGCCGCGCAGGCCGGCCTGCGCATGCTATGGAAGGGCGGCAATGCGGTCGATGCGGCCATCGCGGCGGCGGCGGCCATCACCGTCGTCGAACCGGTCTCCTGCGGGCTGGGCGGCGATGCGTTCGCGCTCGTGTGGGATGGCGCCAGATTGCATGGGCTGAACGCGTCCGGCGTGGCGCCGGCGGCCTGGAACGTCGATTACTTCAAGGGCAAATACGGCGAGGAGAACGGTCTCGCGAAGCAGCCCAAGCGCGGCTGGGATGCCGTGACCGTGCCCGGCGTGATCGCCGGCTGGGAGGCGTTGCACCAGAAATTCGGTTCACTGCCGTTTGCCGATCTTATGGAGCCGGCCATTGAGATCGCCGAGCGCGGCCACGCAGTCGCAAGCATCGTGGCCTACAAATGGGCGGCGGCTGTGCCCGAACTGAAAGACCTGCCGGGCTTTGCGCAGACCTTCATGCCGCGCGGCCGGGCGCCGCAAGTGAGCGAACTGGTGCGTTTTCCCGGACACGCCAGCACGCTGCGCAAGCTTGCCGAGCAAGGTCCGCGTGCTTATTACGAAGGTGAGATTGCCGAGCAGATCGCGGCATTCGCACGCGAAGGCGGCGGCGCCTTGACCGCGGCAGACCTGCGCAATTACCGCCCCGACTGGGTCGAGCCGATCAGCAAAGACTATCGCGGCTACACAGTGCACGAGATTCCGCCTAGCGGCCAGGGGATTGCCGCGCTGATCGCACTGGGCATCCTTGAAAAATTCGACATGGGTGCGCTCGCGGTGGACAGCGTCGAGTCGCAGCACCTGCAGATCGAAGCGATGAAGCTCGCGTTTGCCGACGTCTACCGCTACGTTGCCGACCCGCGCTCAATGGAAGTGACGCCCGAGCAGATGCTCGACGATGCTTATCTGAGCTCGCGCGCCCGGCTGATCGATCCGAAGCGCGCGACGCGGTTCGACTTCGGCATGCCCAAGGCGGGCGGCACCGTCTATATGTCGGTGGCCGACGAGCGCGGCATGATGGTGAGCTTTATTCAGTCGAACTACATGGGCTTCGGCTCCGGCATCGTCGTGCCGGACACGGGCATCGCGCTGCAGAACCGCGGCTGCGGTTTCTCGATGGACCCGAAGTCGCCGAACGTTGTCGCAGGCGGCAAGCGGCCGTTCCATACCATCATCCCGGCCTTCCTCACGCAACAGGTCGACGGCAAGCAGGAAGCGGTGATGAGTTTCGGCGTGATGGGCGGCGACATGCAGCCGCAAGGCCATCTGCAATCGATCGTGCGCATGCTCGATTACGGCCAGCAGCCGCAGGCGGCGTGCGATGCGCCGCGCTGGAAGGTGAACCGCGACTTCACCATCGACATCGAAGCAACGCTCGACGCCAACACCGCCCGCGCGCTCGAAAATCTTGGCCATACGATCAAGTCTGTCGACGATTCTTACATGGACTTCGGCTCCGGCCAGTACATCTGGAAGCTCGATCGCAACGATCCGGAGCGTGGCTACGTGGCCGCGAGCGACAGCCGGCGCGACGGTCTTGCAGCGGGTTTCTGATCTGTTTTAAACCTCGCGCTGCAGCGCGAGTGTGCTGTTGACCTGCGGCTATGCCGATTGCGTGAAGCTTGTCTGGCGCATCGGCATAGCCGGTTATTGCCGATTATTGCCGCTCATTTCCGGGTGCCGCAGGGCACGGCCATGCACCCTGGGCCGTTCGGTCTGCTAATCGGCTTGCCCGCCAACGGCATCGCCGTGCACCGGCGAGGGTCCCCATCCCCTTTGATCTGCGGCAAATTTTCGCGCCTTACGCGAGGCCGCTGATACCTTACCGCGCCTTGCGCACCATCCCCTTGACGCACGCCGTGGCGGCCCCTTACGCACTGCCGTTGCCGTGCCGCACGCCGCGTCTGTGTTGTATTGGAACAATTCGACTATCCCGTCTCCGGAACTGCTGATCTTGGGTAAGGTCTGTGCTCTGTTGTCTGCAGAGTTGCGGAACACCAGCTAAGATGCAAGATACAAGGGGTTAACTCTAATTCAAGGTGCTGTATCGAAACAAAGGCGGCCCGGCGAACGCAAGTGGCGTGAGGCACGCTCCATCAGTCGATACAGCTTTCGGAGCAAGAAACAAATGCACACTGAGCGTAACCATGTGATGCCCTGGCGGATTGAGGACATTGACCTCACCCGGATCGACCGGCAACAGGCCGTGGCCAACGAAGATCTGCTGCTTCTGCTGTGCGCGGCCTCGTTTATTGAAAGCGGTACGGATCTCTACACCAGCAACCTGAGCACCTTCTTCAATGGCGACCCGGAAGTATCGGCGTGGCTCAACAATGAGTGGGAGCCCGAAGAAATGCAGCACGGCCGGGCCCTGAAGACCTATATCGCTTACGTCTGGCCGGAGTTCGACTGGGATACGGCCTTCCATAACTTCTTCGAAGAGTATTCGAAGACGTGTTCCGTCGAGGACTTCGAGAAAACGCGTGCGCTTGAAATGGTTGCACGCTGCGTGGTTGAAACCGGCACGGCAACGCTGTACCGGGCGATCGGCGAGTGCTCGGATGAGCCCGTGCTCAAGCAGATCACGGACAACATTCGCACCGACGAAGTGCGTCACTACAAGCACTTTTTCAAGTATTTCAAGAAGTACAACAAGATCGAAGGCAATGGCCGGCTTGCAGTACTTGGCGCGTTGATGCGCCGTGTGCTGGAAATCAAGAACGAGGACTCGGAGATTGCGCTGCGTCATGTGTTTGCGATCCGCTATCCGGAGCGCGTGCACGATTCTGCCTATAACCGCGAACGTGCTGCACGCATCAACGCACTCGTGCGCCGCAATCTTTCAGCCGACATGTGCGTGAAGATGCTGCTCAAGCCGCTCGACCTGCCGGCGCGCATTCAGCCCGGCGTGCATTACCCGCTCGCGAAGATTACGCAGCATGTATTCTTCCGCTGATGGCCGGTGGGAGGCGCACGGCTCGCTTGCCGGACGCCTCGGCCGGATCGTTCCGGCGCGTTGAGTGAGTGAACGTTTGAACGAATGGCCCGCCTGCGCGGGCCATTCGTGTTTTCATAGTGCGTATTTCGATTCAAGACGATCGACCAACCGGAGTCCGGCGATGACCGATTCTGTATCCAGGCGTCAGCTCGAGCAGGACGTCTTCGACGAATGGCCGCCTGCGGCGCGTGCCTTGTTCGACGGCAGCGCACTGGCGAGCAAGACCGGCTTTACCGCATCGTTGCTGACGGCCGGCGCGAACGGCTACGTGCGGACTTCGCTGCTGGGCGTGGGCGAGTTGTATGCGCCCGATTCACGCACGCTCTGCATCGCGCTATGGCCGCAGTCGCGGGCTGCCGGCGTGCTGACGCAGAGCGGCCGCGCGGCGCTGACCTTTGTCTGCGAAGACGCGTTCTATCAGGTGCAGTTGCAGTTCGAGCCGCTGGCCTCGGCGAGTGGCGACGACAGCGGGCTGGCCCACTTTATTGGCTTCATCGATAACGGCGAGACGCAGCGGGTTCGCTATGCGCGCCTGACGGGCGGTATCACGTTCGAACTGGAAGAGGGGAGTGGGGCGGTGCTCGATCGATGGGAGCGGCAGATCGAGCACCTGAAGCGGGCCGCTGCGGCGGCCCGTTTGTGACGGCGAGGACTGGTGCCGATGAGTAGCGTCAATAAATAGCGCCAACGAATGAAGGCGATGAGGCTTGCCGGCTAACGCCTGCGCCTAACGCCGACACCCAACGCCGACACTCAATGTCCGCGCTCAACGCCCGCGCTGACCGCCGTTGCGCGGCGGTTGCGAGCTACGCGGCGCATCGCTGCGGGGCTTGGCGCCGCCGCCCAGCAATGCGCCCGGGTTGCCGCCCTGCGGCCTGCCCTGACCCTGCGGCTTGCGCGGTGCATGCGTGGCGCCGGCGCCGTCATGCGTGGAAGGTCCAGGTTTGCCGTGATGACGAGTGGTCTCGTGGCGCGGATTGTCCTTGCGCACTTGCGGTTGGCCCGTCGTGCCGGCGCCGGCCGGTTTGGCGCCCTGCGCCTTGGCTTGCTGGCTGCCGGCCGGGCGCTGACCCGAACGCTGTGCGGGCTTGGCCGCACCACCATCGCGGCGCGCGCCGTCGCCCCGCGGCGCACCTTGACCCTGACGCGGCTGACGGCCACCACCACCGCCGCCACCGCCCTGGCCGCGGCGCAGGATCGGCTCCGGCTTCGCGTTCGGATCCGGTTCGAACCCGGCGATCACTTCCTGCGGCACCGGACGCTTGATCAGCTTCTCGATATCCTTGAGCAACTGCAGTTCGTCGACGCACACCAGCGACACCGCCTCACCCGTCGCGCCGGCGCGGCCAGTGCGGCCGATACGGTGCACATAGTCTTCCGGCACGTTCGGCAGGTCGTAGTTGACCACGTGCGGCAACTGGTCGATATCGATGCCGCGCGCCGCGATATCGGTCGCCACCAGCACCTGCAGCGTGTTGTTCTTGAACTCGGCGAGCGCACGGGTGCGCGCGGACTGGCTCTTGTTGCCGTGAATCGCGAGGGCGCTGATACCGTCCTTGGTCAATTGCTCGGCAAGGCGGTTCGCGCCGTGCTTGGTGCGCGTGAACACCAGCACCTGAAACCAGTTGTGTTCCTTGATGAGGTGCGTGAGCAGCTCGCGCTTCTTGTCGCGGTCCACCGGGTGGATCTTTTGCGCCACGGTTTCGGCCGTCGTGTTGCGGCGCGCGACTTCGATCAGCGCCGGCGAATCGAGCAGGCTGTCGGCGAGCGTCTTGATCTCGTCGGAGAAGGTCGCGGAGAACAGCAGGTTCTGGCGCTTCGGCGGCAGCTTGGCGAGCACGCGCTTGATGTCGTGGATGAAGCCCATGTCGAGCATGCGGTCCGCTTCGTCGAGCACGAGGATCTCGAGATGCGACAGGTCGATGGTCTTCTGCTGCATGTGATCGAGCAGACGCCCAGGCGTGGCCACCACGATATCGATGCCGCGACGCAGCGCATCGATCTGCGGATTGATGCCCACACCGCCGAACATCACCGTGGACTTCAGCTTCAGGTACTTGCCGTAGGCGCGCACGCTTTCCTCGACCTGCGCCGCGAGTTCGCGCGTCGGCGTGAGGATCAGCGCGCGGACCACGCGCTTGCCGGCGGCCGTGGTGACCGGCGGCATGCTGTGCAGACGCTGCAGGATCGGCAGCGTGAAGCCGGCCGTCTTGCCGGTGCCGGTCTGCGCACCGGCGAGCAGGTCGCCGCCGTTGAGCACGGCCGGAATCGCCTGCAACTGAATGGGAGTAGGGTTGGTGTAGCCGAGTTCGTGAACAGCACGGACCAGCGGTTCGGACAAGCCGAGAGAATCAAAAGACATAAAAACTCTTTGCAATGCAGTATCGCGAAACGGCAAACGCGCGGCCAGCAGGCGCGCCTCGGGGCTAGAGCCCTGGTCCGTTCGCAGGGAAATCGGCGGCACACGCCAGCGTGTGCCGAATGCTTCAACGCGCTATCAAGACACGTTGACTGGCCTTAAGTTGCACTTCGCCGTCGTGGCGTGTCACGCGACGTAGCGCGCAACACTGACGAATTGACACAGACTGCCCGCCAGAACGAACAGGTGCCAGATACCATGTCCGTGCCGGATGCGCTCGTCGTTGATGAAGAAGTAGATGCCGACGCTGTAGATGATCCCGCCGGCCACGAGCCATGCGGTGCCCGCGGTCGGTAACGCTTCGACCAGCGGACGAATGGCAACGAGCGCGAGCCATCCCATCAAGACATACAGCACCATCGATACGCTGCGGGTGCGTCGCCCGAGCGTGAGTTCCTGCACGATCCCCAAGGCCGCAAGGCCCCAGCTTACCCCGAACAGGGACCAGCCCCACGGTCCACGCAGCGTGACCAGCGTGAACGGCGTGTAGCTGCCGGCGATCAGCAGGTAGATAGCCGAATGATCGCATTTCTGCAGGACCGCCTTGACGCGCGGGTTGCGCACGCTGTGGTAGAGCGTGGAGATAGCATACAGCACGAACAGCATGGCGCCGTAAACGCTGAAGCTGACGACCTTGTACGCATCGTCGTCCAGCGCGCCCATCGTGACGAGCGTTGCCAGCCCCGCCACCGACAGCACCGCGCCGACGAGGTGGGTAATGCTGTTAAAACGCTCACCGACATGCACGACATTTTCTCCTGCCTGATCCAGTATGCCATTGTGCCTGTACTGGTCCGGCTATGGTCCTAAAAAACGAAGGGCGCGGCCTGCGGGAAACCGCAGGCCGCGCCCTCCTTATTGCTTGTGCCGTCTAGTCGAGCGGCGCGGAACGCAGATCGGCCACCTGTTGCGGCGACACTGCCGTACCGTGGTTGCCCCACGACATACGGATATACGTTACCACGGCAGCCACTTCCTGGTTCGACAGCGACTGCGCGAACGGCGGCATGCCGTAAGGCTTCGGATTGCCGTCCGTGCTCGGCGGGTAGCCACCGTTCAGCACCATACGGATCGGGTTCACCGCCGACGGCATCTGAATGGACTGGTTGTTGGCGAGCGGCGGGAAGTTCGGCGGCTGGCCGAGACCGTTCGCCTCGTGGCACTTCGCGCAGTTGTCCGTATAGATCTTCTGACCTTGCTGCAGCAGCTCCGTGCCGAACTGAGCCGAGGTTTCCAGCTGCAGGTTTTCCGGCGCTTCACTCTTCTGCGGAATGGTCTTCAGATACGTGGCCATCGCCTGGATGTCGTCGTCCGACATGTACTGCAAGCTGTTGTGAACCACTTCGGCCATCGGACCGAACACCGCGCCACGCTGCGACACGCCGTTCTTCAGCAGATCCTGGATGTCCTTGATGTCCCAGTCGCCCAGACCTGCTTCCTTGTTCGACGTGAGCGACGGAGCATACCAGTTCTGCAGCGGGATCAGGCCGCCGGCGAAGGCCGCCGAGTTGACCGGACCACCCATTGCGTTGATCGAGGTGTGGCACATGCCGCAGTGGCCGAGGCCTTCGATCAGGTACGCGCCGCGGTTCCATTCGACCGACTTGGTCGGATCCGCCTTGTACTCGCCTTCGCGGAAGAACAGCGTACGCCAGCCGATCAGCAGGTTGCGGTTGTTGAACGGGAATTTCAGTTCATGCGGGCGGCTCGGAATGTTGACCGGCGGAACCGAGCGCAGATACGCGTAGATGGCGTCCGAATCGGCGCGCGTGACCTTCGTGTAGCTCGTGAACGGGAAGCCCGGGTACAGCAGGCTGCCGTCCTTCGAGCGGCCCGTATGCAAGGCGCGGTAGAAGTCGTCCTGGGTCCACTTGCCGATGCCGTACTGGTCGTCAGGCGTGATGTTCGGCGTGAACATCGTGCCGAACGGCGTCAGCATGGGCAGACCGCCGGCGAATTCCTTGCCGCCACGCACTGTATGGCAGGCAATACAGTCGCCGGCGCGGGCGAGATACTCGCCCTTCTTGACCAGGGCAGCCTGGTCGGCGGGGGTGGCCGCCATGGCGCTGCCGTTGTGCAGGTTGTCGCCGCCCGACCACAGGACGGGAACGAGGGCAGCGGCCGCAACCACGACGACTGCCGAAAGGGCGAACACAGTCTTGCGTTTCATTTGGTCATCTCTCCCGGTGCCTTATTGCGGTTCGCTGCCGCAGGCAAGCGGAGTCTTCAACGAGCGCGCCGGAGCCGGCACGGGGTTTTGCGGAGCCGTCTGGGTGGACAACCATGAAGCGACGGCATTCACGTCATCATCGGTCAAGCGGGTGGCGATGGTGTGCATGCAGTCAGGCGCAATGGCGTGACGCGAGCCGGAGCGCCACGCGCCGAGCTGCGCGCTGATGTAGTCGGCGTGCAGGCCGACCAGACCCGGAATGGCCGGTTGCATGCCGGTCAGCGCCTTGCCGTGGCAAGCGGCGCAGGCCGGAATCTGCTTCGCAGCGTCGCCGTGCAGCACGATCTCCTGGCCGCGCGCCAAGGTGCTCGACGACACCGTCGGCTTGGCCGGCGGCGGGTACGGCGGGCGCTGTTGCGAGAAGTACGTGGCAATCTGATGAAGGTAGTCGTCCGAGAGATACGTGACGAGGTAGTTCATGGGCGGATACTTGCGGCGCGCCTCGCGGAAATTCTTGAGCTGGTTGTACAGATAGTCAGCCGGCTTGCCTGCGAGGCGGGGGAAGTAGTCGTTGTCCGTCCCTTGACCGTGCGTGCCATGGCAGGCTGCACAAGCCTGTACGCGCGCTTCCATCGTGTCCGGGGTCTGGGGCTGAGTCTGCGCTTTCGCAGCGCTATAGACGCCTGCAGCGCCGATCAGCAGAAAGGCAAGCAGCGGGCGGAAAATGCGTCTTGAAGACACGCGTAACTCCATCAGATTCGGGGACCCGACCGAGCTTCGACCGGCTCGGCTTGGGGGCAAGTGGGGCTGCGGCGACGCAGCATTCTATCATCGCTGTGTAATGGTGACTATTTGCCACAGGCCACCTGGCACCTCCTCGTAAACGCCGATGGGACAGTTTGACGCAGTGTGTATCGGGCACCTCTCCCATGCCTTTTGGGTTTCGCCCGGGTTGCCTTTGCGTTGATCTCCTACCCGTGCCTCGACTGTTTCCCCAGCATGAAGACGCAACTCGGTTGAACCCACACGCATGCGAACCATCGAAGCGTACACTCCCGGGGCGCCGGTGTCTTGTTGCACCGCGCGCAATCCGCCTCCGTGTATTTTTCGACAAGCAATTCGCCTTTCATGAAGCTATCCGATTTCAACCGCCCGTCGCCGTGCGCGACGGCTGCCGGTGCCGCGGCACTTGCCGCGATCTCTTGCGCGCACGCCGATGCGCGTCCCGCTTCGCTCAAACTTGCGCCGAACGTTGAAGTCGCGCTGTTGGGGCTGCCGACGATCCATTTCACCGCGCCGCGCGAGACGGCCACTTACGCGTTCACTGTGCAATGAGAGTAGACGGATTGTGGATCGGGCAGGTCGCAATGGCCGCGCTCATGAATGTCGCGTTTGCGTTTGCAGTCGGTTCGGCGCTGCTTGGCGCCTGGCTTGCGAAGGATGCCCAGGCGAAGGTTGCACCGGCGCGTCCGGCGTGGTTGCGTGCGCAACGCTCGATGCTGACGGCGAGCCTCGTGCTTGTGCTCGCCGACCTCGGCTGGCTGCTGTACGAGGCCGCGGCGATGAGCGGCAGTGCCTTGCCGCAGGCGTTCGGCGTCATTCCCACGGTGCTGTCGCAGACCCATGTCGGCTACGCCTGGAGCGTCGCGTTTATCGGTGCGCTGGTGTTGCTGCTCACCGCGCTGTCCTCGCACACGGGCACGCTGCGCAATGCGCTGCTGTGGCTGGCGGTGATCGCTATTGCCGGCGGCAAGGCGTCGCTCGGACATGCGGCCGACGGGGGGCCCGCCTCGGCGGCAATCGGCGTGCATACCTTGCATGTGCTGGCCACCAGCGTGTGGGGCGGTCTCGTTGTGGCGGCCGGTCTGGTGGCGCTGCCGGCGCTCGGCACCTCGACCGCCCGCGGCATCCTGATCCGTACGGCCACGCAGGTGTCGAACGTGTCGCTGGTCGCGGTGGCAGTCGTGCTGGTGACCGGTGTCTTCAATGCCGTGCGCGGTTCGGGCGGCTCGTTTGAGGCGATTGAGATCAGCACCTGGGGGCACGTCCTGACGCTCAAGCTTGCACTCGTTGCGCTGGCGCTGTTGTTTGGCGGCCTGAACCGCTTCTCGGCACTGCCGCGGCTGCGCCGCACCGCCTCGACGATGGACGCGCATACCTTCACGAACGTGCTTTACCTCGAAGCCCTGGCGATGATCGGTGTGTTCGTGGCCGCCGCCGCGTTGTCGCATAGCGTGCCGGCGTACGTTTCGCTGGGCTGAGCGCGCCTGGCAAAAAAAACGCCGCACAGCAGGTCTGTGCGGCTTTAACACACACGGTCGCCCGGCAGGAGCCGGTTGCCCCGGTACTGCCCGTTAAGCTGCGAGTGCTTTCGGCACTCGCTCCAGCATCGTTTCAGGGAACATCTCCTGGCGCAGTTCGCCGTCGTCGTCGAACCACTGGCAGATCAGCCAGGTGCCCGGCGCGAATACCACGGGACCCACCCACGTCGCGGTCATCGGCCGGCCGCCCGATTTGAGCGTCAGTACATCGCCGCCGCGGTAAGTCTTTCGTCTGGACAGGAACGTCGTTTTCATTGCTTTGCTCTTCCACTCGGGTCGCTCAGGCCGCTCTCAGACGGTTCTGGCGACGGGTTCGATCGGCCGGGCTTGCAGCGTGCCGGTCCGCTCCATTCGATTCGCGTGAATTATTCGAAGCCCAGCTTGTGGCCGAGGATCGGCGCACAGAACAGCGCGATTGCGCAGCCGCTCACCTTGCCTTCGAGGTCGGCTGCCGCGGCGTGCGAGCCGTAGAGCTGGGTGAGCAGGTCGAACAGCTGTGGCGCGCAATAGATCACTGCCGCGACAACAAAACACTTTTCGACCGTCGAGATGCGCCAGCCGCGCTGAAACGCGAGTGCCGCGCCGATCACCCGCAGTACGCCGAACACCACCAGCGCGCCCACGGCCGCCTGTTCGCGGATCAGATAGTCAGGAAGGAATTCGCCCATGATTGCCTCTCGCATTGTCTTTTGACTGCGATGGAGCAAGGAGTGGGCCAGGCGTGCGGCGAGCGCCGGTGGTGCGACTGGAAACCCTTATGCAGAAAGGCTTCCCGGCACAGAGGGAGGGTGAGCTTGTGGAGTCAAACAGGCGTTTTCAGGCCGGTTCCGTCCGGGATGTTACGTAACTGAGACGCCACGGCCGAGCGCGCACGTAACGTCCCGGGACAGAACCCGCTCGCCTAGCGGATCCGTTCGATCCGGCCGACCAGAAAGAGATACGACAGCGCGCCCACCACGCCGACCGCGCTCATGAACACGAGGGCCGGTGCGAAGTCGTTACCTTTGACGAGCAGGCCGATTACGATGGGTACGCAGATCGACGACAGGTTGCCCATCAGGTTGAACATCCCGCCCGTGAGTCCGAGCAGTTCCTTTTTTGCCATCGATGAAACCAGCACCCAGGTGATCGACGAAAAGCCGCTGCCGAAAAAGGCGATGGCCATGAACAGGATCACCATCGAGGGGCTGTCGACGAAGTTCGCGCCGACAATGGCCGTGGACAGCAGCAGGCCCGTGACGATCGGCACCTTGCGCGCGACCGTGGCGGAGACGCCGCGCCGGATCATGGTATCGGAGATCAGCCCCGAGGCCAGAATGCCGACGAAGGCGGCGAGAAACGGCACGGCGGCCATGAAGCCCGCCTTCAGGAAATCCATGTGGCGGTATTTGACGAGGTAGGTGGGAAACCACGTCAGGAAGAACCACAGCGTCGAGGTCACGGCGATCTGCCCGATATAGACGCCCCAGAGCTTGCGGTTGCCGAGCACGGCACGCCAGTCGGCGGAACTGTAGCGTGTGTGAGACGCGCGGTTGCTGCTGAGTTCGACGAGGCCGCCGCCGCCGCGGATCGTGTCGAGTTCCGCCTGATTGATGCCGGCCGTTTCGGAAGGTTCGCGATACAGCGCATACCAGACCAGCGCCCACAGCACGCCAATTAGCCCGGTCAGGAGAAACACGCCGTGCCAGCCGAAGTGTTGCTGGGTGAGGACGAGCGCCGGAGTCAGGAACGCGAGGCCGACGTACTGCCCCGAGGTGTAGACCGCAATGGCGCGGGCTCGCTCGCTGTCGGGAAACCAGGTGGTGACGATGCGGTTGAGCGTCGGATAGGCCGGTGCTTCGAGCACGCCGAGCAGCACGCGCAAGGACAGCAGCAGGACGAAGGCACTGGCGAAACCTTGCAGGATGGTGGCGATAGACCAGAGCCCGATGATCAGCGCCATCATCAGCCGGGGCCGGGCACGGTCCACCAGCATGCCGCCGGGGATCTGCAGCAAGGCATACGACCAGCCGAAGGCCGAGAACACCAGCCCCATATGGGCTGGATCGAGTTGCAGGTCTTGCGCGATGGCGGTGGCCGCAATCGACAGGTTGCTGCGGTCCAGATAGGTGATGACGACGGTGATGAACAGCATGACCAGCAGGCGATGCCGCTTGCCGGTCGCCTGCATGGCGAATGTGGTTGTGTCCACTGTGTCTCCTTCTTTTAATTGCGTGCGCGCCGGCTCTCCATGTACGCAAAGGCGCGCAAAAACGCCGCCCGCAGGCGGCGTTTCATCAGAGGCTTACCACTCGGCGACGCTGCCGTCGGTGTGGCGCCACACCGGGTTGCGCCAGCGATGGCCGACCTTGGCCATTTCGCGCACCTTCTCCTCGTTGACCTCGATGCCGAGCCCCGGGCCTTGCGGAATGGAGACGAAGCCGTCTTCGTATTTGAAGACTTCGGGGTTCCTGATGTAGTCGAGCAGATCGTTACCCTGGTTGTAGTGAATGCCAAGGCTCTGTTCCTGGATGAACGCGTTGTAGCTGACCGCGTCGATCTGCAGGCAGGTGGCCAAAGCGATCGGCCCGAGCGGACAGTGCAGCGCGAGCGCCACGTCGTAGGCTTCGGCCATTGATGCAATCTTGCGACACTCGGTAATGCCGCCCGCGTGCGAGGCGTCCGGCTGGATGATGTCGACATAGCCACCCGAGAGGATGTGCTTGAAGTCCCAGCGCGAGTAGAGCCGCTCGCCGAGCGCGATCGGCGTATTGGTCTGGTTGACGATGTCGCGCAGCGCCTCGGCGTTTTCCGATAGCACCGGCTCTTCGATGAAGAGCAGCTTGTACGGGTCGAGTTCCTTGGCGAGCACTTTCGCCATCGGCTTGTGCACGCGGCCGTGGAAATCCACCCCAATGCCGATGTTCGGCCCCACCGCCTCGCGCACGGCGGCGACATTGTTGATGACGCCTTGCACCTTGTCGAAGGTATCGATGATCTGCAGCTCTTCCGAGCCGTTCATCTTGACCGCCTTGAAGCCGCGTTCCACCACAGCGCGTGCGTTGTTGGCGACGTCGCTCGGACGGTCGCCGCCGATCCATGAATACACCTTGATCTTGTCGCGTACCTGGCCGCCCAGCAGCGCGTGCACGGGAACGCCATGGTGCTTGCCCTTGATGTCCCACAGCGCCTGGTCGACGCCGGCAATCGCGCTCATGGTGATCGGGCCGCCGCGGTAGAAGCCCGCGCGGTACATCACTTGCCAGTGGTCTTCAATCAGCAAGGGGTCTTTGCCGATCAGATAGTCCGACAGTTCTTCGACCGCCGCCGCGACGGTATGCGCGCGGCCTTCGACCACCGGCTCACCCCAGCCGACAATGCCTTCATCGGTTTCGATCTTGAGGAAGCACCAGCGCGGCGGAACGATGAAGGTTTCGAGCTTGGTGATTTTCATGGTGAACGTCTCCTTGTGGCTGCCTGCTGGGAGGCTGAGGAGTCACATGCTACAACAAAATCGCCTTTAAATACTATTAATAGTACTATTGGCGTGTGTATCCGACGAATATGTGCGGTAGGTTTTACCGTCGGAATGCCGGATAATCGCGTTCGTTCCGATCATAAAGAACGCCGGAAGACGGCGGGGAGAGCCCTTATTCAGCACGATCTGCACGGCCGCGTGGCCCAACAGCTGGCCACCGCCATCCTGCGCGGTGACTATGCGCCGGAGACCATCCTGCCACGCGAGGCCGAGTTGATGGACACCTTCGGCGTGAGCCGCACAGTGCTGCGCGAGGCGCTGCGCACCCTGACTTCGAAAGGGCTGATCGAATCGCGGCCGCGCGTCGGCACGCGGGTAAGGCGGCGCGAGGCGTGGAACCTGCTCGACGTCGATGTGCTCGACTGGTACTCGCGGGTGGCCGAGCCGATGAGCTTCGCGCTCAAGCTACAGGAGATGCGCGAGATGATCGAGCCGTATGCCGCCGGACTGGCTGCGGCGTCCCACACTGAAGACACCTTCAGCGCGCTCGACGCGGCGCATTCCGCGATGGTGGCGGCGCGTAACGTGGATGAATGGGTGCGGGCCGACCTGCGCTTTCACATCAGCGTGCTGGCCGCGTGCAGCAATGAATTGCTGATTCCGCTGGGTACGCTGATCGAGCGAACGCTCGAAGCGCAATTGCGCCTCAATGCGAAGCGGGCCGATGTGTACAACGCATCGCTGGCCGAGCATACGGCCGTGTTCGAAGCGATTCGCACGCGCGATGCCGCGGGAGCACAGCAGGCCATGGCTCAGTTGCTTGGCGTGACCCGCAGGCGGATCGAAGGCTGAGCGCCGCCGGGCGCTGTGTGGCCCCCAAACGGCCTGCTAATCCATCGCCGCATGTGCCGCCGTGGCATCCGGCATCTTTCTCGCGGGACGAATCAACAGCAGCAGCGGAACCACCAGCAGCGTCGCCACGAACATCAGCTTGAAATCGTTCAGATAAGCGATCATCGACGCCTGCTGCGTGATTGACGCATTCATCACCGCGAGGTCGTAGCGCGAGCCGCTTTCCAGCATCGGCTGCATCAAGGGATTGAAGAGGTTGACGTTCGCCGCCAGGTCCGCGTGCGCGACCTGGGTGTTGCGGGTCATCAGCGTCTGCACGATTGAAATGCCAATGCTGCTGCCGATATTGCGCATCAGGCTATAGGTTGCGGTGCCGTCCGCACGCAGCGCCGGCGTGAGCGTAGAGAACGTCAGTGCGCTCAGCGGCACGAACACGAGGCCGAGCCCGAAACCCTGGATCACGCCGGGCCAGACGATATCCGCTGCCGACAGCACGATCGTGTAGTGCATCATCTGCCACAGCGCGAATGCCGAGATCAGGAACCCCGCGAGCAGCATCAGGCGTGCGTCGATCCGTTTGAGCAGCCGGCCGGCGCATAGCATGGCGATCATCGTGCCGGCGCCGCTCGGCGCCGTGACGAGTCCGGTGGTGGCGACCGGATAGTTCATCAGCGTCTGCAGCATCGGCGGCAGCAGTGCCCGCGTCGCATACATCACCGCACCGATGACGAAAATAAAGAACGTGCCGGTGGCGAAGTTCGGGTCTTTCAGCAACTCGGATTTGAAGAACGACGTCTTGCCCACCGTTGCCGTGTGCACCAGAAAGAACGCAAAGCTGATAGACGCGAGCAAGGCCTCGATGACGATTTCATGCGAGCCGAACCAGTCGAGCTGCTCGCCGCGGTCGAGCATGGCCTGTAGCGCACCGATCGCGAGCGCCAGTGTCGCGAAGCCGAAGGCGTCGAACTTCGCGTCATGTCGTGGCTCCTTGCCTGGCAGAAACGTCAGGACGCCAAATAGCGCAAAGGCGCCGACCGGCAGATTGATGAAGAACACCCAGCGCCAGTTATAGCTGTCGGTCAGCCAGCCGCCGAGCGTCGGCCCGAGAACCGGACCGACCATCACGCCCATGCCCCACACGGCCATCGCCTGGCCCTGCTTCTCGCGCGGGTTGATGTCGAGCAGGATAGATTGCGACAACGGCACCAGCGAGGCGCCGAAGATCCCCTGCAGCAGCCGGGAAGCGACGATCTCGCTCAGCGTGTCCGACAGACCGCACAGCGCCGAGGCGATCGTGAACCCCGCGATCGAGAAAGCCAGCAGGCGTTTGATGCTGAAGCGATCGGACAGCCAGCCCGTCAGCGGTGTGGCGATGGCGGCGGCGACGATGTATGAGGTCAGCACCCACGTGATCTCGTCCTGCGACGCGGACAGCGTGCCCTGCATGTGCGGCAGGGCCACGTTCGCGATGGTGCTGTCGAGCGTTTGCATCAAGGTGGCGAGCATGATCGACACAGTGATCATGGGCCGGTTAAGCGCAGCGGCAGGGCTCCCTGACGGGGTTTCCGAGGTCATGGGCGGGCGAGTTGAAGGGCGAGGACAATATAATAAGCATGCTTAGTGTAGTGAATGGAGCCGCCCACGAATACCAGGAACTGTACGAAGGTGAAAGGGCCTCCATCCCAAGGTCTCCATCCCAAGGCCTCCCCCAGGGGCCGCGCCGCCGCTGTTCGCCGCCCGCTTAGCTTTTGCTTTCGTATAATCGCGCGATGGAAAAAACCCAACTCGAAGAGCGCTTCGGCTTCTTGATCTCGGACGTCGGCCGCCTGTGCGGCAAGCGTTTCGACGATCTCGCCAAGTCAACCGTCGATCTGACGCGAGCCCAATGCCGCGCGCTGGCCTATCTCTCGCATTACGGCGACGTCAACCAGGCACGCCTCGCGGATCTGCTCGAAGTCGCGCCGATTTCGGCTGGGCGTCTGCTGGACCGCATGGAAGAGGGCGGCTGGATCGAGCGCTGGAGCAATCCCGACGACCGCCGCGAGCGTCAGGTGCGCATGACCCCCAAGGCAGAGCGCACGCTAGGCAAGGCCCGCAAGGTTGGCGACGAAGTGGCTGCCGAGGGCCTGAACGGCTTCAGCGACGAAGAAGCGCGGCAACTGATCACGCTGCTGCAAAGGGTGCGGGGCAATCTGAGCCGGATTGTGGACCGCTGAAGATTGAGGACGCGACGGTCGGCCTGTGCACGCGCGGTCAAAGCGGTCAAAGGCCGTCATGCGCTAAACCGGGAGTTTCCAGGGGATCGGCTGCCACCGTGAAGGTGCGGACGCGTTGGCGCCGTGATGTGGACTTGCAAGGCGCCTGGCGAGCAACGAATCGATCACCGATTCGAGCGCTTCCAGTTTGACAGGCTTGGGAATGAAAACATTCCACAGGGTCGATTTTTCCGCGGGCGGCGTGTCGCCGGACGACAGCACCACCGGAATCTGCGCCAGCGCCGGATAAAACTTGAGCCGCTGGCACAACTCGATGCCATCCATTTCCGGCATATTCCAGTCCGTCACGATCAAATCGGGGAGCCATCGGCTCGCTTTCGCGAGCGCGGCGCCGCCGTTTTCCGCGAGGATGACATGGTAGCCGTGCCCTTCCAGCACGAGCTGGAAGAGCCAGAGTGAATCGACTTCATCGTCAACGAGCAGAATGGTGGACATAGTTCGGAGGTCGCAGGCCTTTCTGCTTTTTCCGCAACAAGCATGCCGCCTGGGCTCGCTTTCTTACGATGCCGAGCTAATCAGCGGCGCTCGCGATCAGTTGCGCGAGTTCGTCCGCGCAGACGGGTTTGGTCACATGCGCGTCGAAGCCCGCTTCCACGGCCTCCCTGCGGTCGGCGTCGCTACCGAAACCGGTAAGCGCGATCAGTCGCATGTTCGTCAGAACCGCGTTATGCCGCAGCAGTCGCGCGAGTTGCATGCCGCTCATATCGGGCATGGAGACGTCGATTAGTGCGAGCTCGGGTATAAACGTTTCAACCACTGCCAGCGCATCCTTGCCGCTGTAGGCAGTGCGGACCGTGTGCCCATCCAGTTCGAGCAGCATGGCGAGGGCGTCGATGGCGTCGGCCTGGTCGTCGACGAGGAGAATCTGTTTTGCTTGCGCCATGGTGGAATCTCCGTGCAAACCCAAACCGTTGGTGAGCAGCAAGCGGCGTGCCACAGGTGTAGGGTGCGGCGTGGCTGCGCAGTCACGTGCGCAAGACACGGTGGATGCCGTTTCTTTTGTAGAAACGTTATTCATCGGATGGCGGTTATGACCGACGCGTTCGCGGAACCCGATCGCGGGTGCGCGGAATTGCACTGTCGCACTGTCGCGAGCGAGTGGTTGCCGACACAGTGTGCACCGACGGGCAACATTAGACTCGGACCGTGTTGTGCTCGACATGCACTGCGCCGAAAATTTTGATTGACAAGCCATACCGTGCCCATAGAAACTTAAGCACATGAAAACGCCCGCCCATATCGCCGCTGCGATTAATCACCGAATGATCACCACTTGGGGTGCATCATCGGAGGCGTGTGCGCGTTAGCAGTTTGCAGTAACAGTAACGCAAGTCACAAGGCCTCGCCGGAAACGGATGAGGCCTTTTTCTTTTGGTGGCCTATCCGTCTTTCGGCTCAATCGACGGAGATGACCATGCACGACGCTAGCAGCAAGTTCGACTGTTTTCCTGTACCGGATGATCCGTGTGCCGGCGAGATTCGCTCGCCCAAGATGGTGATTCACTTAAGCCTCGAGCCCCGACAGACGGTGTCCTGGCGAGTGACTGCGCGCTCGGAGATTCGCGCGCAGGGCTCGCGGGTCTGGATGACACGGGTGTTTTCGCCATATGACTATTGGCTGCAAGCGGGCGACGTGATTCGCGTGACGCGCGGCGAGCGCATCTGGTTGTCCGCCGACGACGATGGACCGGCCGAAGTCACGGTAACGAGCGAATACGTGGAGCGACGACGAAGATATGGTTTTGGGCCCGTGCGCTGGCTGGAGCGCGTGTTCAGCTTTTTGGCGCCGATAGCTCGTTAGTTAAGTATTGGATGGTTGCTCAAAGTATTCATCGCAATTATCTGTATAGGAGTGCGAAATGGATTGTGACATGCAGAAGCCGGAAATGAATGGCGTCGCTTCCCGGAGGCAAGGGTTTCTTTCGGAGGCGGGTTGGCAATGGCTGGTCGGCATCGCGAATATGCTGTTGATACTCGCCCTGTTTGTATTGGCGGTCGTGAAAGCGCCATCGAGCGTGAGATCGAATAATATGCGCTGCCTGCAGGAGGTCGCGAATGAGGAGCATGCGAGCCTCGAAGCGTTTTTTCAGAATTCCGCGGGCCAGGATGCGCTTGTTCAAGCTATGAGGATCTGTTCACGGTGAATCTTTCTACGCAAACTAAACTGTTGTTCTTGCCCGGCGCCTCTGGCAATACGTCGTTCTGGCATCCGGTGGCCGACCGGCTGGAGCATCCGGGGGAGCGGGTGCATTACGGTTGGCCCGGGTTTGGGCCGACTCCCCGCGATCCTGCGGTGAATGGGATGGATGACCTCGTTGCGCGCGTGGTGGCGGATATCGATCGGCCCACTGCTTTGATCGCCCAGTCGATGGGCGGTGTGGTTGCGATTCGGGCAGCGCTTGAGAAGCCTTCGCTGGTGACACACCTCGTTTTGAGCGTGACTTCGGGTGGGATGGATGTGGCGGCGATGGGCGGGGTGGATTGGCGGGAGGCGTTGCACGCCGGTGCGCCGGCGTTGCCGCGCTGGTTTGCGGACTATCGTGAGGACCTGACCGAGCTGTTGCCGACGATCGGGGTTCCGGTTTTGCTTTTGTGGGGCGATGCCGATCCGGTTAGTCCGGTTGCGGTGGGGGAGCGGTTGGCTCGCTTGCTACCGAGGGCGGAACTGCATGTGATTGCGGGTGGGGATCACAATCTGGCTAACACTTGGGCGGCGCACGTCGCACCCTTGATTGATCGGCATTTGGGGAGGCTGGCGGAGTGAGCAAGGCGGTCCGCTGATTCATGTCGGTGGACTAAAACGAAAGGCCCGCTCTCGGTTAAGAGTAGCGGGCCTTGCGAGTAATACTGGTGGCGAATCAGGGATTCGAACCCCGGACCTGCGGATTATGATTCCGTCGCTCTAACCGGCTGAGCTAATTCGCCTAAAGAAGAAGCGAGATTATGAAGATGGCGGCGGAGTCTGTCAACCCCCCCCACCGCCAACATTTTCAGCCGCCATGCGCCGAGCTACAGACGGGCATCCAGGCAACAGCAACCACCCTCAATCCTTCGCATAAATATCCGAGTCCTTGGTCTCCCTGACGAACAGCATGCCGATCACGAAGGTGGCGAGCGCAACCACAATCGGATACCAAAGCCCGGAGTAGATATTCCCCTTCGCCGCCACGATGGCGAACGCCGTAGCCGGCAAGAACCCGCCAAACCAGCCATTGCCGATGTGATACGGCAGCGACATCGACGTATACCGGATCCGCGTCGGGAACATCTCCACCAGCATCGCCGCAATCGGCCCATACACCATCGTTACGTAGATCATCATGATGGTCAGGATCACCACGCTCATCGGCCAGTTGATCTGCGCCGGATCGGCCTTGGCCGGATAGCCCGCTGCCTTGAGCGTCGAGCCGAGCGTTTCGTCGAACACCTTGCCCTGCGCCTTCGCGTCCGCTGCCTTGCCGTCAAACGTATTGACAACCGTATCGCCCACCTTGATCTGCGCGATCGTCCCGGCCGGCGCCGCCACGTTGTCGTAGTTCAAACCCGCTTTCGACAGCGCGCTCTTCGCAATGTCGCATGACGAGGTGAACTTCGCCGTACCCACCGGGTTGAACTGGAACGAACACTCATCCGGGTTGGCGATCACCACAATCGGCGACTTCTGCGTTGCGGTCTCGAGCGCCGGGTTGGTGAAGTGTGTGAGCGCCTTGAACAGCGGGAAGTAAGTCAGCGCCGCGATCAGCAGGCCGGCCATGATGATCGGCTTGCGGCCGATCCGGTCCGACAGCGAGCCGAAGAACAGGAAGAACGGTGTGCCGATCAGCAACGCAAGCGCGATCAGGATGTTGGCGGTGGGGCCGGCCACCTTGAGCGTCTGCGTCAGGAAGAACAGCGTGTAGAACTGACCCGTGTACCAGACCACGGCCTGGCCGGCGGTCAGGCCGATGAGCGCGAGAATCACGATCTTCAGGTTCTTCCATTGGCCGAACGACTCGGTCAGCGGCGCCTTGGACGTCTTGCCTTCGGCCTTGATGCGCGCGAACACCGGCGACTCATTCAGTTGCAGCCGGATCCATACGGACACGCCCAGCAGGATGATCGACGCGAGAAACGGCACGCGCCATCCCCATGCGCCGAACGAGTCTTCACCGATCGAAGTACGCACACCGAGAATCACCAGCAAGGACAGGAACAGGCCAAGTGTGGCCGTCGTCTGGATCCATGCCGTGTAGAAGCCGCGTCGGCCGGCCGGTGCATGTTCCGCGACGTAGGTCGCGGCGCCCCCGTACTCGCCGCCCAGTGCCAGGCCCTGCAGGAGCCGCATGGCGATAAAGATCACCGGCGATGCCATGCCGATCGAAGCGTAGCCGGGCAGGAAGCCGACCAGGAACGTCGACAGACCCATGATCACGATTGTGATCAGGAACGTGTATTTGCGCCCCACCAGATCGCCGAGACGCCCGAATACGATCGCGCCGAACGGCCGCACGGCAAAGCCTGCCGCGAAGCTGAGCAGCGTGAAGATGAAGCCGGCTGTGGGATTGACCCCGGAGAAGAAGCTCTTGCTGATGAAGACCGCGAGTGAGCCGGCCAGGTAGAAGTCATACCACTCGAAAACAGTGCCTAGCGACGATGCGAAGATCACCCGCTTCTCGTCGTGCGTCATCGGCACGTGGGACACTTGCCCGCCAACGGTAGCCATATGTCGTCTCCAATATTTTGATATCTGCACGCGGGAGCGCCCGGAATGCGCTGCCGTGAATCGGATTATTGGAGCGGAAACTTACGGCCTACTGACGTTGTGTCTCAAAATTAACGGCGCAATGGGGTAAGTGTGGGTGGGGTTATATTCCGTCAAATTATGGCTAAATATGCCAGATTTTCTCCTAAATTGACGACATCGTGAATTCTCGATTGTGTTCGGCTCGGCCCGCTTAGGGTAAGTCCCGTGCCGCCTCGCGTGCCAGCAAGCTGACACGCACGAGCGTACCGGCCAGACGCGGCGTGGCTTGATAGACGTTGTCGTCGATCGTCAGGGTGCCGCCGTGCATGGTGGCAATCTCGCGGACAATGGCGAGCCCCAGTCCGCTGCCGTCGCCCTCGCGCCCGAGAATCCGGTAGAAGCGCTCGATCACCCTTGCTCGCTCCGCTGCCGGGATGCCGAGACCCGTGTCCTCGACTTCCAGATGCACCTGTCGCGCCGCCGGATCGGGCCGGACCCGCACGGTGATGCGTCCGCCGGCCGGCGTATAGCGGATCGCGTTGTCGATCAGGTTGGAGAGCATCTCGCGCAGCATCAGCAGACTGCCGTCTATTTCCACCGCTTCGTCCGGTCCCTCGTAGCCGAGGTCCATCTGCTTGGCGAGCGCCGCCTGCAACCAGTCGCGCACCGCACTGCGGGCGACCTCGGTGACTTCGACCGGCGCAAAAATCTGCCCGGAGAGCCGGTTTTCGGCGCGCGCCAGCGCCAGCAATTGCGTGACGAGCCGTGCCGCGTGCTCGGAGCTTGTCGCGATCTGCTCAAGGGAGCGATGCACTTCCGCCGACACGTCCTGGCGCAGCGCCAGTTCGGCCTGAGTGCGCAGACCGGCGAGCGGGGTCTTCATCTGATGGGCGGCGTCGGCGATGAAGCGCTTTTGCAGCTCCATGTTCTGTTCAAGGCGTGTTAGCAGGTCGTTGAACGACGTTACCAGCGGTTCGATTTCCGGCGGCGCGCGATGGGCTTCGAGCGGCGAGAGGTCGTCCGGACGGCGCGCCCGGATATGCGCCTGTAGCGCGTGCAGCGGCGCGAGCCCGCGCGAGAGCCCGAACCACACCAGCACGATCGCGAGCGGCAGGATCACGAATTGCGGCAGGATCACACCTTTGATGATGTCGTTGGCGAGCTGGCTGCGCTTGTCGAGCGTCTCGCCCACCTGCACCAGCACGGGCAACGCGCCCGGGGTCTGCGGAAACTCGACGGTCGTGTAGGCGACGCGGATCTCGTTGCCGCGCAGCATGTCGTCGCGAAACTCGACCAGCCCCGGCGGTGGCCGGTCTTCTTCGTGCGGCAACGGCATGTCGCGCTCGCCACCCACCAGTTCGCCGCGTGTGCCGAGCACCTGATAAAACACCTTGTCGACGTTGTCCCCGCTCAGGAAATCGCGCGTCGCGTCAGGCAGCGACAATACCGCGACCCCGTTTACCGGATGGATCTGGCGCGCCAATACATAGGCGTCGGTTTCGAGGGCCCGGTCGAACGGGCCGTTGGCGATCGACTTGGCGACCAGATACGTCACCGCGATGCTCATTGGCCACAACAGCAGCAAAGGCGCCAGCATCCAGTCGAGAATTTCGCCGAACAGCGAGCGCGGGCGCGCCGCGGCAGCGGTCTCCGTTTCGTCGGGCGGCGCGAACGGGTTCGCGTAACGGGCGTCGCGCGCCTCGTCGTCGAGGTCCGCCGCTGGCGCCGCGGCGCGCTCTGCGCGTGCGGACATGGGCGGTCTCTATTTGAAGTGGTGGCTCGCGGGCATCGCGGCGGATGCGGGCGAGGAGGGCGCAGCGGTGGCGGGCGCCGCCGACGCGGCCGACGAATTGGACGGACTGGCCGCTGCGGCCGGCGACGCCGCGTCCGTGGCTGCACCGGACGCCACCCCAGCGGGCGCCGCGCTCGCGCCGGCCCCCGTCTGAGCGGCCTTCTCCAGGCAGTACCCAAGGCCGCGCACGGTGAGAATGCGCACGCCGCTCGGTTCGATCTTCTTGCGCAGCCGGTGCACGTAGACTTCGATCGCGTTGTTGCTGACCTCTTCGCCCCACTCGCACAGGTGATCGACCAGTTGCTCCTTCGACACGAGCCGGCCGATCCGTTGCAGCAGCACTTCGAGCAGGCCCAGTTCGCGTGCCGACAGCTCGATGACCTGGTCGTTGATATACGCGATCCGCCCCACCTGGTCGAACGACAGCGAGCCGTGCCGCACCACCGTCGGGCCCCCGCCGGCGCCGCGCCGGGTCAGCGCCCGCACGCGGGCTTCGAGTTCGTTGAGGGCAAACGGCTTGGCCATATAGTCGTCGGCGCCGAGGTCGAGCCCTTTGACGCGCTCGTCGACGCTATCCGCTGCGGTCAGAATCAGCACCGGCAGGTTCGAGTTGCGCGCCCGCAGGCGGCGCAGCACCTCGAGCCCGGACATGCGCGGCAGGCCGAGATCGAGAATCAGCAGGTCGAAAGTTTGCACCGACAGCGCGGTATCCGCCTCGACGCCGTTCTTCACGTGATCAACGGCGTATGCCGATTGGCGGAGTGATCGAATCAGACCGTCCGCGAGTATGCTGTCATCTTCGGCAATGAGAATTCGCATGATGCGCCAGCCTGCCATGCCGGCACCGTGGTAACGCCCGGCGCGCAGCGGTCTCCAGAGATTCTTGTGGGTAGTCGGCGCATTGACCGCACATAAATAACGCCATGTGCGAATCGTGCTTGCCAAAACTACTGTTTTTTTATACAGTGTCTGCGTTTAGGGTGCTGTCCGTGATGAATGGGCTGCACATCTGCCTCAGACGCCGTTCATCATAGCAAAGGACGATTCATGGAAGAAAGCAAGAAAGGCTCGGCTGGACTGACGGCTGAAAAGAGCAAGGCCCTCGCTGCCGCGCTCGCACAGATCGAAAAGCAGTTCGGCAAAGGGTCGGTCATGCGGCTCGGCGCAGGCGAGGCAGTCGAAGACATTCAGGTGGTCTCAACGGGATCGCTTGGCCTCGACATCGCGCTTGGCGTCGGCGGTTTGCCGCGTGGCCGTGTGGTTGAAATCTACGGACCGGAATCGTCGGGTAAAACCACGCTGACGCTGCAAGTCATCGCCGAAATGCAGAAGCTCGGCGGCACGGCAGCGTTTATCGACGCGGAACACGCGCTGGACATCCAGTACGCGGGCAAGCTTGGCGTGAACGTCTCTGATCTGCTGGTTTCGCAACCGGACACGGGTGAACAGGCGCTGGAAATTGCCGACGCACTGGTGCGCTCGGGCTCGATCGACATGATCGTGATCGACTCGGTTGCGGCACTCGTGCCGAAGGCCGAAATCGAAGGCGAAATGGGCGACTCGCTGCCGGGTCTGCAAGCACGTCTGATGTCGCAGGCGCTGCGCAAGCTCACCGGCACGATCAAGCGCACCAACTGCCTCGTCATCTTCATCAACCAGATCCGTATGAAGATCGGCGTGATGTTCGGCAACCCGGAAACCACCACCGGCGGTAATGCACTCAAGTTCTACGCATCCGTGCGTCTGGACATCCGCCGTATCGGCTCGATCAAGAAGAATGACGAAGTGATCGGCAACGAAACGCGCGTGAAGGTCGTCAAGAACAAGGTGTCGCCGCCGTTCCGTGAAGCGATTTTCGACATCCTGTATGGCGAAGGCATTTCGCGTCAGGGCGAAGTCATCGACCTGGGCGTGGCAGCGAAGATCGTCGACAAGGCCGGTGCCTGGTACAGCTACAACGGCGAGCGCATTGGTCAAGGTAAAGACAATGCGCGCGAATTCCTGCGCGAAAATCCCGAGATCGCCCGCGAAATCGAGAACCGCATCCGTGAATCGCTGGGCGTGAATGCGATGGCGGAAGCTGCCGCAGGCGCTGAAGTCGCGGACGAAGAGGAGTAATCGTCGCGTGATACGCAAGGGCCGGCCTGTATCCAATGCAGGACATGATGCGGACGGCCCGCGTGACGGTGATTCATTCGGTCCGCGCGGTCCACGTGGTTCGTTTAACCCGGCTGACCCGGCTGACGCTTTCGACCCGTTCGAGTCTTTCGACGCGCACGATCAGGCTTCCGGCCGCGCGCCTTCAGCGCAGCGCGGCTCGGTGCCTTCTGCACGAGGCGACGCCAATACTTCGCCCGCAGAAACCACCTACACCCGCTCGCGCCGAGCACCCGGAGAAGCGCGTTCGGACCAGGACCGGGCCGCCGAGAAATCCAAAGGCCCTGTCCGCTCGCTAAAAGGCCGTGCACTCGGCTACCTCTCCCGCCGCGAATACAGCCGCGCCGAACTCTCGCGCAAGCTGATGCCCTTCGTCGAAGAGACGGACTCTCTAGAAGCTTTGCTCGATTCGCTCGAAAGCGAAGGCTGGCTCTCAGATTCGCGCTTCGCGGAGAGCCTGATTCACCGCCGGGCGTCGCGCCTTGGCGCGAACCGTATCGTCGGCGAACTGAAGCGTCATGCGGTTGGCCAGACGCTGATCGAAGAGGCGAGCGCGCAACTGCGCGAAACCGAACTGGCGCGCGCCCAGGCTATCTGGCGCAAAAAGTACGGCCAGCTTCCGGAAACACCGGCCGAGCGTGCGCGGCAAGCGCGCTTCCTTGCGGCACGGGGTTTTTCCGGCGCAACCATCGGCAAGATCCTCAAGGGCATCGACGACGAGTGGGCCGGCGACTGACGCGACAGGCGTCAGACTGACGCCGCTCAATACCCCGCAACACCGTGCAACCCCACGCGACACTGGGCCGCTTCCGCCCGCACTGGATTGGTGCTATGCACAATCGGCGCTGTCCCAAATATCCAGTATGCTAAAATTCAATGGTTTTCCAATTCGGCCTTTTCCTTCCGCATGCCGCTTCCCCCGCCAGTTTCCCGTCAGTTGCGCCATCGTCGCGCAATTCGTGCGGAAGCCTATGAGCGTGAGGACGGCCTGTGGGACATAGAGGCGTGCCTAACCGACCAAAAGCCACGTGATGTGGTGCTTGCGTCGGGCGTCCGGCCCAACGGTCAGCCGATCCATGAACTCTGGCTCCGCATTACGATCGATCGCAAGCTCAACGTTGTCGACGCGCAAGCGTCGTCCGACTGGGTGCCCTATCCCGGTCAGTGCGAAGCCACCAATCCCGCCTATCGTGCCCTCATCGGGCTCAATCTGTTCAACAATTTCCGTCGCGAAACCGCCCGTTTGCTCAGCGGCACGGCAGGTTGCACGCATCTCACCGAGTTGTGCGCTTTCCTTCCTACGGCCGCCATTCAGGCGTTCGCCGGCGAAGTGTGGAATACCAATGGCGGCAAACCGCCGTACGAAGCGGATTCAGGGAACGCTTCACCTCAAGCCTCAGACGAGCACTCAAACGACAAGCCGCCATTCCAGCTGGGTCGCTGCCACGCGCTGCGATTCGACGGCGAGGCGGTGCGACAGTTTTATCCGCGCTGGTATGGCCGCGAGCCGCGTTCAGCGGAGCGCGCGGAAGCAGCAAGCGAACAAACCCGCCAGGCCGCCGGCAACGGCGCTGGCATGTCCCGTTTGAACGACAGCAGCGGAAACGAAGTTCAATCCAACTCTCAGACTGAAGGGAATCACGCATGAAGATTCACGAGTACCAGGGTAAGGAAATCCTGCGGAAATTCGGCGTCGCGGTACCGCGCGGCAAGCCGGTCTTCTCGGTGGATGATGCGGTCAAGGCCGCTGAAGAGCTGGGCGGCCCGGTATGGGTCGTGAAGGCTCAGATCCACGCGGGTGGCCGTGGCAAGGGTGGCGGCGTGAAGGTCGCAAAGTCGCTGGAACAGGTTCGTGAATACTCGAACCAGATCCTCGGCATGCAGCTCGTCACGCACCAGACCGGTCCGGAAGGCCAGAAGGTGAACCGCCTGCTGATCGAAGAAGGCGCTGACATCAAGAAGGAACTGTATGTCGGCCTCGTGATCGATCGCGTCTCGCAGAAGGTCGTCGTGATGGCTTCGAGCGAAGGCGGCATGGACGTCGAAGAAGTCGCGGAAAAGACGCCTGAGCTGATCCACAAGATCGCCGTCGACCCGTCGACCGGTCTGAAGGACGCCGAAGCGGACGAACTCGCCACGAAGATCGGCGTGCCCGCTGCTTCGCTGCCGCAAGCTCGCGCGATCCTGCAAGGCCTGTACAAGGCATTCTGGGAAACGGACGCATCGCTGGCCGAAATCAACCCGCTGATCCTGACGGGCGACGGCAAGGTGATCGCACTGGACGCCAAGTTCAACTTCGATTCGAACGCGCTGTTCCGTCATCCGGAAATCGTCGCTTACCGCGATCTGGACGAAGAAGATCCGGCTGAAGTCGAGGCGTCGAAGTTCGACCTCGCGTACATCTCGCTCGACGGCAACATCGGCTGCCTCGTGAACGGCGCAGGCCTCGCCATGGCAACGATGGACACCATCAAGCTGTTCGGCGGCGAACCGGCGAACTTCCTCGACGTGGGCGGTGGCGCCACGACCGAGAAGGTCACGGAAGCGTTCAAGATCATGCTGAAGAACCCGAATCTGACGGCCATTCTGGTCAACATTTTCGGCGGCATCATGCGCTGCGACGTGATCGCGGAAGGCGTGATCGCTGCGTCGAAGGCTGTCTCGCTGAAGGTGCCGCTCGTGGTCCGCATGAAGGGCACGAACGAAGACCTGGGCAAGAAGATGCTGGCGGAATCCGGCCTGCCGATCATTGCGGCAGACAGCATGGAAGAAGCTGCTCAGAAGGTCGTCGCGGCCGCTGCGGGCAAGGCGTAAGCCAGGCCGGGCGTTTGCCAGAGTTAACCAGGATTACGAATGGCGGCGCGTGAGCGACGCGGGCGGCGAACATCCCGCCCGTCGGCGCAACAGCGTGACGCCAAACGAACAGAGGTCAATACATGTCGATTCTGATCAACAAAGACACGAAGGTCATCACGCAGGGCATCACCGGCAAGACCGGTCAGTTCCACACGCGCGCCTGCCGTGAATATGCAAACGGCCGCGAAGCGTATGTCGCGGGCGTGAACCCGAAGAAGGCCGGCGAAGATTTCGAAGGCATTCCTATCTACGCAAGCGTCGCGGAAGCGAAGGCTGAAACGGGCGCAACCGTTTCGGTCATCTACGTTCCGCCCGCAGGCGCAGCAGCAGCAATCTGGGAAGCCGTCGAGGCGGACCTGGATCTCGCGATCTGTATCACGGAAGGCATTCCTGTCCGTGACATGATCGAGCTGAAGGCTCGCATGCGTGCGAAGAACAGCAAGACGCTGCTGCTCGGACCGAACTGCCCGGGCACGATCACGCCGGACGAACTGAAGATCGGCATCATGCCGGGTCACATCCACCGCAAGGGCCGCATCGGCGTCGTGTCGCGTTCGGGCACGCTGACGTATGAAGCAGTTGGCCAGTTGACGGCGATCGGCCTCGGCCAGTCGTCGGCAGTCGGCATTGGCGGCGACCCGATCAACGGTCTGAAGCACATCGACGTGATGAAGATGTTCAACGACGATCCGGATACGGACGCCGTCATCATGATCGGCGAAATCGGTGGTCCGGACGAAGCCAACGCGGCTCACTGGATCAAGGACAACATGAAGAAGCCGGTGGTTGGCTTCATCGCGGGTGTCACGGCTCCGGCCGGCAAGCGCATGGGTCACGCTGGCGCGCTGATCTCGGGCGGTGCCGATACGGCTGAAGCGAAGCTGGAAATCATGGATGCATGCGGTATCAAGGTCACGAAGAACCCGTCGGAAATGGCGCGTCTTCTGAAGGCGATGCTGTAAATCGAAATAAGCCGGCTAGCCCGGCTTATTTTTGATACTCTTACGAAACCCTTTCGTAAGAACGCAGTCCTAAAGCGAGGGAGCGAGCCATTGCTCCCTCGCTTTTTTGTTGCCTGTGCGATCCCGCTTCCATCTATTCTTCTGTCCATGCTCGAGTTTTTCGCCACGCTCCACTGGGGCGCCGTTATCCAGATTATCGTGATCGACATCCTGCTGGGTGGCGATAACGCGGTGGTGATCGCGCTCGCCTGCCGCAACCTGCCGCCCGCGCAGCGGGTCAAAGGCGTGATGTGGGGTACGGCCGGGGCGATCCTGCTGCGTGTCGCGTTGATTGCGTTCGCGGTGGTGCTGCTCGACGTGCCGTTGCTGAAATTCACCGGCGGCCTGCTGTTGCTGTGGATCGGTGTGCGCCTGATGGCGCCCGCGCATGACGTGCACGAAAACATCAAACCCGCCGACAAACTGATGGCTGCAATCAAGACCATCATCGTCGCCGACGCGGTGATGAGTCTCGACAACGTGATCGCCATTGCCGGCGCGGCCGAAGCGGCTGATCCGGAGCATCGCCTCGCGCTGGTGATCTTCGGCCTGGTGGTGAGCATCCCGCTGATCGTGTGGGGCAGCCAACTGGTGCTGAAGCTGCTGGACCGTTTCCCCATCGTGATCACGCTTGGCGCGGCGCTGCTTGGCTGGATTGCAGGCGGCCTCATCATCAACGACCCGGCGGGCGATCGTTGGCCGATCCTGGACGCACCGGCGGCCGAGTACGGCATGAGCATCGCGGGCGCGTTGTTCGTGGTGATCCTCGGTTATGTGCTCAAGCGCCGTAATGCCGGGCGGGCCGCGGCCCAGTTGCCACCCGGCTCGCATTAAGGGTGTACGCCTCTGCAAAGGGGCGGCGGGTGCGACGTTAGCCATCCGGCTGACTGTTTAGGACCCGCGCGGCTGGCTACGATCAAAGCGCCTGTCCCGATTCGCGGAGCAGGCGTTTTTCGTTTCAGGAGCCTGCCGATGACCGTTACTTTTCCCACTTCTGCTTTCCGTTGCGTGCTGTTGCGGCGCGACGACCCCGCTGCCGGCGCGCCGGTTTGCCAACCCGGCGGCCAATGGTCCGCACGAATTGAACGAATCGCGCGGGCGAGCCGCAGGCTCGGCTTCACGCTGATCGAACTGATGATCGTGCTCGCCATCGTCGGGGTGATCGCCGCCTATGCGATTCCCGCTTACCAGGACTATCTGGCGCGCAGCCGGGTGGGTGAGGGGCTTTCGCTGGCGGCGTCGGCGCGTCTCGCGGTGGCGGAAAACGCCGCCAGCGGCAGCGCGTTCGGCGGCGGCTATGCCCCGCCTACTGCCACCCGGAACATCGAGTCGGTACACGTGGACGACGATACCGGGCAGATTACCGTCGCCTTCACCACGCGGGTGGCGCCGGCCGGCTCCAACACGCTGGTGCTGGTACCCTCGGTGCCCGATAACGCCGATACGCCAACTGCGCGCATCGCCCTCGTCAAGGGCTCTGCACAACCGGGGACGGTGACATGGGAGTGCTTCGCCGGCGGCAAGAGCGCTTCGTCTTTGCCCGCCCCAGGCGCAGGACCGTTGCCTGCGGATGCGCCTACTTTGCCGTCCAATCTTGCACCGCCTGAATGCCGGACCTGAGGCTGAGGCGGATGGAAGGATGCAGCTTTGAGGAAACTTCGGGACAACATCGGAGCAATTTAGGGGCAACTTCGCGCTAACTTCAGGATATTTAAAGCCGTCCGGCGCACAGGGGGAGGATTTTTTTGTATAGTGCGCCGGTTGCTGACGCCCCTGGTTCCTCATGCCCACCCCATTCGCGCGCTATTTATCTCTCGTATTGCTGGCTTGTGCGTTGATTCTGCCTTACGCAGTAACCGCCCATACCTATCCGATTCCGACCTTTTACGCGGAATTCACCACGCTGGTCCTTTACGTGGTGACCAGCGCGGCCGTAGTTCTGCTGGTCTGGTCCGAGCGGCAGCAAATTACGTTCGCTTCGCCCACGGTAGCGCTCGTGCCGCTTCTGTTCGGGCTGCTGCTGATCTTGCAGACGCTTGTGCTCCCGGTTGCGCAGCCGTCGATGAACTGGCTCGGCGCCGGCTATCTGCTGGCGGCGTTCATGGCCACCCACACCGGCTATGCATTCAGCCGCGCCAAGATGGACGAGACGGTGCTGCGCTGGGCTGCGACGGCGTTGATCGTCGGCGGCCTGTTTGCGGTCTTTTGCCAGGTGATTCAGGTGTTTCATCTGGAGACCAAGGTCAGGCCGTTCGTCGTGGCGTACAACATCACGGTGGATCGTCGGCCGTTCGGCAATATGGCGCAGGCCAATCACCTCGCGACCTATATTGCCTTCGCCATGGCTGGGGCTCTGTTTCTCGTGCAGACGCGGCGTCTGCCGGTGATCGTGTGGGCGCTGCTGTCAGTGGTTTTCTCGACCGGGCTGGCGCTGACCGTCTCGCGCGGCCCGTGGCTGCAGATGGGCGTGATCGTGGTGGCCGGTTTCTGGATGGCGTTTGCCGAAATGCGGCGCAACCCGGTTCTGCGCCGCAGTAACCGCGAATGGCTGATCCCGGTGGCGCTGGGCGTGTTGTTCTTTGTGGTCAACGCGCTGGTCCGCTGGGCCAACGTGCACTATCAGCTCGATCTCGCCGAGTCCGCCGCGGACCGCTTCAAGGACGCCGGCCAGATCGCACCGCGTCTGGCGCTCTGGAAGTACGGCTGGACCATGTTCAAGACTCACCCGTTGCTAGGCGTGGGCTGGGGTGAGTTTCCGCGCTACCAGTTCGACTTCGTGCGGATGCTGGGCGGGGTCGAAATCGCCAACAATTCGCACGATATCTTCCTTGATCTATTGGGCAAGACGGGTCTGATCGGTCTTGCGATCGTGCTGCTCGGTCTGGTGGCGTGGCTCGTTCGCGTGGTCCGTGCGCCCCATACCGCGGCGCGCGTGTTTGGTATTGCGCTGATCGGCGTGCTGGCGATGCACGCGCTGGTCGAGTATCCGCAGCAGTACATGTTCTTTCTGCTGCCCGCGATGTTCGTGTTCGGCCTGCTGGAAACGCGCTCGCTGCGGGTGGTGTCGAGCCGTGCGTCGTTTAACGTGTATGTGTTTGTCGTGTTCGGCGGCCTCGCGGCGCTCTATCCGGTCTATCGCGACTACAACCGCTCCGAGGTGCTGTACTACGGCTCGAGTCCTGCCGAGCAGTACGGCAACGATCCGTCGTTCCTGTTCCAGGCGTGGGGCGAATACGGCATGGCTACGCTGTTGCCGATGAACGCCATGGATCTGGATCACAAGCTCGCCATGCACAAGCAGGCGCTCGCGCTGCTGCCGGGTGAAACGGTGTTGCGGCGTTATGCGGTGCTGCAGGCGCTGAGCGGCGACACCAACGCCGCGTTCGATACCGTCGCACGACTGAAGATTTTTGCGGAAGAGCTGAAGGACTGGCCGTCGCAACAGGGCTATCTGTACGAGCTGTGCGACGAGCAGAAGAGCCTCGCGGGCTTTAAGGCGGAGCTGGTGAAGAAGTACGGCATGCCGCCGAAAGACATCAATCAGGATGATGACGATAGCGACGACTGATTGAGGTCGTCGCCAGCAGGCGGACTAAGCGGGGATCAAGCGCTGATCAAGCGGGGATTAGCGGAGCAGAGGGGCGGTAAAGCGCAGCAGCAGCGCTTACGCCGCCACCCAATCCCCCGACTTTCCGCCGTGCTTCTCCAGCACCTTCACATCGGTGATCGTCATGCCGCGATCCACCGCCTTGCACATGTCGTACACGGTCAGCAGTCCCACCTGTACGGCGGTCAGCGCCTCCATCTCCACGCCTGTGCGCCCCAGCGTCTCCACCTGAACCGTGCAATGCACGCCCGGCAGCGTCTCGTCGAGCTCGAAATCCACTTTGACGCGGGTGAGCGCAAGCGGATGGCACAGCGGAATCAGATCGGCGGTACGCTTGGCGCCCTGAATCGCGGCAATCCGCGCGATTCCGATCACATCGCCTTTCTTGGCGTTGCCGTCGCGGATCAGCGCAAACGTCTGCGGCAGCATGCGGATCGAGCCGCGTGCGATGGCGATGCGTTTGGTTTCCTGCTTGGCGCCGACGTCAACCATATGCGCCTGGCCGGCGGCGTCGAAGTGAGTGAGTTCAGGCATGGCGGTGCTCCTTCCGAGGGCGCTTATCATAGCAGCGCTAAGCCGCCGCGCCGCCTTTTGCGGCCAGCGCGGGACTGGCTACAAAGCCAAAGCGTGCCGCCACCTCGGCATGCGACACCGGCTGCAACGGCAGTGTTACCCCGGCGCGCCAGTGGAATTGCCCGCTGCGGCCGTCGTCAGCCACGTCGGCATGGGCTGAAAACAGATCGAGATCATGGTCGTGCAGCACGGCGATACGCGCAGGCGTCGACGTGTCCGCGAACAGCACACCGCCTTCGTCGTCGAGATAAGCCGTGGATGGCTCGAACCTATTGCCCGCCTGATCGGTCAGCGCAAGCTCGTCGCCGTCAGCCGCCAGCCGCACCACCCAGGGCGTATAGCCCAGCTCCACATACACCCGCTGCGGCCCATTCTGGAAAAACCACTGCCCGCCGGCGTCCGCCTCGTAGTTCCGGTTGATAAAAGCGAGCAGCGCTGCATGGCGGATTGGTTCGCCCGGTGCGCCGCGCGCCTGGGCCTCGTCGTCGCGCATGCGCCAGTTGCCGCGCCGGTCGAGCAGCAGCCAGCCGGTGCAATGCGGCACGTTGGGCCACTTGGCGAGCGCCTGGCGGACGATCTCATCCATGGTCGACGAATGGGTTGAGGTAGTTGAAAACGCGTTGCGACAGCCAGTCGATGCGGCCCGGAAACGGCCCCGTCATGAAGCCGACATGGCCGCCATGCTGCGGCTGGTCCAGCTCGATTGCCGCCGATACTTCATGCCGCCCCGGCAGCACCGTGCCAGGCAGGAACGGATCGTTGCGTGCGTTGAGCACCAGCGTGGGCACCGTGATCTCCGGCAGCAGCGGCCGGGTGGTCGCGCGGGTCCAGTAGTCGTCGGTATCGCGAAAGCCGTGCAGCGGTGCGGTGACGACATTGTCAAATTCATACATGTTGCGGCTCGCCAGCATCGCGTTGACGTCGAACAGGCCCGGATACTGTTCGAGCTTTTGCGTCGCCTTGATTTTCAGCGTCTTCAGGAAGTTGCGCGTGTACACCTTGCCGAAGCCCTGCGAGAGCGCCCGGCCGCCGGCATGGACGTCGAGCGGAGCGGAGATTGCGGCGGCCGCGGCGATAATCGAGGCGTCTTCGCGCCGCTCGCCCAGCCAGCGCAGCAGCACATTGCCGCCCAGCGACACGCCTGCCGCAACAATCGGCCCGCGATGCGCGGCGTGCAGGCGCCGCAGCACCCAGTCCACTTCGGCGCTATCGGCCAGATGATAAAAGCGCGGCAGCAGGTTCAGCGGTCCGCTGCAGCTGCGAAAGTGCGGCACGACGCCGTGCCAGCCGAGCTCGCGCGCGCTCGCCATCAGCGTGCGGGCATAGTGGGAGGCGGAACTGCCTTCGAGGCCGTGAAACAGCACGAAGAGCGGCGCGTCGGCAGAGGGCTGTTCGCCGCCCGCCTCGTGCACCAGCCAGTCGAGTTCGATGAAATCGCCATCGGGTGTGTCCCAGCGCTCGCGCCGGTAACTCACCGCCGGCAGGCGGGCAAACAGCGCGGGAATGATGGTCTGGGCATGGCTGTTCGGCAGCCACAGCGGCGCGCGATAGAACATTTCGACGCTCGCCTCACCGGCCGCCGGGCGGGCGGTTGGGGGACGAAAGCTCTTGTTGTGCGTCGTGCTCATACCGGCAACCAAAAAAACGGAAAACGTGCTGCGTCAGTGCAAAGGCCCCTGACCATGACGCATTTTGGCAGCAAACTGGGTTGCCGCTTCGTTCGGCATCGCACTTGCGTGAATATGTGCGATCTTCCATTCGCCGCGCTCGTGGACCATCACATAAGTGGTGAAGACCATGGTGGGTGCGGCTTTTGGGTCGGCAGGCCGGTGCGCTTCCGCAATCGCGTACACCACCGTGCCAAGACTGTCGTACACGCGGATGTCCACCGGTTCGATCGAAACCGGTGCAAGTTCAAGCTGGATGGCGAGGCCCGCGCGAATGCTGTCGAGACCGTGCAGGTGCGAGCCGTCGGCACAGATGCAACTGGCGAACTCCTCGTCGATCCACAGGCTCATCAGGCTGTCGATATTGACCTCCGCCACCGCCTGGTAATAGGCGTTGAGGGTATCGGCAGCGGCTTCGAAGATGTGGGCAAAACGTGGCATGGCTCGTCAGTCTCTTGTGCGCTGTATGCGCGCAGTTGCAGGGCAGCAGTTAACGGGACAACGCGGGACAACGCGGGAAAACCCAAGGACAACGCACGACAACCCGGAGCAACCGCGAGAATGCCCGCGCTGCAAGGCGCGGGCGTGACGCCGCGTGGCGGGTTTGCAACGCGGCGTGCGGTTGCCGGGCGCTTCAGCGTTGCACGAGCAGCATGCCGCGCAGGTCGCCGAACACCTGTTCGGCGCTCAGTTGCCGCAAGCAGTTCAGGTGACCGAGCGGACACTCCCGCTCAAAACAGGGACTGCATTCGAGATGCAACCATTGTACCTTCGCAAGCTCGGACAATGGCGGCGTGTGGCGCGGATCGGTCGAGCCGTACACGGCCACGAGCGGCCGGCGCAGCGCGGCCGCCACGTGCATCAGGCCGGAATCGTTGGTGACCACGGCATTGGCGCGCGAGATCAGGGCGCAGGCTTCGCCCAATGCGGTCTGGCCGCACAGGTTGCGCACGTTCGGCGCACGTTCGGCAATCGCCTGGGCGAGCGGCGCGTCTTTCGGCGAACCGAGCGCGACAATCTGCGTATACGGGAACGACTGGCCGACGATTTGCGCCAGCGCCGCGAAATGCTCGGGCGGCCAGCGCTTGGCCGGGCCGTACTCGGCGCCGGGGCAGAACACCAGCAGCGGCACCCGCGTGTCCAGGTTAAAACGCGCCGACACGCGCGACGCTTCGTTCAGGTCCGTGTCGAGCCGCGGCATCGGCAGGTCGTCGGGCACTTTCGCGCCGGGCTTGTAGGCGAGCGCCGCGTAATGGCCGAGCATGGGCGGCCGGGCATCCTTGCGCGGATTCGCATGGCGTACGTTTAGCAGGCCGTAGCGGCTTTCGCCGGTATAGCCGATGCGCAGCGGAATACCCGCCATCCACGGAATCAGCGCTGATTTCAGCGAATTCGGCAGCACATAGGCCGCGTCGTAGCCGACCTCGCGAAGGTCGCTCGAAAGCTGCCAGCGGCGCAGCATCTGCAGCTTGCCGTGCGCGAGATCCGTCGCATAGACGTCGCGGATTTCGGGCATGCGCTCCAGCACGGGCGCGACCCACGTGGGCGCAACCGCGTCGATCGCGATGCGCGGATGCAGTTTGACGAGGCGCGAGAACAAAGGCTGCGCCATCAATGCGTCACCGATCCAGTTCGGTGCGATAACCAACGCGCGACGCATCAGGGTGGGTTTCCGGTGTCGAAAGAACGCGCCGCACGCATCGGCGTGCGGCGTTCAGGTTTTAAAAGGGAAGCGGCCACATGCCCGCGCGCGGCGCCGGTACAGATGGCGCCGCGCCCAGCATGCGGCCGGATGGTGGTGGGCGTGCCCAGCCGGAGAGCGGCTTTCAGTGGCCTCTGACCACTTCGCCGTCACGCAGCTTGTAGCGCGTGCCGCAGTACGGGCAGCGCGCTTCGCCGTGCGTGACGTCGATAAACACGCGCGGATGGGCGCTCCAGCGTGCCATCGACGGGTTCGGACAGTAGGCGGGCAGGTCTTTTGCCGACAGTTCGACCAGCGGCATTTCCTTGATTTCGCTCATGGGGCTTTCTCTGTGGAGACAGGGCGCGGGCGCGCCACGTGGGCGGCCCGCTTTAATTTCAGATTCAGATCTTGGTCAGCCAGTGCGCGTACTTCTCGCTCTTGCCGTTGACGATGTCGAAGAAGCCGCTTTGCAGCTTTTCCGTGATCGGACCGCGCGCGCCCGAGCCGATCGTGCGGTTATCGAGTTCGCGGATCGGCGTAACTTCGGCGGCGGTGCCGGTGAAGAACGCTTCGTCGCAGGTGTAGACCTCGTCGCGCGTGATGCGCTTCTCGATCACTTCAATGCCGGCGTCCTTGGCGAGCGTGATAACCGTGTCGCGCGTGATGCCGTCGAGGCACGACGACAGGTCCGGCGTGTACAGCTTGCCGTTGTTCACGAGGAAGAAGTTCTCGCCCGAGCCTTCCGACACATAGCCGTCCACGTCGAGCAGCAGTGCTTCGTCGTAGCCGTCGGCGGTGGCTTCCTGGTTGGCGAGAATCGAGTTCACGTACCAGCCCGAGGCCTTGGCGCGCACCATGGACACGTTCACATGGTGGCGGGTGAACGACGAGGTCTTCACGCGGATGCCCTTTTTCAGGCCGTCTTCGCCAAGATAGGCGCCCCACGGCCATGCGGCGATGGCCACGTGGATCGTGTTGCCCTTGGCCGACACGCCGAGCTTTTCCGAGCCGACCCAGATGATCGGGCGCAGATAGCAGGATTCGAGCTTGTTTTCACGCACCACTTCGCGCTGCGCGGCGGCGAGCGTTTCATGGTCGAACGGCACGTCCATCTGGAAAATCTTGGCCGAGTTCAAGAGGCGCTTGGTGTGTTCCTGCAGACGAAAAATGGCGGTGCCGCCGTCAGCCGTCTGGTAGGCCCGCACGCCTTCGAAAACGCCCATGCCGTAGTGCAGCGTATGAGTGAGGACGTGGATCTTGGCGTCGCGCCAGTCGATGAGCTTGCCATCCATCCAGATCTTGCCGTCGCGGTCGGCCATTGACATACGATTCTCCAGCGGTGCGTTATGAAGGGTTGCGCAAGGCCGTACAAAGATACCCGGCAAGCGGCGAAGACCATTATTTTAACGTCTTTTGCACAAGGAACGGGCATTTGGCCGCACCCCCGGGCGGCATGTTGCATTGCAGCATGCGCGATACATCTCCCAAATACGGGACATTCGCCTCGGCGCGAGGCATGGCGGGGTGGGGATCGGTTAAAATGGACGGCTTCCGGATCACTGCGCGACGCTGCGACAGATGCCGTCGGGCCTGTTCGCGGGGCCACCCCAGCGGGGCTCCTGAGCGGAGGCTGTTCGCGCGCTGTCCGTCACCGCCTTCCAATCAACTCGCAAATCGCTCATGAACCAGGTATTGCGTCTCTCCGATCTGATCTCCGAAGGCAAGCTGTCCGGCAAACGCGTGTTTATCCGCGCCGACCTGAACGTTCCGCAGGACGATCAAGGCAACATCACCGAAGACACCCGTATCCGCGCCTCCGTGCCGGCCATCAAGGCTGCGCTCGACGCCGGCGCCGCCGTGATGGTCACGTCGCACCTGGGCCGTCCCACGGAAGGCGAATTCAAGCCGGAAGACTCGCTCGCGCCGGTCGCGAAGCGGCTGGCTGAACTGCTCGGCCGTGACGTGCCGCTGGTGGCGAACTGGGTCGAAAACGGCGTGAACGTCGCGCCCGGCCAGGTCGTGCTGCTCGAAAACTGCCGCGTCAACAAGGGCGAAAAGAAGGATTCCGACGAGCTCGCGCAAAAGATGGCGAAGCTCTGCGACGTCTACGTGAACGACGCATTCGGCACCGCCCACCGCGCCGAAGCCACCACCCACGGCATTGCGAAGTACGCGCCCGTCGCTTGCGCAGGCCCGCTGCTCGCGGCTGAGCTCGACGCGCTCGGCAGCGCGCTCGGCGCGCCGAAGCGCCCGCTGGTGGCGATCGTCGCCGGCTCGAAGGTGTCCACCAAGCTGACCATCCTCAAGTCGCTGGCCGAGAAGGTCGATCAACTGATCGTGGGCGGCGGCATCGCCAACACGTTCATGCTGGCGGCCGGTCTGAAGATCGGCAAGTCGCTCGCCGAAGCTGATCTGGTGAACGAAGCGAAGGCCATCATCGACCAGGCGAAGGCACGCGGCGCCTCGGTGCCCATCCCGACCGACGTGGTCACGGCCAAGGAGTTCTCGCCGACCGCCAAGGCCGAAGTCAAGGCCGTGGCCGACGTAGAGGACGACGACCTGATCCTCGACATCGGACCTGAAACCGCCAAGGCATTGGCGGCGCAACTGGAAAAGGCCGGCACGATTGTCTGGAACGGCCCGGTCGGCGTGTTCGAATTCGACCAGTTCGGCAACGGCACGAAGACGCTGGCGGACGCCATCGCCAAGTCGCCGGCGTTCTCGATTGCAGGCGGCGGCGATACGCTCGCGGCCATCGCCAAGTACGGCATCCACGACAAGGTGAGCTATATCTCGACGGGCGGCGGCGCCTTCCTCGAATTCCTCGAGGGCAAGAAGCTGCCGGCAGTTGAAGTCCTGGAATCGCGGGCTTAATGTGACAACGCGCTCCCCCTCGGCCAAGACTGCAAAGACGCGCGTGAAGTCGCCGGCCGGCAAGACCGCAGCTACCGCGGCATCTGCCGCCAGGGCGGGCAAGGCCGCCTCAGCGGCCAACGCGGACAAGGCCGCCTCGGCGGCCAAAGCGGCCACTGAGCTTGCGGCACGCACCGCGGCGCAGGCAGTCAAGACGGAGGAGCGCGTAGCAGGCTCCAGCGGGACACCGCAGCAAGCGGTTCCCAAGGTTTCACCCGCCGGTCATGCCGGCGGCGCACTATCCCACGCATACGAAGCACACGAAGCATCCGGATCACCCGTGGCGCTCGCGGAGTTGACCACTGAGTCGGTTGCAGGCTTGCCCGCCGGGCATGCCGCCGCACCGCACGCAGAACCCCGCAGCGGTACGACCGTAGCACCCGCAGCACCGCTGGCGTCGCGTACGCCGGTGTCGAACACCGCTTCACCCCATAAAGCGACGCTGGTTTCAACCGGCGCGCAGCCCCTGGCAGCATCCTTCGGTGCGCAGCCTCCGCACCCGACTCGCAGCGCTCTTTCCAGCGATCCCATCCAGACGAGGAGACTCATGCATCGCGCCACCAAGATTGTCGCCACCATCGGCCCGGCTTCCAGCACGCCCGAAATCCTGCTGCAAATGATTAAGGCGGGGCTCGATGTGGTGCGCCTCAATTTCTCGCACGGCACGGCCGACGATCACCGCCAGCGCGCCGAATATGTGCGCGAAGCGGCCCGCCAGGCGGGCCGTGAAGTTGCCATCATGGCTGATCTGCAAGGCCCGAAGATCCGGGTCGGCAGGTTTGAAAACGGCAAGACCACGCTCGTTCCCGGCAACGCGTTCATCCTCGATGCCGAATGCGAACTCGGCAACGACGATCGCGTCGGTCTCGACTATAAAGACCTGCCGCGCGACCTGAAACCGGGCGACGTGCTGCTGCTCAACGACGGTCTGATCGTGCTCGACGTCGTGCGCGTGCTGGGCAGCGAGATTCACACCACCGTGAAGATCGGCGGCGACCTGTCGAACAACAAGGGTATCAACCGCCAGGGCGGCGGCCTGACGGCGCCGGCGCTCACAGCGAAGGACATGGAAGACATCCGCACGGCGATGTCGCTGGGCGTGGACTATGTCGCGGTGTCGTTCCCGAAAAACGCCACCGACATGGAAATGGCCCGCCAGCTCGCCAACATTGCCGGCGCGCCCTATGGCATCAAGCCGAAGATGATCGCCAAGATCGAGCGCGCCGAGGCGATTCCGGCGCTGCAAGGTATCCTCGACGCGTCCGACGGCATCATGGTTGCGCGCGGCGATCTGGCCGTGGAAGTGGGGAATGCCGCAGTTCCGGCGCTGCAAAAGCGCATGATTCGTATGGCACGCGAATCGAACAAGTTTGTGATTACCGCCACACAGATGATGGAGTCGATGATCTACGCGCCGGTGCCGACCCGCGCGGAAGTCTCGGACGTCGCCAATGCGGTGCTGGACGGCACGGACGCGGTGATGCTGTCGGCCGAGTCCGCCGCCGGCAAGTACCCGGTGCAGACCATCGAAACCATGGCGGCGATCTGCGTCGAAGCGGAAAAGTCGGAGCAGTCGGAGCTGGACAAGGATTTCCTCGACCGCACGTTCACCCGCATCGACCAGTCGATTGCGATGGGCGCGCTGTTCACGGCATTCCACCTCGGCGCCAAGGCGATTGTGGCGTTGACGGAGTCGGGTTCGACCGCGCTGTGGATGTCGCGTCACTGGACCCATGTGCCGATCTTCGCGCTCACGCCGCGGGTGGGCAGCGAGCGCGCCATGGCGATCTACCGCAACGTCACGTCGCTGCATCTCGATACCAGCAGCGACCGCGACACCGCGCTGCAGCAGGCGCTGGAGACGGTGGTGAGCAAGGGCTACGCGTCGCGCGGCGACATGGTTGTGCTGACCGTCGGCGAGCCGATGGGTCAGGCCGGCGGAACGAACACGCTGAAGATCGTACGGGTCGGCGAACCGTATTGATCGGCAACAGAACTGCTTAGGATCGGCACGGCGAAGCAACCGCACCACCCCGCGAGAGGCGGTGCGCAGGTTTATCGGGCAGCCTTCGGGCGGGCTTCGAGCCTGCTGCCTACGGGTATGCGGTTTGCTTCGCGATAAAATTGCAAAAATAGATGCCGACGGCACAGGATTCGTTTCAATCTAAGGAGTAAAGCATGCCTCTCGTATCAATGCGTCAATTGCTGGACCATGCCGCCGAAAACGGTTATGGCTTGCCGGCATTCAACGTGAACAATCTGGAGCAGGTGCAGGCCATCATGGCGGCGGCGGATCAGGTCGGCGCCCCGGTGATCATGCAGGCTTCGGCTGGCGCGCGGAAGTACGCGGGCGAACCGTTCCTGCGCCATCTGATCGAAGCGGCCATTGAGTCGTATCCGCACATTCCGGTCGTGATGCACCAGGATCACGGGCAGTCGCCGGCCGTGTGCATGGCGGCAATCCGCAGCGGCTTCACCAGCGTGATGATGGACGGCTCGCTCGAGGCTGACGGCAAGACGGTCGCTTCGTACGAGTACAACGTCGACGTGTCGCGCAAGGTCGTCGAAGCGGCGCACTCGATCGGCGTGACGGTGGAAGCGGAGCTCGGCGTGCTGGGTTCGCTGGAAACCATGAAGGGCGACAAGGAAGACGGCCACGGCGCGGAAGGCACCATGACGCGCGAGCAGCTGCTGACCGATCCGGAGCAGGCCGCCGACTTCGTCAAGCTGACGCAGTGCGACGCGCTGGCCATCGCCATCGGCACGTCACACGGTGCGTACAAATTCAGCAAGAAGCCCACGGGCGACATTCTGTCGATCCAGCGCATCAAGGAAATTCACCAGCGCATTCCGAACACCCACCTGGTGATGCACGGTTCGTCCTCGGTGCCGCAGGAATTGCTCGCGGAAATCCGCGAATTCGGCGGCGACATGAAGGAAACCTACGGCGTGCCGGTCGAGGAAATCCAGGAAGGGATCAAGCACGGCGTGCGCAAGGTTAATATCGACACTGACCTGCGTCTGGCGATCACCGGTGCGATCCGCCGCTACATGGCGGAAAATCCGGGCAAGTTCGACCCGCGCGATTATCTGAAGCCGGCGCGCGAAGCGGCCAGGAAGATCTGCGTGGACCGTTTCGTCGCTTTTGGCGCGGAAGGCCAGGCCGGCAAGATCAAGCCCGTTTCGCTTGATAAAATTGCGGAGAAGTACAAGTCGGGCAGCCTCGCACAGGTCGTCCGCTAAACAGGCAGTACCCGCGCGGCAGCCGCGCGCGGACCTGGCCATCCGGCCAGGTTGCAGCCAGTCTCGCCGTTCCCGCATCATAGGGGGAACGGCGTTTCCCTTTTGTTCCGGTCTTATTTTTTGCCCCACTTTTAGCGAACTACGACGATGTCTACCCTCTACGAATCCACGCTCCGCTCGCTGCCGCTGCTCGGCCGCGGCAAGGTCCGCGACAACTATGCGGTGGGCAACGACCAGTTGCTGATTGTCACCACCGACCGTCTGTCGGCGTTCGACGTCATCATGGGCGAGCCGATTCCGAACAAGGGTCGCGTGCTGAACCAGATGGCCAATTTCTGGTTCGACAAGCTCAAGCACATCGTGCCGAATCACCTCACCGGCGTGACGCCGGAATCGGTGGTGGCGGCTGACGAAGCCGAGCAGGTGAAGGGCCGCGCCGTGGTGGTGAAGCGCCTCGAGCCGATCCTCGTCGAAGCCGTGGTGCGCGGCTACCTGGCCGGCAGCGGCTGGAAAGACTACCAGGCCACCGGCGCCGTGTGTGGCGTCGAGCTGCCGCCGGGCCTGCAAAATGCGCAAAAGCTGCCCGAGCCGATCTTCACGCCGGCAGCCAAGGCCGAAATGGGCCACCACGACGAGAACATCACCTACAACGAGATGGAACGCCGCATCGGCACCGAACTGTCGGCCACGATCCGCGACATCTCGATCAAGCTGTACAAGGAAGCGGCGGACTACGCGGCAACCCGCGGCATCATCATTGCCGACACCAAGTTCGAATTCGGTCTGGACAATCACGGCAAGCTGTACCTGATGGACGAAGCGCTGACGGCGGATTCGTCGCGCTTCTGGCCGGCCGACGAGTACCAGGTGGGCACCAACCCGCCGTCGTTCGACAAGCAGTTCGTGCGCGACTGGCTGGAAACCCAGTCGTGGAAGAAAGAGCCGCCGGCGCCTAAGCTGCCGGACGAGGTCGTCACGAAGACGGCCGCGAAGTATCAGGAAGCGCTCGAGCGCCTGACCGGGCAGAAGCTCGCTTAAGGCCGCAAAAGCCGATTAGGAAGATGAGGAAGTCCGAGAGATGAGCCAAGTCCAGACTGCCCAGGCAGCACAGACAGCCCATACGCACGCTGCGCCGCTGGTCGGCGTGCTGATGGGGTCCAGTTCCGACTGGGAAGTCATGAAGCACGCCGTTGCGATCCTGCAGGAATTCGGCGTACCGTATGAAGCGAAGGTCGTGTCCGCACACCGGATGCCCGATGAGATGTTCGCGTATGCCGAGGCGGCGCGCGAGCGCGGCCTGCGCGCGATCATCGCGGGCGCAGGCGGCGCCGCGCACCTGCCTGGCATGCTGGCCGCCAAGACCACCGTGCCGGTGCTCGGCGTGCCGGTGGCGAGCAAGTATCTGAAGGGCGTCGATTCGCTGCATTCGATCGTGCAGATGCCCAAGGGCGTGCCGGTCGCGACGTTTGCGATCGGCGAAGCGGGCGCGGCCAATGCGGCGCTGTTCGCGGTGTCGATTCTGAGCGTGACCTCGACCGAGTATGCGAACCTGCTCGCAGCGTTCCGCGTTCGCCAGAACGAAGCCGCGCACGCGATGGTTTTGCCCGCGCTGTAAGCGCGTCCATGAAGGCCCGATAACGGCCCGAATGAACGTGATTGAGCGTGATTGGGCCTGATTGGCGTGATTCGCGATTGGGACTGCTGTCCATTGCCTGACCCCCGGCGCGGCGCGCAGCGATGTGCGCCAGCCGTGACCGACCACTGAGATGAACCCAGACAACACACCGGTTTCACCGATTATGCCCGGCGCATGGCTTGGCATGGTGGGTGGCGGCCAGCTCGGCCGCATGTTCTGCTTCGCCGCCCAGGCGATGGGCTATCGCGTCGCCGTGCTCGATCCGGACGAAACCAGTCCGGCCGGCGCCGTGGCGGACCGCCACCTGCGCGCCGCGTACGACGACGAAGCCTCGCTCACCGAACTCGCGCGCCTGTGCGCGGCGGTTTCGACGGAATTCGAGAACGTGCCGGCCGCGAGCCTCGATTTTCTCGCCCGCACCACCTTCGTGAGCCCGGCCGGCCGTTGTGTGGCCGTGGCGCAGGACCGCATCGCCGAAAAGCGCTTTATTGTCGAATCAGGCGTTCCGGTGGCGCCGCACGTGGTGATCGAATCGTCGGATGCGCTCGCCGCCATTGACGACGCCACCCTCGGTGCCGTGCTGCCCGGCATTCTGAAGACCGCACGCCTGGGCTATGACGGCAAGGGCCAGGTGAGCGTGCGTAACGCCGAGGAAGTGCGCGAGGCGCATGCCTCGCTCGGCGGCGTGCCGTGCGTGCTGGAAAAACGCCTGCCGCTGAAGTTCGAGGTGTCGGCGCTGGTTGCACGTGGCACGAACGGAACTTCGGTGGTCTATCCGCTTGCCCAGAATACTCACCGCGACGGCGTGCTTTCGCACACCATCGTGCCCGCGCCGGACGCGAGCCCGACCCTGGTCGGCCAGGCTCAGCAGGCCGCGCTGCGGATTGCCGACAAGCTCGGTTATATCGGCGTGTTGTGCGTCGAGTTCTTCATTCTGGAAGACGGCACGATGGTCGCCAACGAAATGGCGCCGCGGCCGCACAATTCCGGCCACTACACGGTCGATGCCTGCGCCACCAGCCAGTTTGAGCAGCAGGTCCGGGCGATGACCGGCATGCCGCTCGGCGATACGCGCCAGCACTCGCCGGCGGTGATGCTGAACATCCTCGGCGATATCTGGTTCCCGGACGGGGGCAAGCATGCGGCGGTTACGCCGCCATGGCATGAGGTAGCGGCGATGCCGGCCGCACGGCTGCATCTTTACGGCAAGGAAGAAGCACGGCCCGGCCGCAAGATGGGTCACGTGAACTTCACCGCCGCGACCCTCGATGAAGCCCGCACCGCCGCGCGCGACTGCGCTCGCCTCCTGCATATCCTGAAGGGCTGACGCGCCAGTCATCATGCCGGATCAAACCAAACCTGCTGACAGTGGCGCGCTGGATTCGCCGCGCTTGCCGGATGACGCGCCGGTGAACGCCGCGCAGATCGAGCACGCCGCCGCGCTGCTCGACGCAGGCGAACTGGTCGCGTTCCCGACTGAAACCGTCTACGGCCTGGGCGGCGACGCCCAGAGCCCGGATGCGGTGGCGCGCATTTACGCGGCCAAAGGGCGGCCGACGAATCATCCGGTGATCGTGCACCTCGCGCCGCACGGCGATCCGGGTTATTGGGCCGAACAGTTGCCGCCGGAAGCGCTGCGGCTGATCGATGCTTTCTGGCCCGGTCCGCTCACGCTGATTCTCAAGCGCGCCGCGCACATTCCCGCCGCGGTGAGCGGCGGACAGGACTCGGTGGGGTTGCGCTGCCCGTCGCACCCTGTGGCGCAGGCGCTGCTCGATGCATTCAGCGCCTTGCGTGGCGGACACGGCGGGGTGGCCGCGCCGTCGGCCAACCGTTTCGGCCATGTCAGCCCGACCACGGCGCAACATGTGCGCGACGAATTCGGCGGCACGATCCATGTGCTCGACGGCGGCTCGTCGGATGTCGGCATCGAATCGACCATTCTCGATCTGTCGCGCGGTTTTCCGGCGCTGCTGCGTCCGGGGCGCGTGACGCCGCAGGATATTGCCGAAGTGCTCGGCGAGGCGCCGCGTCTGCCGGACGGCTCGGATGCCACGGCGCCGCGGGCATCGGGCACGCTCAAGGCACACTACGCGCCGCGCACGCCGCTTGCGCTGCTGCCGTTCGAAGCGCTGGAGCCTTTGCTGGCGGCGCGCGAGCCGAACGAGCGCGTCGCACTGGTGGCCCGCGTGTCGCGCGCCGGCCGCTGGGCCGATGCCGATGGCGTGCACTTCGTGGCGGCGCCCGAAGATCCCCATGCATACGCGCGCGAACTCTACAGTTTGCTGCGTGCACTCGACCGGGCGAACGTGACACGCATCCTGATCGAGAAGCTGCCGGATACGATTGAATGGATCGCGGTAAACGACCGGCTCGGCCGGGCGGCCGCGGCGTTCGAAGCGCAGCGGTAGGATCGGGTTCGAACGCCCGCGCACCATCAATAAAAAGGCCCGGCTAACCCCAGCCGGGCCTTTCATCACCGCACAGGTAAAACGGCGGACCCTTCGATCCGCTGCGTCACCGTTAGTTACTTGCCCAGACCCGTCGCCGCGATTTGCTGCTCGACGTACTGCGCGAACAAGGCGTGCGTGTGCGTGCTCGGGTGGACCGAGTCCGCGAACATATAGGTCTGGTCGGCGCCGGCCACCGTGTAGGTCTGCGGCGAGCAGAACAGCGACGAGCCGAACTGGGCGCCATACTCCGCTGCCGTCAGGCCGTTCGTTGCACTCGGGTTGGCAGTCGCATAGGCGGTTGCGTTGGCCACCATCGCGCTCAGGTTACACGCCGTGCCGGTGTTCGACACGGTGAAGCCGAGCGACTGGTAGTTCGGCAATTGCTGATCCAGCCACGTGAACGCATCGGCCACGATCACCTTGCCGGATGCCAGCAGGCCGAGGCTTGTCAGTTGCTGGACCAGGATGCCGTTGTACGCTGCGGTCACTCCCGAGAGCAGGGCAGCCGAGCCAGCCGTGGACGCGTTGGCCGCGACGCCAAGCGGCGTATTGCCGATGTCCGGCACCGTCGACACGACCACGTGGGTTGCGCCCGAGCTGACGATGGTCTGGACTTGCGCGGCGAGCGCGGCGGCGGCCTGCGCGACCTGCGGGTTGGACAACTGCTGCAGGTAGCCGGCGATGAACTCGACCTGGCCTGCCTGCGTGTTCGGCAGCGTGCCGGCCAGCACTTCTTTCGGGTATACCGTCTGCAGCGCGGTGGCGAGCGCCGTCAGATTGGCGGTCGTCGCAAACTGGAAGATATCGTTCGCGCCGCCGTTCACCAGTACGAGCTGATTCGCGTTGAAGCTCGTATGCGCGCCCAGATAGTTCGCCACCTGGGTCACGACCGGCACCGTCGTGGCAGCCGCGTTGTTAGGCGCCCAGCCTTCACCTTGCGCGTTGACGACGTCCGAGCCGCCCTGTGCATAGCCGAGGCCGCCTGCTGCGGCGAGCGGCTGGCCGAAGCCGCCGAGGTACGCCGGCGTCAGCGTGCCGCCGTAGTATTCCGCGACCTTTTGCGTCCATATTTCACCCGGGTTGGTCGTGAAGCGGCCGCCACCGAAGTCCGCCGCGATGACCGGCGAATACGTGCCCACATCCGAGAGGCTGTCGCCGAACGAGACGACCTGCAGGTTCACACCGCCCGCCGGCGTGCTGCTGCTCGAGCTGCTGCTATTGCTGCTGCCGCCGCCGCAGGCTGCAAGCATGGCGAAGGCTGCGCTGGCGATCGCAACTTGCGTGAGGCGCACCACAGCGCGTTGTTTCATTCCCTGTTGTTTCATGTTGATTTCATCTCCTCGTATGTGTGGCCTTTTTTGCCATGTGATGCAGGCGGCGCCCGCCGCTTCGGCGGCGTGACGACAGCTTACAGAATCTTCCCCGATCTGCGCGGTGTTTCAAACGCCGCCGAGTGGTTTGCCGATGCACCTGCGGGTTCGTCTGGGCGCTCATCCGCGCATTTATGCAGGCTGAGGCCGCTAGCCTGCTCGGCGCACGCGGCATGATAGGCGGCGTGATACGCGGCGGCCCACGCCGGCGGCGCGAACAGCGCGCGCAGCTTGTTGCGCCATCCCGGCACGCGCAGGAAATCGGCGCCCATCGACGCCCATTCGTGAAACGTCGCCTTCACCGGGTTGTAGGTATGGAGCGGCTCGACGATGCCGTAGACCGGGGCATCGTGTGCATCCTCTTCCACGTAGCTGCCGAACAGGCGGTCCCAGATCACCAGCACGCCGGCGTAATTGCGGTCGATATAGCGGTCGTTACGGGCGTGATGAACGCGATGGATCGACGGCGTGTTCAAGACGTATTCGAGCCAGCCGAGCTTGCCGATGGCCTGGGTATGGACGAAAAACTGAAAGCCGAGATTGATCAGCACGATGGCGACGATCTGCTTCGGCGGAAAGCCGAGCACGGCGAGCGGAATCCAGAACACCCACATGCCGGCAATCGGGTACATCAGGCTCTGGCGAAACGCTGTCGAAAAATTCATCCGTTCCGACGAGTGGTGCACCACATGCGCCGCCCACAACCAGCGCACCCGGTGGCTGCAGCGGTGAAATACGTAGTAGAGCAGATCCTGCGCGACGAATAGCACGACGAACGACACCCATCCGGCGTGCCACGTGTAGACCCGGAAGTGGTCGAAGCAATATGCATAAACGGGGATGATGGCGAGCCACGCGAGCTTGTCGGCGGCCTGCTGCATCAGTGCGAGCGCGGCGTTGCAAAGCGTGTCGGGCCAGCTATACAGGCCTGCTTGCGGGCGCGTGCGACGCAGGTGCCACGCCTCCCAGCCAATACATGCGAGGAAGACGGGCGCCATGGCGAGCAGCAGCAATTCGGCATCGAATTGCATGGGCGTCTTCCTCCGTGGTCCCTGAGCGCTGCGAATGCCGCAGCGAGCGTTGTCTTTATTGTTTGAATGCGCAACGCCGTCGCCGGGGGGCGCGCGGCTTAGGCACGCCTCAGCGGATTTGACATGCGCTTCAAACACTGCCCGCAAGCGTACACGCTCTGCGGCTTGTCGCGCATGGCTTCGCTAGAAGGAATCCTCAATGCTCGCTGCGTTTGTGCGGGTTTTTCCTGGGCTTGGCGCGCGGTTGTTCGGCGACTTCCTGCATCGGTTGGGACGGACCCTGGTAGACCCATTCGAGCAGCGCATCATGCGCGGCGCGCGCCGCCTCCGAGTGCGGATCGTTGATGATGCTGACGACGATGTAACTGACGCCGTCGGCGGAGGCCACGTAGCCGGCGATCGCGCGCACGTCGCGCAGTGTGCCGGTCTTGATGTGCGCATTACCGCCGACCGGCTGCGAGGTGAGCCGGTTGCGCATGGTGCCGTCGACGCCCGCCACCGGCAGCGAATCGACAAACACCTGGGCGACCGGGCTCGCGTTGGCCGCCTGCAACAGATCGGCCAGCGAGAGCGCCGTGATGTGCTCGTCGCGCGACAGGCCCGAGCCGTTGTCGAGCGACAGGTACTCCATGTTCAGGCCGCTTCTCTGCAGAAACGCTTCGATTGCGCTGGCGGATTTCTCCGGCGTCGCCGGCGGCTTGCTGGTGACTGCGCCGATCGTCAGGAACAGGTTGCGCGCCATCGTGTTGTTGCTGAACTTGTTGATGTCGTGAACGATGTCCGACAACGGCGGCCCCTGGTGCGTGGCGATCAGGCGCGCTTCGACCGGCACCGGCCCTTCGCGGGTGGCGCCCGTAAAGGTGCCGCCGTTCTGCTGCCACAGCGCGAGGAAGCCGCCCGCGAAGAACGCCGAGTGATCGAGCACCGCGACGTTGAGTGTGCGCGGCCCGCAGCGTTCGGGGTCGTCGCCGGTAAACGAGGCGATCACCGTGCCGTTCGGCTGCGGCGTCACTGCCGGCGTGGGCAGCTCGCCACGGCAGGGGCCGCCGGTTGCGTGCAACTGGTTGTCGATCTGCAGTTGCGCGAGCGCAGGCAGCACATCCACGGCGACGCGGCCGTCAGTCGAGGGCGTCAACGTGAACGACAGCGACTTGAAAGCGTACAGCAGCGGATCGGGGCCGACGTTGTAGGGGGCGGTGGCATCGTCGTCGAACGGCGGCAGGTCGCGCGTGGACGGATCGAAATAGCGCTTGTCGAGCACCAGTGCGCCGTCAATGCCGTTGATGCCGGCCTTGCGGATTTTCTCCACGAGGTCGATCAGCTCTTCCGGCACCAGCTTCGGGTCGCCGGTGCCCTGAATGTACAGATTGCCGTGCAGGATGCCGTTGGCGTCGAGATTGCCGTCCGCGTAGGCGCTGGTGCGCCAGCGATAGTCGGGGCCGAGGATCGACAGCCCCGAGTAGGTGGTGACGAGCTTCATCGTCGAGGCCGGCATCATCGGCTTGCCGGCGTTGAGCGCGACGATCGGCGTGCGATCGCCGACTTTCTCCACCACCACGCTGATGTTGGACAGCGGCACATGGGCGCGCGCCAGTCCCGCCATGACCGCAGCCGGCAGCACCGTGCTGACGTTGACCGAAGGGTGCTTGGCCTTGATGCGGGCTTGTGCCGGCGCGGCGCAGGCGAGGGCGGCGCCGGCCAGCAGCACGGCCGCGGCGCCTAGCGGAGCGCGCTTCGCGGCGGTGCCCGGCGCGGTACGGCGCGGCATCGGGTCAGATGGTTTGGCGGGTACCGAAGATACAGATGGGGCAGCGGATGCAGCGACGGCAAATGGAGCGGACGAAGCAGCGCGCGGCGCGAGGCGGCGAATGAGTGAAGACAGAAAGACGGGCGTCATGAACGGGCCAGAAAACCAAAGAGTCACGTGCTGAAGCAAGGCGCGCGGCGCGCCATGCTCATGTAGGGCATCAAGCGGTGTAACGGCCGCGCGCAGCGAACCTTGATCGTCCTGCGCGAGTGCGCCGCCACCTCTTGTGCGAGTCGCGTCGCGGCGCCCCGGATCGGGGCCACATGAGCGCGCTACGCAAAAGCGCTCATTGTAGAGACATGCCGCGGCGATGCGGTGAAATTGCAGCGCACCTGCAGCAATTGGCGGGCACCCGGACGCACGCGCCCTGGACGGGCGCTAGAATGCGGCATCATGAATGTTTCGGAATCGTAGAGTCATGCGCATATTGCTAGTCGAAGACGACCGGATGATCGCCGAGGGCGTGCGCAAGGCGCTCCGTGGCGAAGGCTTCGCGGTGGACTGGGTGGAAGACGGCGAAGCGGCGCTCAGCGCGGCCGGCGGCGAGCCTTACGATCTGGTCCTGCTCGACCTGGGCCTGCCCAAGCGCGACGGCCTCGATGTGCTGCGCACGCTGCGCGCGCGTGGCCATACGCTGCCGGTGCTGATCGTCACGGCTCGTGATGCGGTCGCGGACCGCGTGAAGGGGCTCGACGCCGGGGCTGACGACTATCTTGTCAAACCTTTCGATCTCGACGAACTCGGCGCCCGCATGCGCGCGCTGATCCGCCGCCAGTCCGGCCGCAGCGATTCGACGATCCGCCACGGCGCGCTCACGCTCGACCCCGCCTCGCACCAGGTCACGCTTGCCGGCGCGCCGGTCGCGCTGTCCGCCCGCGAATTCGCCCTGCTCGAGGCGCTGATCGCGCGGCCGGGCGCCGTGTTGTCGAAGAGCCAGCTCGAAGAAAAAATGTATGGCTGGGGCGAGGAAATCGGCAGCAATACCGTCGAGGTCTATATTCACGCGCTGCGCAAGAAGCTCGGCGCCGACCTGATCCGCAACGTGCGAGGCCTCGGCTACATGATCGCGAAGGACGCCTGAGCCGATGCGTTCCATTCGCCGTCAATTGCTGTTCTGGCTGCTCGCCATCGTGTTGCTGGGTGTCGGCATCGCCGGCTGGCTGATTTACCGCCAGGCGCTCGCCGAAGCCAACGAACTGTTCGATTACCAGTTGCAGGAGATCGCCGAGGCGCTGCCGTCCGAGCCGTTCTCGCAGGTGCTCGGCTCGCGCGACACCGGCGACGAAGGCATCGTGCTGCAGATCTGGAACCGCAACGGCGTGCTGATGTACTACTCGCACCCGCGCGCACCGCTCGCGCCGCGCGCCGAGCTGGGTTTTTCGACCGAGAAGACCGACCGTGGCGACTGGCGCGTGTACGGCGCGATTGTCGGCGACAACGTCGTGCAGCTCGCGCAGCCGGTCTCCGTGCGCAACCGGCTTGCCGCCAACGTGGCGTTGCGCACCCTGTGGCCGTTGATCGTGCTGCTGCCGCTGCTCGGTCTGGCGGTCTGGATGGTGGTCGGACGCGGGCTCAGGCCGCTGCGCCGGGTCACCGGCGCGCTCGAAACACGCCATCCGGAAGCGCTCGACCCATTGCCCGACAGCCGTTTACCGCTCGAAGTGCAGCCGCTGGTGCGGGCGCTCAACGGCCTGCTGCAGCGTCTTGCCGCTGCGCTCGATACGCAGAAGGCCTTCGTCGCCGACGCCGCGCACGAACTGCGCACGCCGCTGGCTGCCGTGCAGATCCAGACGCAACTGGTCGCCCGCGCGGCAGACGACACGACACGCCGCGAAGCGCTGACCGATCTGCAGGCCGGCGTCACCCGCGCCACGCGTCTTGCCGAGCAGTTGCTGGCGCTGGCGCGCTCCGAACCGGACGGCCACACGCAGACCCAGGCGATCGATCTGCACGCGCTTCTGGAAGACTGCGTGATGACGTACGCGCCACTCGCGCAGCAGCGCGGTGTCGATCTGGGCGTGGAGAAGAGCGAGGCCGCCACCGTGATCGGCGACGCCGATGCACTACGCGTGATGTTCAACAATCTGGTGGACAACGCAACCAAATACACGCCGCCCGGCGGCCGCGTGGACGTGAGCCTGCTGGTCGAAGCAGGGCATCCGGTGGTGCGCATCGCCGACAGCGGGCCGGGCATTCCGCCAGCCGAGCGCGAGCGCGTGTTCGACCGCTTCTACCGCGTTGGCGCGGGCGCCGACCGTGCCCGCACGGACGTCTCCGGCAGCGGGCTGGGACTGGCCATCGTGCGCCGCATCGCACTTCAGCACGGCGCGAGTGTGATGCTGGGCGAGGCGCCGGCAGGCGGTCTGGAAGTCAGTGTGCGGTTTTGAGCATCCCCAGGCCTCGCGTTGCGCGCGAGCCCCGTGAGACGGGGAAAAGCAGGCAGTTTTGCCGGAGTTCCCTTGTTTAAGACTCTTTTAAGAGACAGGCCTTACGCTTCATCCCATCCCCAAAGCCTTTCTCCCCTGTCAGGAGTACACGATGAATGCGAAAACCCTGTCCCGCAGCGCCGTTGCCATCGCGGTTGCCGTCGCCTTGTCCGCTGGCTATGTGGCGGGTCATCGCGACGTGCCGGCGCCCCAGGTAATCTCGCCGGCGCAAGCCGCGATGATGCCTGCTGAGGCTGCCGCCAAAACCGGTATCCCCGATTTCTCCGGCCTCGTCGAAACCTATGGCCCGGCCGTGGTCAACATCAGCGCCAAGCATGTGGTCAAGCAAACGGCACTGCGCGGCGGCGGCGAGAACGGCGGCAACGCGCAGCAACTGCCGATCGATCCGAGCGATCCGTTCTATCAGTTCTACCGCCACTTCTTCGGCAACATGCCGGGCATGCAGGGCGGTGGCGGCGACGGCGGCGATCAAGGCGACCAGCCGAGCGCCAGCCTCGGTTCGGGCTTCATTGTCAGCAGCGACGGCTACATTCTGACCAACGCGCACGTCGTCGACGGCGCCAACGTGGTCACCGTCAAGCTTACCGACAAGCGCGAATTCCGCGCCAAGGTGGTCGGCGCGGACAAGCAGTCGGACGTGGCGGTGCTGAAGATCGACGCGACCAACCTGCCGACCGTCAAGATCGGCGATCCGAACCAGAGCAAGGTCGGTCAGTGGGTGGTCGCCATCGGTTCGCCGTACGGTTTCGACAACACCGTGACCTCGGGCATCATCAGCGCGAAGTCGCGCTCGCTGCCTAACGAGAACTACACGCCGTTCATCCAGACCGACGTGCCGGTCAACCCCGGCAACTCGGGCGGCCCGCTGTTCAACCTGCAGGGCGAAGTGATCGGCATCAACTCGATGATCTACTCGCAGACCGGCGGCTTCCAGGGCCTGTCGTTCGCGATTCCGATCAACGAAGCGATCAAGGTCAAGGACGATCTGGTCAAGACCGGCCACGTGAGCCGCGGGCGTCTCGGCGTCGCGGTGCAGGGCATGAACCAGACGCTCGCCAATTCGTTTGGCATGTCGACGCCTAACGGTGCGCTGGTGAGCTCGGTCGATCCGGGCGGCCCGGCTGCCAAGGCCGGTCTGCAACCGGGCGACGTGATCACTGCGGTGAATGGCTCGCCGGTCGCGGATTCGACCGATCTGCCGGCGCAGATCGCCAGCATCGCGCCCGGCAGCACGGCTACCGTAACGGTGTGGCGCGACAAGTCGAGCAAGGACATCAAGGTGACTATCGGCTCGATGTCGGATAGCAAGGTGGCGTCGAACGACAATGCGCCGGCTCAGGTCCAGGGGCGTCTGGGCGTCGCGGTGCGGCCGCTCACGCCGGAGGAAAAGAGCAACGCTTCCGTCTCGCACGGCTTGCTGGTGCAACAGTCGGGCGGCGCGGCCGAGAACGCCGGTATTCAGCCGGGTGACGTGATTCTGGCGGTCAACGGCCGCCCGGTGTCGAGCGTCGACCAGTTGAAGCAGATGATCTCGCAGGCGGGTAACAGCATCGCCCTGCTGATCCAGCGCGATAACGCACAGATTTTCGTGCCGGTCGATCTGGGTTGATCGGGGTTGACGTAAAACTTGCTGGTCCGTTGCATAAACTGCCGACGGACCGGCATCTTGCATTCGCATCGTGCCCGCTTTCTGGCAGCATTCCGGTTTCCGAAGCGGCCTCGCCCGTTGGGTAGCGCAGCAGTGGGCGGCAGCGGCGGCCGGAGACTTTCTGTGGAGCTCAGACCCAGCCAGTGGGCACGACAGTTGCAGGTGTTAGCCGGTACACCATCAGGACTCTAACAAGGAGCGATGCAATGAAAATCCAAGGCAATCAGCGCCGGCTCGTCGCTGCGGCGGTCGTCACCGCGTTGACGCTAGGCCTCGCGGGCGGCGCCTGGGCGCAGCAGCCGGGCGTGACCGGCGGCAGCACCAATGAGGACAGCAGCGCCGGCAACACCAACGGCGGCGGCATGCCGCAGATCCAGCATCAGGGTGAAGTGGCGTTTGTGTCGGGCGGCGTGGGCAGCGACGAGTCGCACGCACTGCAGGCCGCGCAAAATCACTGGCCGCTGGCGCTGCGCTTTACCGGTCCCGGTTCGGATTTCCTCGCTGACGTGCACGTGCAGATCGTCGACGCGCACGGCGCCGATGTCCTGCAGGCCACCTCGCGCGGCCCATACATGCTGGTGAGGCTGCGTCCCGGCCGCTACACGGTGCATGCGCGCTACAAGAGCGACGAGCAGCAGAAAGCGGTAACCGTGCCGGCCACGGGCAGCGCAAAGTCGGCGTTCTACTGGAATACGCAGTAATCAGCGTTATTTGCCGGTTGCGCGAAGGTCACGCGCTTGGCTGAAGATTGGCCGATAATGAAGCCACGGGTCTCCCGTGGCTTTTTTCTTGCCTGAGCCGTTTTCTGAACTGCTGCATCAACCGCCTGCTTTTATCGCACACGGAGCCGTGACATGAGCGCCGCCGCAACGCCCGACGAAAGTCCCGCCGCGTCCCCCGCCGCAGGCGCCGCCTCGCATGGCGGCACGGCGTCCGGCGGTCATCGCATCGGCGTCGCCCTCAACCGTCACCGTGTCAGGGTGATTCATCAGGGCGTCACGATGGCCGATACGCAGGCCGCGCTCACACTCACCGAGACCGGCCTTCCCGAGGTGTTTTATTTTCCGCGCAGCGATGTCAATATGGCGCGGCTCGAACGCTCCAACCATACGTCGCATTGCCCGTTCAAGGGCGATGCGTCGTACTTTCATCTGCGCACTGAAGATGGCATGGTCGAGAACGCCGTCTGGTGCTATGAAAACCCCCTCGACGGGGTCCGGCAGATCAAGGGGTATCTGGCGTTTTATGCGTCGCGCGTGGACCGTATCGATCAGACATCCTGATCTCGCGGGCTCGTGCGCTCATCGGGGAGGCAGCCATGGAACTGAACGACGCGTTACGGATTGCACTTGCACCGTCCGATGTCTGGGACGCGCTGCAGGACATCGCGTTGCTGCGCGCGAGTCTCGACAATTGCGAATCGTTTAACCGCCTTGCGCGTGGCGAGTACGCGCTGACGCTGACTGTGCCGCTCGGACCGTTGCGCGCCCGCTACGAAGTGCGCGCCCATGTCGCCACCAAAAATGCCGAGCAGCAGGACGCGACAACACACCGCGCGCTCAATTTCAAGGCGCGCGCCGATGGCGTGGGCTCACTGCGCGGGCAGATCGATGTGACGCTGCGCCCGGATGAGACGGGCCCGAATCAGGGCCCGAGCACACGGATCGATTATTCGGTGTGGGCCACCTTGACGGGACCGTTGGCCGAACTGCCGACGCGCCAGTTGGAGAACGCACTGCACGAACTGGCCGATGACTTCTTCACCGAATTCTGCGCCGTTGTGCAGGCCAAGCACGGCCAGGGGCCGAACCAGGTGCGCAGTGCGAACAGCCGCCGCCAGCATGTGTTCCTGCGGCCGATCAACCTGGGTGGGATGGCGCGCCGGGTTCGCCCCCACGACCACGGCTCCGCGCTGACCGGGCGTGCGACCAGCACGCTGTTCGGGGCACGCTCCCATAGCGTGTCGCATCGGGAACCGACGCCGCATGTCATGCCGAACTGGGTGTGGGCTGCGATGATCTTCCTGGTTGCGCTGGTGCTGTACGCGGCGCATTGGTTTACCCAGAGCTGAGCGCGGGCTGCGAGCCCGCGGCACACCGCGTCATGCTTCGCTGCCCTGCGCACCGCCGATCCGCAACGCAGGACTGAGCCGCAGCGCGTCGAAAATGCCCTGCACAATCTTGTGCGCGTGCACGCTGTAGTCGATGGACTCGGGCAGGAACAGCATGTCGCGCAGCGCCCCGCCGACGAACGCGTGCAGCATGGTGGCCGCCAGCTTGGTGTCGAGATCGGCGGGCATCTGGCCTTTGGAAATCGCGTTGCGCAAACCGGTTCCGATCTTCTCGAGCGCCTCGCGCATGTTGCTCTGATAGCGGAGCATCACCGGGCCCATCTCTTCGACGAACTCACACTTTAGAAAGATGATGTCGAACACGCGGCGCCGCCGCGGATCGAGCGCGGTGTCGCGCAGGCAAAGCGTACAGATATCGATCAGCCGCCCAAGCGGGTCGGCCTCTTCCGGGTTGACGGAGGCGGCTTTCAGTTCGTCGAGCGGCAGCAGCACGCGGTCGAACATCTCGGTGAAGAGATCGCCCTTGTTGGCGAAATGCCAGTAGATCGCGCCGCGCGTGACGCCTGCGGCCTGGGCGATATCGGCCAGCGAAGTGCGCGACACGCCCTTCTCGAAAAAGACCCTTTCTGCGGCATCCAGGATGCTGGCGCGCGTCTCCAGCGCCTCTTCTTTGGTCCTTCTGACCATATTCGTCTGACCTGCCTGATTGGGGGATTACCCGGACACTTTTAAACGTGGCCCATCACAATTGCTCTGATTGTTGCGCGTTTCGCAAACAATTATTGCTGCGTGAGGGCTGTAAGCGTAGTGAAACACACTTATACATCCATACGCGAATGTATATATAATAGCACCCCATCGATCGGATAGCCCAAGCCGTGACGACCGGTTAATATCCGTCACTGTTGTCTTTCAAAAAGCTTGGCGTTGCCTTAAAAAAAGCGGCGCCGTGCGGCATTGCCCGGGTTGGCGCATTGCTGTCGGAATGCTCTGCCCGTTCGCTTCATTGGGCACAGGGCTACCGGTCACGCGTCGCAAGACGCATGTGTGCGCTGTCGTCCCCGGGGTAGGGATGCGCGCACTTTTTCATTCTCTCAGCCTTGACAGAGGTCGCTCCATGCGCGTCGAACGGGTTCCATTTCGCTTAATCAGTGCCGCGACGGCCGCCGTATTCCTGGCCGCGTGCGGCCCAAAACAATCGGCCCCGCCGCAACAAACCCCCGAAGTCGGCATCGTCACTGTGCAGCCGACCTCCGTGCCCGTCGTCACCGAACTGCCGGGCCGCACCAATGCCTTCCTCGTGGCGCAAGTGCGCGCGCGGGTGGACGGCATCGTGCTGCGCCGCGAATTCACCGAAGGCAGCCAGGTGAAGGCCGGCCAGCGCCTGTACAAGATCGATCCGGCGCCGTATATCGCCCAGTTGAACAGCGCCAAGGCAACGCTCGCCAAGGCTCAGGCCAACCTCGTGTCGGTCACGGCCCAGGCCAACCGCTACAAGGTGCTGGTCGCGGCCAACGCCGTCAGCAAGCAGGACTACGACAACGCGGTGGCTTCGGAAGGGCAGGCCGCGGCGGATGTCGCCTCGGGCAAGGCTGCTGTGGATACCGCGCAGATCAACCTCGGCTATACGGACGTCGTTTCGCCGGTGAGCGGCCAGGTCGGCATCTCGCAGGTGACGCCGGGCGCCTATGTGCAGGCTAGCGCGGCCACGCTGATGTCGACGGTGCAGCAGTTGGACCCGATGTACGTCGACCTGACGCAGTCGAGCCTCGACGGCCTCAAGCTGCGCCGTGAAGTCCAGGAAGGGCGTTTGAAGACGTCGGGCCCGGACGCCGCCAAGGTCACGCTGATCCTCGAAGACGGCCGCACCTATTCGGAGAAGGGCAAGCTGCAGTTCAGCGACGTCACGGTCGACCAGAGCACCGGTTCAGTCACCGTGCGCGCGCTGTTCCAGAACAAGGACGGCGTGCTGCTGCCGGGTATGTTCGTGCGCGCGCGCATTGAAGAAGGCGTGAACGACAAGGCGATCGTCGTGCCGCAGATCGGCATTACGCATGACCAGAAGGGCACGCCGACCGCGCTCGTCGTGGGTGCGGACAACAAGGTTGCAGTGCGCCAGCTCGTGACTTCGAGCACGTACGGTACGAACTGGGTGGTCGACAGCGGCCTGAACCCGGGTGACCGCGTGATCGTGCAGGGTACCGATAAGGTACGTCCGGGCATGGAGGTCAAGACCGTCGAAGCCCAACTGCCTGCTACTCCCGCCTCCAGTGCCGCCGCTCAAGGCGCACCGGCTGCCAGCGGTGCTCAGACGGCACAAGCCTCTGCTGCATCGGGCGCGCAATAACAGGGAGCCCGTTTCATGGCAAAGTTTTTTATTGATCGCCCGATCTTTGCATGGGTGATCGCCATCATCCTGATGCTTGCGGGTGTCGCGTCGATCTTCACGCTGCCGATCGCGCAATACCCGACCATCGCTCCGCCGGCCGTGCAGATCAGCGCAACGTACCCGGGCGCATCGGCGAAGACGGTGGAAAACACCGTCACGCAGGTGATCGAGCAGCAGATGAGTGGTCTTGACCACTTGCTGTACATCTCGTCCACCTCGGACGATTCGGGTACGGCCACCATCACGCTGACGTTCGCAGCCGGCACCAATCCTGACATTGCGCAGGTGCAGGTGCAGAACAAGCTGCAGCTCGCTACGCCGCTGCTGCCGCAAGCCGTGCAGCAGCTCGGGACGAAGGTTACCAAATCGAGCAGCAGCTTCCTGCTCGTGCTGGCCTTCAACTCCGAAGACGGCAGCATGAACAAGTACGACCTGGCGAACTACGTCGCCTCGAACATCGAAGACCCGGTGAGCCGGATCGACGGTGTGGGTACGGTCACGCTGTTCGGCTCGCAGTACGCCATGCGGATCTGGCTCGACGCGAACAAGCTCACCAACTTCGGCCTCACGCCGGTTGATGTGCAGACGGCGCTTGAAGCGCAGAACGTGCAGGTGGCGGGCGGTTCGCTCGGCGGCACACCGGCCGTGCCTGGCCAGGCGCTGCAGGCCACCATCAGCGAAGCGACGCTGCTGCAGACGCCGCAGCAGTTCGGCAACATCCTGCTGAAGGTGAACCAGGACGGCTCGCGCGTGCTGCTGAAGGACGTGGCGCGCATCGAGCTGGGCGGCGAAAACTACAACTTCGACACCAAGTACAACGGCCAGCCGACTGCCGGTTTCGGTATTCAGCTCGCTACCGGTGCGAACGCGCTGTCGACGGCGAAGGCAGTGCGCGAGAAGGTGCAGGAACTGTCGAAGTACTTCCCGCACGGCCTCGTCGTGAAGTACCCGTATGACACGACGCCGTTCGTGCGCCTGTCGATCGAGGAAGTGGTCAAGACGCTGCTCGAAGGTATCGTGCTGGTGTTCCTGGTCATGTACCTGTTCCTGCAGAACCTGCGCGCAACGTTGATTCCGACGATCGCAGTGCCGGTGGTGCTGCTGGGCACGTTCGCGATCATGAGCGCGGTGGGCTTCTCGATCAACGTGCTGTCGATGTTCGGGCTGGTGCTCGCCATTGGTCTCCTGGTGGACGATGCGATCGTGGTGGTGGAGAACGTCGAGCGGGTGATGGCCGAAGAAGGGCTCTCGCCGCGCGACGCGACCCGCAAGGCCATGGATCAGATCACCGGCGCGCTGGTTGGCGTGGCGCTCGTGCTGTCGGCGGTGTTCGTGCCGGTGGCGTTCTCGGGCGGCTCGGTGGGTGCGATTTACCGGCAGTTCTCGCTGACCATCGTGTCGGCGATGGTGCTGTCCGTGCTGGTCGCGCTGGTTCTCACACCGGCACTGTGCGCGACGATTCTCAAGCCGATTCCGAAGGGCCATCACGAAGTGAAGAAGGGCTTCTTCGGCTGGTTCAACCGGACCTTCGAGAAGAGCCGCGACAAGTACCATAGCGGCGTGCACCACGTGATCAAGCGCTCGGGCCGCTGGCTCATCATCTATCTGGTGGTGATCGTGGCGGTGGGCATGCTGTTCATGCGCTTGCCGAAGTCGTTCCTGCCGGATGAAGACCAGGGCACGATGTTCGTGCTGGTGCAGACGCCGTCGGGTTCGACCCAGGAAACCACCGCGCGTGCGCTCAAGGATGTGTCCGACTACCTGCTCAACGACGAGAAGAGCATTGTCGAGTCCGCCTTTACCGTGAACGGCTTCAGCTTCGCCGGCCGCGGCCAGAATGCAGGTCTCGTGTTCGTGCGGATGAAGGACTACTCGGTGCGTCAGCACTCGGACCAGAAGGTCCAGGCGCTGGTGGGCCGGTTGTTCATGCGCTTTGCGGGCTACAAGAACGCGCTGGTGTATCCGGTGAACCCGCCGTCGATTCCTGAACTGGGTACTGCAGCCGGCTTCGACTTCGAACTCGAAGACCGCGCCGGTGTCGGTCACGCGGCGTTGATGGCCGCGCGTAACCAGTTGCTCGGCATGGCTGCGAAAGACCCGGTGCTCGCTCAGGTGCGTCCGAACGGCCTGAACGACACGCCGCAGTTCAACGTGTCGATCGACCACGAGAAGGCTTCGGCGCTGGGTGTATCGTTGGCCACCATCGACCAGACGTTCTCGATCGCATGGGCATCGGCCTATGTGAACAACTTCCTCGATACGGATAGCCGGATCAAGAAGGTGTATCTGCAGGCTGACGCACCGTTCCGGATGAACCCGGAAGACCTGAACCTCTGGTACGTGCGTAACGGCTCGGGCACGATGGTGCCGTTCTCGGCCTTCGCGAGCGGTTCGTGGGCTTACGGTTCGCCGAAGCTGGAACGCTACAACGGTATTTCGGCAGTCGAAATCCAGGGTGCGGCGGCGCCGGGCAAGAGTACGGGCCAGGCCATGCAGGCAATCGAGGCGATTGCAGCCAAGCTGCCGCCGGGGATCGGGTACGAATGGACGGGTCTGTCGTTCCAGGAAATCCAGTCGGGTTCGCAAGCGCCTATCCTGTACGGTATCTCGATCCTCGTCGTGTTCCTGTGTCTCGCGGCGCTGTATGAAAGCTGGTCGATCCCGTTCTCGGTGATCATGGTGGTGCCGCTCGGCGTGCTGGGCGCACTGCTGGCCGCCACGCTGCGTGGCCTCGAGAACGACGTGTTCTTCCAGGTGGGTCTGTTGACCACGGTGGGGCTGTCGGCGAAGAACGCGATTCTGATCGTGGAATTCGCCCGCGAGTTGCAGCAGGGTGAGGGCATGGGACCGATCGAGGCGGCGCTGGAAGCGGCACGTCTGCGCTTGCGGCCGATCCTGATGACTTCGCTCGCGTTCATTCTCGGCGTGATGCCGCTGGCTATCAGTAACGGCGCAGGCTCCGCGAGCCAGCATGCGATTGGTACCGGCGTGATCGGCGGGATGATCACGGCAACCTTCCTCGCCATTTTCATGATCCCGATGTTCTTCGTCGTGGTTCGTGCGAAGTTCGGCGGTGAGAAGGAAGACCCGGATGCGGCGCTCGAGCACTATAACCAGCACCATCCTCACGACCCGCAGGGCGGCAATGACTCGGGCAAGGAAGGACATTGAGATGCAAAAACACTCTTTGATAGCAGTGGCGGTCGCGCTTCTCGCTACGGCTTGCACGATGGAGCCGCACTACGACCGGCCGGCCGCTCCCGTCTCGGGCAGCTTCCCGACGGACGGCGTCTACTCGACGCAGCCGGGCGCGGCGAACGGCGGCGCGCGCAGCGCCAACGGCCAGGCCGCGGCGGATATCGGCTGGCGCAATTTCTTCGTCGATCCGCGCCTGCAGCGGCTGATCGAGATTGCGCTGAAGAACAACCGCGATCTGCGCGTGTCGGTGCTGAATATCCAGCAGGCGCAGGCGCAGTACCGGGTGGCGCGCTCGAGCCTGTTCCCGACCATCAATGCGGCGGGTTCGGAAGCCAAGACGCGTACTCCGGCTGACCTCTCGCTGCCAGGGCAAGAGCTCTCGACCCAGTATTCGGTCGGGCTCAACGCCTCGTGGGAACTGGACTTCTTCGGCCGGATTCGCAGCCTGAAGGACCAGGCGCTCGACCAGTATCTGGCCACGGCGCAAGCCCGCAAGGCGGCTGAGATCTCGCTGGTGTCGCAGGTGGCGGATCAGTATCTGACCGTGCTGTCGTACGACGATCTGTTGAAGGTGACTGAGGACACGCTGAAAACGGCTCAGGAATCCTATCGGATCAACAAGCTGCAGTTCGACAACGGCACGGGTTCGGAACTCGACCTGCGCCAGGCACAAACGGTGGTCGAGCAGGCCAACGCAAACTATCAGGCCGAGGCGCGCTTGCGTGCCCAGGCGGTCAACGCGCTGGTGCTGCTGGTGGGCGAGCCGTTGCCTGACGATTTGCCGCCGGGGCTGCCGCTCGGCGACCAGGATCTCCTCACGGATATTCCGGCTGGTCTGCCTTCGGATCTGCTGACGCGGCGTCCGGACATCATGGAAGCCGAAGAGAACCTGCTGGCGGCTAACGCGAATATCGGGGCGGCGCGCGCAGCGTTCTTCCCGAAGATCTCGCTGACCGGCAACTTCGGCACGCTGAGCCCGACGCTGGGCGGTTTGTTCAAGCCGGGTTCGGCGGCATGGGGCTTCACGCCGACGATCACCTTGCCGATCTTCGCGGGCGGCGAGAACAAGGCCAACCTCGATCTCGCGCATGTGCAGAAGAACATCCAGGTCGCGACGTACGAAAAGGCGATTCAGACGGCCTTCCGCGAAGTGGCGGACGGACTCGCGGCACGCGGTACGTACGACGAACAGATTGCGGCGCTCCAGCGCGATACGTTCGCGGAACAGCGCCGGCTCGATCTGTCGGATCTGCGCTATCGCAATGGTGTGGACAGCTACCTGTCGGTGCTGACTGCGCAGACCGATCTCTATTCGGCGCAGCAAGCGCTGATTTCGGCACGGGTGGCGCGGCTCACGAACCTGGTGGATCTGTATCAGGCGCTGGGTGGCGGGTGGATCGAGCACAACGGCGATCAACCGCGGCCGGCCGACGCGCCGGTGGATTACAGCGCGGCGAGTACGCCGGCAGCGGCTTCAGGGGCTTCGGCAAACTGAGAGAGAGTTGCTAGCGCTTAGCGATGGGTCTCAAGGCCTCGACGACTGTCGAGGCCTTTTTCATTCGTCTACGGCATTACTACATGTGCACAGCGTCGATGGCGGGGCATTTCTGTTATCGGTCCGGGCGGCTGGCGTTCGAAGTAAGCTGCCGCGCAAATGCTGGCTTATAGTGAAGCAATTTAGATGGATTTGATGCCCTATAGGTCGACAACCGCACATTCCCCATCGATGAGACTGCTGCGCGATTTCACCGCGAGCTGGTGTGGATCCATCCTTTTCCGAATGGCAATGGCCGACACTCCCGAATGATGGCTGATGCGCTCTTGCGCAGCGTGAAACAGGAACCGTTTTCGTGGGGCGGAGGCGGGACGTTGGTTAAAGCAGATAACGCCCGGTCGGATTACTTAGCCGCGTTGCGTGCGGCGGATAAGGGCGACTACAGCTTGCTCCTCGCCTTCGTGCGAAGTACTGCTTAGCCGTCGCACGGACAACGAGCACGCCAAGCCGTCTGTTGTGACACAGGCCAAAGAGCTTTGGGCCGCCGCTTCGTGCGCAGCGGCCCACATCCAGCTCAATGCCAATCCGCTGCCCGCAGCATTTCATCACCTGGGGACGCTTCCTCATTACCACTGCGTCCGTCGAAATCATGCCCGGCGCGGCGGATTTCGCACGTCGCTGCGCGCTCGCCCTTGATGCCGTTAAACACCAGGTTCAACACGACAGAAGACACCGAAGCCAGCAAGATCCCGCTGTGCAGCAGCGGCGAGAGCGCAGGCGGCAGCTTGGCGAAAAAGTGCGGCGACACCACCGGCACGAGACCCAGGCCGATACTGACCGCGACGATGAACAGGTTGTTGTGGTTCTTCACGAAGTCAACCTTGGAAAGCACCTTGATGCCGTTGGCCGCGACCATGCCGAACATCACGATACCGGCGCCGCCGAGCACGAACGCCGGCACCGACGCCACCACCTGAGCCATCTTCGGAAACAGTCCGAGCAGCACCAGGATCACTCCGCCCATCGCGCAGACGAAACGGCTCTTCACACCGGTCACGCCGATCAGCCCGACATTCTGCGAGAACGACGTATGCGGGAACGAGTTGAAGATGCCGCCGATCAGCGTGCCCAGACCGTCGACGCGCAGACCGCGCACCAGAGTCTTCTGATCCACCGGACGATCCACCATGTCGCCGACCGCGAGGAACATGCCGGTCGATTCGATAAACGTGACGAACATCACCGTGACCATCGTCGCGATGGCGAGCGGATCGAAGTGCGGCAGGCCGAAGTGGAACGGCATCACGATGCCGACCCACGGCGCGGCGGTCACACCGTCCATGTTGACGCGGCCGAGCAGCACGGCGATCACGAAGCCCGCGACTATGCCGAGCAGCACCGAGATATTGGCGATAAAGCCCTTGCCGAACTTGTTGATCAACAGGATCAGCGTGAGCACGACGAGCGAGAGGCCCAGATAGACCGGATTGCCGTAGTCGGGATTGCCGACTCCACCGGCCGCCCAGTTGATGCCGACTTCCATCAGCGACAAACCGATCACCGAGATCACCACGCCGATTACCACCGGCGGGAAAAACCGCAGCAGCTTGCCCACCGCCGGCGCGAGAAGAATGCCGATTACCCCCGCCGCGATAGTGGAGCCGAAGATGTCGAGAATGCCGAGATTCGGATTGGTGCCGATTGCCACCATCGGGCCGACTGCGGCGAATGTGCAGCCCATGATGACGGGCAGGCGGATGCCGAAGATCCACAGGCCGAGTGTCTGGATCAGCGTGGCGATGCCGCACGAGAAGAGGTCGGCGCTGATCAGGAATGCAATCTGATCTTTAGGCAGCTTGAGCGCGCTGCCGATAATGAGCGGCACGGCAACTGCGCCGGCATACATGACGAGAACGTGCTGAATGCCGAGCGTAAGCAACTGGCCCGCGGGCAGTCGCTCGTCGCACGGGTGAACCGTGTTCGATTGCATTTTGTCTCTCTCCACCATCTCGTTTTGGGATAGCTCCAAGGTATGCGGAGAGAAATAGCGCAACAAGACCGCTGGGGCCTATTCCGGGCTTCGCGACGATCATATGCGCGCGGGCGAGTTGAAAGCTGTTCGAAATACGCCTGCCGGGCGAACCGGCTGTGAGCCCCATGCTGCGGTGCGAGGCTTCATCAACGCGGGCGGGCTTTGCCAAACCGATATGTGTGAGAATCGATGAGGTGTATTCGACGCGACGCATAGTGCCGTTTTGATGCCGCTTCCAGCGTGGCGGGGTTAACCCGCGCTTGGCCTGCTTTGGGCCTGCTTCTGGTCAGTTTCGGGGCCGCGGCGGCGTGACGCGAAACTGGCGCTGCATGTGCTCCGTTTGGCGCTTACTTTGCCCCCACGCAAGGCGGTCGCACGCCTTCTTCGACTCGATATTTTTTCGCTCATGAACTTTCTCGGCATCGACCTCGGCACCGGTTCACTCAAAGTCGCAATCGTCGACGACAGCGGCCGCGAACTGGCCGCGGCCAGCGTCGCTTACGCGATCGAGACACCGCATCCAGGCTGGGCGGAGACCTCGGTTCAGACGTGGTGGAACGCGCTCTGCGAAGCCACTGCGCGGCTGCCTGCCGAGGCGCGGGCGGGTGTCGAGGGCATCGGCCTTTCGGGGCAAATGCATGGCGTGGTGTTGACGGATGCCGAGGGCCGCGCCGTGCGTCCGGCAATGCTATGGCCCGACACGCGCGCGCTGTCGCTGCTCGGACAATGGCCCCTGCCGCAGCCGAATCCGGTTGCGCCGGGGATGGCCGGACCGTTGCTGCGCTGGATCGTGCTGCATGAGCCGCAAACCGCGCAGGCCACGCGCTGGGCGCTGCAACCGAAGGACTGGCTGCGGGTGGCCTTGGGCGGCGCGGTGATGACCGATCCGTCAGACGCCTGCGCGACCGCGCTGGCCGATCCGGCCGGCGTGTGGGATCGTGCGCTGCTCGATCGGCTCGGCTTGCCGCAGGAGTGGTTTGCGCCGCTCGCGCCGTCATACGCGGCGGGCGGCGCGTTGTCGGCGCAGGCTGCAGCCGCGCTCGGTTTGCGCGCGGGCATCGTGCTCGCCATCGGTGCCGGTGATACCCCGTGCGCCGCGCTGGGCAGCGGCCTCGCGCAGGCGGGCGACGCGCTGCTCACCACCGGCACGGGTGGCCAGATCGTGGTGCTGGCGAGCGAGGCGCCGCAGCCTGCGCAAGGGCTGCATCGCTATCGCGCGGCGAGCGATCACTGGTACCGGATGGCAGCCATGCAGAACGTCGGCGTCGCGCTGGAAACCGTGCGTGGCTGGCTTTCGTACGAATGGGCCGATGCGTATCGCGAGGCGTTCGAAGCCGATTCCGCCGCGCTCGCTCAAGGTCTCACGTTCCTGCCTTACCTGACCGGCGAGCGCACCCCGTGGCTCAATCCGGCCGCGCGCGGCGGCTGGCTTGGACTCGCGCTCGGCCATACGCGCGGCACGATGATGCGGGCCGCCTTCGACGGCGTCGCTTTTTCGCTGCGTGCGGGGCTCGATGCGATCCGCGCGAGCGGCGCCACGGTCGCAGCGTTGCGGCTTGCCGGCGGCGGCTCGGTGGACGCGCGCTGGCGCCAGTTGCTCGCCGATGCGTTGAACGTCGAACTGTTCGCGCTCGATTGTCCAAATGCCGCGGGGCGCGGCGCGGCGATCCTCGGTGGACTGGCGCGCGGCCACTGGCACGCCGCCGACCTCGCAGCGCTGGCGCCCGCGACGACGCGTGTCGCGGGTCCGCGAAACGATACGGCATTGGCCGCGCGCTATGAGCGTTTCATCGATCTATATGGACGCGTCGAGGACTGGTTCGATGTACCGCCACCGACCCGCGACGCATGAGCCGATGTCGCTCAAGGGCAATGTGTTGACGAGTGTTCGCACACACGCCGCGCGAATTTCGGCGATCATAGGCGCCGGTCGCGGCGTAAGGCTGTCGAAGGCAGGCGCGCGATGCCGCGCCTCGCATCACCGGATTGATTCAAGGAACTACAGGAGCATTCACCATGAAGACGAAAGCAGCCATCGCATGGAAGGCGGGCGCACCGCTGACGATTGAGGAAGTCGATCTGGAAGGCCCGCGCGCCGGCGAAGTGCTGATCGAAGTGAAGGCCACAGGCATCTGCCACACCGACTACTACACCTTGTCGGGCGCAGACCCGGAAGGACTCTTCCCGGCGATTCTCGGCCACGAAGGCGCCGGCGTGATCGTCGACGTGGGTCCGGGCGTCGGCACGCTGAAGAAGGGCGATCACGTGATTCCGCTCTACACGCCGGAATGCCGCCAGTGCAAGTTCTGCCTGTCGCGCAAGACCAACCTGTGTCAGGCGATCCGCTCGACGCAAGGCAAAGGCCTGATGCCCGATGCCACGTCGCGTTTCTCTCTGGATGGCAAGCCGCTGTTCCACTACATGGGCACGTCGACATTCTCGAACTACATCGTCGTTCCCGAGATTGCGGTGGCGAAGGTGCGTGAAGATGCGCCCTTCGACAAGATCTGCTACATCGGCTGCGGTGTGACGACCGGCGTGGGCGCGGTGGTGTACTCGGCGAAGGTCGAGGCCGGTGCGAACGTGGTGGTGTTCGGGCTCGGCGGCATCGGGCTGAACGTGATCCAGGGCGCGAAGATGGTGGGCGCGGACAAGATCATCGGTGTCGATATCAACCCGGGCCGCATCGAACTGGCGAAGAAGTTCGGCATGACGCACTTCATCAACCCGAATGAAGTGGAGAACGTCGTCGACCATATCGTGCAACTGACCGATGGCGGCGCGGACTACTCGTTCGAATGCATCGGCAATACCAAGGTGATGCGTCAGGCGCTGGAGTGCACGCATAAGGGCTGGGGACAGTCGTTCATCATCGGCGTGGCGGCGGCGGGCGAGGAAATCAGCACGCGCCCGTTCCAGCTCGTGACGGGGCGCGAATGGAAGGGCTCGGCCTTCGGCGGCGCACGCGGCCGTACCGACGTGCCGAAGATCGTCGACTGGTATATGGAAGGCAAGATCAACATCGACGATCTGATCACCCACCGTCTGCCGCTCGAACGCATCAACGAAGGTTTCGACCTGATGAAGAAGGGCGAGTCGATCCGCTCGGTGGTCCTCTACTAATGCTGGATTCGCCTTGCAACCCGGGGAGCGTGCGATGCTCGAACTGCTAGCCTCTCACGCCTGCTACGGCGGCGTGCAACGTATCTACAGGCATGACTCGAAGGTGACCGGCCTGCCGATGCGCTTTGCGGTGTATTTGCCGCCGCAGGCCGGGCAGGCTGTTCACGGTGCGCAGGCCGGTGCGGCGAAGGTGCCGGCGCTGTTCTATCTGGCCGGGCTCACCTGCACCGAGGAGACCTTCCCGATCAAGGCGGGCGCGCAGCGCTTTGCCGCGCAGCACGGTCTTGCGCTGATCGCGCCGGACACCAGCCCGCGCGGTGCCGGCATTCCCGGTGAAAGCGCGGCGTGGGACTTCGGCGTGGGGGCGGGTTTCTATGTCGACGCAACCGAGGAGCCGTGGTCGAAGCACTTCCGCATGTACTCATATGTGCGCGACGAACTGCGTGAGACGGTGCTGGCCAACCTGCCGGTGGATGGTGAGCGCCTTGGCATCTTCGGCCACTCGATGGGCGGCCACGGCGCGCTGATGCTGGCGCTGCGCAATCCGCAGATCTACCGCTCGGTGTCGGCGTTCGCGCCGATCGCGGCGCCCTCACGCTGTCCGTGGGGCGAGAAGGCGTTCAGCGGCTATCTGGGTGCGGATCGTGCGGCCTGGAAAGCGTATGACTCCAGCGAACTGGTGGCGAGCGCGTCGCACACATTCGCCGAGGGGATTCTGATCGATCAGGGACTGTCGGATCAGTTTCTTGCCGAGCAGTTGCACCCGGAAGTGTTCGAAGCGGCTTGCCATGTGGCAGGGCAGCCGCTGATCCTGCGTCGCCATGAGGGCTACGATCATGGCTACTTCTTCATCTCGACCTTCATCGAGGATCACATCGCGCATCATGCCAAGGTGTTGCTGGCCTGATGCGTTGGCTTCCTGGGCGGCACGCGTGCAGGTCGGCGCGTGCCGCTTGCAGCGCAACGTGAGCGGAGCAGCGAGCGAGGAGGCTTACCGCGCCACTCAGGCCATTCTTACCGCCGCCCCAGCAGACTCCCGCCATACACCAGAGCCGCGAGCGCGGTGATCCAGAAGCTCGTCGGCCAATCCGTATAGAACGCGAGCGTGAGCCCGAGCCACGCTTGCGCCAGCGCGAGCAGCGCCGCAAGCACGAGCCCGGTGGAGAGTCGCGTGGTGAGGTTCTGGGCTGCTGCCGCCGGTCCCACCATCAACGTGAACACCAGCAGCACGCCGACGATCTGCGTGCACGCCGCCACCGCCAGCGCGGCGATGGCGAGGAACAGCATCGACACGAGCCGCAGCGACACGCCCTTGGCCTCGGCCAGCTCCGGCTGCAGCGAGGCGAACAGCAAGGGCCGCATGATGGCCGCCAGCGCCAGCAGGCTCAGCAGGCCGAGTCCGGCCAGCACACCGAGCGTGGACGCATTCACGCCGAGCACATTGCCGAACAGCAGCGCCGTCACCTGGGTCGCATAAGCGGTAAAGAAGTGCAGAAACAACAGCCCGAAGCCGAGCGCGAGCGAGAGAATCACGCCGATCGCCACATCGCGGCCGGCAAGCTTTTCGCCGAGCGCGCCCATACCGACACCGGCCGCGAGCGTAAAGCCGATCATCCCCCAGATCGGCGAGATGCCGATCAGCACAGCGCCGGTTGCCCCGGTAAAGCCCACGTGCGAGAGCGCGTGGCCCGCAAAGGTCTGCCCGCGCATCACCAGAAAGTAGCCGACAATCCCCGCCAGCACCGCGACGATCCCCGACGCCGCGAACGCGTTGACCATGAAATCGTATTCAAACATCGTTGGTGTGTCCGTCGCGTGAGGCGTGATGATGGCCAGGGGTGTGACCATGCGCATGGCCATGCGCGTGACCGTGCGTATGCCCGTGGCCCGACGCGCCGCCATGATCGTGGGCGTCGTCTTCGTGTTCGTGATCGTGCTTTTCGACTTCTACATCGCCCGACATCACGAAGATGCGGCCGTTCACCCGCATGACGTCGATAGCCGAACCGTAGAGCCGCGACAGCACCGGCTTCGTGATCACCTCGTCGACCGTGCCGAGTGCCGCCACGCCGCTGCCCAGATACAGCACGCGGTCGAGCGCATGCAGCAGCGGATTGAGTTCATGCGCGGAAAACAGCACCGCGATGTCAAGCTCCTGCTGCACGTTGCGCACCAGTTCGACCACGCCTTTCTGATGATGCGGATCGAGGCTGATCAGCGGTTCGTCGAGCAGCAGCAGTTTGGGATTGCCGAGCAGGCACTGCGCGAGCAGGAGGCGCTGGCGCTCGCCGCCGGAGAGTTCCGACAAGGGCCGCGCCGCGAGAGCCCGGCCGCCCACCAGATCCAGCACGCGTTCCACGTCGGCACGGGTTTTCGCATCGGCGTGCGGCAGGCCCCAGCGGTGGCCGTCGGCCGCCATCGCCACAAAATCGCGGCCGCGCACCCGGCGGCCGGCCAGCGCCGCACGCGTCTGCGGCATGTAGCCGATCGACGCGTTGCCGCGCATCACCGGCTGTCCGTGCACGCGGATCGTGCCTTGCGCGGCCGGCACGAGGCCGAGCACGGCACGCATCAGCGTGGTTTTGCCCGCGCCGTTCGGCCCGAGCACGCCGATAAATTCCCCTTGATTCACCTGCAGACTGGTGTCGCGCAGGATGGCACGACCGCCCAGTTCCAGCGTCACGTTCTCGAGTTCGAGAACGGGCGTGGCCTGGGAGGGCGTGCGGCCAGTCAGATTCATTACGTGGTTCCGTTAGTTGCTGCTCAGTTGCCGCTCAGTTGCCGCCTGATTGCCGCTTTACTTGCCGCTTTACTTGCCCGCCGCCGCACCCGTGTCGCCAGCAGCCAGCGCCGCGCTCAGCGCGTCCAGTTGCGAGAGCATCCACACCTGGTAGTTCTTGCCGGCCGGTTCCGTCTCGGTGACGCTCATGGTCGGCACGTGCGATTGCTGGGCGAGTTTCAACATGCGTTTGGTCAGGGCCTCGGTTGCCTGGCTGTTATAGATCAGAACGCGCACGCGCTTTTCGCGCAGATCGCGCTCGAACGCTGCGATATCCGACGGGCTCGCTTCCGTGTCGTTCATCGTCGCCATCTGGAAGCGCATATTGCGCATCGACAGGCCGATCGCGTCCGACATATAACCGAACACCGGTTCCGTGGCCGTCACCGGCAGGCCCGCATAGCGGCCGTGCAGTTCGGCGACCTTGGCGTCGATCGGCTTGAGCGAATCGAGAAACGTCGCGAGGTTCGCATCGTACGCCGACTTGTTCGCCGGGTCAGCCGCTTCGAGCGCGGCGGTCACGGCGCGCGCTACCGCGGGCATGGTGGCCGGGTTGTACCAGAGGTGCGGATTATCGCCGCTTTTCTTGCCGATCAGGTCGGCCGCGACAATGATCGTGCGCTTGGAGTTGTTCTTCGATGCGTTGAGCAGCTTCGCCATCCACGGATCGTAATCGGCGCCGTTGTAGACCACAAGGCTCGCATGCTGCAACGCGCGGGCGGTTTTCGGGCTGGCTTCGAACAGGTGCGGATCTTCATCCGGGTTGCTCAGGATGCTGGTGACGTCCACGTGCTCGCCGCCCAACTGATGCACTACGTCGCCATAGAAGTTTTCGGCGGCGACCACCTGGATCTTCGCGCTCTGCGCGAAAGCGGCCTGGCCGATGACCAGCATGGCGGCGCTGGCCACCAGATACTTCGACAGGCCGAGCGCACGGCGCGCTGCGTGCCACTTCAAGCTGAGTTTTTTCATTGGTATCCCTGCTACGTAAGCTAAGAGTTGGGTGCGAGGGGCTTTCCGGCCGAGCCGGGGAGCGTCGCGGTGTGGCGGGAATGCAATGATATAACGTATCTGCGAAATTTGTCAGTGGCTCAGGACAAGCGCGAACCTGCCGCGGAGCGCCGCCGCCGTGCGTCGCGGCCTTGCCGGGGACGCTACCGCGGGTACTGGGCAGGGCCGTGGCATGAGCACGCATGTCCTGCCGCGCTGCACCATCGAAATCTCGTTAACCGTCTTGACATGGCTGGATGCGTATCCGATCATTCGATCACTAACAGAGCAATTGATCGCGTGATGAGCGTTCGCTCACCGCGCGGTGGAACTCGAAACGAACCGGAGACACGCAGTGGCGGCGCGATTGCAAGGGAAAGTGGCGATCCTCACGGGTGCGGCAAGCGGTATTGGCGAAGCGGTGGCCCGGCGGTATCTCGACGAAGGCGCGCGCTGCGTGCTGGTCGACCTGAAGTCGGCCGACAGTTTTGCACAGTCGTTGCGCGAAACCGCGGGCGACCGGGTCCTGACGCTGAGCGCCGACGTCACGCGCCGCGAGGACATTCAACGCATCGTCGCGAGCACCCTGGAACGCTTCGGCCAGATCGACATCCTCTTCAACAATGCGGCGCTATTCGACATGCGGCCGCTTCTCGATGAATCCTGGGACGTGTTCGACCGGCTCTTCTCGGTCAATGTGAAGGGCATGTTCTTCCTGATGCAGGCGGTTGCACAGCGCATGGTCGAGCAGGGGCACGGCGGCAAGATCATCAATATGTCGTCGCAGGCCGGCCGGCGCGGCGAGGCGCTGGTTTCGCACTACTGCGCAACCAAGGCGGCCGTACTAAGCTATACGCAGTCGGCGGCGCTCGCACTGGCGCCGCATAAGATCAACGTCAACGGGATTGCCCCCGGGGTCGTGGATACGCCGATGTGGGACCAGGTGGACGCGCTGTTCGCGCGCTACGAGAACCGCCAGCCGGGCGAGAAGAAGCGTCTGGTCGGCGAGGCGGTGCCGCTTGGCCGCATGGGCCTGCCCGAAGACCTGACCGGCGCGGCGCTGTTCCTCGCCTCCGCCGATGCCGATTACATCACCGCGCAAACCCTGAACGTCGACGGCGGCAACTGGATGAGCTAACGGAAGCTGTCACCGCCCCGTTCGCCTGACAACGCAGTAAAACATAACGTACTAGAAAGGAGACATGTGATGAAAGCAGCCATGAAACCCGCGCTCAAGGCGATCAGCGCCGCTGCCGTTGCGTGCGCAGCGCTGAATGCGTCGGCCGCGACGGTGACGATTGCGACCTTGAACAACCCGGACATGATCGAGCTGAAGAAGCTGTCGCCGGCGTTCGAGCAGGCCAATCCTGACATCAAGCTCAACTGGGTGATTCTGGAAGAAAACGTGCTGCGCCAGCGCGCCACCACCGACATCACGACCGGCAGCGGCCAGTTCGACGTGATGACGATCGGCGCTTACGAGACGCCGCAATGGGGCAAGCGCGGCTGGCTCACGCCGCTCACGAACCTGCCCCCCAGCTACGACCTGAACGACGTCGTGAAGACGGCGCGCGACGGGCTCTCGTACAACGGCTCGCTGTACGCGCTGCCGTTCTACGTCGAAAGCTCGATGACCTACTACCGCAAGGACCTGTTTGCGGCGAAGGGTCTGACGATGCCGGACCAGCCGACCTATGACCAGATCCAGCAGTTCGCCGACAAGCTCACCGACAAGGCCAACGGCGTCTACGGCATCTGCCTGCGCGGCAAGGCGGGCTGGGGCGAAAACATGGCCTACGCGACCACGGTCGTGAACACCTTCGGCGGCCGCTGGTTCAACGAGAAGTGGGAACCGCAGCTCACCTCGCCGGAGTGGAAGAAGGCCATCACCTTCTACGTCAACCTGCTGCAGAAAGACGGCCCTCCGGGAGCGAGTTCGAACGGCTTCAACGAAAACCTGACGCTGATGTCGTCGGGCAAGTGCGCGATGTGGATCGACGCCACGGTGGCGGCCGGCATGCTGTACAACAAGCAGCAGTCGCAGATCGCCGACAAGGTCGGCTTCGCGGCGGCGCCGACCGAAGTCACGCCGCGCGGCGCGCACTGGCTGTGGGCCTGGGCGCTGGCGATTCCGAAGTCGTCGAAGCAGGCGGACGCGGCGAAGAAGTTCATCGCCTGGGCCACTTCGAAGGAATACATCGAGATGGTCGCGAAGGACGAAGGCTGGGCCTCGGCGCCTCCGGGAACCCGCCAGTCGACCTACGCGCGTCCTGAGTACAAGGCGGCTGCACCTTTTGCCGACTTTGTGCTGAAGGCGATTGAAACGGCTGACCCGAATCATCCGACCGCGCAGCCGGTGCCGTACACCGGTGTGCAGTTTGTCGGCATTCCTGAGTTCCAGTCGTTCGGCACGGTAGTGGGTCAGAGCATCTCGGGTGCGCTGGCCGGTCAGATGACGGTCGATCAGGCGCTGACAGCCGGGCAGGCCACCGCCGAACGCGCCGTGCGTCAGGCGGGTTATCTGAAGTGACGTGAAACACGCCGGCTGGCGCCAGCCAGCCGGCCCTTGCAGCAAAGCGGGCCATCACGGCTGAACCGTTACGCCTGGGTCACGCTCCGGCCGCACCTGCATCGCCGCGGCCGGCGGCGCCCCGGGTTGGGCCCCAGCCGCGCGTGTCCCGCGCATTACCGAACAGGTGGTCACATCATGCGTCCTCTGCGCCTTCCTCTCATGCATGCCCATCCCCAGACCGAAAAAGAGCGCGAATCGCGCAAGGCCGCGTCCGCACGCTGGCTGGTGACACCGTCTACCGCCGTACTGGTGTTGTGGATGGCCATCCCTCTGGCGATGACGATCTGGTATTCGTTCACGCATTACAACCTGCTCAACCCGGACGAAAAGGGTTTTGCCGGCATCGACAACTATAAGTACCTCGCCACCGACCCGTCGTTCGGGCCGTCGATCTTCCATACGCTGGAGCTGATCGTCGCCACTCTGGTGATCACGGTAGTGGGCGGCGTGCTGATGTCGGTGCTGTTCGACCGCAAGTTCTACGGCCAGGGCATTGCCCGGCTGCTGGCGATTGCGCCGTTCTTCGTGATGCCGACCGTCAGCGCGCTGATCTGGAAGAACATGATCCTGCATCCGGTCTACGGCCTGATTGCACAGGGCATGCGCGCCATTGGCCTGACCCCGATCGACTGGTTCGCCGACTATCCGCTCACCGCGATCATCATGATTGTCTCGTGGCAGTGGCTGCCGTTCGCCTTCCTGATCCTGTTCACCGCAATCCAGTCGCTCGACCAGGAACAGAAAGAAGCGGCCAAGATCGACGGCGCGGGCGCGTTCTCGATGTTCTTCTACATCACGCTGCCGCACCTGAGACGGGCGATTGCGGTGGTGGTGATGATGGAAACCATTTTCCTGCTGTCGATCTTCGCGGAAATCTACACGACGACCGGCGGTGGCCCCGGCACGGCGACCACCACGCTGTCTTACCTGATCTACGCGCTCGGCCTGCAACAGTTTGACGTCGGGCTGGCCTCGGCCGGCGGGATTCTCGCCGTGGTGCTGGCCAACATTGTGTCGTTCTTCCTCGTGCGGATGCTCGCGAAGAACCTCAAAGGGGAGTACGAAAAATGAGCCACGTTGCCGCTTCACCCGTCGCCTCGACGGCGACCTCTGCGAAGAACGCGCCGTGGGCCGTCTTCAAGCGCGCCATTCCCGGCGTGCTCGCCTGGCTGATCGCGCTGCTGCTGTTCTTCCCGATCTTCTGGATGACGATCACCGCGTTCAAGACCGAGCAGCAGGCTTATGCGTCGTCGCTGTTTTTCATTCCGACGCTCGACAGTTTTCGTGAGGTCTTCGCGCGCAGCAACTACTTCTCGTTCGCCGGCAATTCGATCCTGATTTCGGCCGGCGTGACGGTGGTGTGCCTGTTGCTCGCGGTGCCGTGCGCCTATGCGATGGCGTTCTTTCCGACGCGCCGCACGCAGAGTCTGCTGCTGTGGATGCTGTCGACCAAGATGATGCCGTCGGTCGGCGTGCTGGTGCCGATCTATCTGCTGTGGAAGAACACCGGGATGCTCGATACCGTCTCGGGGCTGATCATCATCTATACGCTGATCAACCTGCCGATTGCGGTGTGGATGACTTTCACGTACTTCGCCGAAATTCCGCGCGACATTCTCGAAGCCGGACGTATCGACGGCGCCGTGACCTGGCAGGAAATCGTCTATCTGCTGATGCCGATGTCGCTGCCGGGCCTCGCCTCGACGGCGCTGCTGCTGGTGATCCTGTCGTGGAACGAGGCGTTCTGGAGCATCAACCTGTCGAGCTCGAACGCGGCGCCGCTGACGGTGTTTATCGCGTCGTATTCGAGTCCTGAAGGATTGTTCTGGGCCAAGCTTTCGGCCGCTTCGCTGCTGGCGGTGGCGCCGATCCTGATTGTCGGCTGGCTGTCGCAGAAGCAACTGGTGCGCGGGCTTACGTTCGGGGCGGTTAAATGACGGTCAAACCCGTGACATTGAAACCCGTGGCAACCAATCCGGCGCATGAAGTCCGGCTGGCGCTGATCTGCGATTGCGACGGCGTACTGATCGACAGCGAGGCCGTGGCGGCACGCATGCTGGTGCACGAGTTGCAGGCGCGCTGGCCGGATACCGACGTCGAACCGGTGGTGCTGCCGCTGCTTGGGCTGCGCATCGAGCGGGTGCTCGAAAACGCCGCCGCGCAGCTCGGCCGGAGTCTGAGCGCGGCCGATGTGGACGCGATCCGTCATGCGGTCGAAGCCGCGGCGATGCAGGCGCCCGCCGTGCCCGGCATCGCCGAGGCGCTCGCGCAGATTCCGCTCATCAAGGCCTGTGCGAGCAACAGCTTCAAGGCTTATGTGCAAACGGTGCTGACGCGCACGGGTCTGGAGCCGTTCTTTGGCGGCCGGCTCTATTGCGCGGACTCGGTGGCGCTGCCGAAGCCGGCCCCGGACGTGTATCTGGCGGCGGCGCAGGGTTTCGGCATCGCGGCGGCGGCTTGCCTCGTGGTGGAGGACAGCGTCACCGGCGTGACGGCGGCAAGCGCGGCGGGCATGACCGTGCTCGCCTTTATCGGCGGCGGCCACGCGAGCGAAGCGCAGATCGGCGCGTTGCGCGCGGCGGGCGCAAGCCACGTGTTCGACGACATGAAGCAACTGCCCGCGCTGGCAGCGCAATGGACGCTGCGGGTAGCGGCGGAATCGCATTGAGGGAGGCGCTGCGATAGACGGAGCCAAGCGGCGCCGTCAGCAGACGCAGTCGGCTGGTTCAACGTAGTACGGCAATACACGAGCAACACACGGAGACACATCATGGCAAGCTTAACGCTGCGTAACATCAGAAAGGCCTACGACGACAACGAAGTGATGCGCGACGTCAATCTCGACATCGCGGACGGCGAGTTCGTGGTGTTCGTCGGCCCGAGCGGCTGCGGCAAATCTACGCTGATGCGCATGATCGCGGGCCTCGAAGACATCACCAGCGGCGACCTGAACATCGACGGCACGCGCGTGAACGATGTACCGCCGGCCAAGCGCGGCATCGCGATGGTGTTCCAGTCGTACGCGCTGTACCCGCACATGACGCTGTACGACAACATGGCGTTTGGCCTGAAGCTCGCCGGCACCAAGAAGCCGGAGATCGACGCGGCGGTGCGCAACGCCGCGAAGATCCTGCATATCGACCACCTGCTCGATCGCAAGCCCAAGCAGTTGTCGGGCGGCCAGCGGCAACGGGTGGCGATCGGCCGCGCGATTACGCGCAAGCCGAAGGTGTTCCTGTTCGACGAACCGCTGTCGAACCTCGACGCCGCGCTGCGGGTGAAGATGCGGCTGGAATTCGCCCGTCTGCACGACGAACTGAAGACCACCATGATCTACGTGACGCACGATCAGGTCGAAGCCATGACGCTGGCCGACAAGATCGTGGTGCTGTCGGCGGGCAACGTGGAGCAGGTCGGCAGTCCGACCATGCTGTATCACGCGCCGGCCAACCGCTTTGTGGCGGGCTTTATCGGCTCGCCGAAGATGAATTTCATGGAAGGCGTGGTGCAGTCGGTCACGCACGACGGCGTCACGGTGCGCTACGAAACCGGCGAGACCCAGCGCGTGGCCGTGGAGCCGGGCGCGGTGAAACAGGGCGACAAGGTGACGGTCGGGATTCGGCCGGAGCATCTGCACGTGGGCGTGTCGGAAGACGGCGTGTCGGCACGTACGATGGCGGTCGAGTCGCTCGGCGATGCGGCGTATCTGTATGCGGAGTCGAGCGTGTCGCCGGAAGGGCTGATTGCGCGGATTCCGCCGCTCGAACGGCATACGAAGGGTGAGACGCAGAAGCTCGGCGCGACGCCTGAGCATTGCCATCTGTTCGACGCCGATGGCAAGGCGTTCCAGCGCAAGATCGTCGAGGTGCTGGCGGCGTGATGTGATTGAAGCAAGATGGCGCGCACGCCTGCCTGAAGTGCGCGCGCCTTGCGAATGCCGGTTTCAGGCTTCCAGCGCCGCCCGTGCGCACAACTCGTCGGTCACGAGACCCGACAGCCAGCCGCCTTTGAGCACCGCGATCACCGCATCGTGTTTGCGCTCGCCGCCGGCGAAGCCGATCGTGGGCCGCCGCGGCGGCGAATCCAGCGCCACGCTGGTGACACGCTGCCCGGTCGGCGAGTCGACGTGGGCACCCGAGGCGTCGATCGGCAGGCCGAGCATCTCGGCCACCGCCTTGCGTTGCACCAGTTCCTTCACTTCGGCTGCCGTAATAAAGCCGTCCTCATGCAGCGGACAATGCGGTCCGACGTTGCCGATCCCGACGAACGCCACATCCGCCTCGCTCGTCAGCGATTCGACGATCCGGTACAGGCGGTGATTGCACCACTGCGCGCGCTCGGCTTCGCTATCGGCGAGCAGCGGCGCGGGCAGCAGAAAATGCTTGCCGCCCGTCTTCTCCGAAATGTGCAGCGCGACGTCATAGCGGTTCGAGGAGCCGTCCTGGGCGATCGCCCCGACCATGGATACCAACCGGTGCTGCGGACGCTCCAGCTGGGCGATCTGATCGACCGCCGCCTTGAGCGTGCGGCCGCTGCCCACCGCGATCACCATCGGCTTTTCTTCGTTCAGGTAACGCTCCATCACCTGCGCACCGGCGACGGCCAGCTTGCGGTCGATCTCTTCCGGCGTGTCGCTGTCGACCGGCACGACTTCGCACATCGACAAGCCATAGCGCTTCGACAACTGCCCGGCAAGCGAGAGGCAATCCGCGAGTTGATGATCGACGCGCACGCGGATCAGGTTCTTCTCGACCGCGAACGCGACCAGCCGCTGTGCGACCGGGCGCGAGACCTGCAGCTTCTCCGCGATCTCGTTCTGCGTATTGCCGGCCACGTAGTAGAGCCACGCGGCGCGCGTGGCGAGATCGAGCTTTTCGTTGGACTTGGGCACGATGGGCTTCTTGAGGTTGGCGTCGACGATAGCAGCGGTTCAGCCTGCTGATGCCGGCATGAACAATATCCCTAAGCCAGCCGCTCGCGCGACGGGTCGAACAGCGGCCGCACATGCCGGTATAGCGCGCGGAAACCATCGAGGCGCGAGCGCAATGCGGCGTGCCGCACCGGGTCCGGCGTGAACTCCAGTTCCACCGGCGGCTTGCTGAGCACCTGGGCCGGATCGCCGCCCGCCGCCAGCCAGCCGAGGCGGGCCGCGCCGAGCGCGGCGCCGGTCTCGCCGCCGCCGTGCTTGCGGGTGGTGGTGTTCAGCGCATCGGCCAGCAGTTGCGCCCAGTAGTTGCTGCGCGCGCCGCCGCCGAGCAGCGAGAGCGCGCTCGCCTCGGTGCCGGCCGCGCGCAGGGCGTCGAGCCCGTCGGTGAGCGCGAAGGTGACGCCTTCGAGCACCGCATAGCCGAGCAGCGCGCGATCGGTCGCGTGATTCATGCCGAAGAACACGCCCTGCGCATACGGGTCGTTATGCGGCGTGCGCTCGCCGGACAGATAAGGCAGGAAGAACGGCGCGCTGACCAATGCCTCGGGCGCGAGCGCTTCGACTTCGGCGAGCAGCGTGGGCTCGTCGGTGGAGGTGAGCTTGCAGACCCAGCGCAGGCAACTGGCCGCCGACAACACGACGCTCATCTGATGCCAGCGGTCCGGGATCGCGTGGCAGAAGGCGTGCACGGCGGAGGCCGGATTGGGCCGGAAACTGTCGCCGACCACGCACAGCACGCCCGAGGTGCCGAGCGAGACGAAACCGTCGCCTGGCTGGGTCGCGCCGATGCCGATAGCGCTCGTCGCATTGTCGCCGCCACCGGCTGCAACGACCACGCCCTCGCTCAGGCCAAATTCACGAGCCACGTCGGCGCGCAGGATGCCGGACGATTCACTGCCTTCGCATAGCCGCGGCATCTGCGCGCGGCGCATGTCGCAGGCGGCGAGCAGCGTGTCGGACCAGTCGCGCTTCGCCACATCGAGCCATAGCGTGCCGGCGGCATCCGATGGATCGGACACTTTGTCGCCGGTCAGCTGCAGCCGCAGATAGTCTTTCGGCAGCAGCACGCTTGCCGTCTGCCGGAAAATCTCCGGCTCGTGACGCGCGACCCACAGCAGCTTGGGCGCAGTGAAGCCGGGCATGGCGAGGTTGCCGGCAATCCGATGCAGCTCGGGTGCGCGCCCGGTCAGCTCCGCGCATTCCTCCACGCTGCGCATGTCGTTCCACAGGATCGCCGGACGCAGCACGCGGTCTTGCGCATCGAGCAGCACTGCGCCGTGCATCTGCCCGGACAGGCCGATGCCGCGCACCTGGGCGAACTCGTCGGGGTGCTTGGCGCGCAGCGCGAACAGGGCGGCCCGCGTGCCGTCCCACCAGTCGGAGGGATTCTGTTCGGCCCAGCGCTGATGCGGGCGCGAAACGGTGAACGGTGAACCTGCCGTGCCGATTACGCGGCCGTTGGACGCGAGCAGCAGGACTTTCACTTCGGACGTGCCGAGGTCGATGCCGAGATACATGGGCGCGGAACCTTCGTCGTTGAGGATGCGCTACTTTAGCCGCACATGGCGGGGGATGCCATGGGCGTTAGACCTGGCTATGGCGGCAGGTGCGTGACAACCGCGGGGCAACAGCAGGGTAACGGCCGGGCAACAGCAGGGCAACAGCAGGGCAACAGCAGGGCAACAGCAGGGCAACAGCAGGGCAACAGCAGGGCAACAGCAGGGCAACAGCAGGGCAACAGC
>NZ_SCNV01000027.1 GCF_005503145.1 Burkholderia sp. 4M9327F10 | reverse complement strand
GAAACTCCCAGAATCTTTATCAGATCGATATTCGTTCTGGGAGTTCTATTACCCGCCAACTAACCGCATCGCCAGGCTAGGCAGCGCCTTACGAACTTCTGCAAGGCAGACTCAATAATTTTCAAAGTTACTAATTATTACTACTGGGTCAAACCTGATTCGACAATGGGCTTGATAGTACAAACCCGCGATTCAGTTCTACATCAGCTGGTTGCCGGTAAAAAGAATATCATCGTGATGGGAGATTCCAGAGTCAGCGAAGGTTTCTCTGCAGCAGTTGCGAATAAAGTCAGCAATCGGACCGACATTAATTTTATTGAAGCGGGGATTCCCGGTACGTCTCCGCGCGTATGGTATTACTTCCTGAAAAACGTAGATCCAGATAGAAAACTATTTTCTGGCGTTGTACTTATGGTACACGATTACGATGATTACCACAACGATACGGATTTTTCGAATTTTTCTCTGGATTTGAAATATCTTCTTCCCATTACCGATTTTCGTGACACGTTTACAATCGCGAACAGCTTCTCTGGCTTTCACAACAAAATCGATGCGCTCGGTACGCTCATGACGCCAATCGTCACCGCGAGTGACGATTTATATGATTTTTTCGCCTCACCCGATAAACGCATATCCGACGCCCAAAGCTGGCATGAACACTTCTATCAATGGTCGTATAGCTATGCTGGCTCAACGTCGGCGGTACCGACTCTCGACGCAGCTCATTTTTACAATTTTGATTTCACGACTCAGAAATGGAATTCCGGCGAAATCTCTCAAATGCAACGCTATATCAGCTTCATGCTCGGCGAGATAAATCCAGTTGACCCTGAGCTCACAGCGCAATACCGTAATCAATGGTACGGCGGCATCGCCGCAGCTTATAGCGCCGCTAAAGTGCCCGTCATGATTTTTCAGATCCCGCGGGGACCATATGAGCAATATGATCAACGAACCTTTCGTACGGACGGTTCGCTTAGAGATCTGCAGGCGGCAGGAAGGCTCACCCTGTTGGATCAGCGGGCTTTTGAGCTGATAGAAAAGCCGGAAAATTTCCACGATGCCTTACATGTGAACCAACGCGGCCGGGAACTGCTCAGTGCAGCCGTCGCATCGGCAGTTACAACGCAAATTTCTTCAGGTAAGTGATTTATGCAGTTCAACTCATTTGAATACTGGATATTTTTCGCGATCGTATGCTGCGTGCTCGTTGCGAGTAAGCCGAACACTCGCCGCATCGCGATAGTTATATCCAGCTACGTGTTTTATTCATGCTGGGATCCGCGTTTTTCGATACTACTTGCAGCCTCTACCGTCGCAAACTATGCACTTGGCATATGCATTGAAGACGCTGCCGAACATAAACGCAAAGCATTCGTCAGCCTGGCGGTTGTGCTAAACCTCGTGGTGCTCGGATTCTTCAAGTATTTCAATTTTTTCGTTGGCTCATTCGCTGAAGCGCTACATCTGAGCGATCAGTCACTTAGTCTGCATATCATTCTCCCGGTCGGGATTAGCTTTTTCACCTTCGAAGGCATAGCTTACTGCGTTGACATATACCGCAAGGACATTCGAGCCGTTCGCAGCCTCACCGATTTCTCACTTTTCATTTCTTTCTTCCCCCACTTAGTTGCGGGGCCGATTATTCGACCTGAAAATTTTTTCCCACAGGTAGGGAAAAATTTCAGACCAACGATCGAGGATATCAGTTGGTCTGCATGTCAGATAATCAAAGGACTTATCAAGAAGATAATATTTGCAGATTTCTTTGCGGTAGTGGCCAATGATTATTTCAATGACCCGGCTACCAGCGCCGTAGCGCCAGCGATCGGAATTATCGCCTTTGCAATGCAGATTTATTTCGACTTCGCTGGTTATACAGACATAGCCCGCGGGTGCGCGGCGCTTCTCGGGTTCAAATTTCCCTCGAACTTTGAGCGTCCGTACCTGGCCACCAACATCGCTGATTTCTGGCGCCGTTGGCACATCTCGCTGTCTTCGTGGTTACGCGACTATCTGTACATCTCCCTTGGGGGGAATCGAGTTGGGCCATCCCGTACTTATCTAAACCTGATGATCGTTATGGGACTCGGTGGCCTTTGGCACGGCGCGAGCTGGAACTTCATGGTTTGGGGCTTGGCACACGGTGCTATGCTCTGCGTTCATCGTTGCTGGGGCCACCGAATCAAACCGCATATCGCTGTTGCACCCGCGATTCGCCCTGCGACGACACTGCTCGGTGGCATGTTGACCTTCGTTTGCGTCGCTATCGCGTGGATACCGTTTAGATCTGTCGACTTCGCCACGACTTCAGTCGTATTGAAGCAGTTGTTTTCGATAAAAGTGTTGAGTATTGCGGGATCGAACCAACACTATTGGCTGCTACTCGCGGTCAGTGCATTGTGGTGCATCGCCGATGGCAACCGGAGAATCCAACGCTGGCTGACCGAAAGCTTGCCGTATCCACTCATCGGGGTTCCGGTAGGCTTGGCACTTGTGTCCATGGAGCTGTTTGGACAATTCGATTTACACGTACCGTTTATCTACTTTAAGTTTTAACTGGTAGCGCTAACCTTAGCGATGCGCGTCCTTTGCCGGTCGGTGACTATCAAGGTGGATCACTCTCGTAGGCCGCGGCCGGGGCGCTCGTCTGCGATGGGTCCTTGGCGGGTTGCCTACCGGTTAGAATCTTGCCTTTCGCGAATCCATGTGGTCACGAGACTCCGATGAAACTTACAAAAAACGACGTAATAGGCATCTTCCTGCTGATGCTGATCTTTTGGCTAGGCGTGCTGCGCCAGGTCGAGCTGCCGGGACTCTATATGGATGCGGTAAACCCCGACTACCTGGCCGCGCAAACCCTAAATCCAGGTCTACAGAATCCAGCATGGGTAATACCTACCGCGGTGTTTCCGATCTTGGGCAGCCTGTATCACGGCGTCCAGAATTACTACGTTGACCTAATCACGTTTCGTCTCCTTGGAGTCAGCGTGACATCGGTGCGCATCTCACAGGCCCTGTTTGGAGCAGCGACCGTCGCGTTGCTATATCTGATTACGGTGCTCGCTACGCGTAACCGAATCGCTGCATTCATTGGTGCGGCTTTACTGGCGACGGACATCGCCTTTATTGCTTCCTTCCGAACGCAGTTCTACATAATCCTGGGTGGAGAAATGTGGCTTTTCGCCAGTCTCGCTGCTCTTTGGTACGGTAGCCGTATTGGCTTTTTTCTCTCAGGAATGTTTCTCGGACTAGCCACTTACGGATACTTCGTTCTTGGTTTCTTTGGCCCCGCGATGTTGATCCTGATGCTCAGCCGCCCCGACCGCAAACCTGCCGTGTGGATTTTAGGTTGCTTTGTAGGTGTACTCCCTTACGTCGCGGGCTATGCGTCGCTCGAAAGTGCTCTTGGCGGATTCCCCCAAGCTATCGAATGGCTACGTCATGCTACGCAAGATCTCGCTCCGCTATCGTCGAAGCTCTCGGCATGGGCAAGTCTCAAGTACACCTTAAGCGCCGCGTATCTCGCAATCACTAACGCCGGAAATGAATTCATGATCTTCGGACAAAGTGTCGGCGGCATATGGGGGACTATTAAAGCCGGGGGGTTCATCGCGGTATTTCTTGTGGCAATTGCACTGCTCAAACGCGAACGTCGCTTTCTGGTTTTTTTGCTGCCAATTTCATACCTCATCTTTGGAATCATTTTGGGCAGTCGTCTCTGGGCGCACCATTTCAGCGTGCTAGTCCCAGTCGCCTATTTATTGCTGGCTATGACACTCGCTGAAGTGATCAAGAGCCGATCGTCGATTTGGATTGCAACAGCGTGCGCTCTCGTCTTTTTCGCGGGGAATCTTCACCAGGGCGATAATTTTTACCGCAAACTCCGGTTGACTGGGGGCACCAATTTGACGACTGCAGCCACAACCACACTTGCAAATGACGCTCTGAGCGAGCCAAAGACGTTATATGTTTTCCCAGATTGGGGATTTTTCATGCCGTTCGTACTTTTGACCGAGAACCGCATACCTTATGTTCTCGAAACAGGGCAGATCGATAAATCGAAATGCCAATGTGACCGTGTACGGGTAGCCTTCTGGAAGGCTTCTGACGCGTCAAAGTACAACGCTGCTTTGACAGAGAAGGGGCTTCACGACGTTGAAACGAAGACATACAACCGAATTGATGGCGCGCCTGCTTTTTACGTCACGACCGGGGTCTACTAGAAGTCGGATGCGTGCCGGTGCGCGAAACTCTCGCGCGGCGGTGACGAGCGCAGGTTCGAAGCGGGGTACGCGGCCAGAGCACGAAGTTAGGCGGTGGAGGCCGCATCAACGCCTTCACATCGAAACTACGGCTTCCGATCCGGCTCATCCTCAAGTTGCGACAAAATCCGCCTTCCTGCGCCGCAGGGCCTCGCTTGAACCAACGTCGATCGACCTACAGTTGGAAGTGACGAGCTACCTTTAGCGGTAGCTCCTCCCTGATGAATGCCCTCTTGTCACTCCAATGAGCTGAAACGTAGAAGCGACTTTTTGAGGCAGCCGAACCTCATAGCCTCCATCAAATTCGTTAATAAAAATTCTTCGTTACGGTCGGCCGACACGCCGCCTACCAAAATAAAAAATGTAAATACAGGCAGTTAAAACTCCAACTAGCATCAACAACAATATCTTTTTGAAATAATCTGGAACGTATTTAAACTCAACAAAATGCGCACCGCCCGGCAAAGCCACTCCCAACTGGTTACCATTAACCTCGAAAACTTTCACGCGCTCGCCGTCCAGATACGCTGCCCACGACTTATCAAAAAACTCATTCAATACCAATACACTTTGCGCTGGACATGACGTTTCAAAGCGATCATAGGTGACGGTTCTCTCCTTCTCAACCAGATCACAATCTTGTCCCGTTACACCTCTCTGCGGCAGGGTCACTAGTGAATCATTTCCCAGAAACAAAACTCCACCCTCCGGATTAATGTTCGTAGTTTCCTTTTTAAATTGATCAATGGATTTAAAATACCCATCGATTGAAGTTTTCAAATAACCATGCGGCGACACAGCTTCTGCCTCATATATCGCGTAGCGGCCGACATCTTCAATACGCCTATACCCTCTCACAGCATCAGGGTTGCAAACATCGCAGATCATAAATTTCGCACCAAGCACAAAAAAATAATTATCCGCGCTTGGCCCTTGATAATACATCTCGCTGAACTGACGATATGGTGCAGGGTTAACGTATGCATTTAACGTTCGAATTCCCCGGTACGAGGCAAGCATGGAAGCCTGTTGTTTATCAATTTCTCCTTCAAATATCACCCTGTAATTCCGACCAGGATCCAATGCCGCGACGCGCGACAAGGCTCGATCGAGTTCGGAGGCATTCGTAATGAGATATTGACTTTCCTTCGGGACACTGAAAGGTATCCAATGTACTTCCATGGTCTGTAGTATCAAGGCGGTCACCGCCCAACTGCATGCCACAAACAACGCCCGAGATTCGGTCGGTGAAATATGAATGAGCAATGTCAAGGAAACCAACGCGCAGGTCAATAAAATAGTTAAAGCGGTCGGTACTCGCGCAATGATTTCCTGTCTACCGATTATTGCGGCGACAATTGCAATACCGATCAGAATTACAAATGGCGCAATCAAGACTTTAAGTCTTGATTTATCGATACGCAAGCAGATACGTGAGCGCAATTCATCGAGGCCTACAGAGGCTAAAGCAGCAACCGCAAACTGAAACAGAAACAGGAAGCGGCTCGGTTCACGTATCTTATTTAATATGGGCAAATAGTAATTAATGTACCCCAGCCCTAAATTAGTACCTGCTGCCGATAAAAATGAGTAGACAGCAGTAAACGCCATTACCTGCACAAACCACGATCGAGGTCGCCACGCCACAGCGACAGCCGCGAGCGAGAAAGGAATCAGGCCGACGAATTGCTGGCCCACTTTGAGACCTTCCATTTTAAACAAGGCACCACCAAGTTGTGTAACGGTCAGCTGATCCTCTGTAAACGCATTAAATGGGATGGGGGAGTTCCCGATCACCGCAGGGAAATTCCCAATCCATCTAATCATGTCATTCAAATTCAAAATCACCGGTGTAAGTACCGGTGAGACGATCAACAGGCTCAAGACTCCAATAATCACCACTCCGGCGGCTCGGCGCGTGATCTCGCGTATTCCTTGCCCGTTTATCCTATCACTCACAACCTTAACGACGAAAAATACCGCGGTCAAAAATAACGCATGTATCAAAGGCTGCGCCGGCGAAGCGAAAACAAGCATCACCATACCGCCGATAGCCATTAGCGGATATCGTCGCTGCTGTTTGCCGTTCAAAATTCCAACAAGGCCAGTGAGGTATAGTGGCAGCCAGGCATAGGGCGCAACGATGTTTATCCAGTAGGCGTAGATGAAACTGTTCGCACTAAAGGCAAATAGCGCAGCGCCGAGGACAGCCGATAAGCGAGATACCCCGACTTCGCGCAGTAAAATACACATGTTGATCTCTGCGATCAAGATGTGCATCAAAACGATCCAATGCATTGAATACATCGTATCGAATGGCGTTCGAAATAACGGGAGCCACGTGAAATAGAACGGGTAGAACGCCGACAGTTGAGGAAGATCGTAAAACGGAAGTCCACCGAGAAAGGTATCTGTTCTAAGCGGCCAAACTCCGTGACGCACAGCCGTCGACATCGTGGACAGGAGCGGTCCGAGAAAGTCTTCGTTATCCCTATAAAGTCCGAATGAACGATCGTGAGAAAATGCGTGTCTTAAAAACAGACCGAACACGGCTATCAAGGTCACCGCTAACAATAAATTCCGACGAAATATTTTTATCATTTTCCCCTCGTGCCTCGATCAGCTTGAAATCGGCGCTTTAAATACATAGTATTTATTCATAAAAAACGAAACGCCGACATATAAAACGCCCGCTAAAATTTGGCTCAACCCTTTATTGAAATTCACAATGTGAATTAGAAAAACCAAAAATGCGAAATTAGCGCTGTAGGCGATCGAAAAAACGACAAGGAATTTAAAAATCTCACCTGTGCGTTTTTTATTACTCTCAAACGTAAATTTTCGGTTTAAGACATACGACCCAGCAAGAGCAATCGCATAACCAAGAACGTTACTTATTTCAGGCGAAAATTTTATTGCATACATGAAAAAGAAAATTATGCAATAACCAAATCCCGTATTAAACAATCCAACCAAAAGGAAACGAACAAATTGCTTCATGTGTTATGCCTGGCTCGCACCCAATATTGCCCGCCAAGCGGTAACCAACCGAGTTTTGTTTCCAGGCCAGCCAGCATCGAAAAACGAGGCGGCACGAAGAGACAATATTCCGAGCGGCTAACCAGCAAATTCGCGGCGCGCAGAGTGTTTTTAAGCTCAGCCGGGTTCAACAGCACGGCATCTTCGTCATAAGGGCATGTATCGACGATTCGACGCGTCACCGGGTTATAAGGGTTGTGCTCGAAAACGAAAATATCTCCGGCTTGCGTCAGCCGATCTCGCAAAGTGCTCGCAGCCGATATCCGCTGATCGACGGGAATATGATGGAATACCCCAGCAACAAAAATGAGATCGAATTTTCCCATAGGAGTCGTGGCATCTTCCTCACAGATAAATTCAACGCCCGGATTTTCGCGCTCCGCCACATCAAGACTAGCTCTCGATATGTCTGATCCAACCACGGTCGCCTGATCGAAGGCTTGCTGCAGAAATGGAATGTTGCGACCAATTCCGCAGCCAAATTCGAGGACGCGTTTTACCGGAGTTTTGACCGCTTTCCGAACCAAATCAATCTTATAACGCGCAAAATATTCATCATTCGATGAGAAAAATTGCGTTTTCTCACCGAGCAATTCGTTATAGTTATCGGTATACTTATCAAAATCAACGCGCTTCGTCATGATAAATCTCCTCCTCTATTATATAACGAGGACGACGCTTGACTTCCTGATATATCCCACCGATATATGAACCAAGCACACCTATAACGATCAATTGCACACCGCTAAACAAAAGCAATAAAACCGCGATAGTGGTCCAGCCACTAGGTATGGAACGATCAATGAAATAACTTACTATGGCATATATTGAAAACAAAAACGCCAGGCAAGCAAATCCTACCCCCACAAATATCCCAATCTGTAAAGGCTTAGTGCTGAAAGATAAAATGCCGTCCGCGGCCAGCCGGATCATCCTGGACAATGAATATTTCGATTTCCCGGCAAACCTCGGTTCCGCAATATATTCGATTCCAACCTGATTGAATCCCATCCATGGAATAATGCCTCGAAGGAAGAGATTTTGCTCGCCAAAACCGTTAACCAAAACACTGGCTACTCGTTTCGATATGAGACGAAAATCCGCAGCATTTGCCGTTATCGGTACATTCGAAATCTTCGAAAGCAATTTATAAAATGTCTTACCCACGGCCTCCCTGATCAATCCCGCGCCCCCATTCTCCTGGCGCGTGGTATACACCACGTCAAAGCCTCGCTGGTATACAGAAAGCATTCTCGGGATCAACTCCGGTGGATGTTGCAAATCGCTATCCATCATGATGATCGCGTCAGCATCGAGTGATTTCTCGATACCCGCGAGCAGTGACATCTGATGGCCAAAGCGGGACGACAACGCGATCAGTTTGGATTTGGAATCACGCCGAACGATTTCCCGCAACACAGCTAGAGAGTTATCCGTGCAACGATCCAGAACAAACACGATCGTTGCCTCTATATTGGGTAGCGAGTCCAGGACAGCGCGAGTTCGGTCGTGAAAATGGCCTATAACCTCTTCCTCGTTGAATACAGGGGTAACGACAGAGATCTTAAGCTTTTCCACGCGCCCTCCAAGTTTCTAAAAGCATTGCAGTTCGCGCCACATTCGCGTAAATGACCGGGACATCATATCCGGTTCGATTTGATAACGCAGGAGCTTCGCGGACGATCTGCATATCGAGCCCATGCTCGGCCAGATTGCGCTCCAGTAACTCCCGCATCGTGAGTGGTCTACCACTTGCAACGTGATAGACGCACCCGGCTTCGCCGTGGGCCATGACCGCGGCGATTTGCTCCGCAGCATCGTCCAGCCTCAAATAGTCTCGTGTCGCGGATAAGGGACCCACGTCGATGGTAGATCGCCGACCCTGCACCACTTCCTCAATTTGCCGATATACGCGCCCGACAAATAGTCGTTCAGACAAGCCTCGGCCTTCGAGATTGAAAATCCGGGCGACGACAACGTCAACGCCTCGAGCCGCGTAAACGGTCGCCAGTTGCGTTTGCCACGCTTTGGTCAAGCCGTACACGGATACGGGATTTAACGCTCTCGTTTCTGAAACCGGGTTGTCAGAGGGCTCTACGGCGCCGTATTCGGCTGCCGACCCGGCCAAAATTACACGTGCCTTGGAATTCGAACGTTCTACCGCGTCGAGCAAATGTCGCGTGCTATCCACATTGACGGCATAGGCATCCGAAAACTCATTCCCGAAGGTAGCGGCGAGATGTATGACGACGTCTGGAGCAGTCCTCTCTAGTGTTGCGGAAAGTTGTGGAGTATCGCAAACGTTTAGTTGCACAGAAGACCCATCTCCCGATCGAGTACTAACGATCACTCGATAGTCACCGATCGCCTCCAGATATCCCGTCACGCTCCGCGCAAGCGCTCCATTTCCTCCTGTAACCAGGACGGTTTTCATCAAGAGATGCCCAGTTTCTCTGACAATTCAACGAAGTTTTCGTCCGCGTATTGATAATCGTCTGGCCGGCCGATGTCCAACCAATATCCCGAAAACGGACAGATGTCGATGCGACGAGAATTTTTAATTCCGTCAAGCATGAGATTATCAAAACCGTATACCGCTCCGCGTGGTAGCTCATTGATGACGGAGCGATTTATGCAATAAATTCCCATACTTACATCAACATCGATGATTGGCTTTTCTTCGAATCCGGTTAGCTGACGTGCCTCGTTATACCTGAGCACACCAAAATCGATCTTAACCTCGCGTTTGTACGCCGAAACTGAAATCTGACTTCCCGAATTAACATGTTGCTCAAAAAATTTCCGATAATCGAGATTGCAAAGAATATCTCCATTCATCACAAGGAAATTTTCGGGCAAATCATCAATGAGAGTTAACGGACCAATCGTACTTAGCTCGCCCTCCTCCAGTGAGTAGTCAATCTTCAAACCGAATCTCGATCCATCACCAAAGTAAGAAACAATAAGATGCGAGAGATGATTAACTGCCAGAGTAATATGAGTAACCCCGACCTTCGCCAGTTGCATGATAATAATTTCGAGAATGGAATATTTTCCACCCAACGGGACGAGAGGCTTTGGGATCAACGTTGTATACGGTCGAAGTCTGGTACCTTTACCGCCAGCAAGTATGATTGCGCGCATCATCGCCTCTGTCAGATATTGTATTGATTTGGTTTATAGCGCGACAAATTCCGCTCGTCCCGAAACCATTCAATCGTATCCCTCAGCCCCGCATATAAATCGAAGCGAGGACGCCATGACGTCAAATTCTTAATTAGAGTATTGTCACCAATCAACCGAAATACCTCAGACGCCTCTGGCCTAAGACGTTGCTCGTCAGTAAGAAGAGTTGCGGAAGGATTCAACTCTGAAATCAGGAAGGATGCAACATCACCGATCGAGTGTTCGATTCCGGTTGCGATATTAATTTCCTGCCCCACCGCTTCATCGGCTGAAGCCAACTCGATAAAGCCAGCTACCGTGTCAGCGACGTAGTTGAAATCGCGGGTGGGAGTGAGGCTCCCAACACGAAGCTGCGTCTGTCCCGCTAGCAGTTGCGTGATGAGGGTAGGTATCACCGCACGCGCCGACTGCCGAGGACCGTAGGTATTGAAGGGGCGCACAATCACCACGGGGGTATTGAATGAGCGATAAAACGATTCCGCTAGCCGGTCCGCGCCAATTTTCGTAGCGCTATAGGGGGACTGGCCTTGGAAGGGATGTTTTTCATCGATCGGCGCATATTGGGCAGTGCCGTAGACCTCCGATGTTGAAGTCACGATGACGCGCTGTGTACCAAGCTCGCGGGCGGCCTGCAGTACGTTCAATGTACCCTTGATGTTCGTGTCTACATACGAGTCCGGGGAATGGTATGAAAATGGGATAGCGATCAGTGCCGCCAGGTGAAAGACCACGTCACACCCAGTCATTGAAACGCGGACACCGTTCGGGTCACGAATGTCTCCCGAGAAAATTTCGACCTTTTCCAGTACTTCCTTCGGCAAAGTGTCCAACCAACCCAAGCTGTTGAAGGAATTGTAGAAAACGAAAGCTCGCACCCGGCATCCTCGCATCACGAGCGCCTCTACCAGGTGGCTGCCAATAAAGCCGTCAGCCCCTGTTACCAACACCGAAGCGTTTTGAATGTTCATCCTGATTGCACCGAGTTCTAAATAGTGAGGTGCGATCCCACGATACGCAGATACAGGGATCGACTGACAGACGAAGAGACTTAGGAGCCGAAAACAGCACGCAGGCACGCCGTGCGGTCAAGCTTACTAGCTTCCTATGTTCAAGGCGTGAAATTAACCGGTGACAGTGTCGCCCACCGCCGACGCATTCAACCGACCATAAACATCCTCGAAACGCACGATATCGTCTTCACCAAGATACTCGCCGCATTGGACTTCGATCAAGATCAGATCAACAACACCTGGGTTGGTCAGACGGTGCTTCCGTCCAGCAGGAATATACGTCGACTCGTTCGGCTGCAACTGCATCACTTGATCGTCACAAACAACATCCGCGCAACCCTGAACGACGATCCAATGCTCGCTGCGATGATGATGCATCTGTAGCGACAGCGACGCCCCTGGCTTCACGAAGATCCGCTTCATCTTGAAGCGTTCACCTTCTTCAAGAACCGTATAGGTACCCCACGGGCGATGCACCGTGCGATGAAGGACGCAACTCTCGTGTCCGTCGCGCTTCAGTTGTGCGACGATCTGCTTCACATCCTCCGCCCGCTCACGACTCGCAACAAGCAAGGCATCGGGCGTATCGACAATCACCAGATCGCGCACTCCAATTGCGCCGATGACTCGTCCTTGCCCGCGGATATAGCAGTCGTTCACCTCGTACAAAGCGGCAGCGCCTTCAACCCGATTGCCCTGGGCATCCGGCGGCGTCAATTCACTGACGGCCTTCCATGACCCGATATCGCTCCACCCAAGATCACAAGCCACCACCGACACGTTCTTCGAACGCTCCATGACCGCGTAGTCAATAGATACGTTCTCAACACGTTTAAATGACTCAATCCCCAACTCGACAACATAGCTGCCATTGGAGACACTGCGCGTGCCCTCGCCCACCGCGTTCGCGACGCAATCGGACATTCCCGGCACCCAGTTGTTCAGCTCTTCCAGCATCGTATCTGGCCGAAAACAGAACATCCCCGCATTCCAAAGATGGCGACCTCCGTCCAGGAAGCGCTTCGCCACGTCAAGGACGGGTTTTTCAACGAACTGCTTGACCGGTACGAGAGCCGTTGGCGCAGAAACACACTCATCTACTTCGATGTATCCATACCCTGTTTCTGGCCGCGTCGGCTGAATACCAAACACCACGATGCCTTTCGCAGATGCGGCCTGCGCAGCAAGCGTCGCCGCGGTCACGAAGGTATCCAATTTCTCAACCAACTGATCTGCTGGCATGACCAAAAGAACCGCGTCAGAGCCATGACGCTCGCGCGCTACGAGCGTAGCAGCTGTGATCGCCGCCGCAGTATTGCGGGGCACGGGTTCAAGCACGAATCCGAGCTCAACGCCGTCGACCTTCACTTCCGCGCAATCGTCCTTGACAAGAAAATAGGTGTCTCGATTCGTGACGATCATGACCTCGTCGACGCCCGGTAACGCACATGCGCGCAGATAGGCTTTTTGCAGCAGGCTTTGCCCATCCGAAAGCCGCATGAACGGCTTCGGAAATGCCTCGCGGGAGACGGGCCACAGCCTAGTGCCCGACCCACCGCAAATAATCACGGGAACCAGCTTCGTTACAGCGCCTGCGGACTCGATAACTTTCATGCTTCACCTCGCAATGGGGCAGCGTTCAACAGATGAGCGCACGAGATCGAAACCTGGCTGCCCGCTAAAAATTTGGGAGATGTTCGGCCTAACGCTGCAAAGCCAGTACACATCTCCTCGAATTTGGAAAGTCTAAACATTATCAGTACGCGTCCACAGGCGTGCCGGTATCAATATCCTGTGCCAAAGCACTTCGCATTGCTTCACGCGAGAAATGTGCTGCGACATATCCTCGACCGTCATGCGCGGCCTTGTGCCAGCGATCATCGTCGCGCATCAAAGCAACCACATCTTCCGCGAGTTGCTGTGCATCGTCCGTGACAGGAACAATCTCTTCCAAACCGGGAAGACCCTGCGCGCCAACCGGAGTGGTGACAAGCGGGACACCGAAATGCAGCGCTTCGACCACCTTGTTCTTCACCCCCGCGCCAAAACGCAATGGCACGATCACGACTCGCGCGAGATCGTATAACTCGGCGAGGCGCTCATCACTCACCCACCCGGTGACAGTCACGTTAGGCCCGGCGAGCGCCTTAACCTCGTCCGTCGGGTTTGAACCTACCAGCGTCAGGTGGACCTTCGGAAGTTCGACCAGTATGAGCGGCAGAATCGACGTCACAAGCCAGGTGGCTGCGTCGACGTTTGGTGGATGACCAAAGCCCGCGACAAATACGATATTGCTGCGCTCAAACAGTGCAATCTCCCCACTCGGATTCGGCCGTGCGTCGAAGAAATACCCGGGCAAGGTCCGCGCCGTCACACTCGGATCAAGCTGCTTTACCGTCTCAGTCTCAGTGGGTGACGGATAGTAAACGACGTCGACCTCTTTCCATATCTTCATCTCACGTACACGCTCTGCGTCGGACTGACGCTGTACCTTTTGATCGCCCGTAATCGCAAACTCACGTTGCAGGCGCTCGAAATGGATGTCATGCCCGTAATAGAGCAACTTTGCCCGAGGGGCGTGCTTGCGCAGCGGCGCGACTAAAGATTCACTTATGTGTGGCCGATTCAGGAACGCATAATCCAGCGAGCTGGCATTTTCCTTCGTCCATTCGTCGAACCCACCCACGAACTCCGCCCCGTAGAAAACCTCGACGCCCATTGCCTGCAAGGGCTTGACGTAGACTGGGTCGTACCAAAGATTCTCGGGCCAAAATTTGACGCTTAAGCCCATTTCCGTCAAAACGCGGATAACACACATCACTGATCGGGATCCAGCATCACGGTCCGGCTGCGGAACATAGTGATCCACGATGAGAATTGATTTTTTGCGGGCGCTTCGATCCCGTGCCACCGTTACGTGGGTGCCGTTCTCGAAGTGCTCCGTGTCCAGCACTTCGCGCCAGCGCTCACGCAGCTTCTGCTGGTTCACGACCTGGTATGCCTTAATACCGGTTCCGGTGTCAGTGCCGTGAGAAATACCCTCGTAGTGGATGATGACGGATTCGGGTTGGTAATAGACTTTCTTACCCGTCGTCCGCACTTTGAACGCGAGGTCCGCATCTTCGCAATAGGCTGGAACATAGTGCTCGTCGAAGCCACCCAACTCGGTGAACAGATCACGTCGAATCAGAAGAGAAGCGCCCGAGCAATAGTCCACTTCCTTGACGTAGTTGTAAGCGCTCTTGGACGGATCATCGAGTCGCCCGAAGTTCCACGCGGAGCCGTCCTTCCAGAAAATCCCGCCGGCCTCTTGAAGACGGCCGTCCGGATACACGAGCTTCGAACCGACCATGCCGCAATCCGCCCGGGTTTCGAACAGATCCACCATGGAGTCGATCCACCCCGGTGTGACTTCCGTATCGTTATTCAGAAAGTAAACAAACTCGCCTTGCGCATGTGAAGCCGCGTAATTGCACGACCGAACGAAACCGAGATTCTGAGGGTTCAGCACGAAGCGGATACCTGGAATCTGTTGCATCCGCAAGATGTCCGCATCGCCGGATGCATCCTCTGCGACGATGATCTCAATTGTCGCGACAGGCTGGTGCTCCGCAATCGAACGCACGCAAGCCAAGGTATGCGGGAGATTGCCGTAGGTAGGAATGATCACCGAAACACGCGGTGAGTCGACCTGCGTGAACTGCAAGCTGGAAAGCACGCTATCGATGTCGGCTGGCGCAATGGGACCTTTGCCCAGCACGCTGGGCACCGGTTGCCCCTGGCGTTTCCAAGCCTCGTAGTACACAACGCCCTCGAATAGCGGGCCCGCGACACGGAAGATCACATCCGCTGCCTTGGCCTTTTGGCGGGGAGTCAGCGGGAGAGCTTGATATACCGTACGAGCCCATTTTCTTGCATAGGGTCGCAGCGGTTGCAGCATTGGCGCAAACTCGCCTCGGGCAGCACGCCTCAATCCTCGGATCGGTCGCGTGACCTTCCACGAGGTGGAAGCGTACAGTTCATTAAGCTTCGCTTGCAGCTGGCCGACGCGCACTTGCAGCTCGTCACGCTCATTCCGCATTTTCTCGAATCCCACACCAGAAGCCAGCGACTCAAACGCTTCCCGAGCTTGCTGCGCGTCTCGTCTAGCAAGATCCGCTTCGAGCGTAGCTTCCTCAGCTTTTCGCTTTGCAGCCTCCAGGCCCTCCAGACCGCCGGCGGCGAGATACTGCGCTACCTGAGCATCAAGCTCCAACGCCCACTTCGTGCGATCATCGAATTCGGCTTGCAGCCGGTAAATCTCTTTGTCTCTCGCCGCAATTTCATCAACCTGGCGGTTTGCCCATTCGATTATCTCGCCTTGCCTCGCATATAGATCACTTCCCTCTTCGAAAAACACAGACGCCTGAAGTTTCGAAGGCACGGATCCGCTGTCCTTCGAGCAAACAGCCAGGAAGTACATGATCGAGTCGAGCTTCGGGGTGCGGGCATCCACCACGTCATCGCTGAGCGTGTGAGCCGAATAAGACGTATCGCGTTGATCTTCAGGAACGATGATCGAACTCGTCGCCAACCGTTGGCCGAAGTAGGCAACCTTGGCAAAGTGGCGCTTTACGAGGGCATCGAGTTCTTCGAAATACAGCTCTTTAACGTGAAACTCATTCTGATAATTTCGATCGTCGGAATATACCTTCTTATTCGGCGAAGACAGAAGAAGAAATCCACCCGGTCGAAGCACACGATGAATTTCCGAGAGCATCTCCTCCTGCTCCAACAAATGCTCGATCGTTTCAAAAGAGACAACTGCATCGAAGGAAGCATCTGGCAAGGGAAGGTCGCTGGCGCTGCCATTCAAAAAAGCAAGATTTCCGACAGTCGAATACTGCTCAGTCGCATGTGCAACCGCATCTGACGAAATATCGACGCCCGTGACAGTCTTCGCTGTTCTCGCGATGATCGCTGAACCGTAGCCCTCGCCACACGCCACATCGAGAACGTCTAGCCCCGCGAGGCTCTGCGACGCCCAAGCATAGCGATGCCAGTGCTCATAGCGGATGTCGCCCGCCTCGGTCGGAATGTACCGCTCGCCGGTAAACTCGATCATGCCACTGACCTCTCTTTTTCAACGCTAATACGCAACATAGGAATACCAATCAGGCCATGGCGCATCGTGCTGTCCACGGCGCGGAATTGCAACGCATCGTGTAGCCAATGCTGTTGTGTATGATCGAGTTGGGTCCCGGATGCGACCGCAGTGTCAATTGAATACGCGCCAACAGGCATAACGGGCATGCGAAACTGGAACGAAGCGCGAAACTGATCTTCCGCCGCACCCTCGATCAAATCCTCATAACTCAGGTGGGTGTTGTCGCCGAACAGGCGCTGTCCGAGACGATCCTTCACATAGAAACCGAAAATCAACCCCGAAAGCTGGGCATGAACGTCGACCCTGATTTCGAGCGTGACCAGTTCCCCGCCCTGCAGAATTTGTGTCGGGTTTCCGTCTTCGTCAAGTAACGCAACGTGAACGATCGACGCACCTCCAGCGCCGAACGCGCTCTTATCCGCGTCCGGATCGAATTCAAATACTTGAGTTACATTGCGTCCCTTCAATTCCTCAAGCCTGACATCCACGACATCCAGCGCCTCCATTTTGGCGCGCGCCCGCGCTTTCTTGACTGCGCTCACCGAGACGCCCTGTGCCTTCCGGTCGAGCACGTGTTGCTCTGCGAGATAGGCCTCGACTACTTCCTTTGCCGAACCGTCCATACGGACAGAACCATGGTCAAGCCAGACCGCGCGTGAGCATAAACTCGTGACCGCCCCGACGTCGTGACTGACGAACAGGAGTGTCCCGTTCTTCTGGAACTCCCGCAGGAATCGCATGCATTTCTGCGTAAATCGCACGTCGCCAACGGACAGCGCCTCGTCCACGACGAGCACATCGGCGTCGACGTGCGCAGCGATCGCAAATGCGAGGCGGACATACATACCGCTCGAGTACGTCTTCACCGGTTGCGAAACAAAATCACCGATCTCCGCGAACTCAATAATCGACTCATACCGCTCCTTCAACTGCTTCTCGCTCAACCCGTACAGCATACCGCTCAGGTAAACGTTCTCTTCGCCCGTGAACTCCGGGTTAAAACCCGCACCGAGCTCGAGCAGCGCGGCTACCCGGCCATTGCGCTGGACCTGCCCCTGTGTCGGAAACAAGGTGCCGCAAACCAGTTGCAGGAACGTCGACTTACCTGAACCGTTCTGGCCAATGATTGCAACGGTCTCGCCGCGGGCAATGGTCAGGTCAACGTTCTTCAGCGCCCAAAACTCGCGAAAGTACTCCTTGGGCTGTCGACCGGTCATTCGCGCGAGGCGCGGCAGGATCATCTGCTTCAGGCGGTCCTGTGGGGCACTGTAAATTTCATAACGCTTGCCGAGACCACGTACCTCGACAGCGGTTTCCTTCACGCTATCAGAGCACATCAGCAAATCCCTTTCGCGTTTTTTGAAACCACAACAATCCGAGCGATGCGATCACGTAGGCAACCACGGCATATATCGCCCACCCCATCCAATCGACCTGCCCGCCCCAGATTGCGACGGTGCGAATCTGATCAATGACGAACGTCAACGGATTCAGCATGATGACGGAACGCAAACGCGGCGGCACAGAAGTCAACGGGTAAAAGACCGGCGCCATGAACATCAGTAGCGACGACACGATACCCATCACCTGCCCCAGATCCCGCATGAATACCCCGAACGACGCGAGAAACCACACTAATCCAGCGATCAGCACTACGAAAGGCAAAAGGATCACGGGAACGAAAATCACCGTCCACGGAATATGTCCCTGCCAAAACAGGATGGCGACAAGAAGGATTACCGAAGCGACCAGCATGTGAAACAAGGCCGTCCCGATCGCGATCCAAGGTAAAGTCTGAAGGGGAAAGACAACTTTTTTGACGTAATTCGGGTTACCGACAACGAGCATCGGCGCGCGCGTCAAACACTCCGAAATGAGGTTGTGCGCAAGAATGCCAACGAACATCACAACAGCGAATTCAATATGGTCGTCAGATGCCGCGCGCCATCTGGACTTAAACACAAACCCAAACACAAACGTGTAAATGCTCAACATCAACAGCGGCGTAATGAACGACCAGAAGAGCCCGAGAAACGAACCCTTATAGCGGCCAGCGACCTCGCGCTTGACGAATTGCACAATCAGATGCCAATTCTCAGTGAGCGAGTACACGACTGCCAGCGGATGCAGCAGCCGATTTGGTGTTTCCATACCTGTTCCTGTTTGCAATGCGGGACGCGCTTACTGCCCCAGAAGATCGTCCAGCGCCAACGCGAGCCCTTCGCGCCAGTCGAGGCGACCGAGCCGGAAGCGTCGGTCGAACTTATCGTTATCGAGAATGGAATACTGTGGGCGGCGTGCCGGCGTCGGATAGGCATCCGAGGTAATCGGCTCGATCGTGGCCGCCTTGATGTCCAGTTTTCCGGACGCACGCGCAGCCTCGATAATTGCGCTGGCAAAGCCGTGCCACGTGGTCTGGCCCGCTGCGGTCATGTGAAACAGGCCGGACTCGAATTCGCCGGCGGCGCGCTCGCGCTGCGCCTGGGCGACAACGTGCGCCGTCAGGTCGGCAATCATGCGCGCGGAAGTCGGCGCTCCAGTCTGATCCGCCACCACTCGCAGGCTGTCACGCTCGCCCGCTACCCGTAGCATGGTGCGCAGGAAGTTTCGGCCTCGTGGGCCGTAGACCCACGTGGTGCGCAGGGTCAGCCAGTCTCCATCCACCGCTTCGATCGCGCGCTCGCCTTCCAGCTTGCTGGCGCCATACGCATTCAGCGGCGCCACCGGATCGGTCTCCACGTATGGCGTACGCGACGAGCCATCGAACACGTAGTCAGTCGAATAGTGAAGCATCAGCGCGTTCTGCTCACGCGCAGCCTCGGCGAGCACGCCGACCGCTTCAGCGTTGACCCGGTGAGCCAACGCCGTCTCCGTTTCTGCGTTATCAACCGCGGTATAGGCCGCAGCATTGACAATCACATGCGGCCGCACGGACGCAACCAGCCTGGCGAGCGTCTCGGGCTTCGCCAGATCGGCTTCCTGGCGGTCGAACGCAACCACGTCGCCGAGCGGCGCCAGGGCGCGTCGCAACTCCCACCCCACCTGTCCGTTGCGGCCCGTCAGCAAAATCCTCATGCGAACACCTCGGCTTCGCTCAGCACGCGTCCTGCTGCATCCTTCGCGGCAACCTGCGGCTCGCCGTCAAGCGGCCACTCAATCCCCAGCGCCGGGTCGTTCCACAGCAGGCTGCGCTCGAATTCCGGGTACCAATAGTCGGTGGTCTTATACAGAAACTCGGCGCTCTCGGAGGTGACGCAAAAACCGTGCGCGAAGCCCGGTGGCACCCACAGTTGCCGCTTGTTGTCCGCCGACAGCGACACACCGACCCACTTGCCGAAAGTCGGCGAGCTGCGCCGGATATCCACCACCACGTCGAAGACTTCGCCGGACACGACACGCACCAGCTTTCCTTGCGGGTGCTGAATCTGGTAATGCAGGCCGCGCAGCACGCCCTTCACCGAACGTGAATGGTTGTCCTGAACGAATTCGGCGTTCACACCCGTCTCGCGGGCGAATTCGCGTGCATTGAAGCTTTCGTAGAAGAAGCCTCGTGCATCGCCGAACACTTTAGGCTCGATGATCTTGACGTCCGGCAGCGCCGTCGCAATTACATTGATGGCCATGCCAAGGGGTCCGAAAGTAGATTTTGGAGGTAGCGCCCGTAGGCATTCTTCGACAGCGGTGCGGCCAGCTTTTCGAGTTGTTCGGCACTGATCCAGCGGCGCCGGAACGCAATCTCTTCGGGGCAAGCCACCACGAGGCCCTGGCGCTTTTGCAGCGTGGCAATGAAAGTCGCCGCGTCGATCAGCGAATCGTGCGTGCCGGTATCGAGCCAGGCGTAGCCACGCCCCATGATCTCGACATTCAGTTGCCCGGCGCCCAGGTAACGCGAATTGACGTCGGTGATTTCGAGTTCGCCGCGCGGCGAAGGCTTGATGTCAGCGGCGATATCGCAGACCTGCTTGTCGTAGAAGTACAGCCCCGTCACTGCGTAGTTGGAGCGCGGCTTGGCCGGCTTCTCTTCGATCGATAGCGCACGGAACTGCTTGTCGAACTCCACCACGCCGTAGCGCTCGGGATCGTGCACGTGATAAGCGAAGACGGTGGCGCCGTCTTCCTGCTGATTGGCACGCTCGAGCTGCTTGGCGAGATCGTGGCCATAGAAAATGTTGTCGCCGAGAATCAGCGCCGACGGATCGTTGCCGACGAATTCACGGCCAATCAGAAAGGCCTGGGCAAGCCCATCCGGCGACGGCTGCACCGCATACTGGATGTTCATGCCCCACTGGCTGCCGTCGCCGAGCATCGTCTCGAAGCGCGGCGTGTCTTGCGGCGTGGAGATAATCAGCACATCGCGAATCCCCGCCACCATCAGCGTGGACAGCGGGTAATAGATCATCGGCTTGTCGTACACCGGCAGCAGTTGCTTCGAGACGACGTGCGTGATCGGATACAGGCGTGTGCCCGAGCCGCCAGCGAGAATAATGCCTTTGCGCGCCATGACGTTACCTTTACGCGCGCTGCGCGTAGTTGGTCTCAACCCACTTGCGGTATTCGCCCGAAGCCACTTCGTCGACCCACTCCTGATTGTCGAGATACCAGCGAACCGTCTTTGCCATGCCGGTTTCGAAGGTTTCGGCCGGCTTCCAGCCCAGTTCGCGTTCCAGCTTGCGAGCATCGATTGCGTAACGGCGGTCGTGACCGGGACGGTCTGTCACATACGTGATCTGCTCGCGATACGAGCCGGTGGCCTTCGGACGCTGCTCATCGAGCAGATCGCACAGCGTGTGCACGACCTCGAGGTTCTTCTTCTCGTTCCAGCCGCCGACGTTGTACGTTTCGCCGGGTACGCCACGCTCAAGCACTTCGCGGATCGCGCTGCAGTGGTCGCCCACGTACAACCAGTCGCGCACATTCTGGCCGTCGCCATAGACCGGCAGCGGCTTGCCGGCCAGCGCGTTGGCGATGATCAGCGGAATCAGCTTTTCGGGAAACTGGTACGGGCCGTAGTTGTTCGAGCAGTTCGTCGTCAGTGTCGGCAAACCGTAGGTATGGTGATACGCGCGGACCAGGTGGTCCGAACCGGCCTTGGTTGCCGAATACGGGCTGTTCGGGGCGTACGGCGTGGTTTCCGAGAACTGCGGGTCGGTCGCGGAGAGCGAGCCGAACACCTCGTCGGTCGAAACGTGCAGAAAGCGGAAGGCTGCCTTGTCTGCGTCGCTCAGCGTGTTCCAGTACGAGCGGGTCGCTTCCAGCAGCGTGAAGGTGCCCACCACATTGGTCTGAACAAAATCGGCGGGACCGTGGATCGAACGGTCGACATGGCTTTCGGCTGCGAAGTGCAACACTGCGCGCGGCTTGTGCTCCGCCAAAAGCGCGTCGAGCGCTGCCCGGTCACAGATATCGGCTCGTACGAACACATGGCGCGGGTTGTCCTGCTGCGACTTGAGCGTGCGCAGGTTGCCTGCGTACGTCAGCTTGTCCACATTGAGGACTGACTCATCCGAGGCGTTCAACCAGTCAAGCACGAAATTGGCGCCGATAAAGCCGGCACCGCCCGTTACCAGGATCATGAAATTCCCTTCAAGATGTTCATAGCCGCCGCGACCCGACTTGTCGATCCGGTCACCCGCATTGTGGTCGTATGGGACGCTTATGATCGCCTTACGCCTGCGCCCTATATTAAAAATGGCGCCAGTGACCGCCATTTTATGAAGCCCCGATTATAAAGCGGCAGCGGGCAAAAACTAGACACCTAACAACTTGAAACAGCTTGACAAAATTCCCATAAGAATGGCATGAAAAAAACAAATATCTCCTCAACTCTGCCCAATTCCGCGCCATCTCCTTTCAAGCCGCCAACATCCACCCCAACGTCTCCCGAAACCCGATCGCCTCCACCCCCGGCACCAGCGCGCGCAGCCTGGCGGGCGAGCCCACCAGCACCTTCACGTCGGTCTGCCTCACAAATGCCGGATTGACGCGAACCTCCAGTTCATGCCCGCTGATTTCGCTGGCCATGGTCAGGATTTCCCTAAGGGTATAAGGCTGCCCTGTACAAATATTGACAATTTCCCCAGCAGTCTGACAATCCAGCAGCGCTTCATAGGCCCGCACCACATACCGCACGTCCGAAAAGTCCCGCGCCACGTCGATATTGCCCAGCGAGATCGCTGGCTCACGCCGCGCGAAATGCTCCACGATCTTCGGCACCAGAAAGTTCGAGGTCTGCCCCCGGCCGGTATAGTTAAACGGCCTGACAATCAGGATCGGCAGCCGGTCGAACCATGTGCGCACCATCGCTTCCATCGACGCCTTGCTCGCCGCATAGTGGTTCACCGGCGCCACCGGGAAGCTCTCGTCAATCGCGTCGCTGGTGACGTTGCCATAGACATTCGCACTGCTCGCAATCAGCACCTTGCGCGGCGTATGTCCCACATCCGCGCAGGCCTGCAGCAGGTTCAGCGTACCCAGCACGTTGACCCGGTAGAAATCGAGCGCGTCGTCGTGCCCCACAAAGCTGATTGCGGCGAGATGCACGATGTAATCGGGCCGCACCTCCTCGATCACGCGCCGGCACTGTTCAAGCGAGGTGATATCCAGCCGGCGCCGCGACGGCGTTTCCGGCGCACCCTCGCCGGCCACGGTCTGCGTGACCGCATGGCCGCTGGCAAGCAGATTGCTGATCAGCCAGGCGCCGGTAAAGCCGCTGGCTCCGGTAACGAGTGTTCGTGTCAGGCGTTCAGCGTGCTTCGCTGGCTTCGTCGTTGCGTCGTTCACCCACGTCCTCCGTTGCTTACTGCGTCGCAATACCGTCGCATCAAACGGGCTATTATGTCACGCTACCATGTAGCTCCTTCCGCCTGTGCGTACCTGATTCCGCCCCAGATGACCGTTTCCAGCCTCTCGTATTCCGCACCCCTTGCCTTCGGTGACCTGCAAGGTTGCCGCTCCCAGTTCCAGCAACTGCTCGCGAAGGCCGCGCCGTCGCCCGATACGCCGCTCTGGTTCGCCGGCGATCTCATTAATCGCGGCGACCAATCGCTCGCCACGCTGCGCGACATCATCGCGTTAGGCGAACGTGCCAAGCCGGTACTGGGTAATCACGATCTGCATCTGCTGTCGGTTTCGGCTGGTATCCGCAAATCAAAAAAGGGCGACACGATCGACGACATTCTCGCCGCGCCGGATGCGGAAGATCTGCTGCACTGGGTCCGTCACCGGCCGCTCGTGCACTTCGAGAACGGCATGCTGCTGGTGCATGCGGGCGTGCTGCCGCAATGGGACGTGGCGCTTACGCTGGAACTCGCCGACGAACTGCAGCGCGCGTTGCGGGCGCCGAACTGGAAGGAAACGCTGGCGGGTCTGTACGGCAATGAGCCGAATCGCTGGAAGCCTGGCCTGAAGGGCATCGACCGTCTGCGGCTGACCTGCACCGCCCTCACGCGCATGCGCTTTTGCAATCTGGACGGCGCGATGGACTTCACGACGAGCGGCGGCCTCAATTCGGCGCCGCTCGGTTACATGCCGTGGTTCGATGTGCCGTCGCGCAAGACGGCCGATATCACCGTGGTGTTCGGTCACTGGGCCGCGCTAGGCCTGATGATGCGCGACAACCTGATCGGTCTCGATTCAGGCTGTGTCTGGGGCGAAAAGCTGTCCGCGGTGCGGCTGGCGGCTGACCCGGCTGAACGCACGCTCACCCAGGTCGAATGTTCGGGCTGCCGCGCCTCGGCGGACTAGCAGACGCGCAAGCAGCGGACTACGCTGACTGCCCGCGCCGGTCGACGCCGTCGACCGGCGTCTTCGCCTGAGACGCTACAACACCTGCTGCATCCGCAGCGCTGCCGCTCCCGCTTTCGAGCGGAGGAGCGGAAGCGGGCGCCGCGGCCGACGCCAACGCTGGCGCATCACCCTGAAGACCACGCAAGGCCGCTCCGACGGCCTGCTCCGCCTGGGCCGCCAGCGTGCGCCGGTCGACGCCCGACGCCAGCGCCTCGCCCACATACACGTGCGCCGTCAGTGGCCCCCCGCGCAGCAGCGCGTCGAGCGACTGGCCAAGCGAGAGGTCGTCGATATACGCGGGCGCGGTCGATTGCCGGCCCTGCGCGTCTTCGTACATCAGGCAGATCGGCTGCACGGGGCTACCTGCCGAGACCGCCGCCTGAAACATATTGGCGTGGAACGGCAGCAACGTGAGCCCATTCGAGGTGGTGCCCTCGGGGAACACGCACATCAGTTCACCCGCACTGAGCCGGTCCGACAGCTCATGCATGATGCGTTTCGCATCACTACGCTTCTCGCGCTGGATGAACACCGTGCCCAGTTGCTGCGCGAGCCAGCCCACCACCGGCCATTTGCGGATTTCGGCCTTCGAAACGAACGGTGTCGGCCGCCAGGCGTTGATGACGTAGATATCGATCCACGAAATATGATTCGCCACCACCAGCGCACCGGCATCGAGCCGTGCGCTGTCGTTGTGGACCACGAGGCGCATGCCGCACAGCCGCAGCATCTTCAGCGACCACGCGCGGTTGAGCGCCTCGCGCTCGGCGGCGCTCGCGCGTGGAAAGCGCGTCGCCACTGTCCACATGCCGTGCAGCAGATGCACGATCAGTCGGGCCTTGCGAAGTGCGAGCTTCATGGTTGGAGCTTTCCGTGTCTGGGGCTTGGTCTATCGGTAACGGGCAGGTTGGCTGCGGGATCGGCAAGCGGCGCAGAATCAGCGCTGTTCGAACGCCACGTGTCCCGCAACGATCGTCGCCCGCACGCGGGCCGGCAGCTCGTAGCCGAGAAACGGCGTGTTGTGCCCCTGGCTCTTCAACGCACGCGGCTCGACGCGCCAGTGAGCGTTATGATCGAAGAGACACAGATCGGCCGTTGCGCCCAGCTCGACACGTCCTGCGTCCAGCTTCAGCACCCCAGCCGGCGCGGCGGTGATGCGCTTGAGCGCCTGGGCCAACGGCACGCCCGCTTCTTGCGCCCACTTCACCGTCAGCGACAGGAACAGCTCCAGCCCGGTCGCACCCGGCGTCGCTTCGGCGAACGGCAGCAGCTTTTCGTCGTCGTCGACGGGTGTGTGGTCCGAACAGATCGCGTCGATCGTGCCGTCCGTGAGGCCCGCGCGGATCGCTTCGCGATCGCGCTGCGAGCGCAGCGGCGGGTCCAGCCGGAACTGCGCGTCGAAGTAGCCGATATCCAGGTCGATCAGGTGCAGATGGTTCACGGTCACGTCGCACGTTACCGGCAGGCCTTCGGCCTTCGCTGCACGCACCAGCTCGACACCCGCCGCCGAGGACAGATGCGACAGGTGCACGCGCGCTCCGGTCACGCGGACCAGTTCGAGGATCGTATGCAGCGCGATGGTCTCAGCCGCAACCGGCACGCCCGAGAGCCCCAGCCGCGACGCCAGCGCGCCGCTTGCGGCAACGCCGCCCTTGCCGAGGTAGGCATCCACCGGGCGCAGCCATACGGTATAGCCGTACGTTTTGGCATATTGCAGCGCGCGCAGCAGCACCTGTGTGTCCACCACCGGCACATCGGCCTGTGAAAAGCCGACGCAGCCCGCTTCGGTCAGTGCGACCATCTCGGTGATGACTTGGCCTTTGAGGCCCACCGTGAGCGCGCCGAGCGGATATACGTGCGCCTGGTTCAGGTTGCGCGCGCGGAACTTGAGCATTTCGACGAGACCAGGTTCGTCGAGCACCGGATCCGTATCCGGCAGGCAGACGAGGCTCGTCACGCCGCCTGCGAGTGCGGCGGCCATTTCGGAGTTAAGCGTCGCCTTGTGTTCGTAGCCCGGCTCGCGCAGCCGCGCGGCGAGGTCCACCAGACCCGGCGCGACCGTCAGGCCGGTGGCGTCGAGCGTCTTCTCGGCCTGAAAATCCGCCGGCGCGGTGCCGAGCGCGACGATCTTGCCCGCCGCAATGAAAACGTCCTGCTGCTGTTCGGTGCCGGCCGCCGGATCGATCAGCGTGCCGCCTTGAATATGAATCTTCATGCGCTGCCTTTGTTGTACTCAGTCGTCTCAGTCGTTGTTGCCGGCTACGATGCCCATCACCGCCATCCGCACTGCAATGCCGAACGTCACCTGGTTCAGGATCACCGATTGCGGACCGTCCGCCACCTGCGAGTCGATCTCGACGCCGCGGTTCATCGGGCCCGGGTGCATCACGATTGCATCGGGCTTGGCCAGCGCGAGACGCTCGGGCGTCAGCCCCCAGCTCTTGAAGTACTCCTGCGCCGACGGCAGCAGCGCACCGCTCATCCGCTCGTTCTGCAGACGCAGCATGATGATCACGTCGACGTCCTTGAGGCCTTCGTCGAGGTTATGGAACACCCGCACGCCCATCTGCTCCAGGCCACCCGGCAGCAAGGTGCGCGGGCCGATCGCGCGGACTTCCGGCACGCCGAGCGTGGTCAGCGCATGAATGTCCGAGCGCGCCACCCGCGAATGAAGGATGTCGCCGACAATCGCCACCCGCAGATTGGTGAAGTCCTTCTTGTAGTGGCGGATCGTGTACATGTCGAGCAGACCCTGGGTCGGGTGTGCATGACGGCCGTCGCCGGCGTTGATCACGTGCACATGCGGCGCGCAATGCTCGGCGATCAGATACGGCGCACCACTCGATGCATGGCGCACGACGAACATGTCGGCATGCATCGCGGACAGGTTATTGATCGTATCCAGCAGCGACTCGCCCTTGCTGGTCGACGAGGCATTGATGTTCAGGTTGAGCACGTCGGCCGACAGGCGCGTTGCCGCGATCTCGAAGGTGGTGCGGGTGCGCGTCGAGTTCTCGAAGAACAGGTTGAACACCGACTTGCCGCGCAACAGCGGCACCTTCTTGACCTCGCGGTCCGTCACGCTGACGAACTGCTCGGCGGTATCGAGAATATGCGTGACGATCTTGCGCGGCAGGCCTTCGATGGTCAGCAGATGCTTGAGCTCGCCGTTCTTGGTGAGCTGCGGGTTGCCCTTCAGGAAGCCATAGCGAAAGCGGTCCGGCGAGGGGGTAGCGCCGGTGGTGTCCTGAGGAACCTGGGGAGCCTGAGTAGCGGTATTCATGGGGTACCTGATTCAAACGTGTACGAGTCGACGCGGATCGCGCGTGGACTGCCCGGCTGTGCCGCGTGATGTATCACATGAGCGGCGATCGGGCCGCCGCGGTGAGATGCAACATGATTGTTTTGGGTGCGTACGCCGTGGCAAGCGGAGCGCGCACCGCGCGCTCAATCGGCGCGTGCTTCGGTGCGAAACGTGAAACGCTCGGCGCCGCTCTCACTGCTCCCGCCGCTATCGTCGCGCGCGAGCACGAGCGTTGCGTCGGCCGGCACATTCACCACACCGCCGACAAAGCGCGCTGCCACCGGCAACTCGCGGCCGCCGCGATCGGCGAGCACGGCGAGTTCCACCGAGGCGGGCCGGCCGTAGTCGTACAGCTCGTTCAGCGCGGCGCGCACGGTGCGGCCGGTGTACAGCACGTCGTCCACCAGCACGATGCGGCGCTTGTCCACTTCGAACGGCAACGAAGTCGGGCTCGCCTGCGCGTGCAGGCCTTTCTTCGCATAGTCGTCGCGATGCAACGCCACATTGACCACGCCGAAGCTGCCGGCGTTCAGGTCGCGTGCCAGACGCTGCGCGAGCCACGCGCCGCCGCTATAAATGCCGGCCAGCACCGCGGCATCCGGGCCGCCGTTGAAGTGCTCGCCATACGCGGCACGAATCTGTTCGAGCAGGGCGCCATATAGCGCCTCGGCGTCAATGAAACTCATGATCGTCGGAAAGTCCGTCTAGATATTGCTGGAGGATGATGCAGGCGGCTTCGGCGTCCAGCATGTCGGCGCGGCCCTTGCCGGCGCGGATCTCGGCCTTCGCTTCGACTGACGAATAACGCTCGTCGACCCAGCTCACCGGCAGATTGAAGCGGCCGTTGAGCTGGTTGCCGAAGCGTTTCGCGAGTTGGGTCATTTCGTGAGGCGCGCCGTCGGGATGCATCGGCAAGCCGACCACCAGCGCGTCCGGCTTCCATTCGGCAATCAGCTTGCCGAGTTCCTCGAAGCGATACTCGCGGTTGCGGTTTTGCACCACCACGAGCGGCCGTGCGCTTCTGGTCAGCGAATTGCCGACCGCCACGCCAATGCGTTTTTCACCATAGTCGAACGCCAGCAGCGTTGCCGCCCGTCCGGCCGGACTGCTCATGCGTGACCTGCTTCGCCGGAGAGCATGGAGAGGGAAATGCCAAGCAGCGCGAGGGCCGCTTCGAGACGCTCTTCAGCCGGCACGTCGAACACGATCTTCGGATCGGCTTCCACGGTCAGCCAGCCGTTCTTCGAGATCTCTTCTTCGAGCTGGCCCGCGCCCCAGCCCGCGTGGCCGAGCGTGAGCAGGAAACGTTCCGGGCCATTGCCGCTCGCCACCGCCTCGAGCACGTCTTTGGAGGTGGTCATCTCCAGGCCGCCGGGCACCGACATCGACGAGGTATACGGGCTGCCGTCCTTCGGGTAATGCAGCACGAAACCGCGCTCGGTTTGCACCGGGCCGCCGAAGTACACCGGGACATGCAGCAAGGGCTCGATCTCCAGCTTGAGATCGATGCGACTGAAGAGCGCTTCCAGATCGATGTCGGTCGGCCGGTTGATCACGAGGCCGAGCGCACCGCGCTCACTGTGATCGCAAAGGTAGACCACCGTTCCTGAAAACGTGGGGTCCGCCATGCTCGGCATGGCGATCAGGAACTGGTTGGTCAGATTGATGCGATCGGTACTCTTGGACATAGTTCGGATTTTAGCAAAGACGATGCGGAATGGCGGGCTTTGAGCGTGGGCAGACATGGTTTGCCGCGATCCATGGACTGCGGATCATGTTGCCACTCTATCACGCGCTTACACGTTGCCAACGGTGCGTTTTCGGGTGCGCATCCGGGCATGCCACACGTTGGCGCCCAAGTACCGGTTCCGCAAGCGGGCACACGGCACTCAGCCTTGCTCGATTGCCCGCGTCAGCGCGGCTAGCGCCGGGCCCGCGGCCGGCGGCGCGACTCCCGCGGCAATCGTATGCAGCATGGCCCGTAAGGCTTCGGCGCCCTGCTCGAGCGCGCCCGCATCCGGCGCCACGCTGCCTGGCGTCGAAATTCCTGCGTAGGCGCGCCGCCGCCATGCCAGCCCGAGCGCGTCCGCGAGCAGCGCGACGTGGCCAAGGCCTAGCGCACAGGCCGCCGCGCCGAGCCGGTAAGCGGCGTCGCCCGCCTGCAGCGCCTCGCCCGGATCGGCCTTGTCAGGATGGCCGGTGCCCCGCGCATGCTCGGCAAGCGCAACGATCGCGGCATCGCCGGTCTGCAGGAAATCTTCATAGGCATGAGCGTTGACGGTCAACACGCCCAGCTCGCGCGTGCGCGCTTCGCGCAAACCGGCGCCGAAGCCCGGCTCCTGAGCGGCGCCCTCCTCCCACAACGCTTCCGATTCCTGCGAGCCGGCCACATGCCAGTCCACCGTCAAACCGTAGTCGCGCAGCAAGGCGACCGGTTCGGCGTCCTCGGCGGCTGCACCGAACAAGGCATAGTCGCGCCACAGCAGCGCCAGGGTCGCGCGCACCAGCGAGCGCGAGGCCAGCGGCAAGCCCCGCGCATGATCGGCCAGCGCGAGGTTGCAGCGCGCATGAAAGCGCCGTGCATCTGCGTCTCCGACCAGGTGACCGCTCACGCGCAGCGAGTTTGCGCACGCCGAAGCGAGACGCCAGAAATCATACGGATCGGGACCGGCGAGTTCGGCGAGGCAGGCATCCAGTTCATCCAGCGCGGCACGCGTCAGCGCCGCGACCGCGGCGCTGGACGCGCCATCGCTCGAATGAGCCCGCAGGACCGGCAGCAGAGCGCGCTCGTAGCGGGCCCGCAGGTGCGCCAGCCGCTGCCCTGGCTGCGTGCTGAACGAGACCGGCGGCAATGGCCTTGCAGCCAGCGCGAGATCTTCGAAAGTCACGCTGTAGCCGGGGGTGTGCTGGGCAATCAGCGCATTGAGCGCGTGGTAATGCGCAAACAGAGAGGGGGAGCAGGACAGTTCACGCAGGTTGTGCCGCCCGATCGCCGCGCGCAGATCGTTCAGGGCCGCGCTGAACAGACGCCGCGCGTCGGATTCGCCAGGCGGCTCAGCGGCCGTCAGCGGCGACACCAGCAGCAACGCGTCCGCGAGCCGCTGCGCGCCGAGCCAGCCCGCTTCGCGCAGCGCATGCACCGCGCGCAGCAGCGCCGCCGCCGGGTTGCTGCGCTGCTCGAGCGCCAGTTGCGCTTCGGCAAGCGCGAGTTCTGCGGGACGGACCGAGCCGCCACGCGGGTTCGGCAATGCGTCGAAAGAGCCGGGGGATGCGGATCGAGGGGTCATGGGCAAGCAGCATGAACACTGACAGGCCGGCGCACGGCCGTGCGCGCCAAGGAGCGCCCGAGCCCGCGACAGTACGATGACGAACTACCGTTGCGGCAATGCACGAACCGATTTGCTCCGCACTGCCGCGTCGCGCAGCCAACGACCGTGCTCACGCCGCCGTTCGGACGCGCGACGCTCCCGATGGTCAGATCTGGACCATCTCGAAGTCTTCCTTGCGGGCGCCGCATTCCGGGCAGGTCCAGTTAATGGGCACATCTTCCCAACGCGTGCCCGGCGCGATTCCTTCATCTGGCAAACCGGCTTCTTCGTCGTAAATCCAGCCGCAGATCAGGCACATCCAGCTTCTATATTCCATTCGTGTGTCGCGTCAAAAAGGGCGTTGAAACGAGAGCCATGATGGTACCGTGTTGCCGCCCCAATGCCTAGCAATCCAAAGTCGCCATGGTAACGCTTCCGCGGCGCGGCGCCCGCGACGCCGGACAAGGCGCCGGACCCGATACGGCGGCGTGCCCCGGTTCTGTGCGTAAAGCCCTTCGCGGATGCGAAAAAACGCCCCGGCCGCGCTTTAGGCCGCATAATTGAGCCGACTACGTGCCCAGTGCGCGCTTACATTCGCTCCTTATTGGCTTCTTTCCTGCCCACCATTTTCATGCCCAGCGACACTCCTCCGATCGTTCTCACCTTCGGCCTCTCCGATCCGACGGGCGGCTCCGGCCTGCAGGCCGACCTGATGACACTGGCCAGCATGGGCTGCCACGGCGTCAGCGTGCTGACCGGCTACACCGTGCGCGATTCGGCGAGCTGCGACGAAGTCACCGGGCTGGACCCGGAAGTCGTCGCCACCCAGGCGCGCATGCTGCTCGAAGACATGCCCATTGCCGCCTTCAAGGTGGGGGCTGCCACACGGGCGGAAGTGGTGAGCGCAATCGCCGAGGTCGTGGCCGACTACGACGATATCCCGCTGATCCTCGCCCCCGACTTCACGCTCGACGACGAGCACGTGCTCGCGGCGGACGAACTGCGCGAAGCCATCGCCGACCTGCTCGCGCCGCAAACCACCCTGCTGGTGGCCGATCACGCCACTCTGCTGGCACTCGCCCAGCCGGATGGCGACGCCGAAGCACCGAGCCTCGATGCAGCGATTTCGCATCTGCTGTCGCAAGGCTGCGAGTACATCCTGTCCACCGAAACCGGTACGCACCGCCTCGTCAATACGCTGTTCAGCGACGACGGCCAGTTGCGCCAGGACATGTGGGATCGCGGCGCTCACCGCATCATGGGCCTGACCGATACGCTCGGCGCGGCGATTGCCGCGCTGCTCGCGAACGGTCAGGAACCGGCCGAAGCGGTACGCGAGGCGCAGGAGTATCTGTATCAGGCCATGCGCAGCGCGTTTCGCCCCGGCATGGGCGCGTATCTGCCGGACCGCTTTTTCTGGGCGCGTAGCAGCGACGAAGAAACGCCGCTCGGCAGCGCGAAGGATGCGCCGCCGGGAGAAGCGCGGCATTGAATCGCGATGGGCGGTTCGGGCCAGCCGGCCCGGCCGCTCGACCCCGGCTTTCGGGTCCTTGCGTCTGCGGCCTCTGCCTTACATTGCACCTACGCTGCAACCCCCTTCTCTTCCCCCGTCGCACACTCCCAGTTCGCTCCCGGATCGGTTCAAATCGGACCTGAGGGTTTATGCATTTTTGAGCACGCGCAAACGTTTTCGTATCGCTATCATAGCGATCAGCCACGGGGTCGGGCCGCCTTGCCATGACCCCGCGGCCAATGTCAGGAATGCCTTACACCTGTTTCACCGATGTTTTACAAACGTAATTAACCGTTACAGCTCAAATGCTTATGATCCGGTAGAATTTACGAACTGTAATGTCGTGCGTTGCACTCATGTCCCCACGAACCCTATCGATTCACCCACCGGAATACGTTCCAGTAGGCGCTCTCGGTTCGGACGGTGGCGCGACTGAGATAGAGCGCATCGGTCCCCCCAACCGGCATCGGCCTCAGCGGAACGCGTTAAATTGAATAATCCGCACGTATCCTCGCCCACGCTTTGCGACGCCAGCCCGGACTATCCGGACTCCACTTACGGCGCCAGCCTCCTTCCGCAAACAGGCCGAGCCAAAGCGGCCAGCGGATCCTCGAAAGCGTTCCTGCAACGAGCAAACGGCGCAATCAACGGGCAGGATCGCGCCCGGATGTTCCGGCAGAAGGCCGTAACGGTCTGGCTCACCGGTTTGTCCGGAGCAGGCAAATCCACGATTGCGTATGAACTGGAACACCGCTTGATGGCGCTCGGCCATGCCTGCTACGTGCTCGACGGCGACAACGTCCGGCACGGCCTCACCAGCGACCTCGGTTTTACGCTGGAAGACCGGCGCGAGAATATCCGCCGGGTCGCCCACGTCGCCCAGTTGATGAACGACGCAGGGCTGATTGTGATTACCGCGCTGATTTCGCCGATGGACGAAGACCGGGCCATGGCGCGCGAGATCATCGGGCACGACAGGTTTGTCGAAACCTATCTGACGGCTTCGGTGGACGACTGCGCACGGCGCGATCCGAAGGGTCTTTACGCCAAGGCACGCTCGGGTGCGATCGCCGCGTTCACCGGCGTATCGGCGCCGTACGAGCCGCCCGCCCACCCGGACCTGTATGTGGATACCGCTAATCAAAGCAAGGAAGCGAGCGTGGCGAGCGTCTTCGACTACCTGCACGAGACGGTTCTGCTGACAGCCTGAGCGCCGGGCTTGAGTGCCGCGCGCCTGGCCGCTGGTTATCGCGCCAGCTATCGCACGGGTTATAGCGCCAAGCTTCGCGCCGGCGCCTAAATGCAAAAAACCCGCATCGCTGCGGGTTTTCTGTTTTGGGAAGCACGCCTTGCAGCACGCTTCCCCATGCGTTTCGCCTGAAGCCTCGCGAGCGAGGCTTCCACGAAATTACATGTCCATGCCCATGCCGCCCATGCCGCCGGGCATGCCGCCAGGCATCGGAGCATCTTCCTTCGGCAGTTCGCAAACCGCTGCGTCGGTCGTCAGCAGGAGACCTGCCACCGATGCTGCGTTTTGCAGTGCCGTGCGCGTGACCTTCGTCGGGTCCACGACACCCGCGTCAACCAGGTCGACGTACTCGCCGGTTGCTGCGTTGTAGCCGTAGTTGCCCTTGCCTGCGGACACTGCTGCCACCACGACGCTGGCTTCTTCGCCGCCGTTCGTGACGATCTGGCGCAGCGGTTCTTCCATTGCGCGCAGAACGATCTTGATACCTGCGTCCTGATCGGCGTTAGCGCCCTTCAGGCCGGCGATTGCCGTGCGAGCGCGAATCAGTGCAACACCGCCGCCGGCCACGATGCCTTCTTCCACAGCTGCGCGCGTTGCGTGCAGTGCGTCTTCGACACGTGCCTTCTTTTCCTTCATTTCGACTTCGGTCGCAGCGCCAACCTTGATCACTGCAACGCCGCCGGCCAGCTTGGCCACGCGCTCTTGCAGCTTTTCACGGTCGTAGTCCGACGTTGCTTCTTCGATTTGCGTGCGAACCTGCTTCACACGTGCTTCGATGTTGGCAGCTTCGCCAGCGCCGTCGATGATCGTGGTGTTTTCCTTGCCCACTTCGATGCGCTTCGCTTGACCCAGTTCGGCCAGCGTTGCCTTTTCGAGCGTCAGGCCGGTTTCTTCAGCGATAACTTGACCGCCGGTCAGGATCGCGATGTCTTCCAGCATGGCCTTACGACGATCGCCGAAGCCCGGAGCCTTGACAGCAACGGTCTTCAGGATGCCGCGGATGTTGTTCACAACCAGCGTAGCCAGCGCTTCGCCTTCGACGTCTTCTGCGATGATCAGCAGCGGACGGCCAGCCTTGGCGACCTGTTCGAGGACCGGGAGGAGGTCGCGAATGTTCGACACCTTCTTGTCGTGCAGCAGCACGAACGGGTTGTCGAGCACAGCAACTTGCTTGTCCTGGTTGTTGATGAAGTACGGCGACAGGTAGCCGCGGTCGAACTGCATGCCTTCAACCACATCCAGCTCGTCTTGCAGCGACTTGCCGTCTTCAACGGTAATGACGCCTTCCTTGCCGACCTTGTCCATCGCTTCAGCGATACGGTCGCCGATCGACGAATCGCTGTTCGCCGAGATCGCGCCGACTTGAGCGATTTCCTTGTTGGTCGTGCAGGGCTTGCTGATCTTGCGCAGTTCTTCGATAGCTGCGGCAACAGCCTTGTCGATACCGCGCTTCAGGTCCATCGGGTTCATGCCCGATGCGACGTACTTCATGCCTTCGCGGACGATGGACTGAGCCAGAACCGTTGCGGTCGTGGTGCCGTCACCTGCGTTGTCGCTGGTCTTGGAAGCCACTTCCTTGACCATTTGTGCGCCCATATTCTGGAGCTTGTCTTTCAGTTCGATCTCTTTTGCGACCGACACACCGTCCTTGGTGACCGTCGGGCCGCCGAAGCTGCGTTCCAGCACAACGTTGCGGCCCTTCGGACCCAGCGTGACCTTCACAGCGTTCGCGAGAATGTTCACGCCTTCGACCATCTTGGCACGGGCGGAATCACCGAATACGACGTCTTTAGCTGCCATCTTCTAACTCCTTGAATTCTCTGGGATATGACCGGGAAAGTAGCGATTTTTCGCTTACTTCTGCACCACGGCCATGATGTCTTCTTCGCGCATCACGAGCAGTTCGCTGCCGTCGACCTTGACGGTCTGGCCAGCATACTTGCCGAACAGGACGCGGTCGCCGACCTTCACGTCGAGGGCGATTTGTGCGCCCTTGTCGTCACGCTTGCCCGGGCCGACTGCCAGAATTTCGCCTTGATCCGGCTTTTCTGCTGCGGCTTCGGGGATCACGATGCCCGACGCGGTCTTGGTTTCTTGATCCAGACGTTTGACGATCACGCGATCATGCAAAGGACGAAGGTTCATACATACTCCTCTCTTGATTGAGACTGAAGAACGCTGAGAAAACCCAGCTGGCCAAGCCAACCGGCGATGTTGTTAGCACTCTCGTGCAGCGAGTGCTAATTATATGGACGGGTGGTGACAAATTCAAGAAGGACGGGGGTGGGAAATTTCTGAGGGGGTGTTGCACCAGGGTAATCCCTTGGTGCGCAGGGGGGGCGAGAATGCGCTTCCGGCACAACGCGAATGTACCAAAAGGATCTCAGTGACAGATCAGACCCGGACCATCAGGTTCTGGTTCAACTTCTCGCAGATATACTGCGACACCGGCGGCCCGGCCTCGCCGGACGCGCCGTTCAACCACGCCGCCTGTTCGGCTGCAGCGCGCCTACAGCGCGCCTACAGCGCGGCCGTCACGATCACTTCAACGCGAATTTCCGGCGCAGCCAACGCCGCTTCGCAAGTCGCACGCGCCGGCGTCGCATCGCGAGGCACCCAGGCTTCCCATGCCTCATTCATCGGACCGAAGTCGCGGGTCATATCAGCCACCCAGATCTGCACCGACAACAAGCGGGTCTTATCCGTGCCTGCTGTTTTCAGATGCCCGTCCAGTTTGCTCAGGATCTCCTCGGTTTGCGCCTTCGCGTCACCCTCGCGCGAAGTCGCCGTCAGGCCGGCAAGATACACGGTGCCGTTGTGAATCACGATGCGCGAGAGGCGCGGATTGGTTTCGAAACGCTGAATATCGCTCATTCTGGTGTCTTTAAGGTGGGTGAATAAACTCTAAGGAGTCCGCTGTATTCCGGTCTGGCCCCGCACCGCCGCGAAGCGCCCAATCCGGAATGCGTCTATGTCGTGCGTGCTGCGTCCATCGCACACCAGCTCGGCCACCACGCCGCCGACAACCGGCCCAAGCTCGAACCCATGCGCGGAGAAGCCAAACGCGTGCACGAGGCCGTCATGCGTGCCGCTGCGGGAAATCACCGGAATGCCGTCCGCCATGAAACCTTCGATACCGGCCCATGCCCGATTGACCACGACATGCTGCAAATGGGGGAACAGATCGGTGACTGTCCGGGCGCTTTTGCCCAACTGCGGAAAATCGAGCGCGCACTGCCTTGCTGTCATATCAGCGGTGCATTCAAGCGCGCCGCCGATCACGACCGTGCCATTGCTGAACTGTTTAAACGACAGCGGACGCCCGGTTGCACCGAGCACGGGTTTGACGAACGGCGCCACAACCTGCGTCACCATCAACATCAAGCCGCGTGGCTCGACCTGCACCGGTTCGCCCGCCTGCCGTGCGAATTCGCCAGCCCACGCACCTGCTGCGTTAACGACGTGCGGCGCGCGCCATCGTCCGCTTGTTGCTTCGATATCCCATTGCCCGTCGCGGCGTGCGATGCTGCGCACCGCACACTGCTCATGAATCTCGGCACCCGCCTGCTGCGCCGCGAGCCGGAAAGCCGTGACCGCGCGAAACGGCAACGCGTGACCATCGTGCTCGACCCATACGCCGCCCACGACGTGCCGTGCAAGACTCGGCACGAGGTCCCGTACGGTGGCGGCATCGACCATCACTTCATGTGTGAACCCAAGCGCTTGCAGGCGCTCAACCCGTGCACGGCACGTCGCAAGTTCCGCCTCGCTCTCGGCCACTTTCAACTGACCGGATGGGACGAAACCCGCATCGTCGCCAACCAGTTCAGGTAAGCGGAACCACAGGTCGCGCGATGCCAGCGACAGGGCGATTTCCGCGTCGTGACGTCCGAGCGTGCGCACGCCGCCCGCGTTCACGCCCGATGCATGGCGCCCGCACACGTCGCGTTCCAGCACAACCACACGGGCGCCGCGCCGCGCGAGATGCAGCGCGCTCGACAAACCATGCAGGCCGCCGCCAATCACCACAACGTCGGCACCTGTCGCTCCGGTCGGGCTGCTCATGGCGCGGCGCTGTCGTGGGCTTCGGCAGACGTCTCCGTCGGCTGCTGAGTCACGCCCTGCCGCATCGCCTCATGCGCGGCCGCGAGTTCGGCGAGCGTGACCGGCTTGATCGGCGGACGCACCCGGTAATAACCGACTTCGGCGGGCGACACGCCCCGCGCATCTGCGATGACCTCAGTCACGGTCAGTCCACAAAGACGGCCCTGACACGGCCCCATGCCGCAGCGCCCGAACGACTTTGCCTGATTCGGACCCAGGCAGCCGAGCTTCACGAAGCCACGCAGTTGCCCTGCAGTCACCTCTTCGCAACGGCAAATAGTGACCTCGTCTGCCGGGATACGATTGGCGTCTTTCGGCCGATAGAGCGCATCGAGGAACGGGCGGATCTGCAGCGCCTCACGCAACGCTCGCATAACGGGTGCGGCCAGCGCGTCACGCGCCGCGCGGTCGATGCGGCCGCTCCGGTGCACGATCTCCAGTGCCGCGAGCCGCCCCTGCTCGGCCGCCGCCTGCGCACCACCGATGCCGCGGCCGTCGCCCGCGACGTAAATGCCGGGCACGTCGAGCTCGCCCCATGCGTCGGTGACGGGCACCCAGCACAGTTGTGCTTCGTCCCACTTATGTTGCGCGCGCAACGACCAGCTAATCTGCGTATTCGGTACGACGCCGTGGTGCAGCAGCACGACCTCGGCGGGAATGCGCTGTGCGTTGCCGTCGACAGTAAAGCGGATTGCGGCGAGCGCGTCCGTGCCTTCGAGCGCGAGATTTTCCGCGCCCTGATGAAACGGCACGCCGGCGCGTTTTAACGCGCGCATCAGCTTCAGTCCTTTTGCAAGCTGACGCCACCCCTTCAGTGCACTGCCCATATGCCCGAGCGCACGGCGATAGTCGGCACCCGAAGTCGTATCGACAATGCCTCTGATCGGCACACCGGCACGCAGATACTGCCAACCCAGCAGATACAGCAGCGGCCCGCAACCCGCCAGCACGACCGGCTGCGACGGCACCACTTCGGCGCTCTTCAGCAGAATCTGCGCAGCCCCGGCAGTCAGCACACCGGGCAGCGTCCAGCCCGGAATCGGAAACGGCCGCTCCATCGCGCCGCTGCACAGGATGATCGAACCGGCCTGCAGCGACTTGACCACACCGTCCTGCACGTAATCGACGCTGCGTTCCGCGCTCACCTGCCACACCGCTGCGCCACGTTCGTGTTTCGCCCCGCTCGCGGCGAAGGCGCGCGCCAGCTCACCGCCCGCGGCATAATCCGGGCCGAGAATGTCCAGACGCCGCGCATTGGTCTGCGTGATCGCGCGATAGATCTGTCCACCGGGCCCCGCCTGTTCGTCGAGCACGGTCACGCTCAAGCCGCGTTGCGACGCAACGGTTGCGGCGGCCATGCCGGCCGGTCCCGCGCCGACGATCACCAGGTCCACGTAATCAGTCTTCATCGCGCACGCCTCCCGTCAACGCCACGGAAGCGTTCAATTCGCGCATGCCGAATTGCGAACGAACCGTCATGCCTTCGGCAACCGGCACAAGGCAGCTCTGCCGGTTCGCCACGCCGTCAATTTCGACGAGGCATTCGAAGCACACACCCATCATGCAATACGGCGCACGTGCCGCGCCGCTTAGCGGCGTGGTGCGAAAGCGTTCGACCCCGGCTGCGAGCAAGGCCGCGGCAACGCTCACGCCCTGCGGTACGCGCAGTGCCTTTCCGTCGAACGAGATAGCGACGCTGCCGGTCGTGCCGTCTTTGGCCTCGCGGGGCAACACCTTGAAAAGACTGTCAATGGCCATGTGTGAATACCTTGTCGGTCTGCAGGAAACGCTCGCCGGAAAAATGCTCGATGCCGTCGGGCGCAATGTCGTGCGCAATCCACGGTGCGACGCGCAACGCATGCGCAGCCGCGAGCGTGACGCCGCTATGGCAGGTCACGACGTAAGCGCCGGGGAAAGTTGACGACTGTTGATAGATCGGAAAGCCATCGGGACTCAGCACGCGCAAGGCTCCCCATGCGCGCACCAGCTTCACTTCGCCCAGCGCGGGGAAACTGCGCACACCGCGCCACGCGATGTGGCTCACGACATCGGCGGTCACGCCATCGTTGAAGCCGACGTCTTCCATCGAATCGCCGATCTGCACGGTTCCTTCATCGGTCTGCCGCACATAGGTGGTGGGGAAATCGAGGAAATGCGCAACCCGCTCGGCGATCAGCACCTGCCCACGGTTCGGCGCGACCGGCGCGTGAATGCCCACCTGCTGAGCCAGCGTCCGGTTGCCGAGTCCCGCGGCCAGCACCACCCGCCCCGCATGAAAGCGCTGCCCGCCCGCGTCGACGGCGAAACCGCCGCCCTCGCGCTCGATACGCTGCACCCGTACACCCGAAGTCATCTGCACGCCGCGCCTCGCGCATGCGGTATGAAGGGCGCGCAACAATTTGAGCGGATTGACGTGACCATCCATCGGCGAATAGCTCGCGCCGATCACCTGCGGGCCGATGGCCGGCAAACGGCGTTTCAATTCGGCGTGACCGATCATCTCGAACGGATAGTCGCCGTCCAGATCGTCGCGGATCGCTTGCAAACGCGCCGCGCGTTGCTGCCACTCCGTATCGCTGAAGCAGAAATGGAAACCGCCGGGCTGCTGCAGTTGCACGTCGATATCGGTTTCATTGAGCAGGGCCTCGCGCAGGATCGGCCAGCGCGTCGCCGAGCCGCGCGTCCATGTCGCGTACGGCGACATGCCATAGCCCTTGCCCTGCACCCATACGAGGCCGAAGTTGCCGCGCGAAGCACGGAACGCATCGTCGCCTTCGTCGAGCACACCGACCTGCAGCCCCTCACGGGCAAGTCCATAGGCGACGGCCGTACCCACCAGGCCGCCGCCGATCACCAGTACATCGGTAGAGTTCATCATCTGTTTCAGTTTTTGCCGATCAGCACGCGATCGAGGCCGACAATGCGGTCCATCACGATCATCAGAATCGCCGTGCCCGCGATCAGCACCGTCGACACCGAGGCGACGAGCGGATCGATCGTCTGCGCAATCTGGTTGTACATGGCCACCGGTAAGGTTGTGGTGCCGGGCGTCGCCACGAACACTGTCATCGTCAGTTCGTCGAAGCTCTGGATAAAAGCCAGCATCCAGCCGGCCGCGACGCCGGGGAGGATCATCGGCAGGATCACGCGGCGAAAGGTGGTGAAGCGTTTCGCGCCGAGCGACAGTGCCGCACGCTCCGCGTCACAATCGAGACCGGTAGCCGCAGCCAGCGTGAGACGCAGTGCGTACGGGAAAATCACCGTCACGTGCGTGAGCGTCAGCCAGAAGAACGAGCCGGACATGCCCACCGTGGTGAAGAAGCGCAGGAACGCCACGCCGAGCACCACGTTCGGAATCATCAGCGGCGAAAGGAAAAACGCCGACAACGCCCCCCGGCCGGGGAAACGATAGCGTGTCAATGCCAGCGCACTCGGCACGGCGAACAGCACGGCAACGGTTGCTGAGGCGAGGCCGAGACGCAGCGATAGCCAGAAGGCGTCGATGATATCCGGCGCATCGGCGATCGCGCGAAACCAGCGCAGCGATAGCCCCGTGGTGGGCATCGAAATATAACCCTTGCCGGTGAACGACACGGCGATCACCACGAGCAGCGGCGCGACGATAAAGAGCACAAAGAGCGTGTGATAACACAGCGCAAGCCAGTTGTTTTTGCGCATCGCATCAGCCCTCGAAGACCGCCCGGAAGCGCCGCTCGATCCAGCGGTTGCAGCCGAGAATAATGACGATATTCGCAATCAGCAACAGCACCGCGATGGTGGCGCCGAGGGGCCAGTTCAGCGTATTGAGAAACTCGTCATAGGCCGCGGTGGCGGCAACTTTCAGACGACGGCCGCCGAGAAGCGCAGGTGTAGCGAACGCGGACGCCGCCAGCGCGAACACGATGATCGAACCGGACAGCACACCCGGCAGCAACTGCGGCAACACGACCCGGCGAAACACCGCGAACGGTTGCGCACCCAACGACCGCGCGGCGTTCTCGACCTGCAGGTCGAGCTTTTGCAGCGCGGCCCACACAGCGATCACCATGAACGGCACCAGCACGTGGGTGAGACCGATGATCACGCCGGTCATCGTGAACACCAGCTTGACCGGTTCGCTGGTAATGCCGAGCGCCTGCAGCGCCTGGTTGAGCAGGCCGTTATTGCCGAGCAGGATCGCCCAGCCGAGCGTGCGTACCACCACAGAGATTAGCAACGGCCCCAGGATCACAATCAGGAAAATCGAACGCCAGGGGCTTCTCATCCGAGCGAGAATAAGCGTCTCCGGCACGCCGAGCACCACGCACAGCAGCGTCACCGCGAGTGCCATGCCGCCCGTGCGCAGAAAAATCTCGTGGTAGTAACTGTCACTCAGTACTTCCGCGTAGTTCGACAGTGTGAAAGTCGGCAAGACGCCCTGAGTACCGTCGAATGCGTGGAAGGACAGCACGGCCGTCAGCAGCAAAGGCACGAGCAGCAGTCCGCAGAACAGCAGCAATGCGGGACCGGCGAGCAGCCACGGTGCAGCGTTGCCCCGCTCGGCGTGCGGGCGCGGCGCGGCCTGAACCGGCGCGGGGAGCGGGGAATGTGGGGAATGCGAGGAATCAGCCATGCGCGGCCTCCGCCAGGATACGCACGGCGTCGTCGGACCAATGCACACCGACTGTTTCGCCTTCGCGCGGCGGTACGGTGCCGAGATTCGGCAGGCTCGCGCGCACCGTGCCGAGCGGCGTCTCGATCTGCAGCATCCAGTGGTTGCCGAGAAACAGACAGGTCGTCACGCGCCCTTGCAGCGTTGCCTCGCCGGTGGATGAATCGGTGAGCGCCACGCGTTCAGGCCGCACATAAAGCTGCACGTCGCCTTCGAAACGGCGGCCGCCATGCGGCACCTTCATCACGCTGGCACCTACGCGCACCACCGCACAACGCTCGTTCAACTGCTCGACCGTGCCGCGCAATGCATTCGTCTTGCCGAGAAAACCTGAAGCGAACACCGATTCCGGCTTCTCATACGCATCGAACGGCGAGCCGGTCTGCACGATACGGCCACCATGCATCACCGCGATGCGGTCGCTCATCGTCATCGCTTCGACCTGATCGTGCGTGACGAGGATCGTCGTAATGCCAAGCTTCTTCTGGATCGCCCGCAGTTCCACATGCATGTCTTCGCGCAGCTTTGCATCGAGGTTCGACATCGGCTCGTCGAGCAACAGCACCTGCGGCCGGATCGCCAGCGCGCGGGCAATCGCGACGCGCTGGCGCTGCCCGCCCGACAGCTCGCGCGGATAGCGCTTGTCGAGGCCGGTGAGCCGTACCATCTCCAGCACTTCGGCAATGCGCGTGGCACGTTCACCGCGCGTCACGTTGCGCATGTCCAGACCGAAGCCGACGTTGTTGCCGACCGTCATATGCGGAAACAGCGCGTAGCTCTGGAACACGATCCCCATGCCGCGCTTTTCCGGGCGCTCACGCGTGATATCGGCGCCGTTCAGCAAAATGCGGCCACGAGTAGGGTCGACAAAACCCGCGACCATCTGCAGCGTCGTCGTCTTGCCGCAACCCGACGGCCCGAGCAGCGAGACGAACTCACCGCGTTCGATCGACAGATTGATACTGTCCACCGCATTGAAGTCGCCATAGGCCTTGCCGAGGCCGTCCAGAGTGAGAAAGCTCATGGTGTCATGCCTTACCGTTCAACGGTGCGATTCCAGCGGTTGGTCCAGTCAGAGCGCTTCTCGTTGACGTAAGTCCAGTCTGTTTTCACCAGCTTGTCGACCTGCTCCGGCGTGTACGGCACGGTCGCGGCAACCTGCGGCGTGAGCTTGGTGTTCTTGTTGACCGGACCCCAACCCTGCCCTTCGGCGAGCCATGCCTGCACCTGAGGCGTCAGCAGGAACTGAACGAACTGCTGCGAGAGCGCGGCAACGTCGCTATGGATGACTGGACATGCCGCGATAAACATCGCGGGAGCCCCTTCTTTCGGATAGACGAATTCCACCGGAAAGCCCGTGGCCTTGAGCGCCGCGACGCGGCCGCTACCCCATACGGCGAGGGTAATGTCGCCGTCCTGGAACATCTCCGTCATCTTGCCCGGTGACGGTTCCCATGCCAGCACGTTAGGGCCGACTTCCTTCACGAGCGCCGTCATACCCGGATCGATGTCGTGATCGCTGCCTTTGCGCAAGCGCGCGTAGGTCAGCAGCGTTTGCAGGCCATAGGTGTTGTTGATCGGCGGAATTGCGATTTTCTGGCGCAGGCGTTTGTCGGTCAGCACTTCCCACGAGTCGGGCTTCGGCAGGCCAGCCTTCCTGAACGCCTCCGTGTTGTAGACGAGGCCGGTCGCCACTACGCCCACCGAGGTCGCATTGGCGTTCACCTTGGCGATGTCGTAGAGGTCCTTGTAGACCGGTGCATCCTGCAGCTTGTCGCAGAAGCCGAATTGCGTGGCCTGATACATCGGGCCGTCGTCCAGCAGCACGACGTCGAGTTCTTCCTTGGACTTCTGCGCCTGCAGCTTGGCGAGCGTATCGGTCGAGTTGCCGGGTACGTAGACGATCTTGACGTCGTGACTGGCTTCGAATGCCGGGATGATCTTTTTCTGAAACAGATCCTGCGTGGAACCGCCGTACGAGCCGAGATACAGCGTCGGCGTCGCCAGCGCGGGCAACGCACAAGCGGCGACCAGAGCACCGGCTGCGCCCAGCGCCCACCTCAAACGTGTAGCCATCTATTTCTCCTCAACAGCGCCCGTAGCGCAGCAACCTAATCAGGGAAAACACCCGGTTATCGTCGTGCGGTGCCGCGAATACGCTAGCCATCCCGCAGTGAAGCCAGCTTATGGAGAAAAAAAAGGAGCGGGAAATCGAATTTTTTCTGTGTCGTATAACATTCACTTATACATTTTGAGCGACCGTCCTCATGAAGATCCGGCAGTTGGAAGCGTTCAATGCAGTCATGGTGTGCCGTACCGTCACGCGTGCCGCACAGATGCTGCATGTGTCGCAACCCGCCGTGACACGGCTCATCAGCGACCTGGAAGAAAGCACCGGGTTTGTGCTGTTCGACCGCGCGCACGGCCGTTTGCAGCCGACGCCGGAAGCGTTCGCCTTGCATGAAGAGGTACAGCGTTCGCTGGTCGGCGTGGAGCGGATCGAGCGCGCCGCGCTGGAGATTCGTGCGTCGCAGCGCGGTACGCTGCAGATCGCGGGTGCGCCGGCGCTCGCGCTATCGTTTCTGCCGCGCGCCATTGCCGAGTTCAGCCGCTTGCATACAGGGGTGGAAATTTCGCTCGCTGCGCATCCGTCGCACGTCGTACTCGACATGGTGATCGAACATCGCTGCGACGTCGGCTTTGTGATTCTTGCCTTGAGCACGCCAGCCGCGCATGGAGAGCTATTGATGTCGACCCGCATGGTCTGCGCACTGCCGGCCACCCATCGGCTCACCGCGAAAGCCACATTGGTTCCGGAGGATTTGCGCAACGAGCCGTTCGTGTCGCATTGGCGCGGTCTGCAAGCGCGCTATGAGATCGACGCGCTGTTCGCCTCGCATGGCATCGAGCGCAAGCTGATCGTGGAGACGCAAACGGCCGTGGCCATCTGCTCCTTTGTCTCAGCGGGAATGGGCGTCGCGATTATCGATCCGGTCACGGCGCTTGAGTATCGCGGCACGGATATCGTGTTCCGCCGCTTCCGGCCGGATATCGTGACGGACTTCTCCGTACTGTTGCCGTCGCAACGGCCACCTTCGTTGTTGGTGAAGAAGTTTGTGACGCACGTGCGCGCGTTTGCGCACGCGCAGTTGCCGCAAGATGCATTGATTTAACGCCTCACAGGAGGCGCCGCCTCAAAATCCCGCGTCGATCACAATCTTCGTCCCGTCGCTGAAGCGGCTCAAACGAAACGCATGCGGATCGACAAGCGGCGTGTCGTTCGTCACCAGATCCGCCATCAGCTTCCCAGCCGCCGGGCCGATACCGAATCCGTGCCCGGAAAAGCCGGTGCCGATAAAGAACCCCGGCACCTTATCAACACCGGAGATCACCGGAATGGCGTCCGGCGTCACATCCATGTAGCCCGCCCAGCGCTGCGCAATTCGCGCGTGCGACAAATGCGGGAAGACCTTGATGAATTCGCGCAGGCCGGCGTCGGTGTACTCGGTGATCGGTTCGGGATCGAGCGTACGGACCTGCTCAAACGCGGTGGGCCGGTCGAGCGCCCAGTGGCGCGGACGGCGCAACTCATCGAAGAAGCGTGCGCCGATACCGACACGCAGGGAGCCCAACTGGCTCTTCAGCGCTTCGATGTACTTGAAGAAAAGGCGGAATGAGTCCGGTGTGAGATCGCTATAAGTGCGAAACCCGAACGCAACCGTGTAGCCGCCGTCGGCACGCTTGCGAAACGCGAACTTCTTGTTGCTCGCGCTAACGGTCGGGCCGCCGCCGAGCGGTTCGGTGCGCAGCACGGAGGCTTTGACCAGCAGTTGCGGCACGTCGATATCGAGGTTGCCGCAAAAGAGCCGCGACCAGGCGCCGCCCGCCACGACCACGCTATTGCAGCGTATTGTCCCGTGCTCGGTGACGACCGCGCTGACCCGCCCGGCGCTCGTTTCAATGCCACGTGCGGCACAGGGCGTCAGAATCTTGACCCCACGTTTGCGCAGCGCATTCGCGATCGCCGGTGCGGCTCTTTGCGGTTCGGCACGGCCGTCGCCCGGTGTGTAGAGTCCGCCCTTGAACGCCTTCGTCGCGCCGGGCAGCAGCTCGGCAACGGATCTGCCGTCTATCTCGCGCGTGTCGAATGCATCGCCCGCCAGGTTGCGCGCCTTGTCGAGCCACACGCGATGATTGTCCATCATGCTGTCTTCGGCGGTCATGTAAAGGATGCCGCACTGATTGAAGCCGGTGTCGATGCCCAACGCCGCATCCATCTTCCGCCATAGCTTCAGGCTTTCGATACTCAATTGAAACTCGCGCATGTCGCGGTGCGTGACACGTACCCAGCCCCAGTTGCGGCTCGACTGCTCGCCCGCAATATGGCCTTTCTCGCAAAGCGCGACCTGCAGGCCCTTCTCGCTCAGATAAAGGGCCGTGCTCACGCCGATAATGCCCCCGCCGATAACGACGACATCAACTTGCGCAGGCAACGTGGTGTCGTCGGCAACCGTCTCTACTTTAGGTCCCATTGTGTCTCGCGCTTTGCTTGTGAAGACTAGTTATGTTGATCGGCGATACCGGTCCTGACCGAGGCGACGGAATTGGCCGAGACCTGAGCCCTGCGCTGCCGGCGCGCCCAGCCCGCGCTGGAATCTCCCCGCGTCGGATTCGCATGACGGTTGGTCCAGCGGTCGATATGGTTGATCGCATGCGTGAGCGGCACGGTCAGGAGCAGATATACCACGCCCGCCGCCACCAGCGGCGACAGGTTGGCCGTATTGACCGAGGTGTTCTGGCCGATCGTGAACAGATCGCGTTGCGACGTCAGCAGGCCGAGAAAATAGACCAGGCTCGAATCCTTGACGATCGAAATGAACTGGTTGGCGAGCGCCGGCAGGATCCGCCGCACGCCTTGCGGCACGATCACATGGCGCATGCTGCTCCAGTACGTCATGCCGAGCGCCTGACACGCGGACAGTTGCCCGCGTCCCACGCTTTGAATGCCGGAGCGGAAAATCTCCGCGATATAGGCGGACGAGATCAGCCCGAGAGCAACGATTGCGAGCGGGTAGGGATTGGGCCCGAAGACGGCCAGCCCCACGGGAGCGAGCCCCTGGCCGACGAGCAGGATCACAAGCGCTGCCGGCAGGCCGCGAAACACATCGACGAACACCCGTGCGGGCAGCATCAGCCAACGCGTGTGCGACACCGCCATCAAGGCCAGCACCATGCCCGCGGCGATCCCCAGCACGGTCGAGAACACCGACAGCACCAGCGTGTTGACGAGGCCGGTGCACAAGAGCGACGGCATCGAGGAGATCAACAACGGCCAGTCGAGAAAGTTCTGCAAGAATGCATCCATGGTGCGCTCCCTGGTTGAGCGTCAGCAGCGTGTTCGGTCAGCCGCCCGTCGGCGGCCGGCCGGACTCATTCAACTGCCCGACTTCATCGCATAAGGCGGCAGATCCGCGGGCTTAGGATAGCCCGGGTGGAACTGCAGGTACAGCTTGAGCCAGGTGCCGTCCGCAACCAGTTCGCCGATGCTCTTGTTCAGCGCCGCCTCGAGCTTCGCGTTGCCCTTGTGCACCGGGAAGCCGGCGGGCAGATTGACGGCGGAGATGTCGAGCCTGTCTGCGATGTTCAGTTGCGGATACTTGCCCTGCAAGCCTTCCACGAGCGTTTTATCCACGAAGTAGCCATCGACGTATTTCGAGCGCAGCGACAGGAAGCCCGCATTCAGGTTCGGAAAGCGCACGATCTGGGCGCCCGGCAGGTAGCTGTCCGAATACGTGTCCTCGATCGTGCCCTGCACGACGCCGATCCGCTTGCCCTTCACCGACGACACATCGCTGGTGATCGCGCTGTCCGGCAGCGTTGCGACGCTCAACAGGCCGGTCAGATAGCCCTCCGAAAAATCGACCATCTTCAGCCGCTCCTTCGTGATCGAAATCGACCCGGCGGCCAGATCGATCTGCTGGTTCGCCACGCTAGGCAGCAGTCCGCTGAAATCCTGGGCGCGGAACTCGGCGCTCAAGCCGAGTTTTGCCGCGATGGCTCGCAGCAGTTCCACGTCGAAGCCCGTCATCTTGCCGTTGTCGATATACGAGTACGGCTTGTTGTTCGCATCCACGCCGGCAACCAGCTTGCCGGGCGTCAGCGTGCCGACGTCATCGGCACGCGCGTTGCCGGCCAACGCGAGCGATAAGGGAACGACAACCGCAAAGAGGCTGAGAAGATGGCGAAAACGCATGATGTTTGCTCCGTCGAAAATACGAAAGAACCCGCGATGAAAACGTCAGGACAGCGCGGCGCGCACGCGGCCGCTCCAGAGATCGTCGAACGTATAGAGCGCCGTGCCGAGCGGCACGCTCAGGCGGCTCGCCATGCCGGCCACGCTGAGCGGAAACGCGCCCTCGCCGAATGCGCCGGGCACGGCGTCTAGTCCCAGCAGGTGTTTTGCGACTCGCGCGCCCAGATAGCTCATCAGCGCCACGCCGTTGCCGTTGCAACCCAGTGCGTAATGAACGCCTTCGTGCTCGCCGATATGCGCGAGCCTGTCGCCGGTCATCGCGACATAGCCCTTCCATGCATGCGTGATGCGCACGTCGCGCAGGGCCGGCCATAAGCCGATCATCTTGGCGTGCAGCATGCGCGCCGCTTCACGCTCGCTCACTTCGCGGATCGCCGGGCGCGCGCCGAACAGCATGCGCGTGCCGTCGGGCGACGGTCTCGTGTAGAACAGATTGCGCTTCGAATCGCTGATCATCCGTCGCCCCGGATTCAGCACGGCCATGAGTCCTGGCGGCAGCGGCTCCGTCGCGATCTGATAGCTCGCTACGGGCAGCACGCGCCGCGAGAAGAACGGCAGCAGCCGCCCGGTATAACCGTTGGTGGCGACCAGCACCTGCTTCGCCTCGATCGCTCCCCGCGTTGCGTGCACCCTGAAGCCCGCGCCGTTGCGCTCGATCCGTTGCACGCCCGCATGCGAATGCAAGGTCGCGCCGCGCCGCCAGGCGAGATCGCGCAGCGCGCGGTGATATTTGGCCGTATGCAGACCGCCGTATTCATCGACGAGAATCCCGCCGTAGTAGTAATCGGAGCCGATCAGCGCGTGTTGATCCGCACGCGGCACGACATGCACCGTTACGCCGGTCTTGTCGCGCAGCAGATCGCCCTGGCGCCGCAAACGGTCGAAGTGGCGCGGGGTGAATGCGCCAAAGAAGCGGCCGGTGATCTGCAGATCGGCGTCGAGCGATTCCTCGGCGACGAGGCGCTTCAGATAGTCGAAGCTCGCCATCGATTCGCGCATCAGCCGTTCCAGTCTTTCTGCCGGGACACCACGGATCGCGTTGGTCAGCGCCAGCTTTTGGCCGCTCGACACCATGCCGCCGCTGCGCGTGCTGCCGCCCGCGCCAATTTCCGCGGCATCGAGCACGGCGACGCTCGCGCCGAGCCGCGCTGCTTCCGCGGCCGCCGACAAGCCGCAATAACCGCTGCCGACAATCACCACATCGGCGCGGGCAGGCAGCGCGTCGCGCACCGTCTCGGGCGGCGCGGCGTCCCACCAGTATGGGGCCACGCGGAAATCGTCATGAAACAGCAGGGTATCGGAACGCATCGTGCACCGCCGGTGACAGGATGCAAGCCAGTCTAGGTTTTTGCCGCCCATCCGGTCAAATACGACCAAAAACGCCTGCCATTCAATTTTGATATGGCAAGCTGAGACTCGGAGCAACGAAATCACGCGAGGCGGGCGGATGAATCAACGGCAAATCGAAGCGTTCCGGCTGGTCATGTTGCGCGGCTCGATGACCGCTGCGGCCGAGGAGCTCGGCACGTCGCAGCCGAGCGTGAGCCGCCTGATTGCGGAGCTGGAGACGTCGACCGGACTGGCGCTCTTCACGCGCAACGGCGGGCGCATTCAGGCCACCGACGCAGGCAGCGCGTTCTATCGCGAAGTCGACCGGAGTTTTGTGGGCCTCGAAAAACTCGCCCATTCCGCGCGGGAAATCCGCCAGTTCGGCAGTGGCCGTCTGCGGCTCGTCGCCGCGCCCGTGCTGGCATTGTCGTTCGTGCCGATGGTGATCGAGCGCTTTCTCGCTGCGTATCCGCGCATTGCGATATCGCTGGAGATGCGCAGCGAAGGCACCATCCAGCGCTGGGCTTCGTCGGCCTATTGCGATATCGGCTTCGCTACGACGACGCCTGATGCATTCGGTGTGACGAGTACCGAGCTATACCGCTTGCCCGGCGTTTGTGCGCTGCCGGCCGGACACCGGCTGGCAGCGCACAAACGCATCCATGCACGCGATCTGCGCGGCGAAAACCTGATCCTGCCGTCGTATGCGGACGACACCCGTTCATCGCTGGATCGCGTGTTGCGCCAGGCGGAAGTCAAGCAGGTGCCGGCTATCGAAACGCCCTACGGCGCAACCATCTGCGCGATTGTGTCGCGCGGCCTGGGCGTCGGCATCGTCAATCCCCTTGCGACTTTCGATGCCAATCCGGCGAAGATCCAGTTCCGGCCGTTTTCGCCGGATATCCTGTTTCGCGGCTTCACGGTATGTCCTCAGCAGCAACATACGACGCCGATCGTCGACAGCTTTCTGGAGATCGCTAACGACACGATGGCGCTTGAGGCGAAACGCTGGGGGAAATAGCCGCTTTAGAGGCGGACCACATCGACGATAGCATCGGCAAACGCCTTCGGCGCCTCTTGCGGCAGGTTATGCCCAATGCCCCCGTCGATATTCCGGTGTTGATACTTGCCGGTAAACTTCTTCGCATAGGCCGCCGGTTCGGGATGTGGTGCGCCGTTGGCATCGCCCTCCATGGTGATGGTCGGAACCGAAATGGCCGGCGCCGTCGCCAGACGCGCTTCGAGCCCGTCGTATTGCGGCTCACCCTTTACGAGGCCTAGCCGCCAGCGGTAGTTGTGAATCACCACCGCGACATGATCCGGATTGTCGAACGTCTGGGCCGAACGCTCGTACGTCGCGTCATCGAAATTCCATTTAGGCGAAGCGAGACGCCAGATCAGCTTGTTGAAGTCGTGGCGGTTCGCCGCATAGCCGGCCTCGCCGCGCTCGGTGGCGAAATAGAACTGATACCACCACGCCAGTTCGGCCTTCGGCGGCAGCGGCGCCTTGTTAGCCTGCTGGCTGCCGATCAGATACCCGCTTACCGACACCATCGCCTTGCAGCGCTGCGGCCACAGCGCCGCAATGATATTGGCCGTGCGCGCGCCCCAATCGAAAGCGCCAAAGATCGCCTGATCGATCTTCAGGGCGTCCATCAACGCAATGATGTCGACCGCAACCACGGCCTGCTGGCCATTGCGCGGCGTATCCGCGGACAGGAAGCGCGTCGAACCATACCCTCGCAGATACGGCACGATCACCCGATAACCGGCGGACACCAGCAAGGGCGTCACTTCGGCGAAGCTATAGATATCGTAAGGCCATCCATGCAGCAGGATGACGACCGGCCCGTTCTGCGGACCGGCTTCCGCATAGCCGACATTGAGGGTTCCGGCGTCTATCTGGCGAATGGTATCGAACGAAGCAACCCGCGCCGCAGGCTGCGAGCCAGTTGTCGCGCCATTCGACTGCGCCTGTGCAAGTCCGCTCAGACCCAGCTCCATCAAGCTAAGGCCAGCCACAGTCGTGCCAAGCAGACGGCGGCGTCGAATATTGATCTGGTCCGGCATTGAAAACTCCTTGAATACATTGATTAGCTATCCGAATCTAACTGCTCACCTTTAACGACAATCGGGCTTCCAGACCGCCACCTGGGCGGTTATGCAACGACAATGTCGCGTCCATCGCCAGCGCAAGTTGCCGCGCAATTGCAAGGCCCAGCCCGGTGCCGCCCGTTCCGCGATTGCGCGACCCTTCCAGCCGGTAGAACGGCTCGAACACCGCTTCCAGCGATTCAGCCGGAATCCCGGGCCCGCGATCGAGCACGCAGACCGAAACCTGCCCGTCGTGCGCGGCGGCAACCTGTATCTCAGCCGACCCGCCAAACTTCAGCGCGTTATCCACGAGATTGCCGACGATGCGCCGCAACGCCTGCGGGCGCGTCACCAGCGCCGCGCCGATTCGCCCGTGCAGCGAGACGTCCTTGTCCGCATCCACATAGTCGAGCACGAGGCTGTCGAACAGCGCGTCCGGATCGATCCGCAGCGGCGCCTCGCTGGCGCCGTGCATGGTGCGCGCGTAGGTGACGCCTTCCTTGACCATGGTTTCCATTTCCCGCAGATCCTGTTGCAGTTTTGCGCCCTGGGCGCTGTCGTCCATCACGTCGACGCGCAGACGCATGCGGGTGATCGGCGTTTGCAGATCGTGCGAGATCGCCGCGAGAATCTGCAGGCGCTCGGTCATGTACATCCGGATGCGGTCCTGCATGGCGTTGAAAGCACGTGCGGCCCGCGCCACTTCATCCGGCCCGTCCTCGGGCAAGCGCTCCGCCTTCAGGTCAGGGCCCAGCGTGTCGGCCGCCCGCGCCAACTGGCTCAACGGGCGCGTGGCGAGCCGCACCGCCACCCAGCAGCACGCGGCCAGCACGACCAGTTGCAGCACCAGCACGCACGACAGCCACGGCGAGAGCGGCGCGCCCGGCATGGGGTGGTAATCGATCGTCAGCGGTGTGCCGTCGCTCAGCTGCAAATGCACCTGCAGCCGGTCCGGGTCGCCCGGCACCGCGTTGGCCGTGAGCGGATAGCGCTTGCCGATGCCATCTGCGATGGACTGCGCCACCCGTGCCGAGAGCTTCGCATCCGGTGGCATGCCGGCGACACCCGGGCCCAGAACAAACGTGTAGGTGCGCCGCGCGAGCCGCGGCAGCCACTCGGCACGTTCGTCGGCCGGCAGATGGTCGAGCAGCGCGACAGAACTGCTGACCTCACGCTCGATGTAGCCCATCATCACGTTCGCCATGGTCTGGTCCCGTTCGGTCATGGTGAGCCATACCGACAGCGTTTGCACCAGCGCGAGGCTGACAAAGAGAATCAGGGCAAGCCTCGCGAACAGCGTGCGCGGCCAATGCAGCAATGCATTCTGTTTCATGAGTCGCCTTCAATCATGGTGACGGCCGCGGAAAATACATAGCCTTCGCTGCGCAGCGTCTTGATGTAACGGGGCTCGCGCGCCACATCCTGAAGGCGCTGCCGCAAGCGGCTCACCAGCAGATCGATCGAGCGGTCGAACGGATCGGCCTGGCGGCCCTGGGTCAGATTGAGCAGTTGATCCCGTGTCAGCACGCGCTGCGGATGATCGAGGAACACCCGCAGCAAGCGGTACTCCGCGCCGCTCAAGGCCACCATGGTGCCCTCGGCGTCGAGCAGATGGCGCGCCGTGGTGTCGAGGCGCCAGTCGCCGAAGCCGATCATCGACGCGGTTTCCGTCACCTGCATGCCCGGCGGCAGCATGCGGGTGCGGCGCAGCACGGAACGGATGCGCGCCAGCAGCTCGCGCACGGCAAACGGCTTGGCGAGGTAGTCGTCAGCACCCATTTCCAGCCCGACGATGCGATCCGTCTCCTCGCTGCGGGCCGTCAGCATCAAGACCGGCACCGTACGAAACTTGCTCGCGCGCAGTTCGCGGCACAGCACAAGACCGTCTTCGCCGGGCAGCATCAGGTCGAGCACGATCAGATCGGGCGCGCCCTGTTCGAGGACGCTGCGCATCTGGCGGCCGTTGGCGGCCAGCGACACGCGCATGCCATTCTTCTCGAGGTAGGTGGCAATCAGTTCGCGAATGCCGCGATCGTCATCGACGATCAGCACGTGATCGGTGTTTTCCATCAACGGTTCAATCCTTCCGACGATTCACGCGCACCCGGTTCACGTTGAGCAGCGAACAGTGCACCGGGTGCGCCATTTCCGCGGCCAGCCCGCCTGCGAGGAAGGCGAGGATCGACATGAGCCGTCTCATGCGTCCTCCACGAGGGACAGGACTTGCAGCAGTTCCGGTACTCATAGCGCTCTCCGCGTTAGCAATGGCTGCTTTATAGCCCAGTACGCGCGGCGCTTTGTATCTCAGTGTATCTGGGCGCGCCCGTGACACAAAACATTGCACCCGGCCGCCCCGGGGACACAAGCCAGATACGAACGGGCGTTCCAATACGGCCATGCGCGGCGATCAGACGCCCGCTCTCCTCCCCTCTCCTTCGAAAGGACGCTGACATGCCATCCCGACTCAAAACCACTACCTCCGTCGCCCTGCTTGCCGCAGTCATAGCAGGCAGCGCGGCGGCCATCGCCAGTCTCGTTGCATTGCCTGCGGCCGGCGCCGACACGGCTCCGGTTGCAAACCCGGTCAGCGGCGGCAACAGCGCGCCGGAGTTCACCGGCATCGACAAATGGCTCAATAGCGATCCGCTCACCATGCAGCAGTTGCGCGGCAAGGTCGTGCTGGTCGATTTCTGGACCTACACCTGTATCAACTGCATCCATGTGCTGCCCTACGTCAAGACATGGAACCAGAAATACAAGGACCAGGGCCTGGTGGTGGTCGGGGTCCACACGCCCGAGTATCCGTTCGAGCGCAACACGGACAACGTCAAGGCCGCCATCAAGCGCTTCGACATTACCTTCCCCGTTGCGCAGGACAACCGTTATGCCACCTGGGGGGCCTACAACAACCAGTACTGGCCCGCGTTCTATCTGGTCGACAAGAAGGGGCACGTGGTCTACACGCACTTCGGCGAAGGCGATTACGACGAGACCGAGGCGAAGATCAAGGCCTTGCTCGCGGAAAACCCGTGATTTGTATCGCCATGTATCTGGATCTCGAGGCGATACACAACATTGCAAACAACCGCTCTTTCGACACAAGCCAGATACGTTCGCCGGTTTAAATGCATCAACGCCGGATGCCGGAGGCAAGCAACACCGCAGAGCACGATTGATTGGCCTGCCTTGCACCCCGATACGCCGACGCCTTTTTCCATTTTTCTAGTACACGGAGAATCACATGAAAACCTCAATGATCGCTTTGGCCTTCGCTGCTTTCGCCACGACTGGCTTCGCCCACGCCGCCGACGCTCCCGCAACCAGCGGCACGCAACTGAGCCCCGCGCAAATCCAGCAATGGAATCCGGGCACGGCTGGCGCGGCACAGAAGACGCGCGCTGAAGTGCGCCATGAACTGGTGCAGGCCGAGCACGATGGCCAGATCGCTTACCTGAACAAGCTGTATCGCGGCGGCTGATCGTCCAGACGCCACAGGATTGCTTGCCGATTTCAATACCTTAAGCAATCCTTTTTATTAAACACTGTGCCATTTCGACAAACGAATCTTCCACAACCGAATTCATACAGGCTGACATCATGACCCAACTGGAAAAAGTGCTGTACACGGGCAAGACCCATACCACCGGCGGACGCAACGGAGCCTCGCGCAGTTCCGACGGCCGGCTCGACGTCAAGCTCTCGGTTCCCGGCTCAGCAGGCACGGGCACCAATCCTGAACAGATGCTGGCGGCCGGCTGGTCGGCCTGCTTTATCGGCGCAATGGGAAAGGCGGCGGCAAAAATGAACGTCGCACTGCCGGCCGACACCGCCGTCGACGCCGAAGTGGACCTGGGCACCACCAACGACGCCTACTTCCTGCAGGCCCGCCTGAATGTGAGCCTGCCAGGCCTCGATCGGGAGATCGCTCAGGCAGTGATCGAGGCGGCACACCAGACCTGCCCGTACTCGAAGGCAACGCGCGGCAACATCGGCGTTTCGATCACGGTCATCTGAGGCGCGCAATCAGCAGCACCGCTAGCGCGATCAGGGCTACCCCAACGCATCGCGCAGCGCGTTCGCCGCCGGGCGCCAGGCGCTCGGCGGTCATGGCTGCGGTCACGCCCGTCATGACCCGCAGATCCATGACCCCAAGTACGAGCAGGGTCGCCGTCAGTCCAACACAGGCATAGCTGCAACGTAGGCCGAGGCGCAAACCGTATCGCCAGGCCGAGGCCATGCCGCCGGACAATGCCGTGCCGCACCCCGGCGCCTCGTGACAGCGCGCGAGGCAGCGCGCCTTCCAGCGGGTGAACTGGAGCACCCCCGCGCCGAGGACAACCAGGCCGGCCGTAAGCGGCACGGCGCGCGCCACGGCCGGCAACCGCAACTCCAGCGTTGTCAGCACCGCCCCCGCCCCGAAGGCGATCAGCCCTGACCCGGTCCAGACAAGGAAATACCCCACGCCCACCAGCAAGGTCAGGCGCCCAAGACGCATTCCGCCTGCCCTCGCCGCCACAGCCTGACGGTACCGCCATAGCGCGGGTACAAGTGACGGCATCATCATCGCCACCATCATCACGACCCACATGCCGACGAACGACGCCGCCACGCTGGCCCAGGTCCGCCCGCACATCGGCTTCCACGCCGCGGAGACACCCCAAGCGCCGGGCATCGGCGTCTCGCCCATGGCGGACATGGACATGCACCAGACCACCGTCGCTGCCACACAGGCCACGAACAGCAGCCCGGCGACACACAGGAAGCCCAGTTGGGAGACCCCATGTCGCGGGATCTCCCGCCGCGAGGCTGCACCAGGCGCATTCATGTCACACCTCAGCGCACGCCGTACTCGTCGTGGCGCTTCCACCAGATGCCCGATTCGTTGCGCCCCTTGGGAGCCCGGTCGAGCCACTGGTACATGCCCCAGATACCATCCACGCCGCGCGCATAGGTGGAGTACGTGTGATACACCACGCCATCCTCGAGCACGAACGCGCTGAGCCCTGGCCGGTCGAGTGCGTAGGTCTGCGGGTCGGTTCCGCAGGTCGCGGCGAACTGGACAACCGGCTCGGGCGCCGGCACTGCGTCCATCGCATGACGGCCGCGTTCGTAGTTGTATTCGACCTCGCCCTCGCGCTGCTGCGCCTGCGTGAACGAGATATTGAAGTCGAAGTTGAAATCGCTCTCGTACGAAGACGCCCAGGGAAACGTCCACCCCATGCGCCGCTGGTATTCCTGCAGCTTCGCGAGCGGCGCCCGTGACACCGCCGTCAGCGTCACGTCGTGATTCGCCAGATGAACGACGATGCCGTCGAACCCATCCGCGATCGCGGAGCACGAGGGGCAACCCGCCTTGTAGTCAGGCCCGAACATGAAGTGGTAGACCAGCAGTTGCGAGCGCCCCTGGAACAGATCGGCGAACGTGGCGCTGCCTTGGGCGGTCTCGAACCGGTAATCCTTGTCGATCCGAACCCATGGCAGCGCCTGGCGCTGCCGCGCCACTTCGTCGCTGCGCCGCGTCAATTCCTTCTCCGCCTTGAGCAGGTCGAGCCGTGCGGCCAGCCATGCTTCGCGGCTGCCGGTGCTATGTGTCGTAGTCATGTTCGCCTCCATCAGGTGTCCTGTGCCGCTCGCCGGGTTGGCGAGACGTCGGACGGGTGGTTGGTCGTGATAGATTAGTTCTGGGCACCCAACGGCGGGAGTGACAAGTGTGGCGGGATTCGCGTAGACCATGGACTCACTAGTCACGGCGGCGGCCCGTGCGCTCGCGGCGGGCGATCCGCTTGGCGCGCTGAACCGGATCGCGTTACGCGACGATGCGGCGGCGCTCGCGTTACGCGGCATCGCCATGGCGCAGCTTGGCGACCTCGTGCGCGCCAGGGCGCTGGTGCGCAGCGCGGCGCGCGCCTTCGGTCCCAGGGAGTCGGTGGCCCGTGCGCGCTGTGTCGTCGCCGAGGCCGAAATCGCGCTTGTGTCACGCGACCTCAAATGGCCCGCCAAAGCGCTCGGCGCGGCCCGCGCAACGCTCGAAGCGCACGGCGACCACGCGAACGCCGCACATGCACGCTATCTCGAGCTGCGGCGCCTGCTGCTGATCGGACAGCTCGACGAAGCCGAGCGCCTGCTCGACGGATTCGACCCGTCGCCCTTCCCGCCTGCCTTGCGCGCCGCCCACGAACTGGTCGTGGCGGGCCTCGCCATGCGCCGCCTGCACACCCAGGCGGCACGCGCCGCGCTTGCCCGGGCCGGACACGCCGCGCGCCACGCCGGAATCCCGGCGCTCAGCGCGGAAGTCAGCAGCGCGTCGCACGTCCTGAATACGCCTGCTGCCCGTCTGATCGCACGCGGCGAAGAACGGCTCCTGCTGCTCGACGAAGTGGAAGCCCTGCTGGCATCGAACGCGCTGGTTGTCGATGCTTGCCGCTATGCCGCAAGCGAAGCCGGTACCGTCGTTTCGCTGGCACGCCGTCCGGTGTTGTTCACGCTGCTGCGCACGCTGGCCGAGGCATGGCCCGCAGATGTGCCGAGGGACACGCTGGTAGCGCGCGCCTTCCGTGCAAAACACGCCGACGAATCGCATCGCGCCCGCTTGCGTGTCGAGATCGGGCGGCTGCGCACCATGTTGAGGGCCGTGGCGGACATCAGGGCGACACGCCCAGGCTTTGCGCTGCTGCCGCATGGCGCGAGCGAAGTGGCCGTGCTGGCGCGGCCTCTTGAAGAGAAGCATGCGGCCGTGCTCGCCTTCCTCTCCGACGGCGAGTCGTGGTCCAGCTCCGGTCTCGCGCTGGCGCTCGGCGCGAGCCAGCGCAACGTGCAGCGCGCCCTCGATTCGCTCGCGGCAGCCGGCAAGGTGCAGCCGTTCGGCCGCGGCCGTGCGCGGCGCTGGATGACGCCACCCGTGGCCGGTTTCACGACGACCTTGTTACTCCCCACTCCCTTGCCGCCTGAGTAGGATGGAATCCAACCAATCACCGCGAGGCAATCATGAAACGAGCAGCAGCCGAAATCATCCGTGAATATGGTCCTTTTCCGGGCGTCGACCAGGTGGGCGGGGTCACCTACGACGGCGAGCGGGTCTGGTTTGCCAGCGGCGGGACCTTGAACGCCATGGACCCCGTGAGCGGCCAGCCAGTGCGCTCGCTCGATGTGGCCGCGCACGCCGGCACGGCCTTCGACGGCGAGCATCTGTTTCAGATCGTCGAGGACCGCATCCAGAAGCTCGATCCGCAGACCGGCAAGGTGCTCGCCACCATCCCGGCCCCTGGCGGCGGCGCGGATTCCGGTCTCGCCTGGGCTGAAGGGACGCTCTGGGTGGGCCAGTACCGGGAGCGGAAAATCCATCAGGTCGATCCGCACACGGGGACGGTTCTGCGCACCATCGAGTCCAATCGCTTCGTCACCGGTGTCACGTGGGTCGACGGCGAACTCTGGCACGGCACATGGGAAGGTGACGAGAGCGCGCTGCGGCGAATCGATCCGAACAATGGCGACGTGCTGGAGCAGCTCGAGATGCCCTCCGGGATCGGTGTATCAGGACTAGAATGCGACGGCGCCGGTCAGTTTTTCTGCGGCGGCGGCAGCAGCGGGAAGGTGCGCGCCGTGCGGCGGCCGGGGCATGGCTAACGGGCCGGAAGGACGCCGCGAGCCTGGCCGCGAGCCTGGCCATGACCCAAACCAATCAGGCAAGCTAATGAGAAGATCCGCACTGCGGCACGTCACCTTGGCACTCTGGCTGTCCGCGCTGGCCGCTAGCGCCTGCGCGAGTCTCGCGCCCGACGCTTCCACAGCTCATCCTCACTGGGTCGACGGCTGGGCAGCGTCGCCCGATTCGGCTGGGCCGCCGCTCGCGGCCAGCACCGTGCGTCAGGTGGTGCGGATCAGCATCGGCGGAGCGGGTGTGCGCGTTCGCCTGTCCAACCTCTATGGCAGCGGGCCGATCACCCTCGGCCCTGTGCACATCGCGAGCTATGCCGGCGGTTCTGCGATCCGCCCGGGTACCGGCCGCGCCCTGACTTTCGGCGGCAAAACCACGGTGACGATCGCCAAAGGCGCCGACGTCCTCAGCGATCCAGCCGCGTTTCCAGTAAGCGCTCTCGAAGAGCTGGCGGTGACGCTGTACGTCGCATCTGGCGCCGGCGCATCGACCACCCATCTGCTGGGCCAGCAAACCGCGTTCATCGCGTCGGGCGTCGACGCCACCACGGCAATCTCCCTGCCAAAGGCAAAGCCCGACGATAGCCGCTACTTTCTGACCGACGTCCAGGTTGCCGCGGCGCCGGAAGCGCACACGCTCGTCGCGCTCGGCGATTCCATCACCGACGGCGCGGGCTCGACAGAAAACCGCAACGCCCGCTGGCCGGATGCGCTCGCTGCTCGCCTGCACGCCGATCCGGCGTTCTCGACGGTGGCCGTCGTCGATGCGGGCATCGCCGGCAACCGTATCCTGCACGACGGCGCCGATCCCTTCCTTGGGCCGAGCGCGCTGTCGCGTTTTGAGCGCGACGCCGTCGACGCCTCAGGCGTGCAATGGGTCCTGCTGCTCGAAGGCATCAACGACATCGCCGCCGCCGACGTGCTGAAAACACCGGAGGCCAACGTCTCGGCGCAACAGATTATCGACGGCATGAAAGCGCTGATCGCTCGCGCCCACGCGAAACATCTGAAAATCTGGGGCGCCACGCTGACACCCTTTGCGGGCGCCGAAGCGCCGTTCTACACGGCGGCGGGCGAAGCGAAACGCGCGGCGGTCAACCGCTGGATCCGCACCGGCGGCGCGTTCGACGCGGTGGTCGACTTCGATCAGGCGGTACGTGATCCCGCTCACCCCGAGCGGCTGCTGCCGGCCTTTGACAGCGGCGACCATGTGCATCCAAACGACGCCGGCTACAAGGCGCTGGCGGCTGCAATCGATCCGCATCTGTTCACCGCGAATCAATAAGCCTAAGCGCCATGACGCCAGGCCCAGCGCTGTTCCGGGCCACGGCGAGACGCACGCAACGCCCCTATCGCGCCGCCACCCGCATCCGCGGCGCCGCGCGCTTGCGCGCCGCTTCGAAGCGCACCGGCGCCGCCGCCTGCGCCACGCCTCCACGCACGGGCAGCGCGCTCACCTTGCTGCGCGCCTGATAGCGGCGGCGCACCAGATACACCGGCCGCTCCTTCGACTCGTAGTAGATGCGTCCAACGTACTCGCCTACCACGCCGATGCCGATCAGCTCGATTCCGCCCATGAACAGCAGCACGCACAGCAGCGACGCGTAGCCCGGCACCGGGTTGCCGAACAGCAGCGTGCGCCCGATCATGAAGCCGCCGTACCCGAAGGCAAGCGCCGCGATCACGAGACCGATATAGGTCCAGCAGCGCAGCGGCACCGTACTGAAGCTGGTAATGCCTTCGAGCGCGAAATTCCACAGCCGCCAGCCCGAGAATTTCGAATGCCCGGCGCTGCGCGCCTCGCGTTGATACTCGACGATCACGGTGCGATAGCCGACCCACGCGAACAGCCCCTTCATGAAGCGGCGGCGCTCCGGCAAGCGCTTGAGTGCATTGACCACCTGGCGGTCCATGAGCCGGAAGTCGCCCACGTTCTCCGGCAGTTTCAGGTCGGAGAGCGCATTGTGGACGCGGTAGTACAGCGCGGCGGCGGTCCGCTTCGCGAACGAGTCGCATGCGCGGTTTGCGCGTTTGGCGGCGACCACATCGGCGCCGGCGCGCCAGTGATCGATCATCACCGGGATCAGGCTGGGCGGATCCTGGAGGTCGGCATCGATCGGGATCACGGCGTCGCCGAGCGCTTCGTCGAGGCCCGCGGTCAACGCAGCCTCCTTGCCGAAGTTGCGCGTGAGGTCCACCACCCGTACGCGCGCGTCCTTCGCACTGAAGGCGATCAGCTGCTCGAGGGTGGTGTCCTTGCTGCCGTCGTTCACGCAGACGATCTCAAAGCAGATCCCTTCGATCGCTTCGAGCACCGGTACGATCTGCGCAAAGAAATGGCCGACCGCAGCGCCTTCGTTGTAGAACGGCACGACCAGCGAAATCAGATTTCTGGTGTTATGTGTGGACATGTTACCCCCTTCCCTTTCGACTCAATTGTTTTGATCCGCGCTTACCGATGCGCGGCGTGCTGCGGCAACCACGCCGCAGACACTTCCCCGATATCGTCCTGCAACACGACAGGCGCCCGCCGCTCCTGCGCAATGCGCCGCGTCAGCATCCACAGCGTCGCAACGGTGACGAGCGGCATGAACTGGAACTTCAGTTGCATCACCACGAAGACCCCCGCAACGGGTATGAACCACAACCCCACCAGCCACTCGCGATCGTAGCGCTTCCAGCCGCGAGCAAGGCCATGCCGCGCATACCACGCGATCAGCACGCCCAGCCAGGTCAGGTCGTAGTCGAACAGATAGGGGCTGACGAGCAGGCTGGCGCAGACCAGCACGGCGGCGCGCAGCGCGAAGGCACAATCGCGCCCCCAGGCATAGCAGACCGCGGCTGCGGCGATCCATGCCGAGATGCCCTGCGCGGCGTAAGCCCATGCCCGCGGCACATGTGCGAGCGTTGCCATCGCGAACACGGTGGGCATGCGTGCGAGCGACGCCCGGCCGGACTCGACGAGACCGCTGATAAATCCCGCGTTATGCAGAAACGCCAGCAGCGTTCCCGTGCCGAACAACAGCACGGACAGCGCGAGCAGCCCCGCCGCGCTCAGCGCCATTGCACCGAGCGCACGCCACGAGCGCGAGCACAAAAGCGCGAGCGGCAGCAGCACGGCAAGATGCGGCTTGATACATAGCAATCCAAAGCATATGCCGGCCAGAACGGGACGGCTCCTGAGCAGAACCAGACCCAGCCCCACCAGCGAGGCGGTCAGCAAGCCGTTTTGCCCGCACACCAGCACCAGCGCCGCACCCGGAAACGCCAGCGCCAGCAGCATGGTTTGCCGGCCGGGGACGATCACGCGGATCACGCTGACGAAGAACGCCAGCGTGCCGCTGAGGAACGCGAGCGCGGCAATCTTGAACGGCAGCAGCGCGAGCGGATACACGACCAGCAGGAAAGTCGGCGGATAGAGCCACGGCAGGATGCCGGGGGAACGCGAGATGGCGTCGGTCTCGACTGCGGTCAGCGCAACGAGGTTGTACGCATCGAGCGCATGGCGATGCAATGCCAGCCACGACGCACTCCAGAAAGGCAGAAAGTCCAGTGCCAGCGGCCCGAAGTCCGGACGGTGCTGCCACTCGGTACGGTACAGGTAGACGGCGAGGAACATTCCATAACAGGCAAGCGCCGCCAGCGCGTAGGTCCGCAGCCGCTCGCCGCCGAGCCAATGTGGCCGGTCCGCAGTGTGGGCCGCGCGGTAGGCACGCGGCGCCCGGCGCCCGCTGAGCCGCACTGCAGTCGATGAGATCGGGTTCATTGCACACTCCCTGCGTCGCTGCGCACACGTTGCACGATCATCAGGACCACCAGCAACAGCACGACCGGTCCGATCTGCGGCCATTCCGACACGCGGTTGAAGAACTCGTAAAGCGGCAGCATCCATGCAAGCACCAACACCGTCTGCTCGCCGCGCAACCAGCCGCGGCGCAAGCCGGCTGCAGCCATAAAGGCAAGCGCAATGCCGAGCCATGCCAGTTCGTAGTGCCAGACGTAGGGATTGGCGATCAGCGTCGCCACCGCCAGAATCGCGGCACGCGCGCCGCTGTCCGAGGTGCGCCGCCATACGTCATAGGCGGCCGCGGCCGCAACCAGCGCCACTCCCGCTTGCGCGAGATAGGCCGGCGTCAGGTCGAGGCCGGCCAGCCTGAACGCGGCGAACGGCGTGGGTGAAGCAAGCCAGAAACGCACGCCGGACTCCAGCGTGATGCCGCGCGCAAGTTCCGCGGCGGCGAAAAACAGATGCAGCGACTGCGGCCCGCACACCAGTACGCTGAGCAAGGTGAACAGCAGTGCGGTGAGCGCTGCCGCCGCCATCGCGCGCCACGCCCGTGCCGCAATCAGCACCAGCGGAAACAGCAGCGCCATCTGCGGCTTGGCGACCAGCAGGCCAATGCACAGACCTGCGCGCAGCGGATGGCGGTCCACCCAGCGGACCGAGAAAGCGGCTAGCGCGGCAGTCAACATCGAGTTCTGGCCAAACGTCGCGCACACGAAGACGCAGGGAAACGTCGCCACAACGAAGGCCGCCAGCTTCGCGTCACCCACTGCCTTGTCGAGCCCCGCAACGCGCAATACGCCGAGGCAAAAGAGCACCACGCTCGCCACCACAAACACAAAAAATGCCGGCCAGAACGGCAGCAGCGCAAGCGGCGTGACGAGCAGGAGGAACATCGGCGGGTATAGCCACGGCAGAAAGTCGCCGTGCTGGTAGCCACCCATCAGGAGCCGCTCGAGTCTGCCGAACGCGACATAGTCGTAGACCTGTACCGGCACGCCGTGCAGGATGACGTGAGAGCCGACCCAGAAGACCGAGAAGTCGGTACCGGGCCGGTGGCCGCCAGTCAATGTGAAGCCGTGGCTGCTCCACGCCCACAAGGCGAAGATCGCCGCCTCGATCAGAAGCGCAAAGCCGCTATACACGACCAGCCGGTCGCGTGTCACCCAGTCATAGATGCGGCGCTCTGCGCGGTGCAATCCCCGTACCAGACTTTCCATCATCCCCGCCTTATGTGTGCGCCGGAGGTCAGTCGGCGCTTTTCAAACAGTCTTTTTGTTTCGATTCCTAATCTTCCTAAGCATGCGATAGATACATCGTCGCCTTACCGGTCGATTCATTGTTGTAGGAAAACAATTGAAGTTTCAAGTCCCGCATTTGGACACGCGGACGATCGCCGGCACCCGAACGGCCGCGGCTGTCGAAAACGCCGCGTCTTATGTGGCTTAGCCCACACAGCAGCCTCACACCTGAGACACCTTGTGCGAGCCGGCCATCCGGAACAGGCCGGTTTCTCGCGAAAACGGCCTCACACCGCACTCATGGAAAGTCCCTGGGCCGAAGCCGATATGCAGGCTGCGTGCGCCTTTGCGGAGGGTTGAACGGTCTCGCGTCCCCCTCGATTCGTCTCAAGGTTGCGACAAACCGGGCACGGGCCACGTGCCAAAAGCCCCTGGCGGCGCGCGCGTCCCGTATTTGCGCGGTTTTGCGCGAGCTGGCCCATGCCTTGCATAGGAGTGAGCGCGGCAGTCGAGGACGTAGCGTCCAGAAACAGAACCGGACACCGCAGACAGGAGTTCTGACCAGACTCCATGCCATAGATAAGCAGCTGAACACGGGGATTGAACATGAAGAACCCTACATCCGGGCGTACCATCGCACGCCCCAGGCACGAAGCGCTGAACTGGAAGCCGCTCGCTGCCGCACCGAAGCTTCCCGGCGAGCCGACCCACCGTGCCGCCTTCGTTTCACTGCCGGCATGGCCCGGCTACCGCGACGCGCTTGCAACTGCCGCCATGACTGCCGCGAACGTTGCTGCCTGCCAGCAGCTTTCCCTGTCTGCTCCTGCCCATACGAGCGCAGATGACGACGCGGATACCGATCTGCCTCAGCACAGAAGCTAACCCGATTCGCTTTTCCCCGCAGTACCGCTTTGCTGTAACCGTAGTCCCTTCCCGAGGCCAATTCCGGCGCAGGGTTATATCCGTAGTAGTCCTATTGGAGATCGTCATGCAAACCATCCTCACGCAAGCCAAGCGTTTCCTCCGCGACGAAGACGGCGTCACCGCCATCGAGTACGGCCTGATCGCAGCGCTGATTGCCATCGTCATCATCGGTTCGGTGAAGACGCTCGGCACCAACCTGAACTCGGTGTTCAGCGACGTCGCCGCTTCGGTCTGAACGTCCCGGCGGCGGACGACCACGCGGCACCCGTCGTCCGTCCCGTCCGATCTTGCAGTTGGGGTCCGCGCCGGCCCGGCACCAAGGAGTCAACCGTGAATACAGCTCGTTCCGTTTCCCGACTCGCAGCGTCGCAGCCGGTCGCGCCGACCCGCTTTTTCCGAACCATCGCGAGGCTTCAGCTTCTTCTCGACGATGAGAGCGGTGTCACATCCATTGAATACGCGTTGCTCGCCTTCCTGATTGCGATCGTGATCATCGGCGCCGTACGCACGGCCGGTACCAATCTGAATCTGCTGTTCAGCGACGTTGCCGCGTCGGTCTGACCTACCTAACGAGGTTCATGATGCCAGGCTTTCCGCTTCCGCCTCACCCGATACCCGCCTGCGTGGTGCTGCTCGCGATCGTCACCGCGAGCACGGACATCGTGAGCCGGCGCATCCCCAACCCGATCATCGCCACGGGACTGATCGCCGCGCTGCTGGTGCAGGGCTGGCTGCATGGGCCGCTCGCCGGCAGCGCCACATGGCTCGCCGGTGCGCTCACCGGCTTTGCCCTGCTGCTGCCGTTTTATCTGCTGCGCGGCATGGCCGCCGGCGACGTCAAGCTGCTGATGATGATCGGCGCATGGCTGGGCGCCTGGCCGACCGTGCAGATCGCACTTGCGACGTTTGTGATCGGCGGTATCTGGTCGCTGGCGCTGGTTGCACAGCGGCGCGCCGCCGGACAACTGCTCGGCAACCTGCTGTGCATGGTGACAAGCGCCGCACAGCGCGGCACGCAGGCTGCCGCAGACAAACCGGCGCCGCTCGCCTCGGTCGGCTCGCTGCCCTACGGGGTCGCGATTGCCGCCGGAACCCTGGGCGTGCTGTTCGCGAACGCGACATGAACACCTCACGTCCTGCCTTGCCAGCCATTCATTCGCTTCACTCGTTTTACGAGGAGTAACGTCATGAAGAACAGTCGTGCATTCATCATGCTGGCGATTGCCATGCTGGCGGGCCTTTCCGCCGTGGTATTCGCCTCCCGGTGGCTCGTGCAGACCTCGTCGGGCGCCGTCACCCAGGTGGCGGTCGCCTCCGACGACATCAGCCTCGGCGAGCCGCTCAGCGCAGCCATGGTTCATACGGTCAGCTGGCCGACCGGCAGCATCCCGCCCGGCGCCTTCAGCGACCCGAAGGCGCTTGACGGCCGCGTGCTGCGAGCCAGCCTGCAGCGCGGCGAGCCGGTGCTCGAATCGAAGCTCGCGCCGGTCGGCACCAAGGGCGGCCTGTCCGCGGTGATCGGCGAAGGCCGCCGCGCGATTACGGTGCGCGTCAACGACGTGGTCGGCGTGGCCGGCTTCGCACTGCCTGGCAACTACGTCGACGTGATCGTCAATACGCAGGAACCCACGGTCAAAAACGACACGCAGCAAAGCATTTCGAAGATCGTGCTGGAAAAAATTCTCGTGCTGGCGGTGGCCCAACAGGTCAATCGCGACGACACGGCGCCCAAGGTGGTCAACGCCGTGACGCTCGAGGTCACGCCCGATCAGGCCGAGAAGCTCGATCTTGCGCGCAGCGTCGGCACGCTCTCGCTGGTGCTGCGCAACCAGGTGGATGCCGACACGCTGGCCACCGCCGGCGCCACCAAGATGACCCTGCTTGGCGCCTCCGCCCCGGTGGCCGCTTCCGCCCCGGCCCCTCAGCCCACGCGCGTGAAGTATGTGAGCCGTGCGCCGGTCAGGCGCGACTGCATCGGCGTGCTCTCGGGCGTGAGCGGCAGCCAGGAATGCTTTTGACGAAAGCGGCGGAGCCGGAGCACGAGACCACCCGGTGATAACGCCGCCAGCGGGCCAAACCCAGACCCACACCAGACAACGAACGCGATCGACAGGATCCAGCAACGGGGGCACCACAACATGACTACCAAACCTGATTTCCCGTCCGGCCGTACGCCGCGACGCACGAGGGCAAGCCACGCGGTATGGGTCGCGTGGCTCGCCACCGGTCTGCTGCTCGGTCAGCTCGCGCTCGGCCAGGCCGCACTGGCCCAGCCCGCCTCGGACAACGGCACGGCCACCAAGGCGAGCGTTAACACGGGAGCAAGCGCGGGAACAAGCGCAAACACCAGCGCCACCCTGCCGATGGGCCGCGGACCGCTGCAGATGACCATCAGCATGGCCCCCGCCCCTGCCAGCGCCGCCGGCGCCGCAATGGCCACCGCGCCGCTGCACGGCCCGAACTGCACCGGTTCGATTCGCGGCGAAAACACCGTATTCGTGCCGGTCGGCAAATCCGTCCTCGTGCCGGTCGACGAACCGGTGCGCAACCGCACGCTCGGCAACCCCGCCATCGCCCAGGCCACCATGGTGTCGCCACAAACGCTCTACGTACTAGGCGAATCGGTCGGCAGCACCAACATGATCGTGCAGGGCCGCAGCGGCGCATGCCAGATGATCGATGTCGTCGTCAATGTGGACTCGGGCGGTCTGCAAGCCTCGCTCACGCAGCTGATGCCCGAAGAACGCGGCATTCGCGTTTCCACCGCTGCCGACAATCTGGTGCTGGCGGGCCACGTATCGAGCGCACAGGCGGCCGCGCAGGCGGTCGAAATCGCCACGGTCTACAGCAGTCACAGCAGCGCCGACGGCGCGGCCAAGGGCGGCGGCGTGCTCAACATGCTGAGCGTGGATTCGCCGCAGCAGGTCATGCTTGAAGTGAAAGTGGCGGAGGTCGACAAGACGCTGATGAACCAGTTGGGCGCGTCGGTGAACATTCAGGGCGGCTTCGGCTCATGGACCGGCGCACTGGTGAGCAGCCTGCTCGCGGGTGTGTCGAGCGGCATCTCTGTCAACAAGGCTAACAATCTGCCCTTCCAGGTTTCGGTCGATGCGCAGAAAACCGACAACCTCGTGAAGATTCTCGCCGAGCCGAATCTGGTGACGATCAGCGGCCAGGAAGCGACCTTCCTCGCCGGCGGCGAAGTGTTTATTCCGGTGCCGCAAAGCAGCAGCACAGGTGCGACCACGATCGTGCTGCAGCAGGAAGACTTCGGGGTGGGCCTCAAATTCACCCCAACGGTGCTGGGCAACGGCCGCATCAACCTGAAGGTTGCCCCTGAGGTATCCGAACTCTCGCCGACCGGCGTCACGCTCAGCGCGACCAACGTCAGCGGCGCGACCATCCTGCCGCTCATCACCACACGGCGGGCTTCGACCACCGTGCAGATGAACGACGGCGAAAGCTTCGCGATAGGCGGGCTGATCAGCAACAACGTCACCGGTGCGCTGAAGGCGTTGCCGGGGATCGGCGAGGTGCCCGTGCTCGGGGCCCTGTTTCGCAGTACGTCGTTCCAGCAGGACCGCACGGAGCTGGTCTTCATCATCACGCCGCACCTCGTGCGGCCGCAGCGCACCGCCAACGTGCCGCTGCCCACCGACAGCTTCACGCAACCGAAGGACGCCGACATCTACGCGACCGGCAACATGGAAGGCCGCGCCGCCGCGCACAAGCCTGACACGGGCGCACCTGCGGCCGGCAACGCAGCGACACCCGCGCCGCTTCCCGCTCCAGCCCCGCTGCCCGCTCCCACTCCCGCGCCGCAGGCGCCGGTGAGCACCAGCGAGGCGCCGCCGAGCCCGCGCGACGCCCAGCAGGACATTGCAACCACGAGCGGCGCCCACACCGCGCTCGACCATTGATGTGATGGACAGGGGAATCCCATGAAACTCGCAACCCTTCTCTTCGCGGCGCGCGCCGCACTGAGCGTCACGGTGTTCATCGCACTGGGCGGCTGCATGACCAGCACGCCGATCTGGGACGCGCATTTCGGCGAGGCCGAAAGAGCCGCCACCCAGGCGCAGATCATCGATCCGCTGGCGGCCGAGCACGCGCCCTCGGCCGACGGCATCGACGGCAAGGCCGCTGCCTCCGCCATGACCCAGTACGACAAGTCGTTCGCGCAACCGGCCACCAACGTCAATCCCTTCGTGATCGGCATCAGTAATGGCGGAAGCAGCGGCGGCAGCAGCGGCCAATAACCTTCGACAACGTGGCGCAGACGATCATGATCGACATTCTCATCACCTCGAAAGACGCGACGCGCCTGTCGCAGATCGTGCACGTCCTCGGCGAATGCGGCGACTACCGCACCACCCGTGCGGCGGACAGTCCGTCGCTGCTGCTCGAGCGCGGCGACAGCCTCGATGCTTTCGACGTGCTGATCGTCGACGCCGCCACGAGCGAGGACGCCCAGTTGCCGGTGGTGGCGCAGTTGTGCCAGAAGCACAAGCACCTGTCCTGCATTTTGCTGACGCCGGATGTCTCGCCGCAAAGCCTGATCGCCGCCATGCGCGCCGGCTTTCGCGACGTGCTCAACTGGCCGCTCGAGCGCCGCGCGCTCGCCGATGCGCTCGTGCGTCTCGAAGCGCAATGCCTGCAGACGAACAGGCACACCACCGAGATCGTCTCGTTCATGTCGTGCAAGGGCGGTGTGGGCACCAGCTTCATCGCCGCCAACGTGGCGGACACGATTGCCGGCAAGCAGCGCAAGCGCGTGCTGATGATCGACCTCAACCAGCTCTTCGCCGACGCGGCCTTCCTCGTGACGAACGAAACGCCGCCGTCGACACTGCCGCAACTGTGCTCGCAGATCGACCGTATGGACCATGCGTTCTTCGACGCCAGCGTGCTGCACGTGAGCGACACCTTCCATATCCTCGCCGGCGCCGGTGACCCGGTGAAGGCCGCCGAGATCAAGGAAGACCGGCTCGAATGGATTCTCGGCGTCGCCGCGCCGCGCTACGACTTCGTGATCTTCGACCTCGGCCAGACGCTCAATCCGAACTCGATGCTCGCGCTCGATCGCAGCAACCAGATTCACCTCGTGCTGCAGGCGAGCATGCCGCACGTGCGCGCCGGGCGCCGGCTGCAGGAAATCCTCGCCTCGCTCGGCTATGCCGCCGAGCGCACGCGGCTCCTGCTCAACCGCTATGCGCGCCACGAGGAACGGGCCCGCGCGGCGATGGAGCAGGTGCTTGGCATGCGCCCGTACCAGGTGATACCGGAGGACGCCGCTGCGGTCTCCGAGGCCATCAATCAGGGCTTGCCGATTTCGAAGACAGGCCATAAGAGCGGCGTGTCGCGCAGCTTGCAGACGCTTGCCGCCAACATCGCCGGCCGGGCCGCCGCGGCCGTACCCGAACGCGCCAGGGGCGAGTCGCTGCTGGCGCGCATGCTCGGCCGCCAGGCGGCGCCGAAGCTCGAGATGCACTTGGACCAACAGGGGAAACATCATGTCGCTTCGTGAGCAGATCTCAGCCCAACGCGTGCAGCCTTTCGTCGAACGCTCCGAGGCGGGCGGCACGCCGGCCACGATGGTGCGCGCGGCCTACCAGAAGCTCAAACGCGAGATCCACCAGGCGGTGCTCGACCGCGTCGAACTGGAACGCCTGTCGCGCCTGCCGCCCGACCAGGTGCGCCAGGACATCGCCGCGCTGATCGGCCGCATTCTCGACGAGCAAAAGGCGCCGGCCAACGATCTCGAACGCAAGCAGCTCGTGGTCGACGTGCACGACGAAATGTTCGGCTTCGGTCCGCTCGAACTGTTGCTGCGCGACCCAACCGTCTCCGACATCCTAGTCAACACGTACCAGCATACCTATGTCGAACGCAGGGGCCGGCTCGAAGCCACCGACGTCACGTTCTACGACGACGCGCACCTGATGAAGGTGATCGAGAAGATCGTCTCGCGGGTCGGCCGGCGCATCGACGAATCGTGCCCGATGGTCGACGCGCGCCTGCCCGACGGTTCGCGCGTCAACGCAATCATTCCACCGTCCGCCGTCGACGGACCGCTGCTCTCGATCCGGCGTTTCGCGGTCAATCCGCTGCAGGTCGCGGACCTGGTGGAACTGAAAACGCTCACGCCGCCGATGGCGGAAGTGCTCGACGGACTCGTGCGCGCCAAGGTCAATATCCTCATCTCGGGCGGCACCGGCAGCGGCAAGACCACGCTGCTGAACATCCTGTCGGCCTTCATTCCGGCCGAGGAGCGCATTGTCACAATCGAAGACGCCGCCGAGCTGCAACTGCGCCAGCAGCACGTGCTGCGCCTCGAAACCCGGCCGCCCAATATCGAAGGGCGTGGCGAGATCACCCAGCGCACGCTGGTGCGCAACTCGCTGCGCATGCGCCCCGACCGGATCATTCTCGGCGAAGTGCGCGGCGACGAAGCGCTCGACATGCTCAATGCCATGAACACGGGCCACGAAGGTTCGCTCGCCACGATCCACGCAAACACGCCGCGCGACGCGCTCACGCGCCTCGAAAACATGATCAGCCTGGGCGGCCTGTCCTTGCCGACCAAAACGATGCGTCAACAGATCTCATCGGCGATCTCGGTGGTCGTGCAGGCTGCGCGCCTGACCGACGGCCGCCGCAAGATCACCAGCATTTCCGAGCTGACCGGCATGGAGGGCGACATGATCAACATGCAGGAAATTTTCACGTTCCGGCGCTCCGGAGTCGATGCAAATGGCAACGTGCGCGGCCACTTCTGCGCGACCGGCGTGCGGCCGAAGTTCGCCGAGCGCCTGCAGGCTTTCGGCGTCGTGCTGCCTGAGCGCATCTACGACCCGGAGCGCCACTTCGAAACCGCCTGAACCGCGCGGGCGTGACAACCGCCCGCACCCTTAGTGTCTGGAGACTGGCATGGCCCCGATCTTCTATGCAGCCATCGTGCTTCTGTTCGCCGCCGTCGTGTTGTCGATCGAGGGCGTGTACGAATGGTGGAACAGCCGTCACGGCCCAGCGGCCCAGCGGGTCGAGTCGCGAATCCGCGCGGTCTCGGCGGGCGGCCAACTGGGCAGCGCGCGCCTGAGCATCCTCAAGCAGCGTCTCTTAAGCGAATCGTCGCTGCTCGACAAGGGGCTGCTGTACCTGCCGCGCGTACACGCCATCGACCTGTTTCTGCAGCAGTCCGGCGTATCCTGGACGGTGGCGCGCCTGTTCGGCACCTGCGCCATCCTGCCGCCGCTCGCGCTGGTGATCCTGCTGTTCGCGGGCGCGCCGCTACTGCCCGCTCTTGGCGCGGCCCTGCTGAGCGCCGTGCTGCCATGGCTGTACGTGCGCTATCGGCGCGGGCGCCGCCTGCGCAAGCTCGACCGCCAGTTTCCCGACGTGTGCGACATGCTGGCCCGCGCGCTGCGCTCGGGGCACGCATTCACCGGCGCGATCGGGATGGTCGGCAGCGAGTTCGCCGAACCGATGAGCGGCGAGTTCCGCATCACCTTCGACGAAATCAATTACGGCATCTCGCTGAACGAAGCGCTGATGAATCTCGCCACTCGCGTACCGATCCGCGACCTGCGCTATCTGGTGATTGCCGTGCTGATCCAGCGCGAGACCGGCGGCAATCTCGCCGAGCTGCTCGACGGCATTACGTCGCTGATCCGCGAGCGCTTCAAGCTGTTCGACAAGGTTCGCGTGCTGTCGGCCGAGGGGAAGCTCTCGGCGTGGATCCTGGCGCTATTGCCGTTCGGCACCGCCGGCGTGATGGTGACGATCAATCCAGGCTTCCTCGACGTGCTGTGGCAGGACCCCGCCGGCGTGAATCTGCTCTGGACCGTGCTCGGTTCGATGGTGTTCGGCGTGTTCTGGATGCGACACATCGTCAAGATGCGCGTGTAGCGCCGCATCGTACATATCATCCATATCGCACTGCTTGACATTGATAAGAAGAGGATGCCATGCCAACGCCAGATTCGATGCACATGCTGATCCTGCTGGGCGTATTCGCCGTTGTGTTCGCTGTGGCGTTCGGCGCGATGCATACCTTTGTGCCGCGCGACATGCGCCGCCGGATCGAGCAGGCAGGCGGCATCAATGGGGCGTCCAGCCCCACGCCCGCCCCGGCTGCCGAGCAAAACGGCAGCGAATGGCTCGAAAAGCTCGCCGATATCTCGCGGCCGATCTCCCGGCTGTCGATCCCGAAGGAAGGCTGGGAACGCTCGTCGCTGCGCGTGCGGCTGATGAACGCGGGCTGGCGCTCGCCGAACGCCGCGCCGGTCTACTTCGCCGCGAAGACCGCACTCGCCGTCGTCATGCCGCTCTCGGCGATGCTGTGGCTGCTGCACGGTTCGGCGGAACAGGACACCTACGAACTCTCGCTGATCCTGTTCACGCTGGGCGGCATCGGCTACTACCTGCCGAACCTCGTACTCGGGCGCCGGGTCGCGTGGCGCAAGCGCAAGCTGTTCGAAGACTTCCCCGATGCGCTCGATCTGCTCACTGTGTGCGTCGAAGCGGGCCTGAGTCTCGATGCGGCTCTGCTGAAGGTGTCCGGTGAAATCCGCATCAGCAGCGCGGTGGTCGCGAGCGAACTCGACCTGATGCTGCTCGAAATGCGCTCGGGCTTCACGAAGGAAAAGGCACTGCGCAATTTCTCCTTGCGCACAGGCGTCGACGATATCGACTCGTTCTCGACGCTGCTGATCCAGGCCGAGCGCTTCGGCACCAGCATTGGCGCGTCGCTGCGCGTGCTGTCCGACACGTTGCGCACACGGCGGCGCATGCGCGCCGAAGAACAGGCCGCGAAAATCGGACTGAAGCTGCTGTTTCCGCTGATGTTCTGCATTTTTCCGGCGCTGCTCGTGGTGCTGCTCGGACCGGCTTTCATCCATATCTACCGGATCCTGCTGCCGGGCATGGCAGGGGCGTGAGGAAACGGAGGGGCTATGAAAGCGGCTATAAAACTGGCCATGGAACGGACCATGAAGCGGACCGTGAAGCGGGCTACAAGGCGGAATCGCGAGGACGGGGCCGCGGTCGTCGAGTTCGCACTCGTCTTGCCGGTCCTGTTCCTTGTGATATTCGGCGCAGTGCAGCTCGGCTGGCTGATCAACAACTATCTGCTGCTCACCGATGCGGCTTCGGTAGGCGCACACCTGCTCGCTTCCGAGCGCGGCTATGCCACGCCGTACAGCGATACCGAGCAAGCCATCCTCTCCGCCACCTCGACGCTGAAGAACACCTTGACGATCACCCTCAGCGTCGGCGGCACAACCTGCACGAGCGACACCGCCTGCGCCAGTGCGCTTGGCACCCAGACCCAGCCGCCCGCCGCGGGAACCCAGGCGAGCGTATCGCTCAGCTATGCGTTCAGCGCGCCCTTCAAAGGCGCTTTATACAGCCTCAAGTCGATGATGCCGTCGTCCCTGAGCGCCACCATGTCGGAGCTCGTGCAATGAAGGCCAGCCCACTCTCCCACACCACCAGCACGCCGTTGCGCAAGCCGTTGCCGGGCCTGCGCAGATTCGGAGCGGCGCAGGGTCCGAAGCGGCAACGCGGCATCGCCGCGATCGAATTCGCCCTGCTCGCGCCGCCGTTGCTCGCCGTTGCTCTCGGCATGGCGCAGTTCGGCTGGCTGCTCGGTAACTATGTGATGGTGGCAAACAGCGCCTCGTCGGCCGCGCGCTATTTCGCGTCGCAGCGCGGCACCACCACACCGTATAGCTCGACCAAGACCCAGGTGAATAGCTCGGCCTCGTACCTGAGCACGGGCAATCTCTCGATCACCACCTCGGTGAACGGCACGCAATGCACCAGCGATGCGGATTGCGCCACCGCGCTCGCGAGCGCAGCGGGCGACCCGGCGACGGTCACAGTCACCTACAGCTCGTTTTCTCCGCTCTTCAAGGGCACGCTGGCCGGGCTGGCCGGCGTGCCCTCTTCGTTGAACTCAACGATGGTGGAGCGCGTGCAATGAACACGCTTCGTCAATTGCCAGGCAGGAGGCCCTTTATGAACCAGAACCTTGCGCAACGCCGCTCGCGCGCCGGACAACGCGGCTCCATCTCGGTGATCGTCGCCCTGTCGCTGGTGGCGCTGCTGACGTTCGCGGCGATTGCCGTCGACGTCGGCTACCTGATGTTCAGCCAGCGGCGCCTGCAGGCCGCCACCGATGCCGCCGCCCTCGCCGGCGCGACGGACCTGTGGACCAAGAGCTGGGCGACCGCGCAGACCGATGCGCAGAACTACGCGGCCGGGCAAACCGCCAGCACCAGCAACACATTGCCCGGCAGTGTCAGCGTGACCAGCACGAATATCCAGGGGCTCAAGCTGGCGAGCGTCACCTTGCCGTATGGACAAGCGGCCTCGGGCTACAACGGTATCGAAGTGACGCAGCAGGCGAGCGTGCCCACATTCTTCGCGCGCGCTATCGGCATCAAGTCGTCGACCATCACGGCCTCCTCGAAAGCGGGCGCCGGCGGCGGCACCCAGGCCGCGCAATACAACGTGATGATCATCCTCGACACGACCTACTCGATGAACTCGATCGACAGCAACTGCACGAATTCCTCCGGCACCGCGCTCAGCCGCGAAGATTGCGCCAAGGCCGGCGCGCTGCAGTTGTTGACCGGGCTGACCAACGCGGGAGACAACGTCGGCCTGATGGTGTTCCCGCCCATGTCGTCGACCTACACGTACTCCTGTTCGAAGACCCAGCCCGGCACGGGAAGCAGCTACTCCGCCGTTGCGTCCGGCGCCAGTTCGACGCTGGGCGGCTACGAGATTTCGTCGCCCGCCAGCGGCTTTCTGACCAGCAGCGGCGCGGTCAATACCAGCGCGTCGGTGATCCAGGCGCTGGGCGGCGGCAGTTGCAACGGCCTGTCCGCAATCGGCGGCCTCGGCACGTTCTTTGGCGATGCGATCACCCAGGCACAAAGCGCCCTGAGCACGCTGTCGGCGTCACAGAGCCCGCCGGGACAGAATGTCATCGTGCTGCTGAGCGACGGCGATGCGAGCTCGAGCCAGAAGCAGCTGGGCAGCACGTTCAGCAGCACATACAACCAGGAGTGCCAGACCGCCATCAACGATGCGGCCACGGCAAAGGCTGCCGGGACGGAAATCTACACGGTCGCCTACATCGGCGGCGAGTCGTCCTCCGCGACCTGCAGTGACGGTACGGACAGCCTGTCGCCATGCACCACGATGCTCGACATCGCCACCAGCTCCGCGTACTTTTACTCGGACACCTGCAGCAATGCGGCGGGCGGAACCGCCGGACTGAACACGCTCTTCAAGCAGATTACCTACACGCTGACCAAGCCGCGGCTGCTACCGGCGGGCGCTACCTGAAGGCGGGGGCGAGTGAAATGGCGCTTTGCCCGCAGGCGGCCTCGTGCCGCGTCGAGCCCGGCGGAACAGTTTCGGAGCACGCAGCGTGCGCACGCGTTTCATCAGGCGCCACAGCGTCGAGTTGTGCACGCATGCCAGTTCGCTTTTAACCTCGGCGAGCGCAGCCCGCGTCGCGGCGAGCTCGGCATGCAGAATCGCATCGATACCCTCGCCGTCTATAAGCGCCACATCCACCATGCGCGTGGCGCGGCCCGCCGGGACCTGCGGCTGCGGCCAGTTCGCCGCCGCGCCGAACGCCATCACCTGGGTGGCCTGCGCCAGCTTGCTGGTCCACAGCACCAGTGCATCCGCCGCAACGCCGCCATTGGCCGCGAGCAGACGCGCAAAGCGCAGCGCGTCCAGGTGCACCTGCAAGCCCTCGAGCGGCTCGAAACCATGCCGGCGCTCGGCAGCGGGTTCGCGCTGCGCGCTGCCGAACGAAGGGCGAAGGCCGGTCAGCTCGTGAATCCAGCGCTCGGCGCCTTCGAGATACGCCGGCGAATGGCCCGCCAGATCGCAGTCGAACAGGGCATCGGCATGCGTTGCTGCGTCTCTTAGCGTCAGCAGCCAATGCGCGAGGAACACCCGGTAAGCCTGCAAAGGCGCGATCGTCGCGACATGCGCCTTGTAAAACGTCAGGTACGACTCGACCCTCTGCGGCCCGGCACCCGCGGGCGGCTCCGGCAACTTCACCTGCAGCGCCTCCATGGTCTGCTGAACCAGCGGCACGTGCCGGTTCAGCGCCAGCACCGCAAACGGCACGGCGACAAAATGCGCATTCCGGTGCGCCGCGAAAAGCTGCCAGCAGGACTGCCACTGCGAAATCGGGTTTTTCTCGACCACGATGTGCACCGCTTCCGGGAAAGTGGCGCGGAACCACGCCAGCCGCCCGAGCGAGCGGCAAAATTTCAGTACCGGAACACGGCCCTGCCGGTGCGCGCTGTCGAGCAGGCCGCGCACGTAACGCTCGAGCCGCTCGGCGTCCGGTGGCGCCTCGTTATCGAAACGGTCGACGGCAAACCCCTCCTCATAGCCGGCAATGCCGCTCGCGCCGGGGTCGAGCATGTGCGCGAACTCGGCGAAGTATGGCGCTTCGAGCACCGGATGACCGGAACGCCAACTGTCGGCGGTGCTGCTCGCGAGCTTGAGGGGATCGATCGTGGCCAGCATTTCGTGCAGCGGCTCGTAGTAGGCGGTGACCTCGTCGAGCTTGCGAAAGCACGACCACAGCCACGTACCCGCCGTCCTGTATCCGGTATGCAGAAAGACGGCCTGGCGTTTTGAATTCATGGAAGCGGCGCAAGAATGATGAAGGGACGCGTGCATCGCCGCGCCGGCCGGTCATGTGGCGCGGATCTCATGCGAAGCGGAAGCTGGTGCGCAGTTGCTCGAACGCGCGCGAGACCTGCCTGACTGACAACATGTACTTCCAGTAGCGCTCTTTCAGGAACCCGGTCGGCAGATAGGTGCTGCCGATCAGGACTTGCCCCGCCCCCCAGCCGGGCCGCCAGGTGCGGGCAATCCCACTGCGCATGAACAGCGACAGTGTCGGAATATGCAGGCTCGATGCCAGGTGGCCGATTCCCGAGTCGTTGCCGATGAACCAGCCCGATTCATAGATCCATGCGGCGACGTTATCGAGCGAGCCGAGATCCGGCAGCGCAAGCCCGAGACGTTCGATGTGAAGCCAGTCGGCGCGCTCCTGCGGCGCGACGACAAACTCCGGGCTGAAGCCCAGCTTGCGCAACTGCAGGGCGAGGCGGATGAAACGCGACGCCAGCCAGCATTTGTCGGCCGTGCTGGCGGTAGGGTGAATCGCCACGCGAAGCGGGTGCTTGCGATACAGCAACCCGGCCGGCGCGGTCATGCCATTGCTCTTGTGCGCGCTCGCCAGACCCAGCTCGTCCAGACAGAAGCGCGACAGCCGGTCCGCCATGGACTGCGGCGAGCGGACCCGGCACAGGTGATCGAGAAAGATCACCCTTGGGTGAGAACGTTCGAGGCCGATGAACGGCCTGTTCCGATGCATCTGCAATACGCAGTCGAAGCCGGACAGTCTGGGTGCCAGATCGCGAGGTACCGGGATGCCTGGCGCCCGAGGGTCGAGCAGCGGAAGGCCGGCGCCCGGATGGCCGGCCCCCGGAAGCCCGGCCCCCGGATGGCCGGCCCCCAGATACTCCTGGGTATCGACACCCGGGAACCAGTTCCGCAAAGAATGGATATGCGCGCCGAACACGGTGACTTCGACGCCGTTATGACGGAGATTTCGCGCAATCGTCATCATCAGCAGTGAATCGCCGATTGCTGGCGAAAGAACCAGCGCTACGCGGGAGATTGGCTGAACGGCCGGCCACATGGATCAATCCGGATGACGCGCCTACGGATGGGAGAACGCTTGCCCGCTCGGAACCACACGACCGCGCTCCGAACCAGCAGCAGTCTAGAACCGGTGCGTATTTTTATAGTTACAGGTTCGTTTACAAACGTTTACCGGACGAAAACGTTACCAAGGGGTGAACCTGCGCAACAGGTTCATCTGTGACGTCAAATTCACTTGACTGCGCAGCGCTCGCGCTGAAAGAATGAAAACCGCCCAATGAGAGTAAGGCGAGCTGCGCTATCGCTATACCGGCGCAGTCATTTAGTAATATTAATTATATTGTTGCGGGAAAATTTTATGGCTATGCCGGCTCCAGACGGCGCGTCTGCCGTACCATTTTGGTCCACGCTCCCCGAACCAGCGCGACTCTCCGATCAGGAGTGGTTTCGCGTCCAGCACCTCTTTTCGAATCACGACATCAAGCGCGGGCGCCCACGCCGCCCCGATCGCGAGATACTCGACGCCATCCTGTGGGTCGAGGCGAACGACAACAAGTGGCACCGGCTGCCCTGCTCCTATCCGCCTGCCCAGACCTGCTATGCGAAATATGTCGTCTGGCGGCGCGACGGCTTGCTCGGGCGGGTCAAGGACCTGCTGGCGTGCACGGTCGACGGAGCGCAGAAGTGCGCTTGATCCGCGGCGTTGGGGTTTGCTGAAAAGCACGCCGCAGCCGGGAGCGCGCAGCCTCAGGCGGCGACGGGTGAAGCGCGATCCCGGCCGCCTGGGTCAGGCGTCGCCACTGCCCAGCAGGTCGCCATGCTTGACAACGGCAGCGATCCAGTTGTTCAGCTCGTGGCGCTCCATGCCCAGCAGAAGCTCGGGCAGGCCCGGCGCGTCCGCCGCGCCCAGCACGTTATGCAAGGCAAGGAATGCCTTGGTTTGCGAGTACATCACGTGAGCGAGGCGCTTGCGCGCTTCGGGATGCGCCACGCCGGCCGCGTGCGTATCAATGATCGCGTGCGACAGCTTTTCGCTGACATAGCTCAGGGGTACGCCCTGGCGGATTTCGCGAGAAACGTATGCGGGACCATTGGATGACAGGTTCAAGCTCACATCCAACCCTCAAATGATTGCAGATACATCGAATTCGCTTTATCGGCATGCCTAATTACACGTGCATGCCGTTCGGCCCGCGCCGGAATATGCCCAGGTTCGATCTTCCTGGCCCCGTCATGTAACAGAAAGCGCTACAAGAAAACGATATGCGGTACCGATAAGCACGGATCGTAAACCGAATGACCGGAACGATCTGTGGATCGTTCGTCTATATTTGTGTCGTTTTGTCACTGAGGCAACGCCGGCAAGCCGCCGGTCTTGCCACCGGCCTCCCCCGCCTGGTTATTCTGCCTGCATAACCAAGGCGCCGATACGCTCCCGCACCCTTAGGCCAGCGGGTGAGTCAGCCCATCCACACTGCGATTCCGCGGGGCTTGGCCGTGGTCAGACCAATCAGCGGGTCCGCGCAAACGTTTCCGGATTCTCGATGGGCCGCTCGTAGACCGCTCACGGCAAGGAGACCGGAAACTGCCGCAAATGGCGAAGACCGTAAGATTCATCAGCGGAAATATACCGGCTCTATGCGCTCACGCGCCAGAGGCTGAATCCCGGCGCGGCTGCCCGGTTACGAGCATCGTGCGAAAAATTCCTGGATAATGCGCGCTGGCGCCGCTGACACGGACGCAGGATGAGTGCTGCGGCGGCGCGACAGCACCCGACGCTCCGTTCCAACACACACAATCTAGGGGATCTCTTGGAAAATACCGCACCGGCCGGCCGTTCCTGGCTATGGCTCATCTTGCTGATTCCGTATATCGCGCTGCTCTGGCTGCCGTTCTATAACGACACGCGTCCGTCGTTCGCCGGCTTTCCGTTCTTCTACTGGTATCAGTTCCTGTGGGTGCCGCTCACGTCCCTGCTGATCTACGTTGTGTACCGGGGTCTCAAATGAGCGACGCGATCCCAGTCAATCCGGTCGCAATGGCCGTTTTCATTTTCTTCTTCGTACTCGTCACCGTAGTGGGTTTCTTCGCCGCACGCTGGAAGCGCGGCGACCTCACGCAGTTGCACGAGTGGGGCCTCGGCGGCCGGCAGTTCGGCGTGATCATCTCGTGGTTCCTCGTGGGCGGGGATTTCTACACCGCCTATACGGTGATCGCGGTGCCGGCGCTGGTGTATTCGGTCGGCGCCTATGGCTTCTTCGCGCTGCCTTATACGATCATCGTCTATCCGTTCGTATTCGCGGTGATGCCGAAGCTGTGGCAGATCGCCCATGCGAAAAATCACATCACCGCGGCCGACTACGTGCAGGGCGAGTACGGCGGCAAATGGTTCCCAGGCGCCGTCGCGCTGACCGGCATTGTTGCGACCATGCCGTATATCGCGCTGCAACTGGTGGGCATGCAGGTGGTGATCAAGGGGCTGGGCGTGAGCGGCGAGCTGCCGCTGATCGTCGCCTTCGTGATCCTTGCGCTCTACACCTACACGAGCGGCCTGCGCGCACCGGCCATGATCGCCTTTGTCAAGGACATCATGATCTACATTGTCGTGATCGCGGCAATCTGGCTGATTCCCTCGAAGCTCGGCGGCTACGGTCAGGTGTTCGATGCGGCCGATCATTACTTCAAGGCAAAGGGCGGCGCGACCGGCATCATTCTCAAGCCGACCCAGTTCACGGCCTATGCCTCGCTCGCACTTGGCTCGGCGCTGGCGGCGTTCATGTACCCGCATACGATGACGGCGGTGCTGTCGTCGTCGTCCTCGGCGACGGTGCGCAAGAATGCGATTTTCCTGCCGGCGTACACGCTGCTGCTGGGTCTGATCGCGCTGCTCGGCTATATGGCGATTGCCGCCGGCGTGCACGTGAAGTCGGCCTCGGATGTCGTGCCGGCGCTGTTCGGCACGCTGTTCCCGTCGTGGTTCGTCGGCTTTGCCGCGGCGGCGATCGCGATCAGCGCGCTGGTGCCGGCGGCCATCATGTCGATCGGCGCGGCCAACCTGTTCACCCGCAACCTGTGGCGTCCGATCGTGTCTCCGAACATGTCGTCCGCCGCGGAAGCCTCGACGGCGAAAGTCGTCTCGCTGGCGGTGAAGTTCGGCGCGCTGCTGTTTATCGTGTTCCTGCCCACGCAGTACGCGATCGATCTGCAATTGCTCGGCGGCGTGTGGATTCTGCAGATTTTCCCGGCTATCGTGTTCTCGCTGTACACGCGGCGCCTGAATACGCCGGGGCTGTTCCTCGGCTGGCTGGTGGGGATCGTGCTGGGCACCGGGCTGGCGATTTCGCAAGGCCTGAAGCCGGTGTTCGCCTTGCATCTGGGCGATGCGACCTATCCGCTGTATATCGGTCTGATCGCGCTGGCGGCGAATATCGTCGTGACGTTCGTGGTGTCGGTGGTGACGCCTAAACGCGTAGTAAGCGCGTAAGCGTTTAGTCTCCGCATGGCGGGTGCCCGATGCCTGGCACACGCCTGCTGGTTGCTCAATACTTTATTTGATCGAAACGGGAGCGGCCCGCGCAAGGCGAGCCGCTCCGGCGCGGCAAACCCGTCGCCGCCCTCTCAATGCTTCGGCTGGAAGCCCGGTTCGCCCATCTGCCATAGCGCGAATGCCCACTCGTCAGCCAGCATGTTGGCGCGCTGCGACATGCTCGACCCCATCCCATGACCCGCGTCGAAGTCGATGCGCAGCAGTACCGGATGCCCGCTGCTGGTGGCCGCCTGCATCCGCGCCGCCATCTTCAGCATGTGCCATGACGAGACGCGCGGATCGTTCGCGCCGGTCGTGAAGATGATCGCCGGGTAAGGGGTACCGTCGTGGATATGCGCATAGGCACTCATCGCATAGAGACCATGAAAGCCCGCTTCATCCGACGACGAACCCATCTCGGGCACGTTCGGCGGGCCATTCGGCTCCGTTTCGAAGCGTAAGGCATCGGACAGGCCCACATCGTCCATCACCACCCGGAACAGCCCCGGGTTGATCTCCATCGCACCGCCCATCACGATACCGCCCGCGCTGGCGCTGTTTGCCGCGAGATACTTCGACTGGGTGTAATGCTGATCGATCAGGTACTGCGCGCTGGCGTTGAAGTCGAGCATGGTGTTGATCTTGGTGAGCTTCTGGCCCGCGCGGTGCCAGGCATCGCCATACTCGCCGCCGCCGCGCATATGCGACACGGCGATAATGCCGCCGTGATCGAGCCACGCTTTCCATTGCGGACGGTATACCGGGTCCATCGACACACCGTAGCTGCCATACCCGAACACAATGGCCGGATGCGAGCCGTCACGCTTGACGCCCTTCTGCGCAATGATCGACACCGGAATGCGGGTACCGTCATAGCTGGTGGCAAACTCGTCGTGCGCCTCGATTTCGTCGGACTCCGTCTTCGACGGCGGAATCAGGCCGGTGTCGGTCGCGGCGTTGGTCTTCGGGTCATAGGCGAATTCGCGCGGCGCCTTCACCCAGCCCTGCATGCCGAACATCGCGCCCGGCTGGCGTGGATCGGCGATCAGGTCCACCACCGTACCGGCAAACGGCAGAGCGATATCCTGGGTTTGCTTGCCGTCGAACGACACACGCTTTAACTGGAAGCTCGCCCCGGCCCGCTCGCTGACATACATCGCGTCGCTGCCCAACGCGAAGGCGTCGATGACGTTCGGCCCTTCGGGCACGACCACGTCGGCATGCGCGAGATCGGGATGCTCAGCCGGCATCGAAAGAATCTGGAAGCGCGCAGCGCCCTTCTCCGACAGCAGATACAGCCGGTCGCCGTGCAGACGCACATCCGTCACCCCGTCTTCGGTCGCGGCAATCTTTTGCCACGGCGTGTCGGCGCCATGGATCTGATCCTGGCGCACGACATAGAAGATGTTGGGGTTATTGTCCATGTTGTGATTCACCACGGCGACGGCGTACGGCGAATCGGGCGACAACAGCACATAGGTGCCCTGGCCCTCGGCCACGTCGAGCTTCGGCGAGACACCGTGGCCGAACACGGCTTCGTCGCCGTCGCCGCTGGTGTTCTGGCCGAGCACATGGAGATACGTCGAGGCGTTGTACAGCATCTTCGACGGCGGCGTATCGGGGCCGGTCTTCGGATAGCGCAAATAGAAGAACGAGCGGTTGTCGTTGCGCCACGAGACGACGCTGTCTTCCGCGCGGTCGATGGTCTCGGCGAGATCGCTGCCGGTCTGCAAATCGATCACATGCAGCACGCTCTTTTCCGAGCCGCCTTCGGAGATGCCGTAGGCTACATAACGGCCGTCCCACGACGGCGAATACCAGTCGAGCGCAAAGTGATGGGCGCTGTCTTTGGCAAGCTTCGCCGGGTCGACGAGGACGTGCTCCTCGCCATTGATGCCGTCGCGATACGCGAGCTTGGGCAGATTGGCGCCCGGCTCCAGCACTTCATAGAAGATCCGGTCGCCGCGACGTTCGAACTCGCCGCGGTGCAGGTCGTTGCCCATCAGGCCTTCGATTTTCTGCGCCAGCTCCGCGCGGCCGGGAATGCCGTCCAGCACCTTGCGGGTATAAGCGGCCTGCTCCTTCATCCAGGTCTGGACTTCCGGATCCTTCAGGTTCTCCATGTAACGGTAGTTGTCGACTACCGGCGTACCGAAGTAGGTATCGGTGACCGGGCGCACTGGCGCGACCGGTTGCCCTTGCGCGGCCTGCGCCGCAGCCGAAGCGGCGAGCAAGGCGGCAGCGAACGTTACGGCCAGGAAAGACTTTGTTGGTTTCATTCGAGCTTCCAGAGAAACGAGGCGCCGCAAGATTACCGTGACTTGCGGCCAGCCGGCTAGGGGATCAATAAAGCGGGGCGAGTGCGCTACTGCTTCGGCTGAAAGCCCGGCTCACCCATCTGCCACAACGCGAACGACCACTGGTCGGCGAGTTCGCTGGCGGCTTGCGAGAGGCTGGAGCCGATTCCATGGCCGGCGTCGTAGTCGACCCGCAGCAATACCGGCCGCCCGCTGCTGGTAGCCGCCTGCACGCGGGCCGTCATCTTCAGCATGTGCCACGAGGCCACCCGCGGATCGTTGGCGCCGGTCGTGAACATCACGGCCGGATACGGTGTGCCGTCGTGCACGTGCGCATAAGAGCTCATCGCGTACAGGCCATGAAAGCCGCTTTCGGTCGAAGTCGAGCCGAACTCCGGCACGTTGGGCGGCCCGTTCGGCTCGGTTTCGGAACGCAGGGTGTCAGAATCGCCGACGTCGTCGAGCACCACGCGGAACAGGCCCGGGTCGATCTCCAGCGCGCCGCCCATCACGATGCCACCCGCGCTTGCGCTATTCGCCGCAAGAAGCTTTGGCTGCGTGTAGTGCTGGTCGACCATGTATTGTGCGGACGCAACAAAATCGAGCAGCGTGTTGATCTTCGTGAGCTTCTGCCCGGCACGGTGCCACGCGTCGCCGTACTCGCCGCCGCCGCGCATATGCGATACCGCGATGATGCCGCCGCGCTCGATCCACGCCAGCAAGGTGGGATCGTAGTACGGGTCCATCGAGGTGCCGTAGCTGGCGTAACCGGTCACGATGGTCGGATGCGAGCCGTCGCGCGTGACGCCCTTCTGCGCGATGATCGACACCGGTATGCGGGTGCCGTCATAGCTGACGGCAAACTCGTCGTGCGCCTCGATGTCGTCCGGCTCGGTCCGCGCCGGCGGAATCAGGCCGGTATCGGCGGCGGCGCCGCTCTTCGGGTCGTAGGCCAGCTCACGCGGCGCCTTGACCCAGCCCTGCAGGTTGAACATCAGGCCCGGCTCGCGCGGATCGGTGCTCAGGTCCGACACCGTGCCTGCAAACGGCAGCTCGATGTTCTGGCTATCCTTGCCGTCGAATGAGACGCGCCTGAGCTGGAAGCTCGGACCGGCACGCTCGCCAAGGTAGAGCGCGTCGCTCGCGAGATCGAACGAGTCGATCACATTCGGACCTTCGGGCACGACCACCTCAGCCTGGGCGAGATCCGGATGCGCCAGCGGCATCGAGAGAATCTGGTAGCGCGCGGCGCCCTTATCCGACATCAGGTAAGCACGATCGCCGCGCAAACGCACGCCGGTCACACCATCGGCGGGCGCGGCGATTTTTTGCCATGGTGTCTGTGCGCCGTTGATCTGCGAAAGCGGGACGATGTAAAACGAATTGGGCGCATCGTCCATGTTGTGGTTCGCGACCGCCACCGCATAGGGCGAACCGGGCGACAGCAACACGTAGGCGCCCTGCCCGTCAGGCACATCGACACTGGCCGACACGCCCTTGCCGAACACTGCGTCATCGCCGTCGCCATTGGGGTTCTGACCGAGCACGTGCAGGAAGCTCACGGCGTTGTACTCGGTCTGCGAGGGCGGCGTGTCGGGGCCGACCTTCGGATAGCGCATATAGAAGAACGAGCGGTTGTCGTCGCGCCAGGAAACGACGCTGTCGGAGGTGCGGTCGATGCGCTCGGCAAGCTGCTTGCCGGTGCTCAGATCGACGATGTGCAGCACGCTCTCTTCGGAGCCGCCTTCGGATATGCCGTAGACCACGTAACGGCCGTCCCATGACGGCGAGAACCAGTCGAGCGAGTAGTGATGCGCGCTATCCTTCGCCAGCTTCGCCGGGTCCACCAGAACGTGTTCCGCACCGTTGACGCCGTCGCGATACGCGAGCTTGGGGAGATTCGCGCCCGGGTCCATCAGCTCGTAAAAGAGCCGCTCGCCGCGGCGCTCAAACTGATCGCGGCGCAGATCGTTGCCGCCCAGCGAGAGGATGCGCTGGGCCAGCGCGGCACGTCCGGGAATGGCATCGAGCACCTTGCGCGTGTAGCGCGTCTGCGCCTTCATCCAGCGCTGCACTTCCGGATCTTTGAGGTTCTCCATGTAGCGGTAGTTGTCGACTACCGGCGTGCCGAAGTAGGTATCCGTGACCGGCCGCACCGGTGCGACCGGCGGACCTTCAGCCGCGCGGGCGCCGGCGGAGGCGGCGAGCAAGGCGGCGGCAAACGTGACAGCAGACGTGACGGCAAGGAAAGACTTTGTTGGTGTCATTCGCGCTTCCTGAGTAACGAGGCGCCGCAAGATTACCGCGACTCGAGACTCGCCGACTAGCGGATTCATCATTCCCGCGTGCCAGGCTTAGCGCCGCCAGCGCTTGCGGGTTGGGCCTGCGCGCTCGTGCGGCGGCGGCAGGCGCTCATCTTTAGCGTTCTCACGCGCTACCGTGCAAAATGCGTTCACTTTGATGGCGATGCTCGCAAGGATCGCGAGCGCGCCTAGCGTGTCGAGCAAAGCGGTGAACATGCGTCCCTCCTTTTGCGTGTGACTCGTGGCGCATAGGCATGCGTGCGTCGCGCGACACGGGGTGCCCATGCGCTCGCCAGGCGGCAACGCTCTCCCGATGTTAGCTCGGCGGGTTGCTCCAGTCGGTCAGGCCCTCTCTCGCGTTGAGTTCGATAAACGACGGCAGCGCGCGCAGCCTGACGATATAGGTCGCAAGGTGTGGCCAGGAGAGCGCCTTGCGCGGCTGGTTACGGGACCAGCGCATCAGCATCACAGCCAGAAAATCTGCTGTACTGAGTTTCCCGCCTACCAGGTAGTGACGGCCATCGGCCAGCAACGCGTCGAGCCGGTCCCAGCTCTGTTCGATGCGGCGCTCCGCGAGCGCGCGGACGCCTTGCGCGCCGGCCGGGTCGCCGTCTTCATCCGCGTAGAACCAGTCGCGCATGGCCGGCAGGACGGTGTTGGCCATGAATATCATCAGCTCCAGCCACTCGGCGCGCTCCGGCGAGCCCGGTGCAGGCGCGAGACCGGCAGCCGGGTGGCGCTCGGCGAGCAGCATCAGCAAGGCGGCGGACTCGTGGCGCGGCACGCCGTCGACGACCAGGGTCGGCACCCGTCCAGCGGGATTCAGGCGTAGATACTCGGGGTCGTGTTGCGCGCCGTGGTCGATGTGGATCAGCCGTGTCTCGAAGGGAATCTGCGCTTCGATCAGCAGCCAGTGAACCGCCATGCTCGCCGCGCCCGGCGAGTAGTAGAGCGTGTACGTCATCCATTCACTCCATTGGGTTGATTCATGTTGTCATGTTGAGCGGTGCGGCGTGCAGCGCGAACCGATGTGCGCCGCCTGCGTGTGCCCGCTTCTATTGGTCATGCGTCGTGCACCTTTCGACAATGCTCGCATCCTCAGGCATCATCGGTGCCGGCTAGATGATCGGGCAGCGTCGCGAGATTCGCAAGCGCTGCGCCGCCCGGCGGTGCGCGAGCTGCGGGCGCCATCCTCCGCGCATACCGCCCGTTTGTTTCCGCACGCTTCGCTCATCCAAACGAACCCGAGGTACCCATGCTTTTCGATCCGGCACGTCATGAGCCACTGCAAGCACTGGAGTGGGATGAGACTCGCGCAAGAGATTGCATTGGCCGGATTGCCAGCGATACCGAAGCACGCATGAGCGCGGACGGACGCTGGCCAGTCCATCCACGCGACTGCGATGCAGGCGGGAGTCCGCCCTCGCCGCTCACGCCGCTTTACTTCGGCGCGTGCGGTGTCGTGTGGGCGCTCGATTATCTCCGGGCAGTCGGCGCGGTAAAGCTGCAGCGCGACCCGTTGGCGCATATCGATACCCTGCGCGAAGCGAATCGCACCTGGCTCGAACAGAACGACAGCACGTTTTTCGCTTCATGGATGATGGGCGAGACGCCCTGGCTGATGCTCGAGTACGGGCATGCGCCGAGTGCCGCGCTCGCCGACCGGCTTGCCGCACTGATCCGCAGCAATCTCGGCAACCCCACCCGCGAACTGATGTGGGGCTCGCCCGGCACGCTGCTCGCTGCGTCGCTGCTCCATGAGCGCACCCAGGACGAGCGCTGGGCCGAGCTGTTTCGCGAGACCGCGCAGCAACTCGCCTCCGGGCTGAAGTGGTCGGAACAGCATGCCTGCCACTACTGGACCCAGGAGATGTACGGCAAGGAGTCGACCTACCTCGACGGTGTGCACGGCTTTGTCGGCACCGCGCTGCCGCTGATACGCGGCCGGCATCTGCTCGACGCGGCCAGCTGGAGCGAGTGGGAGCAGCGCATCGTCAACACGATACGGCGGACCGTCACGCTCGAAAATGGCGAGGCGAACTGGCGCGCCTTCCTCGATACGCCCGAAGGGCGGACGCCGCGCATGCTTATGCAGTTGTGCCACGGGGCGCCGGGTTTTATCGTCTGCCTCGCGCATCTGCCGAGCCGCGAACTGGACCCGCTTCTGCTCGCGGGCGGCGAAGCGGTCTGGCGCGCGGGACCGCTCACGAAGGGTTCGAACCTGTGTCACGGCACAGGCGGCAACGGCTACGCGTTTCTGGTCCTCTACCAGCGCACAGGGGACATCAAGTGGCTTGAGCGCGCCAGAGCTTTCGCCATGCATGGCATCGCCCAGACCGAGGCCGATGAGGCGGCCTATGGACAACTGCGCTATTCGCTGTGGACCGGCGATCCCGGTTTTGCCATCTATCTATGGGACTGCCTGCGCGGCGCGGCGGCCTTTCCCACTCTGGACGTGTTCTACGGCGCAACGGCCTGACGCGTCTGCTCAGGCCGGCTAACACCGCGGCCGCACCCAAGCTGCCTGCGTTCGAACCGGCAGCGCGCGCTCGCTCGCCGTTGCCCCCAGGGCGCTCGCCACGTCAGTGACTGGCGTCTGCCTGGAAACGGCTGGCGGGCTGCGCACCACGCGCCGCCGGCAACGGCGGCCGCCGCCCGCTTTGCAACAGATAGACGCCGCCGAGGATGCATGCCATCGCCAGCAGATGCAGCGGCCGCAACGGCTCGCCGGCGAAGACGAGTCCCACCAGCAAGGCAACGACGGGCGGAATATAGGTCACACTCGATGCCGCGAGCGCGCCGAGCCGCTGCACGATGAAGTAGTAGAGCATATAGGCGACGCCCGTCCCGAGCAGCCCGAGACCCAGCACCAGACCGGCGAGGGCCGCAGGATGAGCGGCAATCCGGCCGATGCCATGAAAGTCGGTCACGCAACTGATGGTGAGCAGTGCGAAGCCGATTTGCCAGGTCGAGAGCGCGAGCGGCGAAAGGTCCAGCCCGGTGAGAAAGCGGCGCGCGTAAGCAAACGAACAGCCCACGCTCAGCGACCCGGCCACCATATACAGCACGCCGGCCAGATTGACGCCGGTTCCCGCGCTGGTCCACGGATGAGCAATCAGCAGAACGCCGAGAAAACCGCAGAGCATGCCTGCGATCATGCGGCCACTGGGGCGTTCGTCACGCAGCAGCGCCCATGCGCAAATGAACGAGAACAGCGGAATCGCCCCGCTCAACATGCCGGCCACGCTCGAGAGCAACAACGCCGCGCCCTTCGCGAACGCGTAGTAGTAGGCCGTGGTCGCCAGCAACGACATCACGATGAAATGAGGCGCATGCCGCAGATGACGCCATTTGAGCGCCCGCGTGGCCAGCGCGAAGACGAGGAGCGGAATAAAGCCAAACAGCACGCGCAGAAACACGATCTGGGCAGGGGAAATCCAGACGCTAGCCAGCTTCATGAAGAGGAAGTTGCTGCCCCAGATGAAACCGAGCAACGTAAAGGCGAGGTAGGCGGGATTCATGGCAAGCGCTCTCGGAAAACAATTTCAGTGTTCCGATTGTCTCGGCGCAGCCACTGCGGTACAAATGATTAAATTTCGCCGATGAGATAGCAAAACTATTCCATGCGCCCGATCCCTCCCCTCAAAGCCTTGGTAGCCCTTGAGGCCGCCATGCGTCTTGGCAGTTTTACTTTAGCGGCAGAAGAGCTGAGCGTCACGCCCGGTGCGGTCGGCCAGCAGATCCAGAAGCTGGAGGAATGGCTGGGGATTGCGCTATTCGTCCGGCAGATCCGGCAGGTCACGCCAACGGCGGAAGGCCGCGCCTACTGCGCGCAAATCCAGCCCGCGCTCGCGCGGATCGTAGAAGCAAGCCGGCGGGTGCGCGAAGCCCGCAACAACGGCGTGCGGCTCTCGATGCCGCCCAGTTTCGCCGCCAAATGGTTCGCGCCGCGCATGACGGACTTCCTGGTCGCGCATCCGGGCATTGCGCTGAACCTCAGCACATCGACCTCGTTTGTCGACTTCGAATTCGATGCGGTCGATCTGGCCGTGCGCTATTTCAACGGTATCGACGCGGCGCTCTCGGTAGACCTGCTCTACGCCGACGCCGCGCATATCTATTGCAGCCCGGCCTACGCAAAGCGGTTAAAGCTGAAACACCCCGACGATCTGCAACGCGCCACGCTGCTGCATAACACCTTGCATCCGCACTGGGACACCTGGCTCAGGACCTTCAGCAAGCTAGGCGAGGCGCAGATCGGCAGCATCGCCGGTCTGCACGTCGACCAGTCCTTGATCGCCATTGAAGCCGCCGTGCGCGGGCAAGGCGTGGTGCTCACCAGCTCGCTGCTCACACAGGCCGAAGTGGCCAGCGGCGCGCTGATCGAGCCGTTCGAACTGGCGCTCCCGCTAAGCAGTGGCTATTACCTCGTGCATCCGCGCAGCGGCGAGTTGCAGGCCGGCACGCAGATGCTCAAGGCGTGGTTGCTCGAAACTTGTGCAAATACCGGGAAATTTCACGATGCGGAATGAACCGTTGCACTACAAAAAATCGTGGTGCATGGCACAAATCGGCCGTTTCGCAATGCCGTCCCACATTCCACAATCCGGAATAAAATCAATAAGCGATTGTTTTTAATAACTATTTTTTAATCGAACGATCTCACTAACGATGCTTTTGCCGCGGCTCGCTGACGTAGACTCTTTTACATGAGCAGGCGTTCTGGATGACCGGATCAAGCGGGCAACAACAACCGCCCCGCGAGTACCGCTCCAGAACCGGCCCGCGTCCCGCACGCAGGTCAGCCGCGAAACCGCTTTTTTTAATGATGATCGGGAGAGAAAAAATGGAAGGCTTTCGCTTTGGTTCGACGGAAGGATCGTTCTACATTTTGCCCGGCAAGGACGGCTGGGAAGCATCGTTCGGCAATGAGAAGCTTGGCCAGTTCGCCAGCCCTCAGCATGCCGCGGACGACCTCGCACGAGGCGTGTGCTGCCCGCATCTGTCCGAAGCCGACACCTCGACGCTCGAAATACCGGAGAAGATTTCCGACTGGGAAATCGTTCACGTTTAAGCGCGTAACACCGGCGCTCGGGGACAACCCCTGACGCACCCGCCCCCGCACCGCTCGCGCGTGGTGGTTCGCCATCACGCCCGCCAAGTGCAACGGGCGGGCTGTACGGCACGTCATGATTGACGTTGCCGTACAGCCCGCCCGCGGCGTTCGTTGCGTTTGCTACTGACCTTCAGCTAGCCTGCGCTCAGGCCACCGAGTCCACGATCTGGTTGAGCGTGGCGCTCGGACGCATGGCCTTGCTGGTCAGGTCAGTGTTCGGACGGTAGTAACCGCCGATATCCACCGGCTTGCCTTGTGCCGCGCCCAGTTCTTCAACGATCTTCGCTTCGTTCTCGACCAGCGCCTTCGCCACACCGGCGAACTGCGCCTTCAGTTGCGCGTCGTCGTCCTGGGCGGCCAGTGCTTCGGCCCAGTACGTCGCCAGGTAGAAGTGGCTGCCGCGGTTGTCGATGCCACCCACCTTGCGGGCCGGCGACTTGTCGTTGTCGAGGAACTTGCCGGTGGCCTGGTCGAGCGTCTTGGCCAGCACCTGCGCTTTCGGGTTGTGATACGCGTTGCTCAGGTGTTCGAGCGAAGCGGCCAGCGCGAGGAATTCACCCAGCGAGTCCCAACGCAGGAAACCTTCTTCGACCAGCTGCTGCACGTGCTTCGGCGCCGAACCGCCTGCGCCGGTTTCGAACAGGCCGCCACCTTCCATCAGCGGGACGATCGACAGCATCTTCGCGCTGGTGCCCAGTTCCATGATCGGGAACAGGTCGGTCAGGTAGTCGCGCAGCACGTTGCCGGTGACCGAAATCGTGTCCTTGCCGGCACGAATGCGTTCGATCGAGAACTTCGTCGCTTCGACCGGCGTCAGGATGCGGATATCCAGACCGCTCGTGTCGTGGTCCTTCAGGTACTGCTCGACCTTCTTGATGATCTGGGCGTCGTGCGCGCGAGCCGCATCCAGCCAGAACACGGCCGGCGTATTGGTGGCGCGGGCACGGTTCACGGCCAGCTTGACCCAGTCCTGAATCGGCGCGTCCTTGGTCTGGCACATGCGGAAGATGTCGCCCTCTTCCACGTTCTGCTCGAGCAGGACGTTGCCGGCTTCGTCGCTCACGCGGACCACGCCGTTCGCCTTGATCTGGAACGTCTTGTCGTGTGAACCGTATTCTTCAGCCGCTTGCGCCATCAGGCCGACGTTGGGCACGCTGCCCATCGTGACCGGATCGAACGCGCCGTGCTTCTTGCAGTCTTCGATCACAGCCTGGTAGACATCCGCGTAGCAGCGGTCCGGAATCACGGCCTTGGCGTCGTGCAGCGCGCCGTCGGCGCCCCACATCTTGCCGGACTCGCGGATCATGGCGGGCATCGATGCGTCGACGATCACGTCGCTCGGCACGTGCAGGCTGGTGATGCCCTTGTCCGAGTTGACCATCGCCAGATGCGGGCGTTGTTCGTACTGGGCCTTCATGTCCGCTTCGATCGCGTCGCGCGTTTGCTCGGGCAGATCTTTCAGGCGCGCGTACAGGTCGCCGATACCGTTGTTCGGATTGAAGCCCACCTTGGCCAGCGCGTCCGCGTGCTTGGTCAGCACATCCTTATAGAACACCGAGACCACCTGACCGAAGATGATCGGGTCCGAGACCTTCATCATGGTGGCCTTCAGGTGCACCGAGAACAGCACGTTGTTGGCCTTGGCGTCGGCGATCTGCGCTTCGATGAAGCTGCGCAGCGCGTTCTTGCTGAGCACCGATGCGTCGATGATTTCACCGGCCTTCACAGCCGTCTTTTCTTTCAGGACCGTCTTGCTGCCGTCGGCGGCGGTCAGTTCGATCCTGACGTTGCCGGCCGTGCCGATCAGCGCCGATTTTTCGCTACCGTAGAAATCGCCGCCGCTCATGTGCGCCACGTGCGACTTCGAATCCGCACTCCATGCACCCATTTTGTGCGGATGCTTGCGTGCGTAGTTCTTGACCGACAACGGCGCGCGGCGGTCCGAATTGCCTTCGCGCAGCACCGGGTTCACGGCGCTGCCCTTGATCTTGTCGTAGCGAGCCTTGACGTCTTTTTCTTCGTCGGTCGTGGCGGCATCCGGGTAGGCCGGCAGCTTGTAGCCCTGGTCGCGCAGTTCGGCAATGGCGGCCTTCAGTTGCGGCACCGAGGCGCTGATGTTCGGCAGCTTGATGATGTTGGCTTCCGGACGGGTGGTGAGCGCACCCAGTTCGGCGAGATCGTCAGGTCCCTTTTGCTCCGCAGTCAGATAATCCGGGAACGCGGCGATGATACGGCCAGCCAGCGAGATGTCGCGCGTTTCGACGGCGACGTCCGATGAGCGCGTGAAAGCCTTCACGATCGGCAGCAGCGAGTAGGTTGCCAGAGCCGGCGCTTCGTCGGTGAGGGTGTAGATGATCTTCGGCGATGTAGACATATCTGATGCTTTGCGTGATGAAATGAAAGACAGAGCGTTGGTGGCGCTGAGCCGACGAGGTTGCACCGTAATAAACAGCGTACAAATTCGCACCGGACTGCAGCGCGGCCCAGAGTACGACTTTTAAGGCGCGCCCGTGAGTATAGGCGTGTTTACCAGAATACGCCTCCTGAGCTTGACATCCGGGCCGGGATTCGGGTGGATTCCGCGCGTGCGATCGGGCGGGCTTTGGGTCCGCTTATGGTCCGCTGCTGGTCCACTTATGGTCCACTTATGGTCCGCTTATGGCCGGTTTGCGGCGCGCCAAGCCCCCCGTAGCGCCCGCTGAGAGCACCGTATGACGGGGCTTGGCGGGCAATCCGCCGTAACGCGTCATTCGCACAATGGCCCCGGACGGCCCCCGGCGGCGGATCTCGCCGCAGACGGCGGCAGTTCGTCAAGCGCGGAAACATACCGTTGCTCAAGGCGACCGCAATCGAGCGCAGACAACCGGCGATAAACAGGCAATAAACAGGCGATAGCTTGCCGCGGCCACCGGCGCCGAGCCCATGCCGAAGTACAGGAAACGGACGGGGTACGAATTTGAACACGACAAATTTCGCCGTGCAGGTTTGACGACGCAGGCCAGCGAAACGCCCTGCCAGGCGCACGCCCATGCGCCCGGCAGGTTCTAGCTTCCCGTTACTGCGCGAATCACCCGCGTGCAGGCGCAGCCAGCAAGCCGCGCTTCTCCAGCATCGGCTCGACCGCCGGCTCGCGCCCGCGGAAGGTCCTGAAGGCCGTCGCCGGATCGATCGAATTGCCTGCGCTGTAAATCCACGTCAGCAGGCGCTCGGCGGTGCCGCGGTCGAACGGGTCGCCCGCTTCCGTGAAAGCGGCGTAACCGTCCGCTTCCAGCACCTCGGCCCACATATAGACGTAGTAGCCCGCCGCGTAGTCGTCCCCCGCGAACAGGTGCTGGAAATGCGGCAGATAATGGCGCATGCCGATATCGTCAGGGACGCCGAGCTTCGCCGCCTCGTCTGCCTGGAATTGCGCAATGTCCACCGGCGCGGTGTCGGTGCGCGCGTGCAGGGCCATGTCGATCAATGCCGGTCCAACATACTGCACCGTCGTGAAAGCCTGATCGAAACGGCTTGCCGCATCCAGACGCTCGAGCAGTTCCGCCGGAATCGCCTCGCCGGTTTCGACGTGGCGCGCGTGGCGCAACAGCACCTCGCGCTCCTGCGCCCAGTTCTCGAACAACTGCGACGGCAGCTCCACGAAGTCCGCGAGCACGTTGGTGCCCGCCAGCCGCTCGTACTGCACATTCGACATCAGACCATGCAGCCCATGACCGAACTCGTGGAACAGCGTACGGATATCGTCGAAGCTCAGGAGCGTCGGCGAACCCTTCGCGAAGTTGTTGTTGTTCAGCACGATCGGCAAGGTGCCGCCGTCGCGGCCCGACTGCGAGCGCAGAATGCTCATCCAGGCGCCGCTGCGTTTGGTCTGGCGCGCGAAGTTGTCGCCAATGAACACGCCGATCAATTTTCCTTCGGAGTCCATCACTTCCCACACGCGGGCGTCGGGATGATAGAGCGCAATGCCGTGGCATTCCTTGAAACGCACACCGAAGAGCCGTGAAGCGCAATCGAACATCGCGGCCTGCATCGCGTCGAGCGAGAAATACGGCTTGATCTGGGCATCGTCGATGGCGAAACTCTTCTGCCGCACTTTCTCGGCCAGGTAGCGCCAGTCCCACGCGGCGATCGGCGTCGGCTGGCCGAGTTCGACTGCCAGCGCACTCAGGCGTTCGCGGTCGTGTCTGGCCATCTCGACAGCCGGCTTCCAGGCGCGCTGCAGCAGTTCGTCGACAGCCGCGACCGACGGCGCCATGCGATCGGCCAGCTTGTAGTCGGCGTAGGTCGCATAGCCCAGCAGCGCGGCCTGCTCCTGCCGCAACGCCACGATTCGCGCAGCGACCGGGCGGTTGTCGTGCTCGCCCGGATGCGCGCCGCGTTCGCCGCGCGCACGCCACACCTGCTCGCGCAGATCGCGGCGCTCGGAGAAGGTCAGGAAGGGCCCGGAGAGCGACGGCGACAGTGTGATCACATACGTGCCTTCCGGCATCCCGCGCTCGCGTCCCGCCTGCAAGGCCGCGTCAAGCACGAACGACGGCAGGCCGGCGCGCTCGTCCGGCGTGGCAAGCGTCAAGGCGAACGACGCTTCGTCGGCGAGGACGTTCTGGGCAAACTGGGTAGAGAGCGCCGCCAGCTCCTCGACGATCGCCGCGAAGCGGACTTTCTCCGCTGCGCCGAGCGTTGCGCCGGCCCGCTCGAAGTCCAGATGGAAGCGCTCCAGCAAGCGCACTTGTTCAGCCGTCAAACCGAGACTCGCGCGCCGCTCGTACAGCGCATGCAGACGCATGAACAATGCTTCGTTCTGGTAGACCGCGCTTTCGTGCGCTGCAATACGCGGCGCCATCTCACGCTCGACCGCCTGCAGGGCCGGTGAAGTCTCGCTCAGCGAGAGGTTGTCAAAGAGCATTCGAATGCGGCCCAGCAACTGGCCGCAGGCATCCAGCGCCGCGACCGTATTGCCGAAGCTCGGCGCCTCGGTGCGAGTGGCAATGGCGTCGATCTCGCGCTGACGCTCAAGCATCGCGGCATCGAATGCGGGGGTGAAATGCTCGGGGTGAATCCGTTCAAACGGCGGTAAGCCGTAGGGTGTATGCCAGTCTTCGAGTAGAGGATTGGCTTCTTGCGAGAGGGACATGGGTGGTTTCCTTAACGCGGGGTGCCAATTCTATTCCTCGGCGTCGGGCGTTGCGATAAATGTCATAGAGGCGCGGTTCAACGCGGCCTCGGGGTATTCATAGCCGAGATATTCGGCGCCCTCGCTCACACGCTGAAACCCGGCTGATTCGTAAAGAAACTGAGCCGGGTTGCCACGGAACACGCTCAACGTCAGCCTCGTGAAACCTTGTGCACGGGCATCGTCCATGTAGTGATCGAGCAGCAGGCGTCCCAGACCACGTTGGCGCAGTTCGGGCGCGACATGAATCGATGCGAGACACGCGGCGCCGTCGATGCTCTCCCAGAAGCAGTATCCGAGCGGCACACCATCCTGCTCGACGACGGACATCCGCTCGAGCGCAGCGGTCCATTGCCGCAAGTGTGCGTGCATCGCGTCTTTCCAGCGCTGCTCATGCTCGGGCTCGATCGTCCGGATGTAGTTCAGCTCACCCTTGTAGACCATCGGGAGATCGGTAGGCCGTGCTTTTCTGACCACATAGTCTGGATTCACTGCTGCACTCCTGTTGCGAAAGATCGTGTTCAAGGCTCGCCTTCCCAGTAATCGAGCGAATTCTCCTTGCGCTGAATGCCCACGAACAGCCGGCTGCTGGCATTGCCGCGCACGATGGCCTGGTACTTGTCCGAATCGGGATACTCGACCACCTCCGGGTCGTCACGCGTGCCGATAGAGAGGTACTTCAGAGGCGCAGCAGACGAGTTGATGATCTGATGCGGGTACTCCGGGCCCGGCGGAATGAAGATCACGTCGCCGCTGCGGATCGGCAGCAGTTCCCCCGCCACCCGCAAGGTGCCCTCGCCCTCGAGAACCACGAACATCTCTTCCTGGGCGTAATGAAAATGATAGGGGCACGAGCGCTTGCCCGCCGCCACGATATCGATCGACGCACCGAGCTTGGTGGCGGCCGTGCCCGTTGCGAGCCGCGTGCACAGCGTGTCGTAGAGGGGCGGGCGCGCTTCGGCCTGCAACTCGGCGTCGTTGAAATTTCTAATGAGCTTTGCCGCGAGCTCCTTGACCTTGTCGTTCATGTCTCGTCCACTCCCAGGCTGAGTTGAAACGGTTGCGTGTACACATATCAATTGACGGCAATTGTCTGATCTTTCTGGGCGCTGCGCCATCGCTCTTCTTCATACGAAAGGCAGGTTCGAAACTGCGTCATCGCACAGGGCAACTTCACTTCCGGACCGACGCAGAAAAGCCATTGCCCCACGTCTTGCCGCCAATATTGAGATACGTTTTCTTTTTTGCCAAACGTTTGCGTTTTGCATATCAAGTTCCCTCTCCGGCGTGCCGAAAACGCGTTCACAGCGTCGATGACACTTAAGGGAGCAACTTGTGAAGCAGCTGCTGTTTATCATCGCCGTCCTCGCATTGGCCGGATGTGCGCAAATGCCGGCGGTTAGCACCACGCAGCCGGCCAAGCCGCCGGTTTCGACCGACATCATGAGCTTCACGATTCCGCCGGATGCGCTGGGCGCACGCGATCCGCAGTTGACCGCCGTGCTCGCCAAGGTGGGCACGCTGGCCGCGGCGCAAAAGCAGCCGACGACGATCCTCGTGACCGCTCTCGGGCAGGATCTGCCGTACCTCAACCAGGCCATCTGGCGAGGCGTGCCTGCTCAGCATGCGGTGAAACTGAGTCTCGACAACCTGACAGCCGGCGCCAACCAGCCGTACAGCGTGTCGATCAAGCCAACGCCATAAAACGCCATAAGGAAGCCGAGTTTATGTATCGCCTACCCGTATTGGCAACGAGCCTGCTGCTGGCTACGCCTGCGTTCGCAGGCCAGCCCGCCAGCGCAGCGCAACCCGCTGCCGCTGCCACGGTCGCGCTCGCCATGCCTGCCGCACCTGCCGCGTCGGACAAGGTCTACCCGCCCCTGCCGACCCTGGCGATGCTGCCGCCGGCGAGCGATGACGACGACGATCCCTTGCCCAAGCCCACGCAAAGGAAAAAGAAAGGCCGCGTGCAGGAACGCAAATGTGTGATGCCGAGCGCCCACATGGTGGTATCGGATGCATCGCGCGCGTATCTCGGCGGCATCGAAAAGCAGCTCGATCTCGCTCTTGCGAAGTAACACTGGCCAGATAAGCCAGGCACGATCCGTCATTGCAGCAAACCCGGTAGTTTCCGCAAGTCCCGCAGTCCCGTCGCAGTTGCACTCGCAGTTGCACTCGCAGTTGCCCTTGCATTTGTCCTCGTATTTATCCTTTTACCCGCGAGCGCCCATGGATGACCGGGCGCCGTCGCAAGAACGCCAGCACACGGAGACATCGCTCGTGTCCAACGAACTTCTTATCGCCGCGGCGCCCGCGCACCGCCGTAGCAGCCGTCCCAGCCGCGCCCCGCGGCATGGATATGCAGCACTCGCGCTGACGCTGCTCTGCGGCGCGGCCCACGCGGACGATTGCTTTAACCAGGCAGCCGCTTACCAGGGCGTCAACCCGTCGGTGCTGCGCGCTGTAGCATGGTTCGAATCGAAGGGCGACGCCGCCGCGGTCAATCGCAATGCGAACGGCTCGGTCGATGTGGGCCAGTTGCAGATCAACTCGATCCACTTCGGTGACCTGGCCCGCCAGGGCGTACCGCATCGCGCGCTCACCGATCCGTGCGTGAACGTCTATGTGGCGGCGTGGCTCTTGAAGCAGAAGATGGTGAAGTACGGCAACACCTGGCGCGCCATAGGCGCCTACCATTCCGAATCGCCCAAACTGCGCGACGCCTACGCGCGCAGCATCCAGAAAATCCTCGTGACATGGGGCGAATTGCAGGTCGCGTCGGCTTCGCAATAAGCGTTCTCGCCAAGCCGCGGCAAGATCAGCGTAGAGCGGCCCGGTGATGACTCGCCGGGCACTTTCGCTCTGAAGCCGTCCGGCTCCATCCGATTAATTCGGATTCCTCTTTTAATGATGATATAGATCGGCGTGCGCCGGATCGGCCGGTGGCATTGGCGCCGCCTGAGCTTTGTCGATCTGCTCCTCATACATCGCTCTTGCAATAATCTGCCTCGCCTCCGCACTGCTCGAATCAAGCACAAGCGCGCTGCCGGCGCTGTGCCATGCACAGGTCCAGCGCCCGATGTTTTCGCAGCCCCGCGCCACATCGAGCGCCGTGTCGCGCTGTTGTTCCCGGTCGGTCAAATCTGCGTGCATGGCGAGTGCGTCGCGATTCTTCGGCTGCACAGTGAGGACGGCGGCCAGCCGCCCACCTGCTGCGGAGAGGTCGTTCCTTTGCAGCATCGCACGGGCGATTTGCAGATTCCTCTGCAGATTTGCTTGCTGGATTGCCTGCTGGCTTGTTTGCTGGTTCGCCAATAGGCCGGGGTGCGCCGGCGCCGGCGCGGCTTTCGTTTCATGTCTGGCAACGGGCGGCGGCACGGACGCGGTCCGCGGCGTTTGCGCCGTGGGCGCCGTTGGCGGTGCGGCAGGCCTCATCGGGACCTCCGGACTCGACGCTGGCGGTTTTGCTTCGACACGAGCCGGTGCCGGCGAATTCTGCGCAATCACTGCACCCGGACTTACCGGAGCCGGCGCACTGGCAGCCTGCACGGCCGGCGTCTTCGGCACATTTGTATTGGGCATGCTGAGCGCCGGCGCTGTCAGCCTCGCCACGGGCGGCGTCTGGACGGGCGGCGGCGGGAGGACGGGCGCTTTCTCGGCCGCGACAGCACTTGCTGGCGTGGACGGGTGCGCTGGCCGCGCCAGCGTGAGTGTGGGCACTGTGGGTACCGTGGATGCCTTGGGTATCGCGGACACCGCAGGCGCCGTGGACGCCATGGACACCACAGGCGCCTTGGGTACCGCGGACACCGCAGACGCCGTGAGCGCCATGGACACCGCAGGCGCCTTGGGTAGCACGGACACCACAGGCGCCTTGGATACCGTGGACGCCGCAGACGTCATGGGCACAGTGGGCACCGCACGCGCCACGACCGAGGGCCCAGCCTGCTGGGCCGTCACTGCACCGGACACCGCCTTCGGCGCCACCACGCTCACCTCGGTGGCAGGCCGAAGCACAAAATAGGCAGCCAGCGCGAAAGCCAGCAGGGCCACAGCCAGCGCCCCTACGACCCAGGCCCACCGGTACGACTTCGGCACACGCCACGGGTCGTGCTTCGCGTAGAAACGATCGTCCTCGACCCCGGCCGGCGTTTGCCACGCGGCGGGCGCCGCCAGTTGCGGCGTATTCGAACCAGGTGGGGGAGCAAGCCGGGCGCTGGCCGACCCGGCGGCGGGTGGATACCAGCCGAGCGGATCGAGCTGGCTTGCACCACAGGAAGGACAGGACGGCAAACGGGCGGCTAATGTCACACCACAGTGCCGGCACTGTGTCGAATCGTGTTGATCTGAAGTGATGTCGCTAAGCATTGGCCGTACCGCTAATCACGTTGCGAGAACAGGCGTGTGCGCATGCGCAATGTAAGGGCAATATGGTCCGCTTAGGCGCAAAGATCAATCGGCTATTTCAGCCAACTGGCGGATCGATGAGACTGGCGCGGAAAAACGCTGTGCGATAGCGCGCATTTGCAGGTGGATTTGCCAGCGCATTTGCCAGCGGATTTGCCGCCGCTTTTCGACACCGCTATGCTGACGACGCTGAAACCGAACCGTCCGCGCCAGCGAACGGCGGCATTGGGCTTAACGATTGTGAAACACTGAATAACAAGGAACCGGCATGTCGAGTACCGCTCTTTTCTTCACCGCCGCAGGCGTCGGGCTCGCGGTCGCGGCGCCCGTCGGACCGATGGGCATGCTGTGCATTCGCCGCACGCTGGCGGAAGGCCCGCAAGCGGGACTGGCGATCGGTTTCGGCATTGCCAGCGGCGACGCCGTCTACGGTCTGATTGCCGCACTGGGTCTGGTCGGCCTGTCGCACTTCATGCTCGCTTACGACCGGCCGCTGCATTTTGCCGCCGGCCTGTTCCTGCTCTACCTAGGCCTGCGCGCGTTGCTGCAGAAAGCGCCGGCCGGCGCCGAAGCGGCCGACAGCCCGCTCGAGCGCAAAGGGTACGCCGGCACCGTGCGCGCCTATGCCAGCGCACTGCTCCTGACACTGACGAACCCGCAGACCGTCATCATGTTCGCGGCGCTTTTCACTACACTCGCACCGCGCGGCGCGTTTTCCACGACGGTTGCGCTGACCACCGTGTCGGGCGTGTTCTGCGGTTCGATTGCATGGTGGTGCTGTCTCGTCAGCGCCGTCACGCTGGCTCGCCATGCGCTCGGCAGCAGGCTGCGCCGCCTGATCGACCGCGGCGTCGGCATGGGCCTCGCCCTGTTCGGCCTCGTCGAGATTCGCCGCGCGCTCTAACAGGACGCCGGACGTGCGGCAGTTCCGCACGCCCCGCAAGCGCCGCCCACGCTTCCTCCCGAGTTTTGCGACAATAGCCGCTTTGCCGCGCCCGTCCGCGCCACCGATCCCCGTTCACGACCAGACACACGGGGATAGGCGGCGCGCTTCGCAAACCTCACCCGACCGGCAGCGGTCTGCTCCATGTCACTCCCCCATATCGATCTTCTGTATTCGGTTTCCGGCCTGTTCGTGGGTTTCCTCGTCGGCCTGACCGGCGTCGGCGGCGGCTCGCTGATGACGCCGCTGCTAGTCCTGCTGTTCAAGGTGCACCCCGCAACCGCGGTCGGCACCGATCTGCTGTACGCCGCGGCCACTAAGGCGACGGGCACCCTCGTGCACGGCCTGAAGGGTTCGGTGGACTGGCAGGTGACCACGCGCCTCGCGGCCGGCAGCGTGCCCGCTGCGACCGTCACGCTGATCCTGCTGCACCGCTATGGGATGGATACGCCGGGCGCGGGCCGGCTGATCCAGGTCGTGCTCGGTGCGGCGTTGCTGATCACCGCATTGGCGCTGGTATTCCGCCCGCAACTGGCCAAGCTCGGCGCGGGCCGCCAGAGCGCGCTGACACAGGGCAGCACGCTCGGCTTGACCGTGCTGACAGGAGCGGTGCTGGGGGTGCTGGTGTCGCTGACGTCGGTCGGCGCCGGTGCGATCGGCGTGACCGTGCTGTTGCTGCTCTATCCGCGCCTGCCTACCACGCGGATCGTCGGCTCGGACATTGCGCATGCCGTGCCGCTCACGCTGCTGGCCGGCGCGGGCCACTGGCTGCTGGGCTCGATCAACTGGTCGATGCTGCTCTCGTTGCTGGTGGGTTCGCTGCCGGGCATCGCGATCGGCAGCTATCTGTCGGCGCGCGCCCCGGACACCCTGCTGCGCAACATCCTTGCCGCCACGCTGACGCTCGTCGGCGTCAAGCTGGTACTGGCCTGAGGCGGCTGCCGGCCACCCGCCGGCGGCGCGACGCATGAACCCGTGGGGTGGCGTGGCGCCGCCCCGCCCGCGCGGGCCGCGCCATGCGCGCCGGGCCAGCGCGGCTACCCTACTTGAAGAACCGGCAAGTCAGATCGGTTTCGAACTCGCGCACCCAATAGCCGGTTTCGTCGGCGCGATACGATTGCGCCCAGCCGCCACGCCTCACCGTCACCAGCCGTCCGTGGTGAGCGAGGTCGTCCGGGTCCGGCGATCCGGTGATTTCAAAGTGCGCCGGCGCAAAGCCGTGCCGCGCGCAGACCAGCTCGAAGGCTGCCCGATCGCCGATCGGCAAGTCCGTGTAGCGTTGAAAGGTCGTGTCCATTTCGGTTCACTCCGGGTTCACACCGCGAGTTCACAAAGTATTGTCTCCGGCGTTGCTCTGAATCCCAGCCTTTACATTACGCTTCCACAGGGAAATTTGTGTGTCACGGCACACCAGGGATTACGACGCCGCGCTACGTCCCACTGCGTCGTTCGCTCCACGCGCCTGCCCAAAAACAGAACGGGCCCCGGCGATTCGCCAAGACCCGTTCGGGGCGCCAGTGAGCGTAACGCTCAGGCGCTTTTTTCGATCATCAAACATACCGTGCCCACGCCTGCCGCATCCTCGCGGACCTGCAAGCGGGTCACGGCTGCCGTGGCGCGCGTTGTGCCGTCAAAGCCGGCCGGCCCTGACGGTCACGCGCGCGGCATCCGTTAGTTAGGCAGCACCACCGTCAGCTTGTTCGACACCGAGGTCACGCCGGCGACGCCTTGCGCGACTTCACCGGCCTTGTCGACCTGGCCCTGGTCCGGCACCGAACCCGTCAGCGTCACCGCGCCGCCGCGAGCGCGCACGGCGATGCTCGACACGTCGATACCTTGAGCCTTGGCGAGCGCACCGCGCACCTTGCGGCCCAGACTACGGTCCGCCTTCTTGACGGTCTTGGCGCTCGGGGCAGCCATTGCGCCGCTCGCCGTGCCCGTTGCATCGCTTGACTGGGCATACGTGTTGCATGCGACCACCACTGCCACCACACCACCCAGCACCTTCAGAAAATCGACCGATTTCATGATTTCTCCTTTTTACTTCGGTTATGACCGCGTGTATCAAGCGGTTTCGTTACGACTTCCGGCAGCCGAGGCGCCATCCGCAACAGAACGCGGCTAGGCGACGGCCGACAAAGGCTGCGACACGGAGTGCGAGAGGCGAGAGAGACCGGCCCGCGCGATCGTCCTGGATGCGTAGGCCAGCGTGCCGCGAAGTCCGCCAGCGCGCCCGGTTCTACTGTGTCGTGCCGGGTCACGCTGCGCAAACGTTGAAGCGCCGCAGCGATGCACAATTTAATCTACACGCGCGAGAAGCGCAAAGGGTTTAACGCGGGGTAGCGCGCCGGTGCGCGGGTTTCACGGTCGTTTCGCGAGGGTTTCATACGCGTTTCACACGGGTCTCACACGCGTCTCATGCTGGTTTCATGCGCGTTTCAGCCGCCTTTCACGTTTTGTTACGGG
>NZ_SCNV01000026.1 GCF_005503145.1 Burkholderia sp. 4M9327F10 | reverse complement strand
TCCCACCCACGCCCCACCAGCGCCAGTGCGGCCATTACCGCTGGCAATCAAACATTGCCGCAGCTCATGTCATGCGGCACCCATGCGCCGCACGCTTACTTAACGCGCTGCAGTTCGATCACGCGTGTAGGCCGCATATGGTTGAGCGCGTAGTGAATGCGTCCGCGGTCCTGACGACTGCCTACCGGGCGCGGATCGTCGAACTGATAGTCGGCGTCGTACGCCGCTTGCGGCTCGGCCATGCCTTTGTCCAATACCGTATAGCCCGGCTCCAGCGCGAGCAGCAGATGATTGCCGCCCACCCGGCTGTCGAAGCCGGCGAGGCCGTCACGTGCTTCCGGCACGCTGTTCACGAGCGTGGCGTTGCTCGTGGTGATTTCGTCAGGCCCGATCGGACTGTGTCCGGCGATGCGCGCCGCTTCGAGGTTTTTGCCGTCGGTGCCGACCGTGCTGTCGTGAGTGCGGTCGTTGTGCAGATCGGTACTGCTCGGGCCGCCGACGCCGGGTTGGCTGACGGTGTTCGTAGGTTTGCCAGTGTCGCTGTTCATCATGCTTTCTCCTTGAGACAACATGGGTGAAATGGCAGCAAAATTTGTTCCGGAGATCCCTGAGGCGACCTGCACGCCTTCCGGTTTACGCCTGTGAGCAGGACATGCGTTCTTTTGATTTTTTTTAATCAACGCGTATTTTCTAGAGAGTATGATCATACTCCGACGAGCGAGCGCGCTCAAATGGACGGCTTCTGCCAAGCCGCTATCAGCGTAGCCGGTGAGAGACGGCGACGCGCTGCTCGGACCAATATACGAGGCAGTCAGGGCGGGTGACACATGCACTTCGATGCTGCATTCACACATCGCGGCTACTTATTAAACTGCGCACCGGCGCGGGCGGGAGACGGAACTTGGCAACCTTACGTGGTGATCTCCCGTTCGAGCGACGGCGAGCTGGTTGCCAACCGGTTTTTCCCTACCGATTTCCGCTTTGCCGACGAAGCCGCCGCCATCGCGCATGCGCGCGATTGGGCGGTGCGCTGGATCGACGCCAGCAGCGTCACCATATGACGCAGTTAGCGTGGATGTAGCGCTGCACAAGCAGCGGGAAAACGCGGTAATCTCTGGGGACAATTCACTTTGACCGTGCTTGCCGCACGGCCGCCGTCCTCGCCATGTCAAATCCTTCTTCCCGCAACTGGGGCCTCGAGCAGATCGTAGCCGACCTGCGCGCGTCGCGTGAGCAACTGCATCGTACGCGCCATCCTCGCGGCATCCGCGAACTGCCGTCGCGCGACGCGGTGAGCAGTATCGTCACCGGCCTGCGCGCTGCGCTGTTCCCGACTCACTACGGCGCCGCCGACCTGACCGATGAGACCGTCGATTATTACGTCGGCCACACGCTCGAAAGCACCCTGAGGCTGCTCGCCGAGCAGATCCGGCGGGCATTGCGCTTTTTGCCCGAACACGCCGAGACACCCGATGCCGTGCTCGCCGAGCGCGCGTTCGAAGTGGCGCGCGAATTCGGCACACAATTACCGGGTATCCGCGCGCTGCTGGTCAGCGATATCCAGGCCGCTTTCACCGGCGATCCGGCCGCGCAGCACATCACCGAAATCCTGCTCTGTTACCCGGGCGTCTGGGCGATGACGCACCACCGTCTCGCTCACGCGCTGCACCGGCTCGGCGTGCCACTGCTGGCACGGTTTATTAACGAAATCGCGCACTCGGCGACCGGCATCGACATTCACCCTGGCGCGCAAATCGGACCGAGCTTCTTCATTGACCACGGCACCGGTGTGGTTATCGGCGAGACTGCCATCATCGGTGAGCGCGTGCGCGTGTATCAGGCGGTCACGCTCGGGGCGAAGAGCTTCGCGGCGGATGTCGACGGCACGCTCGTCAAGGGCAATGCCCGCCATCCGGTCGTCGAGGACGACGTGGTGATCTACGCGGGGGCGACGATTCTCGGCCGCGTGACGATTGGGCGTGGTTCGGTGATTGGCGGCAATGTGTGGCTCACGCATAGCGTGCCGCCGGGCAGCAGTGTGTCGCAAGGCAAGGTTCGCGAGGGCGACCGCAACGACGAAGGGCGGCGCTGATGTCGGCCCCGCTGTTGACCCTGCTGTTGCGCCCGCGGTTGTCCTCGCAGTTGTCCTCGCTGTTGCCCCCGCAGTTAGCGCTGCCGCGTCCTCGCTAGCACGCACGCCATGGCCACCAGTCGCGTTCATATGCCACGCTGTGCGATTGCCGGGGTTGAGGCGACGGTCGCGGAAACGGCGCATGCGTTTCCGCGTCATTCGCACGACCGCTTCGGCGTGGGCGTAATCGTGCGTGGCGGGCATCGTTCGGCGAGCGGACGCGGCCTCGTCGAGGCACGCATGAACGACGCGATCATGGTCAACCCCGGCGAAGTTCACGACGGCAGTCCGCTCGACGAGCGTGGCCGCGCATGGCGCATGCTTTACTTTGAACCGGCGTTGCTGGATGGCGTGGCGCTTGAACTGGCCGCGCAGTGTCCAGGTGTGGCGCCGCATCGGGTCGAACTGACGCAACCTGTCGCTCACGATCCTGTGTTGAAAGCGCTGTTTGAGCGGCTGTTCCTGATCTCAGTCACGTTGCCCGGCCCCGGCGACGCGATGGCGCGCGAGACGGCGTTGCTGCAGATGCTTGGGCATCTCGGACGCCATCACACTACGCTGGCCTATGTACCCTCACGCGCGCCGGCGGGTCCGATCACGCGCGCCAAGGCGCGCATCGACGATGATCCCGCTGCACAGCTAACGCTCGCGGAACTGGCTGCGGAGGCAGGCATGAGCCGTTTCCAGCTGCTGCGCAGCTTCGCCCAGCAACTCGGGCTGCCGCCGCACGCGTACCGCATGCAGCGGCGCGTCGTGCTGGCCCGTCAGTGGATCGCCCGTGGCGCGACGCTTGCCGATGCCGCCGCCGCCGCCGGGTTTGCCGATCAGAGTCATATGACGCGGGCCTTTGTGCGTCTGCTCGGCGTGACGCCCGCCAACTACGCTGCGGCGACCCGCTGAGCACGCGCCGGCCCGATAGACCAGATAGCCCCGCTAGTCTCGTTAGACCCGCCAGCTTCGTTTAACTACGCGCTGCAATTTCATTCAAGACCCCTCGCCGCCCGGCTTCTAAGCTGACCGCTCATTCAATCAACAAGGGCGGTGGCATGAATTCGCGTTACCTGGGTTATCTCTTGTGCGGCCTGGCGATGATCGGCGTCGGCAGTACGGTGGTGGTCAGCAAGCCGATCGCGGCCGGGCTGCCGCCGTTCTCCGCCACGGCGTTGCGTTTTGCGATTGCCTTTCCGGTGTTTCTGCTGGTGATGCGCGTGCGCGGGGTGCGCTGGCCGCGTCCTGGACGGCGGGACATATTGTTGCTGATCGCCCAGGCGGGTGCCGGCAGCGTCGGCTATACGGTGTGTCTGATCAGCGGCATGAAGCTTGCGTCGGCCGCGGACGCAGGCGTGATAGCGGGCACTTTGCCGGCGGTCTCGGCACTGGTGGCCATGCTGGCGCTCGGCGAGCGGCCGGGGCCCTCGCTGCTCGGCGCGATCGTGCTGGCGACCTTGGGCGTGCTGGTATGCACGGTACACATCGAAGATATCGGCGCGCCGCATGCGGCTGGTTCTTTAGCCGGTGACACGCTCGTATTTGCCGCGATTGTCTGCGAAGCGCTGTTTATTCTGATCAACCGCAAGCTGCGCACACCAGTCGCCGCGCTGCCGCTGTCGGCCCTGATGAGCGGTATAGGCTTCGCCGTGGCGATTGTGCCGGCATGTTTCGAGCAGGCATGGCGCCTGCCGTTCAATGCCGGCGCGCTCGCCGGAGTGGTTTATTACGCGCTGGTGCCGACCGTGGCTGGCTTCGTGCTGTGGTACGCGGGGGCCGCGCGGATCAGCGGCGCGGAAGCGGGCCTGATGACCGCATTGGTGCCCGTGAGTACGGTGGCGATGGCGGCGGCTTTTCTGCATGAGCCGGTATCGGGCGCGCAGCTCGCGGGCGTAGCCTGTGTGCTCGGCGCGGTCCTGCTGGCGACCGTGGGGCAGATGAAACGCGCACCGCGCCGTCCGGCGTGAGGCCAGTGGCTTGGCGTGCTAAGTATTCGCCACCGCCACGATACCGGGATTGCCGACGATCGACAGAAACTCGCGGCGGGTCGACGGGTCCGTGCGAAACGTGCCGAGCATGCGCGACGTGACCATGGTGACGCCGGCCTTGTGTACGCCGCGCGTCGACATGCATTGATGAGCGGCTTCAAGAATGACGCCGACGCCCGCGGGTTGCAGCACGTCGTTGAGCGTGTCGGCGATCTGCGCGGTCATCTTCTCCTGGATCTGTAGCCGCTTGGCGAACGCGTCGACAAGCCGCGCCAGCTTCGAAATACCCACGACCCGGTGGCCCGGCAGATAGGCAACGTGCGCGCGGCCGATGATCGGCACCATGTGATGCTCGCAATAGCTTTCGAAGCGGATGTCTTTGAGGACGATCATCTCGTCGTAGCCGTCCACCTCCGAGAAGGTGCGGGCGAGCAGGTCGCGTGGATTGACTGCATAGCCCGCGAAGAATTCCTCATAGGAGCGGACTACGCGCGCCGGCGTGTCCAGCAGGCCTTCGCGCTGCGGATCGTCGCCCGCCCAGCGCAGCAGCACGCGGACGGCTTCTTCCGCTTCGTCGCGCGTCGGGCGCCCCGGGGTTTCGTTCTGCCTGGTTTTCTTTGGCTTGCTGCTCATCCTTCTTTCCTCCGGTTCCGCGTCCGCGCGCTGAATAAGGTCCAAACGGTGGCAGCCATTGTTCCATGTTTTACGCTGACGCGCGCGGCGCTGCCTGCGGGCCGACTCACATGCAGGCAGCCGTCGCAGCGCGGCTTCATTGCCGGAGGGCGAGTATGTGGACTATTTCGGCCACTCGTCCATGGCATCGTTAAAGAGCTCGGCGACGATGCTGCGCAACCAGCCCGCACGCGGATCGTTATGAAACTTGCGATGCCAATGCTGCTTCAGATCGAAGCGTGGCAGTTCGAGCGGTGGCTCGACGAGCGTGATGGAGGCGTGCTCGGAGACATAGGCAAAGCCGATTGCGTGCGGCACCGTGGCGATCAGATTGGTGCGTGCGAGGATGAACGGCAGGCTCATGAAGTGCGAAGTCTCCAGCACCGCACGGCGCCGGATGCGCTTTTTCTCAAGGAACTGCTCGAGGACTTCCTGGCTGCGCCCTTCGGCGCGCACCACCGCATGCCCGCAGCCGACGAACTGCGACAGCGTGAGCGGCTCGCGTGCAAGCGGATGGTCGCTGCGCATCAGGCAAATGAAACGGTGCGTAAACAGGCGTTGCTGAAAGAAGTTATTGCCCGACAGGTCAGGGAAGTAGCCGACTGCCAGATCCACGTCGCCGGATTCGAGGCCGCGCTCGATTTGCGAGGGTGGAAGCGAGACCGAGCGCAGATTCGCATGCGGCGCGCGTTCCGCGAAGAGTTGCAGCAGGCGCGGCAGGAACACGATTTCGCCGACATCGGAAAGCGCGATCGAAAACGTGTGCGTCGTCGACGCCGGTTCGAAGTCTTGCGCATCGAGCATGCCCTGTTCGATCCGTAGCAGCGCCTCGCGCGCTGCCGGGACGAGCGCGAGCGCTCGCGGCGTCGGCTCCATGCCGCGCGAAGTGCGCACGAAGAGCTGGTCGCCGAAGTACTCGCGCAACCGCCCGAGCGCCGTGCTCACACGCGGCTGGCTGACGCCCAGGCGTTCGGCTGCGCGGCTCACATTGCGGGTTTCTTCCATCGCAACGAGGTAGGGGATCAGGTTCAGGTCGAGTTCGGACATGCGGGCAGGGAGTGGACTAGTATCGCTGGAGCGTATACACCGTACAGCCTAAATCTCCTTGCCGTATATTGGGGAAAGCGCCGAGGGTCGTTTGACTTTTCCACCGGGCCGCCGGGCCACGGGCGTTGGGGCAGGCGGCGCTTCGTGCAAGGCTAGCTTGCCGGCGTGTCACGCCATGCCAGCAACGCCTGCCGGACGTCTTGAACCACGCAATCCCACGCTCCCGGCTCGGGCTGACGGAACAGGCGCATGGACGGATACCAGGGACTGTCGTTCCGGTCTGTCATCCAGCGCCAGTCGGCGCCGGCTTGCAGCAGCGTCCATACGGGCAAGCTCGCCGCACCGGCGAGATGCGCGACCGACGTGTCAACGGTAATGAGCAGGTCGAGCGTCGCAAGTATCGCGAGCGTGTCGGTGAAGTCCTGAATGACCGGGCCCAGCGTGTGCAAGTCGAATTCCTGCCCCAGGACTTCGCTTTCTCGCTCGCGCTCCCCTTTCTGGACCGAATACCAGGTTGTTCGCGGCAGCGCGAAAAGCGGTCTCAACACCTCAAGACGGATAGACCGGAAGCGGTCGAGCAGATGGTGCGGGCCGCCGGCCCACACCACACCGATTCGCCGGTTTCCGTTATATGCAGTGACGGGCGAAATGGCATCGATGCGGGCCCGCCAGTGCTTGAGCTTGTCGGGCGATGCTGTGATGTAGGGCATCGCAATGGGCAGCATCGACTGATTGAGCTTCATATGCCCGGGCATCTTGAGCATATGGCTCCAGTAATCATACGGGCCGGACGGCATGGTGGTGAATACGGCGCGCACGCCGGTCATGCTGGCCGCGATGCCCGCGACAGGCTGGCTGACCAGCACATCGACGACGGCTCCCTGACGGCGTAGCCACTCGGCGAAGCGAATAAACTGGATTTCATCGCCACGGCCCTGTTCGCCTACCAGCAGGAACGTGCATCCGGCAACAGGTTCGCTTTTCCATTCGGGGAAGCCGGGGAAAGCCATCTCCTTGTCTTTGCCAGGCAGTGCGTAGAACCAGGCGTAACGTTTCCAGCCTTCTGCGAATTCACCGAGGCTAAGCAACGTGCCTGCGAGGTGGAATTGCAGATAGGGGTTATCGGGCAGCCGTCTCGCCGCTTCCATGCTGTGCGGCAGGCATTCGGCGGCCTTGCCGCATATGCCAAGTGCGCGCGCAGCGTTGTGATGCAGAAGGGGATGCAGCGGGTCGATTACCAGTCCCTGTCTTGCTACGCTGAGCGCTTCATTGAAGTAGTCGTTCGTGTTGAGTACAAACGCTAGTGACTTTAGCGCGTCGGCGTCGTCAGCGAAGCGGGTTCTGATCGTGGCGATAACTTCGTCAAGCTGTCCTGTGCGGCGGGCTTTGATGAGTGATGCGATCGTGTCGAGCCCGTCTTGCAGGTTTCCTGAGTCGAGCGCCCACGCTCGCAGCCAGTATTGCGCAGCATCGTCGGTCGCGCCGAGTTCCTTGCTGATGCGCGCGAGCGCGCGAAGCGCATGATGCAGTTGGGGATCTATAACAATGGCTTTTTCGTAGTGGGCCCTGGCTTCAGCAAGCCGGCGCGATTGCCGAAGACAGTCGGCCAGGTTCCGGTGCAGTGTTGCCGTGCTTCCCGCGAGATTGATCGCTTGCCGATAGAGCGCTTCGGCACGGACATACTCGCGTTTCACGGCGGCAATCAGACCTGCGTGCTCCCATAGTTCGGCACGCTCCGGAGCGGCCTTCAAGGCGAGTCCAATATGCGTGTTCGCCTCGTCGATCGCATGGATATGCACGCATGCAAGAGCCAGCCGGTGCAACGCGTGAATGTCGTTCGGACGCTCGGCCAATACTTTCCGGTAATGGTGCGCCGCTTCGCTCATACGCTGCGCGGAGAATGCCGCGTCGGCGTGTTTGATTATCACGCGGACGTCCGCTGAACTGATATCTGCATTTGACATTGTGACGGGCAAACCATTTGCCCAGTGTTAGTCATACCCCTGAGCCGGCGAACCGGCCGCAGGGGCATTGCTATCAGGCGGCGCTATTGCCGAAAACTAGCAGGGCGCCATACCCGGGCTACACAAGCCCTTGGATTGATCGGGAGGCGTATTGAAGGCGCGGAGGCTGGCGCTATTTACCGCTGTCTTGGCCGTAACCCGGGCATACCAGATTCCTCCGTTGAGTATTGTCAATCCTGTACAGGTCGCATGCACCCCGCCTGTCATGACCGACGAGCAGTCAGGCGACACCATGGAAGCTGTACCGCCTTTGACTTCAAGCAACGCAACATCTTTCGCCGAACCCGATCTGAGGTCAAAGGTTGTGGTCCATGCGGTATTGAAGATCAAGCTTCGCACCCCTCCCGGAGCCGCAATCGAAAAGTACAGGATCTCGCCGTTGGCCAACGGAAAATTCAATCCGTACTGGGCGGCGTAATCATTGTCAGTAAGATCGGTCACGAGGAGCGGCTTGACACTAACAGGGCGCCTGACGGTACTGGTTGCCCCGCTTGTATCGGTCACGGTGAGCGTGACCAGATAGGTTCCCGGGTAGTCGTAGTTCACAACCGGATTGGTCGAACCTGTCGTGACCGTGTCAGGGTTTCCGTCGCCGAAATTCCAGTCCCATTTGCGGATAGACCTGCTACCACGCGCCGTAGAAAGGTTCGTACACGTTAGCTGCATAAGTTGCGCGCTTTGTGCGCACTCAAAGTCAGCCGACGCTGGAATTTTTCCCGACCTCGCAGCGATGACCGTAGCATACGCGTCGACGATTCCCGATCCAATAGGCTGATCGGGTAAACCGGCCGGAAATGGCTGCACATTCTGCATCAGCAGCGTGCGCATTTCTGCAGGCGTGAGAGGCTCGGGAGCAACTGACTGGGCGAGCGCCATCACGCCGCTGACCGCAGGCGCAGCCATCGATGTGCCGCTCATGTATGTGTACCCTTCGGTACCAGGCGACGACGTCCCGTTGTTGTAGGTGGACCAGATTGAATCGGCCGGCGCCGCAATATCGACCGTGACGCCATCGTTGGAGTTTACCCATCTTCCTCCCGGGCGGTTCGTGCCGCCTACACTGACAACGCCGCGACAATTCGCGGGTTCGAAATTCGACGCGTCGACCGCATTGTTGCCGGCGGCGGCAGCGACCATTGATCCCCGGCTGATTGCATAGTCGATGGCGTTCTGGAAAGTGGCTTCACACATACCCAGACCGCCGACGCTAAGGTTGATGACCTTCGCCGGATAGGGGTTCGCGGGAACACCCGGAACGCTTCCGCCGGCGGCCCAGGTTATGCCGTCAGCAATATCGGAGGCGTAGCCGTTTCCGCAGGCATTCATTACCCGAACCGGAACGATCCGTGCGGCTGGCGCGATCCCGGCGATCCCAACGCCGTTGTTGGTCAGCGCTGCAGCAATGCCCGCGACGTGTGTGCCATGCCAGACCACACTGCAGTTTTTCTCGGTCGTGATGCCGGGATTCATGCCGTTTCCGCCTCTGTTGCCTGAGGTGAAGTCGTATCCGGGCAGGATGTTTGCGTTCAGGTCACCATGACTCGTTACACCGTTGTCCACCACGGCAATGACGATGCCCGATCCGTTAGCGACATCCCAGGCCCCTTCGGCCCGTATGCCGACCGTAGCGACACCGGGCTTCTGGTTCGAGGTGAGCCCCCATTGGCTGCTGTACTCCGGGTCGTTCGGCGTCATCGTCACCGACATTTCCGTATCGGGCTCGACGTATTCGACGTTTGGGTCTGAAGCGATAGCGCGCATGAATGCCCTCGCTTCCCTCGCGTTCAGTTTGCGTTCCGTCGTAACGACATCCGAGCCGATACCCATGCGGCGCAAATGATGTGCCCTGGCAGGGAAGGCACTCGCGAACCGGTCAAGTTTTGACTGGACTGCCGCGGTAGAAACACGTTCCGTGCTGCCTGTTTTGTAGCGAATGATGAAGCGGTCGGTGGTGGTATCCGCGGTAATGCTGCTGGTGTTCATCTTCAGGGATGCCGCGAGCGGAATCTGGGTAGAACTCGCGGCGCTCGCCGCTGCCGCGACCTCGGCCGTGCTTTGTGCCGTTGGCGTGGCTTGTGCCGGCGAGCCCGTGCTGTCTTCCCCGCCGCACGCCGTGAGCAGCAACGAAAGCGCAATGGCCGCGCTCCTGGCAATCGCACGGTGCGCGCTTACTTTTGACCACTTCAGGCTGATTTTGCAAATCGTTTGGCAGAAACCTGCCGGTTCGTCGTCATGTCTCTTTGTCTGCATTATTCATTTATTCCTCGGCGGCTCACCAAGCCGATGCGCCGCTCTCGATTTGTGTTTTGCACCAGGACCGATGTGCCGGCGCGAGTCGCGCGCCGGTTACCTCTAACGGTTCTCATCAGATGAAGTGTTTAATATTCCTAACTAAATGATTTGTATCCAGTTCGTTGCCGCACCATCTTTCCTCCCCGGATAACCTGCACGCAAGGCTCGCGGACGGCGTATCCTGACGGAGATAGTACTGTTCCTGTGCGAGATAAAAAATCGGGAGATTCTCCGCTTTGATCAGAACAGTTACCAGGCATGTGGGATTTCGTCTTGCTGGTTACCATCGACTATCGCCGAACTATGGATAGCCCCGCCTTGACAACGGGTTACAGCCGCTTTCATAATGAGCCCATTCGTTCGCTAAACGAATCCATGTTCAACATACGAACATTTCGGCGAGCAAAATCGCGTTGATCCGGTCCGGTCGGCGCGCTATGACCAGGACGTGGAGACCGTCCCGCGTGTCGTTCACCGCATGCCAGCCAGGCTGACTGCGGCGGCACAAGCGGTCCGGCGCGAAGCGTCTCAAAGGGAATCCGACATGATCAACAAGATTTTCGAGTCACTTCAAGCCGCGGTGGCCGACGTGCAGGATGGCGCCACCGTCATGATCGGCGGCTTCGGCACGGCCGGCATGCCGTCCGAACTCATCGACGCCCTGATCGAGCAGGGCGCGCGCGAGCTCACCATCGTCAACAACAACGCGGGCAACGGCGACATTGGCCTTGCCGCCTTGCTCAAGGCAAAGCGCGTGCGCAAGATCATCTGCTCGTTTCCGCGCCAGAGCGATTCCTATGTGTTCGACGCGCTCTACCGCGCCGGTGAGATCGAACTCGAACTCGTGCCGCAGGGCAATCTCGCCGAGCGCATTCGCGCAGCAGGGGCGGGCATTGGCGGCTTCTTCACCCCCACGGGTTACGGCACGAAACTCGCTGAGGGCAAGGAGACCCGCCTGATCGACGGCAAGCATTACGTCCTGGAGTCGCCGCTGCACGCGGATTTCGCGCTCATCAAGGCCTTCAAGGGCGACCGCTGGGGCAATCTGGTCTACCGCAAGACCGCGCGCAACTTCGGCCCGATCATGGCGAGCGCGGCAAAAACCGCCATCGTGCAGGTCTCCAGAGTGGTGCCGCTCGGCGAACTCGATCCGGAACAGATCGTCACGCCCGGCATCTTTGTGCAACGCGTGATCGAAGTGCCGCAAGCCACGCATCAAGCCGAGCTTGCCGCGGCCACGACCGCCTGAGCGCGCTCGAGGACCCACCTGAGGAACCCGACATGAAAAAACTGACCCGCGATGAAATGGCGAAGCGCGTCGCCCAGGATATCCCCGAGGGCGCGTATGTGAACCTGGGTATCGGCGTGCCCACGCTGGTGGCCAACCACCTCGCTGCCGACAAGGAGATCTTCCTGCACAGCGAAAACGGCTTGCTCGGCATGGGCCCGGCGCCGGCACCCGGTGCGGAAGACGACGAACTGATCAACGCCGGCAAGCAGCATGTCACGCTGCTCACGGGCGGCGCATACTTCCACCATGCGGATTCGTTCGCGATGATGCGCGGTGGCCACCTCGACTTTTGCGTACTCGGTGCGTTCCAGGTATCGGCCAAGGGCGACCTCGCAAACTGGCACACTGGCGCACCGGACGCGATTCCGGCAGTCGGCGGCGCGATGGACCTGGCAATCGGCGCAAAGCAGGTCTTTGTGATGATGGAGCATCTGACCAAGCAGGGCGAGAGCAAGATTGCGGCCGAATGCACGTATCCCGTCACCGGTGTAGCCTGCGTAGACCGTATCTATACGGATCTGGCCATGATCGACGTGACCGCGGACGGCCTGGTCGTGCGCGAGATCTTCTCGGATATCGATTTCGACGCGCTGCACAAACTGACCGGTGTGCCGCTGATCGACGGCACCCAGGACGCACGCGCCGCGTGACCTTGGCGCGGCGTTTCGCCACAATGGTGGACAGCGCCGCGCGCCGCACCTGTCTGGCTAGGCTGCGCGCGGGTCCGATCTCTTTCTCCGTTTTACCGACTCCATCATGCTCGAAGCCAGTGCCCGCCTGACCGGCCTCCTCTGCGGCACGCAGCCGATGAACGACATCTGGTCGCCGCGGGCGACGCTGCAAAAGATGCTGGATGTGGAGGCGGCGCTTGCGCGGGCGTCGGCGGCGCATAAGGTTATTCCGCCGTCGGCGGTAGCCGCGATCGAGGCAGCATGCCACGCCGACCAACTCGACGCCGAGACCCTGGCGCGCGACGCCGCCCTTGGCGGCAACCTTGCCATTCCACTCGTCAAGCAGTTGACCGCGCGCGTCAAGGCGGCAGATGCCGAGGCATCGAAGTACGTTCACTGGGGCGCGACTAGCCAGGACATCATCGATACCGCGACCGTCCTGCAACTGCGCGACACCTTCGACCTGCTCGAACATCATCTGCACAGCACCTCTGCGGCGCTTGCCGTGCTGGCCCGCAAGCATCGCGCCACACCGATGATCGGCCGCACCTGGTTGCAGCAGGCCTTGCCGATTACGCTGGGGTTGAAATTCGCGCAATGGCTCGACGCCCTGTTGCGCTATCGCATACGGCTCAATGAGTTGCGCACACGCGTGCTGACCCTGCAATTCGGCGGTGCCGCCGGCACGCTCGCGAGCCTGCGCGACGCCGCTCCGGCCGTGAGCCAAACCTTGGGCAAGGAGTTGAACCTGAGCGTGCCCGCCTTGCCGTGGCATACGCAGCGCGATCGCGTGGCCGAAACCGCTGCATGGCTCGGCATGCTGATCGGCACGCTTGGCAAGATGGCCCGGGATATCTCGCTGCAGATGCAAACCGAACTCGGCGAAGTGGCGGAGCCCGCCGCGGCGGGCAAGGGCGGCTCGTCGACCATGCCGCACAAGCGCAATCCGGTCGGCTGCGCGGCCGTGCTGACCGCCGCAACACGCGCGCCTGGCCTCGTTGCCACCGTGCTGAGCGGGATGGTGCAGGAACACGAACGCGCCCTCGGCGGCTGGCAGGCCGAATGGGACGCGCTGCCCGATCTCGCGCGCCTCGCCGGTGGCGCGCTTGTCAATATTGAACAGATCGTCAGCGGCCTCGACGTCAATGTCGAGCGGCTCGCAGCCAATCTCGAGGTCACGCATGGCCTGATTCTCGGCGAAGCGGTGATGCTCGCACTCGGCGACAGCATTGGCCGGCTCGACGCGCATCATCGGGTCGAGCAGGCCTCGAAAACGGCGGTACAGACGGGGCAAAAACTGTTCGACGTACTCGCGGCCGATCCCGCCGTTACGCAACATCTTCCGGTCGAGCAACTGCAGCGTCTGCTCGATCCGGCTCAATACGTCGGTCAGGCGCATGCCTACGTAGACGCCGTGCTTGCCCTGCACAGCGCGCGCGCCGACCTCACCACCTCTCAGGAGTAGCAGCATGCCCTACGCCGCAGTCAATGGCATTGAGCTTCACTATCGGATCGACGGCGACCGGCACGGCCATGCGCCGTGGATCGTGCTGTCGAATTCGCTCGGCAGCGACATGTCGATGTGGACGCCGCAAGTCGCTGCACTCGCGAAACAGTTTCGTGTATTGCGCTACGACACGCGCGGCCACGGTCACTCGGAAGCGCCGAAGGGCCCCTATACGATCGAACAGTTGAGCGGCGATGTGCTCGGCCTGATGGATACGCTGAAGATCGACAAGGCGAATTTCTGCGGTATCTCGATGGGCGGCCTGACCGGTGTCGCGTTGGCGGCGCGGCATACGAGCCGCTTGCAACGCGTCGTGCTGTGCAACACCGCCGCGCGCATCGGCTCGCCGGAAGTGTGGGTGCCGCGAGCCGAGCGGGCGCGCAAGGAGGGGATGCTCGCGCTCTCCGAAGCGGTCCTGCCACGCTGGTTTACTGGCGAATTCATTGCGCGCGAACCGCTGATGTTCTCCGTGATCCGCGATGTCTTCGTCCATACCGACAAGGAAGGCTACGCCAACAACTGCGAAGCGATCGATGCAACCGATCTGCGTCCCGAAGTGTCTGGCATCAAGCTGCCCACGCTCGTGATTTCGGGCACGCACGATCTGGCGGCGACGCCGGCCCAGGGCAAGGAACTCGCCGCCGCTATCCCAGGCGCACGCTATGTCGAACTGGACGCGTCGCACATTTCCAACATCGAGCAGGCTGAGGTCTTTACAAAGACGGTGCTCGACTTCCTCAAGGAGCCGCAATGAACGACGACGAACGCTATGAGGCCGGAATGAAGGTGCGCCGCGCGGTGCTGGGCGATGCGCACGTCGACCGTTCCTTGAATAACCTGACCGAATTCACGGAGGAGTTCCAGAATTTCATCACGCGGTATGCATGGGGTGAGATCTGGACGCGCGAAGGTTTGCCGCGTCACACGCGCAGCCTGGTGACGATCGCGCTGATGGTCTCACTCAATCGCAGCGAAGAGCTGGCCTTGCATCTGCGCGCTGCGAAGAACAATGGCGTGACGCACGAGGAGATCAAGGAGGTGCTGCTGCAGACCGCGATCTACTGCGGCGTGCCGGCCGCCAATTCGGCCTTCCATCTGGCCGACAAGCTGTTTCGCGAAGACGACGGCACCTGACGCGGCCAGCCGCAAGAATGAAAAGAAGCGCGGGCATTGCACCGCGCTCAAGACAAACAGCTTTGCATGGGATTGGAGACAACCATGACAGACACGGTGTTTGGCACCACGCGCACGCTCGACGTGCAGCAGTTTATCGATGCACGGCGTTTCTCGCCGTATCAATGGTTCGTCCTGATCCTGTGCTTTCTGATCGTCGCGACTGACGGCTTCGATACCGCTGCAATCGGCTTTGTTGCGCCCTCGCTTGCGCAGGAATGGCACGCCACCAAAGCGGCTTTGGCGCCGGTGATGAGCGCGGCGCTGGTCGGCCTTGCGATTGGCGCGCTCGCGGCGGGTCCGCTAGCGGACCGCATCGGGCGCAAGAAAGTGCTGGTGGGATCGGTGCTGGTGTTCGGCGCGCTCAGCATTGCGTGCGCGTTTGCCGGCTCGGTGACTGAGCTGGCCGTATTGCGTCTCCTGACCGGTATCGGTTTGGGTGCGGCGATGCCGAACGCAACCACGCTGACTTCCGAGTATGCACCCGCTCGCAAGCGCTCGCTCCTCGTCAATACGATGTTCTGCGGCTTTACCGTGGGCGCCTCAGCCGGCGGTCTGGTTGCGGCGGCGCTGATTCCGCACTACGGCTGGCGCAGTGTGTTTGTCGCGGGGGGCGCGATGCCGATCGTGCTGGGTTTCGTGCTGATCGGCTTGCCCGAATCGATCCGCTTCATGGTATTGCGTGGCTGGCCGGTGGAGCGGATTGCGGCCGTGCTGCGGCGCATTGCGCCGAACGAGTCGTTCGACAACGTGCGCTTTGTGCTGCCGGAAGATCCCACGGTGCAGCGCAAGACGGGCGGTTCCGTGGTGCTTTCAGCCCGCTTCAGGACCGGCACGATCATGCTGTGGGTGACCTACTTTTCCGGACTGCTGGTGTACTACATGCTGACTAGCTGGCTGCCCACCTTGATCCGCGATACGGGCTTCACGGTGCGGCAAGCCGCGCTCGTTACGGCGCTCTTTCCGTTCGGCGGCGGGGTGGGGTCGATTGCGGTCGGCTGGTTGATGGACCGCTTCGAGCCGCATCGCGTGATTGCGATTACCTACGTGCTGACGGGTCTGTTCGTGTGGATGGTCGGTCAGCAGTCGGGCAGCCTTGTGTGGCTCGCGGCGATTACGTTTATTGCGGGCGTTTGCATGAATGGGGCGCAGTCGTCGCTGCCCACGTTGGCCGCGGCGTTCTATCCGACTAGCGGCCGCGCCACGGGTGTCGCATGGATGCTCGGTGTTGGGCGTTTCGGCGGGATTCTGGGTGCGTTTTCCGGTGGCTTGCTGTTGCAGGCCAATATTGGCTTCAGCACGATCTTTGCACTGCTTGCCGTGCCGTCGCTCATCGCAGCGGGGGCGTTGCTGGTGAAGCGCTCCGCCGCGCATCGCGCGGCGGCTGCGAACTTGCCGCCGGAAGCGGCTTGAGAGAGTGTGGCGGCGTAGCCGCGAGAAGGCGGCGATAAGGCCGCGATAAGGCCGCGCCGCTCATGCCTGATCGTCAGGCCGAGTGAAACCGCCTTCGCACGAGGCGGAATCCCAGCCGGCTACGACGCGTTTTCTCGCACCTTGCCGGCCTCTTCAACCGGCACCTGCGCCAGCACCGCCCGCAACACCGTTTCCTTGATGACTTCGCACCAGTGCGCGAGCGCCGCCTTGTCCATGAGCGTTTCGCCGAGGAACGCGCTCAGCGTGTACTGGTTGGCGTTATAGAAATACCCTAGCGACGCAATCATGATGTAAACATCGCGTGCCGCGATGCCGCCACGAAACACGCCTTTCTCTTTACCCGCATCCAGCACCTTCTGGACCACGGAAATCGCATACCCGGAAATATCGCGCAGCTTGGATGACTTTTTGGCGTGCTTGCCCTGATGCAGGTTCTCGCTGGACAGCAGCGTGACGAACTCGGGATGATCGAGGTAGTACTGCCAGACAAACTCCACCACCTGAAGCAGCCCACGCACGGGATCGTCGAGGTCCAGGTCGAGCCGGCTTTCCGCTTCGTTGAACTGCGAATAGATGGTCTCCAGCACTTCGACGAACAATTGCTCCTTGCTGCCGAAGTAGTAGTAGATCATGCGGTCGTGCGAGCGCGCGGCTTTCGAAATGCTCTCAACCCGGCCACTCGCGTAGCCTTGCTTCGCAAACACCTTGATGGCGGCCTTCAGAATCTTGGCGCGCGTATCCTGGGCCTGCTTCGCGCGGATGCCGGTGGCGCCCGTCTTGCGGGCGGCAGTTGGACTCATGGGCTGCCTCGGTTCTCTCTGTTAGGTTCTGGTGCATCTGCTCACAACACAGCGCGACACGCCACAGCACGCAGCGCCCGCTGCATACCGCAGCGGGCCGGCAACATTCAACGCCGGCCCGCCGTCATGATACAGCCTGAAGTTAGCCCAAAGTCAGACAGAAATCAGCCCTAACCCAGCCCGCCAGGCAGTTCGTCAATCGAATACCGGCGACTCGACACCCAACACCTTGTGCAGTTTGGTGCTGGTTGTTGTGTACTGCATATGGATCTTCTTGTCCGGGAAAATATAGGGCGCCGCGCCAAAAGCCGCCAGCGCCGCTTCATGGAAGCCCGACAGGATCAGCTTCTTCTTGCCGGGATAGGTATTGATATCGCCGACTGCGAAGATGCCCGGCACATTGGTTTCGAACTTTTCGGTGTCGACCCCCACCTGCTTGCGCTCGATTTCCAGGCCCCATTGGGCGATCGGTCCAAGTTGCGGCGAGAGTCCGAAGAACACCAGCAGATGATCGAGTTCGAGCGTGCGCGTCACGCCGTCACCACCTGTCACCTTGATGCGGTGAAGCGCTTCATGATTGTCTTCGAAGCCACTGACCTGGCCGACGAGGCATTGCATGCGCAACTCGTCGCACAGCGCGCGCATTTTCGCCACCGAGGCAGGCGCGGCGCGGAATTCATCACGCCGGTGCACGAGGATCACGCTTTGCGCCACATCCACCAGATTGAGCGCCCAGTCGAGTGCGGAATCGCCGCCGCCGCAGATCACAATGTCCTTGTCGCGGAACAGTTCGGGGTCGCGCACACGATAGAACAGTTGCCGCCCATGATACTTGTCAATGCCGCTTACCTTCAGTGTGCGCGGCTGGAACGAGCCTACACCCGCCGCAATGAAGATGGTTTTCGTTACGAACTCGGTGCCTTTGCTGGTGCGCACGAAAAAACGCCGGTCCGCCAGACGTTCGACAATCTGCACCTCCTGCCCGAGGTGAAACGTCGCGCCAAATGGTTCGATCTGCTTGAGCAGATTATCGGCAAGCTCCTGCCCGGTGCAGATAGGCACCGCGGGAATGTCGTAAATCGGCTTGTCCGGATACAGCTCGACGCACTGGCCGCCCACTACCGGCAGCGAATCGATCACATGCGCCTTGATTTCCAGCAGGCCCAGTTCGAACACCTGAAAGAGGCCGACCGGCCCTGCACCGACGATCAATGCGTCGGTCTCGATGGGCGATGGCGGTTCGGCGTGGGTGTCTTGCGTGCCTTGAGAGGCGGGGTGGTCAACAACTTCGTTCATGGATCTCTCCTGCAATCGGTTGAGTGAGGAACAACGGGGGAACGATGAGCCGCGCGCGCATCCCGGGGATGCAGCAGCGCGGTGAAATCGGGTTGCAGAGCGGCGGTGGCGTTGGATGGAGCATGGCGTCCCTTAGCGCTCGAGCAGGTGCAGTTTGTCGATCACATCCTTCCATGCGTCAGCGTCCGGCATGGGTTCCTCGCGCTTGTTGAGCACCGGAAACACCCCGGTTAGCTCCGCATTCAGCGCGATGAACGCCTGCTGGTCTGCAGGGAGGTCTTCTTCGGCGTAAATTGCATTGACGGGGCACTCGGCCACACACACCGCGCAGTCGATGCACTCGTCCGGATCGATCACCAGCATGTTCGGCCCGGCGTGGAAGCAGTCCACCGGGCAGACGTCCACGCAATCGGTATAGCGGCAGCGGATGCAGGCTTCTGTCACGACATGAGTCACGGCGAAACTCCTTCTGCACAGGGCCGCGGCGCAGAAATTGGCGCGCCGCAGCATGACGAAAGATCAGGCAAGGCCGGGGAAAAGACGTTGCGCAGACTATTTTGATCGAGTAGATTTCAATCAAGTTTGGTGTAGTGGATACTACACGAACGGTGAGTGACCGCAACATTTTTCAAAATGCGTGCTGTGGCGTGTCACACGAATAGGCCTTGAAACATAGGCTATTTCGTCAGCCGGGCAGGACCGCTTGTAATGTCGTCGTATGGGAACCCCAACATGACTGAGCATACGAAGGTCGATTTCGGTGCAGACCGGGTGGATGGCGAAACCGCCTCCACGCCTGGCCCCACCGTGCTCGAAAAAGCGGCGCCCCGCAGCGAGCGGATGGCGTCCAACAAGATCGAATGCAATGCCTGCCCCGTGCTGTGCCAGATATCCGAAGGCCGCACCGGGGCGTGCGACCGCTATGCGAATGCAGAAGGGCGGCTGATCCGTGTCGATCCGGTGGTGTTCATGGCGCGCTCGCCTGTGGCAGTGCAAAGCCCTGAAGCGCAGGCCACGATCGAATTTGGTGCATCGGGGCAGGCGCACGGCGATGCAGCCAAAGAGGAGCAGGCGCTCTTCGTGACCGGTGTGGGCGCGTCGTCCACCTACCCGGACTACAAGCCCGCGCCTTTTATCGTGGCTTCGAAGCACAACGATGTCGATATGGTGACCGTCGTCACCGAGGGCATCTTTAGCTACTGCAGTTTCAAGGTGAAGATCGACACCGACCGCTTTCTCGGGCCGGAGCAGGCGAATGTGCGTTGCCAGGGTGAGATGGTCGGCCACGTCACCACCGCCGAATACGGCTCGCAGATGCTGAGCCTCGGCGGCGTCCACCATCTGACCGGCGGCAGCAAGAAAGAAGGCCGCGTGACCTGCGACATGATGCTGGCGCTCGGCAACAAGGAGGCGGTCGAGCTGACTATCGACGGCGGTGCGAGTCTGGTGATCCGCGCCGGCGCGGCGCCAATCGTGGACGGCGTCGAAGAGCAGCGTATGCGGGTGGGCTGCGGCTCCGCGACTATCGGCATCTTTGCCAAACAGTGGTTCGGCCATGTCGACGAGGTAGTGGTGGTCGACGATCACATTACCGGCGTGCTGACCGAGCATCAGGCGGGGCGGTGTCTGGGCATGACGCGCTCAGGTCTGAAGATTCGCGGCCGCAAATCGACGCCGGGCCGCTATTTTCAGGTGGCCAATCCGGGCACCGGTTGGGGCGGCACCGACATACAGGACCCGCTGGCGATTATTGAAGGCTTCGATCCCGCGGTGGCCCGGCCCGGCATGCGCCTGCTGATGGTGTCGACCACCGGCGAGCATGCGCAGTGGTACGAGCTTGATTCCGATCTGACGCCGCGCATCATGGAGATGCCGGATGCGGTGCGGCGCACCGTGGAGCGGATCGGCGAAAACTGCGAACCGTCGCTGGCGACCGTGTTGTTTCTGGGCGGCGCGGGCGGCAGCCTGCGCGCCGGCGCCACCGAAAATCCGGTGTTGCTGACGCGCGCCATCAAGCAGCGGCTCGTGAACGTGACATGCGGTGGCGCACCGGCTTACGTATGGCCGGGCGGCGGCATTACGGTCATGGTGGATGTGACGCGTATGCCGGACCGTTCATTCGGCACGGTGCCGACGCCGGCCATCGTCGCACCGATCGAGTTCACGATGAGCTATGACGCGTACCGCGATCTTGGCGGCCACCTCGATGCCGTGCGCTCGCTCGAAAGTGTGCTGGCCAATGGACCGGATCATCTCGAAGGGGCGCCGCTGGCGCGCCGCACCCTGGCGCGCCACCCGGATAACCCATGGCCGCTCGGCATGCCGCCGATGCTGGGGTGACGCATATGACCGCAACCCGCGTCGCGCTGGACGCCACACGCCGGCATTTGCAGCACGGCCCGATTGATCTGATCATCGGCGCGGATGGCGATGCCCCTGCCGTGCAGGCCGCGCATGAGGAGTGCTGGCAGCGCTTCACGACCATCCTTGACGAACTGGTTGCGGAGTTGCCGGCACTGAGACAAGCTGTACGGCAAGACGCCTTGAGCCGGCCTTGCGCGGGCCGGGTTGCAAGCCGCATGTGGGACGCCTGCTATCCGTATCGTGCACGTTACATCACGCCGATGGCCGCGGTCGCGGGCAGCGTCGCGGACGAACTGATCGCTGCGTTTGTGCGGCCAGGCATACGGCGGGCGTTCATCAACAACGGCGGCGATATTGCATTGCATCTGGACGAAGGGCAACACTACCGGATCGGCGTGTTTGCGGATCTGGCCGGATTGGCGCAGACGCGCCTGCATGAAGGCCTGAAGCTTGACGCCGATCTGAGCCTGGACGCGGCGCAGCCGGTGCGCGGCATTGCGACGAGCGGCTGGCGCGGCCGTAGTTTCAGCCTCGGCATCGCCGATAGCGTGACCGTGCTGGCTCGCAACGCCGCAGCCGCTGACGCCGCCGCAACGATGATCGCGAATGCAGTGGATCTGAAGCACGCCGATATCGTGCGCCAGCCAGCCTCGTCGCTGAAAGACGATAGCGATCTTGGCGACTTGCTGGTGACGGTCGACGTACCGCCGTTGCCGCAACCGCTGATCGATTTTGCCCTTGCACGCGGCGCAGAGGAAGCGACCCGCCTGCACGAGCAGGGTTTGATAGAAGGCGCAGCATTGTTTCTGCAACGGCGGGTGCGCGTGGTCGGCATGACCCCGCCGGGCGCGCCCGCTTCAAGAGCAAAGGACGGCATGGGCCTGAGCGGTGGCGCGGCTTCTGCGCACATCACGTATAGCGCCCACAGACCCCATTATCCAACGGAGGCTCCGTGTTCGAAATCCGCCGCGTGCTGACGCACGTCGAAGACATCTTTCATGAATTTGGACCACCGCCCGCGCATCCGTTGCGCAAGGGGGCGATTGCAGCGGTAATGAACAATCCGTTCGCGGGCCGCTACGAAGCGAAGATCGAACACGCCATGGAAGCGCTCAAGCCGATTGGCGTCGATCTCGCCCAGCGGCTGCTCGCCGCGATGGCGGTGCCGCACGCCGCCATCGAAAGCTACGGCAAGGGGGCGATTGTCGGCGCGGCGGGAGAGCTGGAGCACGGTGCACTGTGGCACGTGCCGGGTGGTTACGCGATGCGCGAGCTGCTCGAGAAAAACGGTGTGCCGACCAACGCCATCGTGCCGTCCACCAAGAAGGTCGGTGCACCTTCGAGCGCACTCGATGTGCCGATGACCCATGTGAACGCAAGCTATGTGCGCAGCCACTTCGACGCACTCGAAGTGCGCGTGCCGGGCGCGCCGGCCGCCGATGAAGTGGTTTATATCCTGGTCATGAGTACCGGGCAGCGCGTGCATGCGCGCGTCGGCGGCCTCGCGAAAGAGGCGATTGTCGGCAAGGACGGCCTGCGCTAGGCCGCGGCCTCGTAGAGGCCAAAGCACAAAACCCAGGCGCAGCGCACGCGAACACAGCGCAAGCAAAAGCAGCGAACCCATACACGGAGAGCGAAATGGCAATCAAGCTTCGCAAGCTGGTAGTGCAGGTGGATGAAACACGCATTGAAATGGGCCAGACGATCGAGCCGCCGACGCGCCGGGCAGTCGCCATCGCCGTGATCGAGAACCCTTACGCGGGCCGCTTCGAGACAAAGCTCGACGCGCTGATCGACGCGGGGGAAGAACTCGGCGCGCTGCTCGGCAAGAAATGCGTCGAGGCGCTGGGCATTGCGCCCGGCGAGGCGCACAGTTACGGCAAGGCGGCGATTGTCGGCGAAGCGGGCGAGCTTGAGCATGCCGCCGCGATCCTGCATCCGAAGCTCGGCGCGCCGCTGCGCGTCGCGGTGGAAAAGGGCGCCGCGCTGGTGCCGTCGGCGAAAAAAATGGGCACGCTCGGCACGGCAATCGACGTGCCGCTCGGCCACAAGGACGCCGCCTTCGTGCGCAGTCACTTCGACGCCATCGAAGCACGCGTTGCCGATGCGCCGCGTGCCAACGAGATCGTGGTGGCGGTCGCCGTGACGGACTCGGGACGGCCGCTGCCGCGTATCGGCGGATTGCAGGCAAGCGAGATCAAGGGCGAAGACGGTTTGCGCTAAATTGATTCGCTGGTACTGTGCTGCCCGTGAGGCGCGCGCTACCGGCTGCGCATGAGATGGATTGCAAGTCGCTGAGGGTTACGATGCTTTCGAATCTGCTGGTACAACTGGTCAATGGACTCGCCGATGCGTCGACGCTGTTTCTCGTCGCCGCCGGCCTGTCGCTGATCTTCGGCGTGACGCGCATCGTCAACTTCGCGCACGGCTCGTTCTATATGTTCGGCATTTATGTCGCATATAGCCTCGCGAGCCGTTTCGGCCATAGCACTGGGGGGTTCTGGCTGTCGGTGCTGGCGGCGGCGCTTGTCGTCGCGGTGCTCGGCGCGCTGGTCGAAATGATCGTGCTGCGGCGTATCTATCAGGCGCCGGAGTTGTTTCATCTGCTGGCGACCTTCGCACTGGTGCTGATCTTCCGTGATGCGGCGCTCTGGCTGTGGGGCCCGGAAGATCTGTTCGGGCCGCGTGCGCCGCATCTGGCCGGCGCGGTCACGCTGCTCGGCCATCCGTTGCCCACCTACGATATCGCGCTGATCGTGATCGGCCCGCTGGTGCTGCTGCTGCTCTGGTATGCCCTCACGCGCACGCGCTGGGGCACGCTGGTGCGGGCGGCGACTCAGGACCGCGAGATGCTCGGCGCGCTGGGTATCAATCAGGCGTGGCTGTTTACCGGCGTGTTTTTTGTCGGTGCGTTTCTGGCGGGCCTCGGTGGCGCGTTGCAGGGGCCGCGCATGTCGGCGAATCTGTCGCTCGATCTCGAGACCATCGGCAATGCGTTTGTGGTCGTGGTGGTGGGCGGCATGGGGTCCATCCCGGGTGCCTTTGTCGCCGCCTTGCTGATTGCCGAAATCAAGGCGCTGTGCATCGGCATCGGACACGTGTCGATTGGCGGGATCGATTTTTCTCTGAGCCGCTTTACGCTGGTGGCGGAATTTGTCGTGATGGCGGTGGTGCTGGTGGTGCGGCCTTGGGGATTGCTGGGCCGCGCCAGTGCCGCGGTGCGCGGCATGGCTGCGCCGGAGGCGCCGTTGCGGCCCGCGGGCAAGCGTCTGAAGTGGCTGGCGCTGGCGGCGCTCGTGCTGCTGGTGCTCGCGCCGCTTGCCGCCAAAGCGTTTCCCTATATGCCCATTTTGCTGGTCGAAATCCTGATTGCCGTGCTGTTTGCCACCAGCCTGCACTTCATCATGGGACCGGGCGGGATGCATTCGTTCGGGCACGCGGCGTATTTCGGCCTGGGCGCTTACGGCGCGGCGCTGTTTCTCAAAGTGCTCAACCTGCCGATGGAAGCGGCGCTTCTGCTCGGGCCATTGCTCGCGCTCGGCGGCGCACTGGTGTTCGGCTGGTTCTGCGTGCGTCTGTCCGGCGTGTATCTGGCCATGCTGACGCTGGCGTTTGCGCAGATCGTCTGGTCGGTGGTGTTCCAATGGGACGACGTGACCGGCGGCAGCAACGGCGTGCTGGGATTGTGGCCGTCGAACTGGTTGTCTTCGCCGCTCGCCTATTACTACCTGACGCTCGCCTGTGTCGTGATCTGCGTCTGGCTGCTGCGGCGCATGCTGTTCTCGCCGCTCGGTTATGCCATGCGCGCTTCACGTGATTCCGGTTTGCGCGCCGAGGCGATCGGCATTGACGTCAAGCGGGTGCAATGGGCGTCGTTTGTGATTGCGTCGGTGTTTTGCGGGCTTGCCGGTTCGCTGTACGCGTTTTCGAAGGGCACGATTTCACCGGAGGTCATCAGCGTGAGCCGTTCGGTCGACGGGCTCGTGATGGTGCTGCTAGGCGGCCTGCAGACGCTGACCGGGCCGCTTGTCGGCGCTGCGGTATTCACGTGGCTGCAAGACACCGTGGCGCGTCAGACCGACTACTGGCAGGCGCTGCTCGGCTTTACGATCCTGCTGCTGGTGATCGCGTTCCCGCAAGGCATCGTCGGCTTCATTCGCGAGCGCTTCGGCGACGACGACATCGGCGCGAAAAACGGTCATGCCGGTGGTGTGAGCGAAGTGCAGCGAGGCAGCGCTTCACCCACGCCCTCGCAAGCTACTGCGATGAAGGAGGGGCTATGAGCCTCTTGCGCGTCTCAGGCTTGTCGAAGTCGTTCGGCGGCCTCAAAGCCGTCGACGACGTCTCGTTCGATCTCGAAGCCGGCCAACTGCTCGCGCTGCTCGGCCCGAACGGTGCGGGCAAATCGACCTGCTTCAATATGGTCAACGGGCAACTGAGGCCGTCCGCCGGTTCGATCCGCCTTGACGATCACGAACTTGTCGGCATGCGGCCGCGCGACATCTGGCGTCTTGGCGTGGGCCGCACGTTCCAGATTGCCGCCACCTTTAATTCAATGACGGTGCTTGAAAACGTGCAGATGGCGCTGGTCTCGCGGGAACGCAAACTGTTCGGTCTGTGGAAGCCCGCAGGCTCATGGTTCGCCGATGAAGCGTACAGCCTGCTCGAACAGGTGGGCATGGCGGCCGATGCACATCGCGCCTGCGGCGTGCTGGCCTATGGCGACGTAAAGCGCGTCGAGCTTGCGATTGCCATGGCGAACCGCCCGAAGCTGCTGCTGATGGACGAACCGACCGCCGGCATGGCGCCGAAGGAGCGCAACGACCTGATGGCGCTGACCAAGCGTCTTGTCACCGAGCACAAGATAGGCGTGCTGTTCACCGAGCACAGCATGGATGTGGTGTTCGCCTACGCCGACCGCATGATCGTGCTGGCGCGCGGCAAGCTGATCGCCGAAGGCAGCGCGGAGACGATCCGCAACGACGCGCGCGTCCAGGAAGTCTACTTCGGCACCGGCAAGACTTTCCAGGCGCATGCGGCACTGGATCATCACGACGGCCAAGGCGGTCATCAGGGGGCGCTGCAATGAGCGAGCCGATGCTGAAAGTCTCCGGCCTCAACGCGTTTTATGGCCGCGCTCACATCCTGTTCGATGTCGGCCTCGAAGTGGGACGCGGCGAAGTGGTGGCGCTGATGGGCCGCAACGGCGCGGGCAAATCCACCACCATGAAGGCGGTGATGGGTCTGCTGCCGCGCCGTCAGGGTGAAGTCCGGTTTCGCGGCGCCGACATTTCGAAACTGCAGCCGTACCGGATCGCGCGCATGGGGATGGGGTTCGTGCCTGAGGACCGGCGCGTGTTCTCCGACCTCACCGTGATGGAAAACCTCGACGCGGGCCGGCAACCGCCGCGCGAAGATGCGCTGCAGTGGACGCCGGACAAGCTGTTCCGGCTCTTCCCCAATCTCGGCGAAATGCCGAGACGCCCGGGCGGCCAGATGAGCGGCGGCGAGCAGCAGATGCTGACCGTCTCGCGCACGCTGATGGGTAACCCGTACCTGGTGCTGCTCGACGAACCGTCGGAGGGCGTGGCGCCCGTGATCGTCGAGCAGATGGCGAACATGATTCTCGAACTCAAGCGCGAAGGGCTGTCGATCCTGTTGTCCGAACAGAACCTGCACTTCGCCGAGCTGGTCAGCGACCGCGCCTATGTCCTCGAAAAAGGGCAGATTCGCTTTAGCGGCACGATCGGCGAACTCGCGAAGAACGAAACAGTCAGGCGCGCTTACTTGAGCGTCTGATTCCTGCGACGCGGCTCGCGCAACCGGCCATGCACCGGTAGGCGGCCGCCTCGGGTAGTCGTTGCGAAAGGAGAAGCAGATGGCAGCAGAGACGTTGACGGGGTTGTCGGGCAAAGTCGTCGTAAGCAATATCGGCCTGCTGTTATCGGGCGATATCGACCAGCCGATTCTGGATGCGGATACGCTGGTGATCGACGACGGCGTGATCGTCGCCGTGGGCAAGGCCAAGGACTGCGATCTCGAAGGCGCGCGCACCACGGTCGATTGCAAAGGCACAGCGGTTGCGCCGGGCCTGATCGATTCGCACGTGCATCCTGTCTTCGGCGACTGGACGCCGCGCCAGAATCAGATGGGCTGGATCGAGTCGAATCTGAACGGCGGCGTGACAACCATGATCTCGGCGGGCGAAGTGCATTTGCCAGGACGTCCTAAGGATATCGTCGGTGTGAAAGCGCTGGCAATCACCGCGCAGCGCTCGTTCGAAGGCATGCGTGGCGCGGGCGTCGGCGGCGGCGTGAAGGTGCTGGCCGGCGCGCCGGTGATCGAAAAGGGCATGGTCGAGGAAGACTTCAAGGAACTGGCGGCGGCGGGTGTGAAGCTGCTTGGCGAGGTGGGGCTCGGCAGCGTGAAAGCTGGCGAAGAGGCTGGCCAGATGGTGGCCTGGGCGCGCAAGTACGGGATTCAAAGCACAATTCATACGGGTGGCCCGTCGATTCCCGGTTCGGGCCTGATCGACAAGGACGTGGTGCTCGCCGCCGACGCGGACGTGATTGGCCATATCAACGGCGGCCATACCTCGCTGTCTTACCGTCACGTTTGCGACCTGTGCGAGCAATCCACCCGTGCACTCGAAATTGTCCACAACGGTAATGAACGGATCGCGCTGCTGACCGCGCGTCATGCAATCGAACTCAAATGCCCGCACCGCATCATCCTTGGCACCGACAGTCCCGCCGGTTCAGGCGTGCAGCCGCTCGGCATTCTGCGGATGATCGCGTTGATTTCGAGTCTTGCTGACGTGCCCGCGGAAATCGCGTTCTGTTTTGCGACCGGCAACACGGCGCGGCAGCGCAATCTGCGTCAGGGTTTGATTGAAGTGGGCCGGCCCGCGGATCTGGTGTTCATGGACCGCGCGCAGCACACGGCGGGCAGCACGCTGCTTGAAAGCGTGCAGCTCGGCGATATACCGGGCGTCGGCATGGTGATGATCGACGGCCTGATCCGTTGCCGGCGCAGCCGCAATACGCCGCCGGCAACCGAAGTGCCGGTGGTCGTTTAAATGTTGGGCGAGCCGTCGGCGCCGCTGCCATGAGCCATCCCGCAGACCACCCAGCCAGCTTCGCACTCAAGGTGAACGGTGCGACGCATGTCGTCAGCGCCAGTGTGGATACGCCGCTGCTGTATCTGCTGCGTAACGACCTGGAGTTGAACGGTCCGAAGTTCGGCTGCGGGCTCGGCGAATGCGGCGCGTGTACGGTGCTGCTCGACGGCATGCCGACCCGCTCGTGCGTCACGACGGCGCGGGTCGCGCAAGGGCGGGAGATCACCACGCTCGAAGGACTGGGGACGCGTGCGAAACTGCATCCGGTGCAGCAGGCGTTTATCGACGAACAGGCCGCGCAGTGCGGCTATTGCCTCAACGGCATGATCATGACCGCGAAAGCGCTGCTCGAGCGCGATCCTCACCCCAGCGACGAAACCATTCGTCGCGAACTGTCGCGCAACCTGTGCCGCTGCGGCACGCATGTCGAGATTCTGCGTGCCGTGCACCGCGCCGCTCAACTGCTGGCGGCGCAGCGCGGCGAGCATGCGCCAGCGCGCGCAGGAGAGCACGCGGGAGAGCGCGTATGACCGGGCCGGACGTCAGCGTGGATCGTCAGCCGCTTTCGCGCCAGCAGCTCGATGACGCGCAGAACGTGCTGATCGTCTTACGGCCGCCGCAGGCGCCGGTCAAGCCGGCGGTCGGGCAGCCCGGCTCGCGCTCGTCGTTCGTGCCGACTGCAGCAGACGTATTCCTCGTGGTGCGCGGCGACGGCAGCGTGATGGCGTTCAACGGGCACGTTGATCTGGGGACCGGAATCGGCACGGCGCTCGCGCAGATTGTGGCGGAAGAACTGGATGTGCCGCTGACGCGCGTTGCGATTGTGCTTGGACACACCACCGAGGTGCCGAACCAGGGCCCGACAATTGCGAGCGCCACGATCCAGATCTCGGCGGTGCCGCTGCGTCTCGCGGCGGCGCAGGCGCGGCAGTATCTGGTGGCGCAAGCGGCAGAGCGTTTTGGTGTCAGCGCCGAGACGCTCGATGTGCGCGACGGCATCGTGCATCGGCGCGGCGAGGACAAGACGCAAGGCATCGGCTATGGCGAACTGATCGCAGGACGGCGCATCGAGCTGACGCTCGCAGCGGACACGCCCGTCAAGCCGCCGGAAACATATCGCATAGTCGGCAAGAGCACTGCGCGCCTCGATATTCCCGCTAAAGCCATCGGCGAGCTTATGTTCGTGCACGACGTACGCGTGCCCGGCATGCTGCACGGCCGGGTGGTGCGTCCACCGTATGCGGGCGTGGCGCAAGGCGACTTTATCGGCAACAGTCTGCTGCATGTCGATGAAGCGTCCGTGAGCGATCTGCCCGGTATCGTCAAAGTGGTCGTGATCCGCGATTTTGTCGGCATCGTCGCCGAGCGCGAGGAGGTCGTGCAGCAGGCAGTCAAACGGCTCGATGTGCAGTGGAAAACGGTGGAAGGCTTGCCGCCGCTCGAAACCAGCAGCGAAGTCGAGGCCGCTTTGCGCGCCAATCCCGCGACGCGCCGCGATCTGGTGATCGAAGGCGATGTCGATGCGGCGCTCGCGCAGGCCGGCAACACGCTCGAACGCACCTATGTCTGGCCGTTCCAGATGCATGCGTCGATCGGGCCGTCATGCGCCGTGGCCGACTACCGTGACGGTGCGCTCAAGGTCTGGTCCGGCACGCAGAATCCGCATTCGCTGCGCGCCGATCTGGCGCTGCTGCTGACGCTCGACGAAACGAAGATCGACATCGTGCGTATGGATGCCGCCGGTTGCTACGGCCGCAACTGCGCCGACGACGTCGCCGCGGACGCGGCTTTGCTCTCGCGTGCGGTGGGCAGTCCGGTGCGCGTGCAGCTTTCGCGTGAAGACGAACACGCATGGGAGCCGAAGGGCGCGGCGCAGCTGATGGACGTGCGCGGCGCGGTCGATTCGAACGGTCAGCTCACCGGATACGATTTCGCCACGCGCTACCCGTCGAACGATGCGCCCACGCTCGCCCTGCTGTTGACGGGCACGATCTCGCCGCAGCCGCAGGTGTTCGAAATGGGCGACCGCACATCCGTGCCGCCTTACGACTACCGCACGATGCGCATCGTGTGCGACGACACGCCGCCCATCGTCCGCGCGTCCTGGTTGCGTGGCGTCTCGGCACTGCCGAACACGTTCGCGCACGAGTCTTTCATCGATGAACTCGCCGCCGAGGCCGGTGTCGATCCGGTCGAATTTCGGCTACAGCATTTGACCGATCCACGCGCTATCGACTTGGTGAAAGCGGTGGCTGAGAAGGCGGGATGGGAACCGCGTAAGGTCGCGCCAAAGGACGAGGCGCACGGTGAACAAGATGATCAGCCAGGCAGCGAACCAGGCGCCGAACCGGACGGCGAACCGCGCGATGACATCGCACGCGGCAGAGGTTTCGCATACGCGCGCTACGTGCACAGCAAGTTCCCCGGTTTCGGCGCGGCGTGGGCTGCCTGGGTGGCCGACGTCGAGGTGAACCGCAAGAGCGGCGAGCTGGCCGTCACGCGCGTGGTGGTCGGCCAGGACACCGGCACGATGGTGAATCCCGATGGCGTGCGTCATCAGATCCACGGCAACGTGATCCAGGCGACCAGCCGCGCGTTGAAAGAGCGCGTGACCTTCGGCGAGAACGCCGTCACGAGTCAGGAGTGGGGCGCGTACCCGATCCTGACATTCCGCGAGGTGCCGGTCATTGAAGTGGTGATGATGCCGCGCCACGGCGAGCCGCCCATGGGCACAGGAGAATCGGCTTCGCTGCCCGGCGCCGCGGCAATTGCCAACGCGCTCTACGATGCGACGGGGGTGCGGTTTCGCCGCCCGCCGTTCACGCCCGAGGTGATTCGCGCCGCGCTTGCCGACGGACCGGCACAAGCGGCCACTGCCGCTGCCGCGCGCAGAAAAAAGCGCTGGCGCCTCGGCTTCCTCGGCGCGTTGACCACGGGCGCGGCGGGGTGGCTAGGGATGGCATCGTTCGCGCCACAGCCTATCGCGCCGATCACGCCGCCGCTCGCCACTTCGTTCGCCCCCGAACTGATTGCGCGCGGCAAGCTGCTTGCGTCGCTGGGCGATTGCGCCGTGTGCCACACGGCGCACAACGGCGTGCCGAATGCCGGTGGCCGGCCGCTCGATACGCCGTTCGGCACCCTCTACACCACGAACATCACGCCGGATGCGCAGACCGGCATTGGCACGTGGTCGTTCGAGGCGTTCGTGCGAGCCATGCGCCAAGGCATCCATCGCGATGGACGGCATCTGTACCCCGCTTTTCCCTATACCTCGTTCAAGAACGTTTCGGACGACGACCTGCAGGCGCTCTACGCGTATCTGATGTCGCAGACGCCGGTGCGCTCTCGTCCGCCTGAAACCAGGCTCGCGTTCCCGTTCAGTGTTCGGCCGCTGATGGCCGCATGGAACAGCCTGTTTCTGAGGCGCAATACCTTCACCGAGGACGCCACACAAACCGCCCAGTGGAATCGCGGCGCGTATCTGGTCAACGGCCTCGGTCATTGCAGCGCATGCCACACGCCACGCAATGCGTTCGGCGCCGAGAAAACCGGCGCGGCGTTCCTCGGCGGAGGCCTGGCGGAAGGCTGGGAAGCCCCCGCTCTCACAACACTCTCGAATGCCCCTGTGCCCTGGACCGAAGACGAACTGTTCAGCTATCTGCGCTCCGGTCACGCGCCGCTGCATGGCGTGGCAGCCGGCCCGATGGGACCGGTCGTCAGCGAACTGGCGGCGTTGCCCGACAGCGACATCCGCGCCATGGCGAATTATCTTGCCTCGCTTAACCCGCCGGAACCGAACGCGAACCCGCAAGCGTTGGCGCGCGAATATGAGCAAGCGAGCGCCCAAGCCAGTCTCGCGACGCCGGCGGCTTCGAGCCTCGGCGCGCGTCTGTTCGACGGCGCCTGCGCGGCATGCCACCACACAGGCAACGGGCCGCAGCTATTCGGCGCGCATCCGTCGCTCGCACTCAATACGAATCTGCATAGCGCGGCGCCCGACAACCTGATTCGCGTGATTCTGGATGGCATCGGCTCGCCTGCGCGGCCCGAACTCGGTACGATGCCGGCTTACCGCGACAGTTTCAACGACGCCCAGGTGGCCGAACTCGTGTCCTATCTGCGTCAACAGTTTGCGGGCGGCAAACCCGCGTGGCAGGACGTCGAGGCGAGCGTGGCGCGGATTCGCGCGGCGCCCCACGACTGACGTGCTGGAAGGGACCGCACGGCACTGGAGCGCTGGAACGCACCGCTTCCGCCACAGCGCGAACCAGGCAATACGCTCGCAACGCCGTGCACCAAAGTAGCCGCATTTGAATTCGCGTATTTGATCCGTATTCCCGCACTCCCACTCATAACGGAGCAACACATGACCACACGCCCAGGTTGGATCTCTCGTCTGACGCTCTCATTGACGCTGTCGTTGACGGCACTCGGGGCGGCCGCCCAGGAGACGATCAAGATTGGCGAAATCAACAGTTATAAGGCCCAGCCTGCCTTTCTCGGCCCTTACAAGAATGGCTGGAATCTCGCGCTCGACGAGGTGAACGCGGCGGGTGGCGTGCTCGGCAAGAAGCTCGAAGTCGTCTCGCGCGACGACAACGCCAACCCCGGCGATACGGTGCGGGTCGCGCAGGAGCTGGTAACGGGCGAGGGCGTGCAGGTGCTGTTCGGCGGCTTCCTGTCGAATACCGGCCTGGCACTCGCCGACTACGCGAAGCAGCGGCATATTTTCTTCCTCGCTGCCGAACCGCTGACCGACAAGATCGTCTGGGCCGACGGCAACAAGTACACCTACCGCCTGCGTCCATCCACTTACATGCAGGTGGCGATGCTGGTGCCGGAAGCGCTCAAGCTGCACAAGAAGCGCTGGGCTCTGGTGTATCCGAACTACGAATACGGCCAGTCGGCGGTGGCGACCTTCAAGAAGCTGATGCAGGCGGCCCAGCCGGACATCGAATTTGTCTCCGATCAGGCCACGCCGCTCGGCAATCTCGATGCCGGTGCGGTGACGCAGGCACTTGCCGACGCGAAGCCTGACGCGATCTTCAACGTGCTGTTCGGCGCGGACCTCGGCAAGTTCGTCCGGCAAGGCAATACGACCGGGCTCTTCAAGGATCGCAGCGTCGTGTCCCTGCTGACGGGCGAACCGGATTATCTGGACCCGCTTGGCGCCGAGGCGCCCACCGGCTGGATTGTGACCGGCTACCCGTGGTATTCGATCGATACGGCGGCGAACAAGAAGTTTGTCGATGCGTATCAGGCGAAATATCACGACTATCCGCGTCTGGGCTCGGTGGTCGGCTACTCGGCGTTGATGTCGCTGGCCGACGGCCTGAAGAAAGCCGGTTCCACCGATCCTGACAAGCTGGCCGCTGCGTTCAAGGGCTTGAACGTCGACACGCCGTTTGGGCCGATCACGTATCGCGCGCAGGACAACCAGTCGACCATGGGTGCTTTCGTGGGCGTGACTGCCGTGAAGGACGGCAAGGGCGTAATGACGTCGTACCGCTACATCGACGGCGCGAGTGTGCAACCGTCCGATGCCGAGGTGAAGAAACTGCGTCCGGCTGACTGACAGGCGCTACCGCACACCGGGTCTCACCAGGACCTGCTGGGTGCGGATCGGCGGAATTCCCGTGCCGTCGCGGCAATTCCGCCCACTACTCCTCCGCGTCGTGCTCGGCGACAAAGCGTCGCAAATACGCGAGCACGGCCGCTTCGGCGGCACGATGATCGGCGCAGCTTTTCGATCCGGCGTTCTCTTCGTCGCCGAACAACGTGGATGGTGCGTTGTGCACGTCCACCTCCTGCCCCTCGCGAAATACGCGAATCTCGTGGACATCCCCGGCATATTCGGCAATCCAGTGGACGCCTTCGATATGGGCGCCTGCCCGTATGGTGGGTGTTTTCATGCGGCGTCTCCCGTCTGGCCGGCTGGCCGATGACCGGTGGCCGGACAAACGGCGCCGGCCCTTGCTGTAACCATACGCCGTCCGGCGATGAAATGTCCGGTTCTTACGAAAAGCCTTGTACTTTATTTTTTTGTTCATCTATAACCTGACCGAAAGGACAGGATTGCAGTCCGCTAGCGCTTGCCATGCGCGATGCATCGGTTGAACGCCTTGCCACGTCATGACCGGGTTTCGCTGCGCTGCGGCATCCTGTCTTGCCGGCCTTGCGAGCAGCCAATGGCTGGACGTAAGCGGCCTGGCGCGGCACTATACGTGGCACGCCCAGGCGGGCTACAAAAAATAGCAGGCTATAAAAATTCGACAGTAAAGATGCAAGGAGGAAGATAGGTATGCGAAGGAAAGTTGCCCCCGCCGCACAGCCGCACTCTCACACAAGCGCTTCACGACAGCGTCATTCTCCGTGACGCCGCGCTGCGCTGCAGGCCGCGGCGTTTCCTCAAGCCAGGCCGCGCGCACTCGCTTTAGCGGAGCGGCTTAAAAGCCATCCCGCTGTACATCCCTTCGCTCCCCCCATTTCTCTACAGCGAGCACAACGTGGATATCGTACGCAGTCTGTGTGGCATTGCTTTACTGTTGCTGATTGCTTATGCGCTGTCGACCAACCGCAGCGGCGTTCGTTTGCGCACCTTGATTCCTGCGCTGATTGCCCAGGTGGCGATCGGCGCGCTCGTGCTGTTCGTGCCGATCGGCAGTGCAGCGCTTGCCGCCGCTGCGCGCGGTGTCAATCACGTCTTGCAGATGGGCGACCGTGGCGTGTCGTTCATGTTTGGCGGACTCGTCGACGAAAAGATGTTCCAGTTGTTCGGCGGCGGCGGCTTCGTGTTTGCGTTGCGCGTACTGCCCATGATTATTTTTGTCACCGCGCTGATCGCGGTGCTGTATCACATCGGTGTGATGAAGTGGATCATCAACGGTCTCGGGGTCGTGTTTGAGAAGCTGCTTGGCGTGACGCGTGTCGAGGCCTGTTCCGCCGTGGCGACTATCTTTCTCGGCCAGAGCGAGATGCCGGCTTTCGTAAAACCGTTCGTGCGGCAGATGACCGCTGCTGAACTGTTCGCGGTGATGTCGAGCGGTATGGCTTCCGTGGCGGGGTCCGTGCTGGCTGGCTACGCGGGCCTGGGCGTCAACCTCGAGTATCTGCTGGCGGCTTCATTTATGGCCATACCGGGCGGCCTGCTGTTTGCAAAGGTGATCTTCCCGACCACGGAGCCGAGCCGCGTCGTGCTGGAAGGGCTCACTTTCGACGAGAAACGCTCGGCCAATGTGATCGAAGCGGCTGCGGCGGGAGCGGCGGTTGGCTTGCGCATCGCCATCAACGTCGGTGCGATGCTGATCGCTTTCATTGGCCTGATTGCACTGCTGAATTCGACCGTTAGCGGCGTGGCCGGCATGTTCGGCCATCCGCAGATCACACTGCAAAGCCTGCTGGGCTGGGCGTTCGCGCCGCTCGCGTGGTTGATCGGCGTGCCGTGGCACGATGCGCCGCTGGCCGGCAACTTTATCGGCGAGAAGCTGATCCTCAACGAATTCGTGGCGTATGTGGATTTGTCGCCGTACCTCAAGGGCGCGCAGTCGGTTGCCGCAGCCGGGTTGCAGGTGCTGGATCCGAAGACGCTGGCTATTGTGTCGTTCGCGCTGTGCGGCTTTGCTAATTTTTCCTCGATTGCCATTCTCACGGGCGGCTTTAGCGCGGTGGCGGTGGAGCGCCGCGCCGAGGTCGCACGCTATGGCTTGCGTGTGGTGGCAGCCGCCACATTGTCGAACCTGATGAGCGCGGCGATTGCCGGTATTTTCCTGACGTTTCATTGAAGTGTGCGTGACGTGGTGCGGCATTGCCCTGAACTGTGCCGCGTGCCTGACACGTTGAAGCTGGGCAGTTACCGTAACGCCAGGGTCTCCTACATTTTGTTGGGCCGATCATCATGTCGTTGACGCAGGAAATTATCCGCAAGAAGCGCGACAGGCAACCGCTTAGCCGCAACGAGGTCGCCGAGTTCGTGCAGGGCGTCGCCGACGGCAGCGTCAGCGAGGGACAGGTGGCTGCGTTCGCGATGGCGGTGTACTTCAACGACATGAGCGTCGAGGAGCGGGTCGCCTTGACGCTGGCGCAGCGCGATTCCGGCCGGGTGCTGGAATGGCATGACTACGATCTGCCGGGACCGCTGATCGACAAGCATTCGACAGGCGGTGTCGGCGATCTCACCTCATTGCTGCTCGGGCCGATGGTCGCCGCATGCGGCGGCTTCGTGCCGATGATCTCGGGCCGCGGCCTTGGCCATACCGGCGGGACGCTCGACAAGCTCGCCTCGATCCCCGGCTATGACCTGGTGCCGCCAACGCCGGTATTTCAGCGTGTGGTGCGCGAGGTCGGGGTGGCGATTATCGGTCAGACCGCCCAACTCGCACCGGCGGACAAGCGCATCTATGCGATCCGCGACGTCACGGCGACCGTTGAATCAGTGGCGATGATAACGGCGTCGATCCTCTCGAAGAAACTTGCCGCAGGGTTGGCCGCGCTGACCATGGACATCAAGGTCGGCTCGGGCGCCTTTATGCCGAGCTATGAGAAGTCGCTGGAACTGGCGCGCAGCATCGTCGATGTGGGCAACGGCGCCGGCATGAAGACTACGGCCGTGCTCACCGATATGAACCAGCCGCTCGCTTCTTGTGCGGGCAATGCGCTGGAGGTGCGCTACGCGATCGGGTATCTGAGCGGGCGCATCCGTCCGGCGCGCGTTCATGAGGTTACGCTGGCGCTGGCGGCACAGATGCTCGTGCTGGGCGGCCTTGCCGCAGACACGGCACAGGCCCGTGCCAGGCTACACGTGGCGCTCGATTCAGGCGCGGCAGCGGAGCGCTTTGCACGCATGGTGCATGCGTTAGGCGGCCCGGCAGACCTGCTCGACGCACCCGCGCGCCATCTTGGCGAAGCGCCTGTTGTGATGACGGTCAAGGCGCCGCGCGCTGGTTACGTGACGCGCATCGATTGCCGGGCGCTCGGATTGACGGTGGTTGGCCTCGGTGGAGGCAGACGACGTCCCGAAGACGCGATCGATTATCAGGCCGGTTTGACAGACCTCGTTGAACTTGGACAATACGTCGAGGCGGGCGCGCCGTTGGCGCGGATTCATGCGCGCGATGCGTCGGCGGCACAGCGGGCGGCGCGCGATATCCAGGCGGCCTGCACGCTGGACGAAACTCGTGCAGCCGTGCCGTCCAGCGTGTACGAACTGATCGACCAATGATTCAGCAAGATCGCTGATCCCGATGCGGAGGAGTAGTGAAACGCAAACAACTGATTGATGAGGCACGCAAGGCGCGCAAGCGTGCCTATGCGCCATATTCGGGCTTTCTGGTCGGCGCCGTGGTGGAGACTCACGACGGCAAGATCTTTCACGGCTGCAATGTCGAGAACGCGTCATACGGCCTGTGCAATTGCGCTGAGCGCACGGCGCTGTTCAGCGCGGTGGCGGCAGGGTATCGTCCGGGGCAGTTCAAAACGCTGGCGGTGATCGGCGCGACCGACGGGCCGATTGCACCGTGCGGCGCCTGCCGCCAGGTGATGATCGAACTGGGCTCGCCGAAGCTCAAGGTCGTGCTGTCCAATCTGGACGGCAAGGTGGAAGTGACCAGCGCCGGCGCGCTGCTGCCGGGCGCGTTCTATCTCGAACCTTCGCACACAACGTGAGTGTCCAATCATGCACAAGGTAATTTACGACACGGACCCCGGCGTCGATGACTCGATGGCGCTGGTGTTTCAGACGCGTCATCCGGAGATCGAACTGATCGGCGTGACGTCCGTGTTCGGCAACGCGACGATCGAAACCACCACGCGTAACGCGGTCTATCTCGTCGAACGGTTTGCCAAGCCCTCGGTCGTGGTGGCGCGCGGAGCGGGCAAGCCATTGCGCCGCGCGGCACCCGAGCCGATTCCGCATATCCACGGGAACAACGGCCTGGGCGACATCGACCTGCCGGAGCTGAAAGATGACGGCCGCGCCCGCCTCGATGCAAGGCCGGCGCATCGCTTCATCATCGATGAGATCCGCAAGCATCCGCATGAGATCAACCTTGTCGCGGTGGGACCGCTGACCAATCTCGCGTTGGCGTTGCAAGAGGACCCCGAGATCCAGCACCTCGTCAAGCAGGTCATCATCATGGGCGGCGCGTTCGGCATTAACGGGGTGTTGGGTAATGTCAGCCCCTGTGCAGAGGCGAACATTTCTGCCGATCCGGATGCAGCCGATCAGGTCTTCGCTGCAGCCTGGAAAGTCACGGCAGTAGGACTCGACGTGACGCAAAAGGCGGTGATGAGCACCGCGTATCTCGACCGTCTCCGTCAACACGGCGGCGAGAATGGGCAATTTATCTGGGACGTGTCGCGTCACTACGAACATTTCCACATCGCGAGTTCGGGCGTGCACGGCATCTATGTGCACGACTCGTCGGCAGTGGCGTATCTCGTGGCTCCCGAACTTTATCGGATCAGGCGTGGGACGGTGCGGGTGGTGGTGGAGGGACTGGCAATCGGCCAGACGATTCAGAAGCCCGCGGCGATGGGCGTGCCGGCACCTGACTGGGACACAGTCCCTCAGCAGGATGTCTGCGTGGATGTGGACGTAGAGGGTTTTCTGCAGCTCTACTACGAGACCATCGTCGGGCACGCTGCGTGATACGCAGCGCAGCGTGTCCGGTTGACGGGCAGCGGCGCAACGCCGCCGCCCGCTGCGGGTTACTGAATCGGGTTACTGAATCGTGGCAAGCACGTCGCGCACGGTCTTGAAGATGTGCTGGATCTGCTCTTCGTTAATGATGAGCGGCGGGGAGAAGGCGAGGATGTCGCCCGTGAAGCGGACCAGCACGCCTGCCTCGAAGCATTTGACGAAAGCCTCATAGGCACGGGCTGCCGGTGCGCCCTCGCGCGGCTCGAGTTCGATCCCTGCCACCATGCCGAGATTGCGAATGTCCTTCACATGTCTGGCGTCGCGCAGCGCGTGAGCAGCCGTCTCGAACGCCGGCGCCAGCGATTCCGCACGCGCAAACAGGTCTTCGCGGCGATACAGGTCGAGCGTTGCCACAGCGGCCGCAGCGGCAGCCGGGTGCGCCGAATACGTGTAGCCGTGGAACAGTTCGATCGAACCTTGCGCGCCCGCATTGACGATGGTGTCGTGAATCGTGCGGCTGGCCGCCACCGCGCCCATCGGGATGGCGGCGTTGTTGATGGCCTTGGCCATCGTCAGCAGGTCCGGCGTGACGCCGAAGTACTCGCTTGCCGTTGCCTTGCCCAGACGCCCAAAGCCTGTAATCACTTCGTCGAAAATCAGCAGGATGCCGTGCTTGGTGCAGATGTCGCGCAGTTTCTGCAGATAACCTTGCGGCGGAATCAGCACCCCGGTGGAGCCGGCCACCGGTTCGACGATCACCGCGGCAATCGTCGACGCGTCGTGCAGCGTGACAATGCGCTCAAGCTCGTCCGCCAGATGCGCGCCCCACGCAGGCTGGCCCTTCGAGAACGCGTTGTGTTCGAGATTATGCGTGTGCGGCAGATGGTCCACGGACGGCAGCAGTGCGCCGGAGAACGTCTTGCGGTTCGGCGCGATGCCGCCCACCGAAATGCCGCCGAAGCCCACCCCGTGATAACCGCGCTCGCGGCCGATCAGACGCGTGCGCTGACCTTCGCCGCGCGCGCGGTGATAGGCGAGGGCAATCTTGAGCGCCGTATCCACCGACTCCGAACCCGAGTTGGTGAAGAAAATCCGGTCGAGGCCAGCCGGCATCAGCTCGGCCACTTTCGCCGCCGCTTCGAACGCGAGCGGGTGGCCCATCTGGAAGGTCGGCGCGAAGTCGAGCGTGGAAAGCTGCTCGGTGACCGCGGCGACGATCTCATCGCGGCTATGGCCGGCATTCACGCACCAGAGGCCGGCGCAGCCGTCGAGCACTTCGCGCCCGTCGGTTGAGCGGTAGTACATGCCCTTGGCCGATTCCAGCAGGCGCGGCGCAGCCTTGAACTGGCGGTTGGCGGTGAAGGGCATCCAGAAAGACGACAGATCGTCGATGACGGGGCGCGAAGTCATGGTTATCTCCTCGAAGTGGTCTACCAAGCGGATTGCCTGCGATCGAAGGCAGTCCCTGTGGAATGGGGCGTTGCGAAACTGTAGCGTCCGCGGTTAAATGGCGGACATAAACAGTTGATGCACTGCGCTGCTAACTGTGCAGGCCAAGTTGCCTTAACTGTGTTGGTCACTTTTGCTCATTTGTTTGTTCATTCGCTTGCTCATTTGCGGCCATTGACGTGTTCTGCCCCTTGCCCGCCTGCGTCAATGCAGGTCCGCTCGCTCCACCCGCCTCATTGCGTCCGCCGCCATGATTGAACTTGAACTGGAACGCGACCGCCGCGCCGCGCCCACCCTCGTCGAACAGCTCGTTCAGGGTTTTGCGCGCGCTATCGAGGCGCAATCGCTGCGGGCAGGGGCGCTGCTGCCCTCGGTGCGGCAACTGGCGTCGAGCCACGAACTGAGCACCTTTACCGTTACAGAAGCATACAACCGTCTGGTTTCGATGGGGCTGGTCGTCGCGCGGCGCGGCTCGGGCTACCGGGTGGCGGCGCGGGTGCAGGCCGCCCGCGCGAGCGCGACGGATTGGCAGCCACCCAGCCTCACCGCGACCTGGCTTCTCTCCGACGTGTTCGCCGATCATTCGGTGCCGATCAAGGCGGGCGGCGGCTGGCTGCCGAACGAATGGATCAACGAAAGCGGCCTGCAGCATGCGCTGCGGGCGATGAGCCGGGTGCCGGGGCCGCGCATGGGCGACTACGGTCATCCGTACGGATTTGCGCCGCTGCGCGAGCGGATTGCCGGGCAACTCGACCGCCATGGCTTGCCGGTCGAAGTTTCGAATGTGCTGCTGACGCGAGGCGCGACCCAGGCGCTCGATCTGATCGTGCGCACGCTGCTGCGGGCGGGCGACGTGGTGCTAGTCGAAGACCCGGGTTACTGCAACCTGCTGCAGATTCTGAAGCTGGCGGGGCTGGTCGTGTATGGCGTGCCGCGCACGCCGGCGGGCGTCGATACCGAAGTGCTTGAAGAACTGGTGGCGGCGCACCGGCCCAAGGCGATGTTCGTCAACACGACGCTGCAGAACCCGACTGGCGCAACCTTCGGCATGGCGGCGGCGTTCCGCCTGTTGCAGATTGCCGAGCGGGCGCGCATGTGGGTGATCGAGGACGACGTGAGCCGCGAACTCGCGCCGCCGGGGGCGCCCCTCTTTGCGGCGATGGAAGGCTTGCAGCGGGTGCTGTATGTGGGTGGCTTCTCGAAGACGGTCACGCCGGGGCTGCGCTGCGGCTATGTAGTGGCCGAGCGCGACGTGCTGCGCGAACTGGCGCGCACGAAGATGGCGGTGGGGCTGACGTCTTCGGAGACGATCGAGCGGATCGTCGACAAGGTGCTGCTGGAAGGGCGCTATGCGCGTCACGTCGAGGACGTGAACGAGCGGCTCAAGGCTGCGCATGCCGTGGTGGAAGAGCGGCTCGATGCGCTTGGGCTCGAGCTGTTCCACCGGCCGCGGGCGGGGCTGTTTCTGTGGGCGCGCTTGCCGATTGAAGCCGAACGGGCCGGGGAGGTGGCGACGGCCGCACTCGCGCATGGCATCTGGCTGGCGCCGGGGTCGTATTTCAGACCGGACGATGCGGCGAGCGCGTGGTTCCGGTTCAATGCGCCGTATTCGACTGAGGACGCGTTGTGGCGGTTTATTGAGCGGGTGGGGGAAGGGGCGGGGTGAGTTCGCCCCTTCCCCCCTTCGCTTGTTTGGCGAGTCTCGTGCGCTTACGCCTGCCCCAGCAACTTGGCCGCAATCGGATACAGCGTCGCCACCAGCGACAGGGCCATCACCACGTTGAAGATGCGCAGCCGCTTGGGGTCTGCCAGCACTTGCCGCATCGCCGTGCCGAAACCGGCCCACAGGCAGATGCATGGAAAGCCAATCACGTAAAACAGCACTGCCATCAGCATCACGTTGTTGCCGAAGTTTTCGCTCACGTGAACCGTGGTGGCGGCGGTGAGCACCATCATCCACGCTTTGGGGTTGACCCACTGGAACGCGATGGCCTCAATGAATTTCATCGGACGGCGCTCGCCCTTGCGCAGCTTCATCTCGCCGGACGTGCCGATCTTCCACGCGAGATACAGCAGGTAAGCGACGCTGGCGATCTCCAGCACTGAATACAGGACGGGGAAGCGGCGGAACGCTTCGCCAAGGCCGAAGCCTACGGAGAGCATGAGCAATACGACCCCCGCGCTAATGCCGAAAAGATGCGGCAGGGTGCGGCGGAAACCGAAATTGACGCCGGAGGCCAGCAACATGGTGTTATTCGGACCCGGGGTGATGGTGGTGACGAGCGCGAACAGGATGCCCGCGGGCAAAGCGCTCAGGGATTCAAAGGACATGGGTGGCTCCGGTGTCGATACGTTCAAGCCAGTTTATCGACCTGGGCCGGTACAGTAACGGTACAGATTTGCTGATGATGGGCGGTACAGATGAGTGCAGGGCAGCCCCGGGCGCCCCGGCGCGTGCCTAAGCCGATGCCCGTGACAAGTCCGCAACCTGTCCCGCGAGAGCAGTTCCTCGCCGTTTCGTGAGCCAGCGCCGGGCCGGCTGTTCGACGTAGCGATACAGCAGGATGGACCCGGCCAGAGAAATCAAAAACGCACAAAGATGAATAGTGGTCGTACTGGATGGCCACATCAGCTTCAGAAAGCTTAGAACGGACCAGTGCGTGATATACAGCGCGAAGCTGGCTTCGCCAAGCGCAACCAGTAATGGGGTTTCCAGAATACGCGTGAAAATGGTTGTCCCTTTGGCGATTGCAACGATGGCTATGGCGAATGGCCCGATGAACCAGCTAAAGCGAATAGCATTGTCGAGCAGCCACAAGGATTCACTTGGACCGCTATAGGGAATCTGCGTCGCGCGATACGCACTGAGTACCAGGCAGAGCGTCACAGTGGCACTGCGGCGACGGGCGCTCGAGAACATGAACGAAAGAGGGTAGCGGTTCGCCCGGGAGGTCACCACGAAATAACAGCCTGCGAGACAGCCGGAGAAAAACTCTGCGTAGCGCAGCACGGGGTTGTAGTAAATCACCATGTAGTTCGTTAAGGGCTGTATTTTGAGCACATAGCCCAGCCAGTAGATAACGCCGACATACAGCATGGTGCTGCCGACGATCGCGGCCAGACAGGCAGCAATCAATGCGCGTGGGCTTCGAAGATACTTAACAATCCCGCGCATAACGAAGGGAAATGTCGCGTAGAAAAAGAACTCCGCCGATAGACTCCACGAAGGCGTGTTGAACACCATGGCGTAAGGTGTTGCGGGTACCCAGGCTTGCAGCCCGCAGAGGTTCAGAAGCCATGACGCCCAGAATTCCGCGCCGGAGTTTGCCAACTGGCCCACTCTGAACCGTTCGATGAGATGCCAGGGCGCATCGAGCAATAACCCAACAAGATACAAGGGATAAATTCTCGCAAACCGTAAGCGGAAAAACTTCCAGGCACGCGCCTCACCGAAAGATCCGCGGAACCAGCCAAAATAGTTGTAGGTGAGAATAAATCCGCTAAGGACAAAGAAAAACGTGACTCCATATTCGCCGGCGATCAGCGTGCGCATAAACCAATCCGGAAGCCTTCCTAGCATGTCGCGATAGTGAAGCGCGAGGATGCCAAAAGCCGCAAGGAACCGCAGACTGGTTAGTGCATGGATCTTGGGCTTGAGGGCTTGTGTCTCGGCAGCATCTTCTCGGAGATCTATTCCGGAGGGATTCATGGAAGCAGAAACTCATCTTGTTGGACAGGCCCAACAAGCAGGATTGATGCCCATGTGGCGTCGAATTCAATGCCTGAATCCGGCAGAGAATTGAAGCGCAAAGAAATCGGCTATCGGAGCGTTTGAATGACGGCGCGAACGCCAATCTCCACGCTACGCCTGTAAAGGAGTATGCATTTCGAGTTAATTCATCTGCCGGGTCTCCCGTCGCACATTGCCAATTTCCCTGCCGGTCATTAGGACGTTTTTAGCGCGTTACGGCGTCCAGTACTCTTGCGTTACGTTACGTATGGCGGTTCAGACGGTCATTCCAGCTCTCGCGACGACCAGCACGATGCAACCCCTAGCCGAAGAACTCGAATGGCTCGAGCCTGCCGGATAAGTCACCACATCGCCGGCCAGGAAGCTGACGCCGTCGCTATCGGTGAATACGCCTTCGGCGACGAAGATGAGCTCGGTTGTATCGTGGCGATGCTCGGGGCCGCGGGCTCCCGGCTCGACTTTCATCCAGTAGCTCGACCACCCGCCCTCCTCGTCATCCGATAAGGGGATCCAGAAATAGCCGGGGATGTCTGTGCCGCCGATTTGCAGCGGACGCCAATCCTCGTCACGAATCCTGTAGTGGTGACGGCCGGCGAAATTGGGGACGCCGACTGAATATGTTTGGGTGCTTCCGGCTGAATTCATAACTACCTCAGGCAACGCTGCGCATTGTCAGAATAAAGGGCGCGTCCTTTTTGCAGGTCTGCTTTCTATCTACAGGTCCAGCACAAGGTCCGATTTGGCACGGCTGCAGCAAAGCAGGCGTAAGCCTTTGTCGATTTCGCGTTGGCGTATTCCTCCGTTGTGTTGCATGTCGACGTCCCCTTCCAGCACGGAGGTCTTGCAGGTTCCACACAGACCTTGTCCGCACGAAGACGGTACCGGTACGCCAGCTTTGCGGGCGGCGGCAAGGATCGTCTCGGTGTCGTCCATCGTAAATGTTCTTCCCGAGCGCGCGAGCCGAACGCCAAACGAGTGGCGAACTCCGGTCGTAACATCGCAAGGCAAAGCCGGAGCGGCCGTGACACCATCGTCCGCAGAAGCGGCCGCGATGTCGAAACTTTCCTGGTGGTACCGGTCCGGATCATGTCCGCCCTCAACCAGTATGTTCCTGACTGACTTCATGTAACCGGCGGGACCGCAAGTAAATACTTCGCGCTCCCTGAAGTCCGGCACCTGACGCTCAAGCAATTCGAGTGACAGTCGGCCCACGGGACCCTTCCAGTTGTCCTCAAAGCCGGTTCCCTCGCATACGTGGAGAACCTTTAGCAGGTTCGCCGATGCACTCAGTTGAGACAGTTCCGTGCGAAAGATGATGTCTTCGGGCGTCCTCGCGCTGTGCAAAAACACGACGTCGCGGTTGAGACCGAGGTCGTAACCGGCGCGCGTCATGGACATGAGCGGTGTTATACCTGAGCCTGCGGACAGATACAGCGACTTGCGCGTTGGGTGAGACGAGGGCGTAAACACTCCTGAAGGACCATACACCTGCAAGGAGCTTCCCGGATGAAGCGTGTCGTGCAACCAGTTGGATACCACGCCTGCTGGTACGCGCTTGACTGTAATCGACAAGGTGTACGGCCGCGTCGGAGGCGAAGATATTGTGTAGCAACGCGTAACCGCCTGCCCGCCGATCTCTACGGAAATCGTCACGAACTGGCCCGGTTCAAAGCTAAACGGAAGACCCTCTTCGGCGCTAAGCGTGAAGGTTTTGACATCATGCGTTTCGTCGACGACGCGGCAACAGATCAAGGTCTTCTTTTCTGCGCTGGACCATCGAGCACCGGCGCGTTCCCAGATCCCCGCATCGGCCAGCCGATCCGCGAAGGCGTTGACCGAAGTACTGCCGGAGTTGCGATCACTAAGCATCATGACAATCCACTTATATCCCGTGCGCAATCAATCTGGCTGCGTACCATTGCGAAAACAGCTCCAGGTAGGCCTCTGTGAATGGAGAGAACGGTCCCGGATCGTAGGCCGGGTCCTGAGTTCCGCGGTAGTTGATTGCCACCAGGTTGGCGTCTTGCATGTTCGTGGCTACCCATACCTCAGTTAATCTCTTCAGATCGTAATCGACACCTTCGACAGCGTCCTGATGAACCAGCCATTTGGTACGCACAAGCGTTTTGTCCGGAGCAAGCGGAATAATGTACGAGACGACTGCATGGTCGCTCATTACATGGGTCCACGAGTTATGCGTCCACATGTGTACGTCACCGAGGTCGCGACGCTGCAAGTCAGCAAACAGTCTGCTGCTTGCGACCCGAGTGTCCATGGTTTGCGACTCCCCGCTGCCTGCGATGACAAGGCGCTGCGTCCGAAAGCCAGTGGCGATATCGGGCGCAAGTTTTTCGACAGTGCTGCAAACGAGTCCCTCTTGCTCCCAACTGGAGACGCTCGCAGCTGTGCGCGTGCGGTAAGCGTCGAGTGCGCGCTGGGACGCTTCGCTTAGACCGTCCGGGCAAAATTCGAAGTCTTCAGGAAGGAAAGATGCCGTTAGCTCAGGATGGGTTGCACTGCAGTGATAGCACTCACGGTTGTTCTCCATCACGAGCTTCCAGTTGCCGTTCTCGATAATTTCAGTCTCGTGTGCAATTTTGGTGTGGGCCAGGTCGTACGTCGCAAACCTCGGCACCATCGTTTCTTCGAGAACATCCATATCGCCGGGCGCTTCATCCGCCAGGCACACAAAAATATGCGTGCCGACGATGCGTGTCTTTACCTCGATAAGGCCGCGGCAGGAGCGGTCGAAATCGATGCCCATGTGGGTCGTGTGTTTCAGTTCGCCATTGAGGTCATAGGTCCATTGGTGATACGGGCATACAAGCATGCCGACCGTGGATTTGCCTGCGTCCTTGAGCCGTGCTCCGCGGTGCCGGCAGACATTCCGGTAAGTGCGGATATTCTCGTCGTCGTCGCGAACAATGAGAATGGATACCTTGCCGATATCGATGGTCGAGACGTCACCCGGTTCGGGCACATCAGCCGTGACGCCGACCAGAATCCAGTGCTTGTGAAAGAAGACATCGACATCTGTATCGAACACATCCTTGCGCCCGAATAGTTCACCGGGCATGCCGTGACCTGGCCGGCGGCTGCGAATCAGTTCAGCGTGTGTTTTGAACCTTGCTTCAGACATCGATCGCCCCTTGCACGTTTGGACCGTCGCGATGCTCGTGCATCAACGTTATGAATCCAGTATTGAAGGGACGAAATAGGGCGTCAATGCGCTTTATTCTTCCTCTCGCATTACTACAGGTTATGCGAGACCTCCACCTCGCCGCGCAGCCAGTCAATCACACTGCTTGTTGTCTGGCTTATCGTGCGGCCGTGCGGGATAACAGCAAAATAGGAATCGCTGACCTTGACGGACACATTGGTGAGGCGCACCAGTTCGCCCGCCTTGAGCAGACCGCTCAGGAGCCTGTGCCATCCAAGCGCTATGCCTTGCCCTTGAAGCGCGGCCTGTATCGCGTCCGTATAAAGACTGCATCGGAGTGCGTAATGCAGTCTTGGCGGTTGCGAACCGGCGGCGTGGAACCATTCCTCCCAGTTCATCCAGCCTTCCGATGTCGAATCGGATTCGATCAACGGCGTTTTCATCAGGTCTATGAGCGATTTTGGCGAGCCGTTGGCGAGCAGCCACGCGGGCGAGCAAACCGGAAATACCTCCTCGTCGAACAATAACGACGATGTCCCGTCTCGCCATTTCCCGTTGCCGTAGCGCACGGCAATGTCTACTTCGTTATGGCGCAAATCGGCGGTGAACATCTGCGTCGTCAAGCGAAGTTTCAACTGGGGTTGGCGGTGCTTGAGAGCAGGGAGCTGTGGGAGGACCCGGAAATGTGAAAAGGCTGCAGTGGTCGCAAGTACCAGCTCTTGTTCCTCGGCCCCGCTCGAGAGCCGGTCGAAGGCTCCTGCAATCCGCTGCATCGATTCCGCCACCGCGAGGTAAAGCGCTTCCCCTTCGCCGGTGAGTTTGATTGAGCGGTGCAGCCGATGGAAAAGACGAACGTTCAGCGATTCCTCGAGGAACCTTACTTGCCTGCTCACGGCGGCCTGCGTGACTCCCAGTTCATCCGCTGCCAATGTAAAGCTGCCTAGCCGCGCGACCGCCTCGAATTCAACCAGGGCCGTCAACGACGGTATGAGCCGTCTGTACCCTTTCGCTCCTTCGGCTACTGCTTTCATCTTCTGATTCTGGTCTGAGAAAAGGTTTGTATGGGAGGTGGTCATGCGCGCGCCGTTGGCCGCCGTTGGCTTTTGATGATATTCGAGAATCGTCTCCGCAGACCGGATAACCCGCGCGGACGCACAGCTCAGTGTTTCCCCTGGAAGGAGTGCCAGTTGCCGTGGCGGTTTGCGCTCTGACCGGCCGAACGCGTTGCCCCGTGGGCGTTCCCGGGCGCCACGGGCGCGCTGTTCGCGCACGCCTGACGCGATGCATAACCTGAGGTATGGCAAAGAGGGCAGAAAATGTAGCTAGTTAGAGGTATTTGGCGATGTACGCTTTCATCAACGCAACAAACATTGAAGATGCAAAGCACGGCAGCCGAAAATTTTAAGCGTATCGCGAAGAGTGGTGAATTATGCGACGACCCAATGCGCGCTGCCTTTAATAGCTGAGATGGCTTCCGGTGCTTGACCGTACGGCAGTCGCAATGCTCATCCCTGACCCGAACCAGACCGTTGAATCACGCGCGTTTCCCCGCGCGTAACCGAGTCGATCGTGGGTCGCCAGGTTTTGGAACTTGCCAGTTGGAATGACAGAATGACCCCAAACCTTACCTTCGCGTCGGAAGAGGCGGTGTATCCGAGCGTCCCTACGTCGAACGCTGCGTCGTCAGTCGCAGCCCCCGCATTTGCGCCGGTGAATGAAATTCTTACGGTTCAAAATCTCTCGAAGATTTTCGGCCCGAAACCCGATCGTGCAGTCGAGCTGCTTAAACAGGGTCTCGGGCGCAATGAGATTTTCGAGCAGACCGGCAACATGGTTGCGGTCGACAACGTGAGTCTTAGCGTTCGTGCAGGCGAAATTTTCGTGATCATGGGACTTTCCGGCTCGGGGAAATCCACGCTTGTTCGTCTGTTGAATCGGCTGATTGAACCCACCTCGGGAAAGGTTGTTCTCGAAGGCCGCGACATCGCGCCCATGTTGACGCCTGAATTGCGCGAGGTTCGTCGCAGAAAGATGGCCATGGTGTTTCAGTCATTCGCCTTGCTGCCCAATCGAACCGTTATCGACAACGTTGCATATGGCCTTGAAGTCGCGGGACTGAAGAAGAAGGAGCGCTACGAAGTCGCGCGAAGCGCGCTGGTTCGCGTTGGGCTCGGCTCGTACGAGAAGCTGTATCCAGGCGAGTTGTCGGGCGGTATGCAACAGCGTGTAGGCCTTGCACGCGCGCTCGCTGTGAATCCATCCGTTCTGCTGATGGATGAGGCCTTCTCGGCGCTGGATCCGCTGATCCGGTTCGAGATGCAAAACGAACTGCTGCGCCTACAGAAGGACGAGCAACGCACCGTTGTCTTCATTTCGCACGACATCGAGGAAGCCATCAAGATTGGTGGCCGCGTTGGGGTGATGAAGGATGGCCGGCTGGTGCAGGTGGGCACGCCTGTGGAACTCATTCAGTCACCCGCTGACGACTACGTGCGTAACTTCTTCCGGAACGTTGACGTTTCGCGCTTTCTCACGGCATCCAGTTTTCTGACGAAGGTCGACCGTGGCCTGATTTCATGTGATATCGGAACGTCGTCTGAGCGCTATCTGAACCAGCTCATCGACGCGGGTGTCGACTGCGGATACGTCTGCGATGAAGCCGGTCAATACCAGGGATGCGTTACGCCGGCGTCGATACACAAGTGCGGAGCCGGACCGATCCGTGACGCACTGCTGCGCGACATCTCGCCCGTTTCGACGGACGCCGATTTGCATGAGCTATCCGCCATCGCTCTGGGCCAGGAACACGACGTACCCGTCGTCGACGCGGCGGGTAAGCTTGCCGGTGTCGTTTCGTGCCGCACGATTCTGAAACAGGTTATGCAACGGAGAGCATCATGAATTCGTCGTTTATCGGGCAGGCCGCAGAGAACGCCGTCAACTTCCTGTTCCTCCACTTTCGAGGCGGCTTTGATGCCTTTTCTGCGGCCCTCGGCGCTGTGGTCAAACTGCTTGAAGACGGGCTTGGTGCGATTCCGTTTCTTGCCATGCTGGTGGCGTTCGTTGCGATCGCGGTTTGGCGCAAAGGCCTGGTGTTCGCCGCGTTTGTCGGTATCGCGATGGAGGTCATCCATTACATGGGACTTTGGGCGCAAACCATGTCGACCCTTGCCCTGGTGATTGCCGCAACCTTCTTTAGCCTGCTGATCGGTATTCCGCTTGGAATCTGGGGCGCCCGCAACGGGCGTGTGGAGGTCATCGTGCGCTCCCTGCTGGATTTCATGCAGACCATGCCTGCCTTCGTCTATCTGATTCCAGCGGTCATCCTGTTTGGGCTTGGCCGGGTGCCGGCGGTTATCGCTACGATCGTCTTCGCCATGCCGCCTGTCGTACGCCTTACCACGCTCGGCATCAAGCAGGTACGCGAGGAATTGATGGAGGCGGGCCGGTCGTTTGGCAGCACAGACTCGCAGCTCCTGTGGAAGATTCAACTTCCCAATGCGTTGCCGTCCATCATGGCCGGCATCAATCAGACCATCATGATGGCGCTCTCGATGGTTGTGGTTGCTTCGATGATCGGCGCCGGTGGCCTGGGCGAATATGTCCTGAGCGGGATTCAGCGACTGGACATTGGGATTGGCTTCGAAGGTGGCCTTGGCGTCGTTCTGCTCGCCATCATTCTTGACCGTCTGACTGAAAGCTTCGGCGTTAAATCAGCCAAGGCCAAGAGTAAGGCGCGCAAGTCCAGGCCAGCTACACGCGAGACAACCCAGCCTCAGTCTTAGTGAATTCTGCGCGGAGGAGCTGAAACCTGCGCCGCGCGATCAGGCAGCAGCAAAACTCGCAGCTACGGAATAACAAAGCTGGAAATTCTTTCGATAATAGAGGAGTGCTATATGAATGCCGGAATGCTAAAGTCGTATCTTGTAAGGGTTGCCGCCTCGACGCTTTGTGCGTTCGGTCTGTATGGTGGCGCAGCGGTAGCGGCGGAACCCGTGAAAATTACAATTACAAACTGGGCGGACGTCCTGGCCGTTGCGAACGTGGCGAAATATGTCATGGAGACCCAACTCCAGCAGCCCGTGCAGTTCGTTCAAGCGGATATCGGCATCCAGTACCAGGGCGTTGCGCGTGGCGACGTCGACCTGATGGTCGGCGGGTGGCTGCCGGTCACACACGCCACGTATTACGCGAAGTACAAGAACGATATGGATGATGTCGGCATCATCTACACCGGCGGCAAAAACGGCTGGGCAGTTCCGGCGTATGTGCCTGAGTCCGAACTGTCGTCGATTTCCGACCTCAACAAGCCGGACGTCAAAAGCAAGCTGAATAGCACGATTCAGGGCATTGAACCCGGTGGCGGCCTGATGCAGGCCTCTGAGAAGACCATCAAGGAATACGGCCTGGACGGCTACAACCTGCAGGCTTCGAGTGAAGCAGGGATGCTGGCCTCGGTATCGCGTGCTTACCAGTCGAAGCAGTGGATCGTCGCCACTGTGTGGAGCCCGCATTGGCTCTTTCAGAAGTGGCAGATGCGCTATCTGAAGGACCCGAAAGGCACGCTGGGCGGCGAAGAGCAGATTCACGCGTTCGCTTCCAAACAGTTTGCCGGCAAGTTTCCCCGCGCCGATGTGTTCATGAAGCACTTCAAGCTGACGCTTGCCGATGTGGAGGCCATTGAGTTCGAGGGCAACAGCAGCAACGACTACGCCACCGCAGCGAAGAAATTCGTTGAAGCTCACCCGGAAAAATTGAAGGCGTGGCTTGCGCAGTAAGGTTGGCTGGTGGACGTGTGCAGAAGGGCGTCAGCTCTTTCTGCTGTGCCGGGCGCCGCATCGATTAATGCGGCGTAGTCGGCCGAGTGCCGTCCTTGCTCGGAACACGAGCGTTGATGCACGGGTTGATGCTTCAGGAAAGATTGATTTACGACTATCACGGAGTATGTCTGTGAACGATAACGTTCGATTCTTCTCAGAGAGCCTGCAGGACCGTGACCCGGTTATCTCGTCGGAAATTGCGCTGGAACTGCGACGTCAGCAGTCCCAGATTGAAATGATTGCGTCCGAGAACATCGTGTCCGCGGCAGTGATGGAAGCGCAGGGAACCGTCCTGACTAACAAGTATGCGGAGGGCTACCCGTCGAAGCGTTACTACGGTGGATGTGAACACGTGGACCGTATCGAAGCGCTCGCTATTGACCGCGTCAAGTCCCTCTTCGAATGCGAGTTTGCCAACGTGCAACCGCACTCCGGTGCTCAGGCGAACGGCGCCGTCATGCTTGCGTTATTGAAGCCGGGTGACACGATACTTGGCATGTCGCTGGACGCTGGTGGCCATCTGACGCATGGCGCCCGTCCCGCTTTGTCGGGCAAATGGTTTAACGCGGTTCAGTATGGCGTGAACCGGGAAACCCTCCGCATCGACTATGAAGAAGTCAGGCGACTTGCCGAGGAGCATCGTCCGAAGCTCATCATCGCCGGTTATTCGGCCTATCCGCGCGCACTCGACTTCGCAAAATTTCGGGAAATTGCCGACAGCATCGGTGCAATGCTGATGGTGGATATGGCGCACATCGCTGGAATCGTCGCAGCCGGCCGGCACGAGAATCCGGTTCGTTTTGCGGATGTGGTGACTTCTACCACGCATAAGACACTTCGCGGTCCGCGAGGCGGTTTCATTCTCACGAATAACGCGGACATCGCTAAAAAGATCAACTCTGCCGTTTTCCCCGGATTGCAGGGGGGGCCGCTTATGCATGTCATCGCCGGAAAGGCAGTGGCATTTGGGGAGGCCCTGCGTCCCGATTTCACGGCTTATATTGACCAGGTCCTGCAAAACACGCAGGCGCTCGGTGAGGTATTGAAGCTGGGCGGCGTGAATCTCGTGACAGGCGGAACAGACAATCATCTTCTCCTTGCCGACTTGCGGCCAAAGGGCTTGACCGGTACGCAAACCGAAAAAGCTCTGGAACGAGCCGGCATTACCTGCAACAAGAACGGTATTCCATTCGACACGGAAAACCCAACGGTGACCTCAGGCATTCGCCTTGGCACACCGGCTGGAACGACGCGTGGATTTGGCGTCAAGCAGTTTGAGGAAATCGGCACCCTTATCCTCGAAGTGCTCTCTGCATTGGAAAGACAGCCGGAGGGTGACGAACTGGTTGAACGGCCCGTGCGAAGCCAGGTCCGCGACATGTGCGCCCGCTTCCCCATTTACTCGCATGCGGAACCCCTGATTTAGTCATGCTGCGTAGCGTCGCTTGCACCGTGCTGCGCATTCGAAGAGTTGGCCATTAAAAATTTTGTCGCTGCGTTCAATGGCATCGCACGCTTTCATATTCGCTTAAGTGAAGACGCAAACGATCGCAGTGACAGCCTGAAAGAAGAGAGGGAATGATGAGCTTCAATGGAGTACACGCGCCTTTGGTTACACCGTTCAAGGCCGATGGAGAAATCGACCACGACCTGCTGGGGCAACACGCCGTCGACCTCGCCGGACGAGGCCTCGCCGGACTTGGGATCGGCGGCACGACGGGTGAATACTATGCGCTTAGCTTCGAGGAGCGTGTGCATACGTTTCATACCGTCGCGAACGCTGCGGGGGGAAAAACCTTCCTGACGGCGGGAATCAATGCTACGACGACCCGCGAGGTCTTGCGGCTAGGGCAGGAAGCAAAGAAGGCTGGGCTCTCCGCGTTGCTGGTTGCCGCGCCGTATTATGCGCAGCCGACTCAGGATGAGTTGCTGCAACACATGCTGGCGATTGACGACAGTCTCGACATGCCCATCATGCTCTACAACTTTCCTGCACGCACGGGTACAGCAATCAGCGATCGCGTGCTCGAAGAACTGCTTGAGCGCCGGAATTTTGTCGCCATGAAGGAGAGTACCGGCGACATCGCGCATCTGCACCACCTTGCCACGCATTTCAAGGACAAGCTTGTGCTGAGTTGCGGCATGGACGACCAGGCGCTCGAATTCTTCGTCTGGGGAGCCCAGAGCTGGGTGGCCGGCGCGGCTAACTTTCTTCCTGAAGTACACGTTGAACTGCTCGAAGCCTGTGCCAAACGGGGCGACTTTGCAACCGGCCGCAAGCTAATGACCCAACTGTTGCCCGTGCTGGAATTGCTCGAACGAAGCGGTAAGTTTATCCAGTATGTCCGCTATGGATGCGAGCTGGCGGGCAAGCCGGTAGGCAACGCTCGCGCGCCGCTTGGAACGCTGACGGATGATGAGCGTCGCGACTTCGCGAAGCTGGTGCAGCCGCTGCTGCGCAACGGACGTTGATTTGCATGGCCTCGAAGCTTGAATTTGCTCGTCTTCCTGCCCCTGACGGTGTCAACGGCTGGTGGGAGAGTCTGCCTTCGCCACCCGCTGCGAAGCTGTTGCGCGGCGAGCGGCGATTCGATTTTGTGGTGGTCGGCGGGGGCATTACCGGACTTTGTGCGGCGCGGCGTCTGGCCGAACTGGCGCCGGAGGCGTCCGTTGCGCTAGTCGAGGCGGACCGCATCGGCCGCTCGACCGCGGGCCGCAATTCGGGTTTTTTCGTTGACCTGCCGCACGACATCAGCAGCGAGAGCTACTCAAGAAGCGTCGACGCCGACAAGGCAGACGTGCGGATGCAACGGCACGGGATTGACTACGTAAGGTCGGTGGTTCGTGAGCATGGCATTCAGTGCGATTGGCGCGACGACGGCAAATTCCACGCGTCGGTGAACAGACGTGGTAAGGAAGCGCTCAAGCATTTCGCAGATGGATTGCAACGCATCGGCGAGAATTTCGAGTGGCTCGACGAGGCTGGAATCGCGAAAGTCACGGGCACGTCGTTCTACCACGGCGCGATATTTACTCCCGGGTGCAGCACTGTGCAGCCGGCGGCATTGATGCGTGGTTTGTCGAGCACCATGCAGCCGAATGTCGAGGTGTTCGAGCTCAGTCCCGTCAGACGGCTGGAGCATATGTCTTCGGAGAAACTGCTCTCGTTCGCTGAAGGAACAATACGCGCCGGCAACGTGGTTCTTTGCACCAATGCCTATGCGGCAACCTTCGGTGACCATCCGAACGGTCTGCTCCCCGTGTACACCTTCGCTTCGTTGAGCCGCGTCATGACATCGGCCGAGGTCGAGGCATTAGGCGGTATCGATTCGTGGGCGTTGATACCGGCGGACCCGATGGGTACCACCATCCGGCGTCTCAGCACCAACCGCATCTGTATCCGCAATCACTTTGCCTTTAGACCGGGACTGGAAGTTTCGCAGGCGGATTTGCGCAAAGCAAGACATCTGCATCAGCGTTCCTTCGAGCGCCGCTTCCCGATGTTAAAGAACGTCGAGCTGGAATACACGTGGGGCGGTGCGCTATGCCTGTCCGCAAACAGCGGAGCGTTGTTCGGGAAGAGGGACGATGGCCTGTATCAGGCGATTGGTTGCAATGGACTGGGATTGAGCCGCGGTTCTGCGTCAGGAAAGGTTATTGCTGAATACGCGTTGGGAATGACGAACGACATGACTGAGCAGCTTCTGAACCAGACGAAACCGCGCCCGCTACCCGTACGCCCGATTGCCGACGTAGCAGTGTCAGCTGCCATATGGGTCAAGGAATTCTCGGCTGGTGCCGAACTTTAATTGAGTGAGGATAGATAATGGCGACATTTGAAGAGTGGCAACAACGAGCTGACGAACTCTCGCTGGACGGCCGCGCCTTTATCGGGGGGAAGCGCTCCCCGGCCGTTTCCGGTGAGAGCTTCCGGACCTTGAATCCGTCTAATGGCGAGGCGCTTGCCGATATCGCTCACTGTGACGGTAAAGATGTTGACCGCGCAGTCTGCGCGGCGAGAGAGGCTTTTGAATCAGGTGTCTGGTCGAAGGCGACGCCGGCGCACCGGAAGTCTGTGCTGCTGCGGCTTGCCCAGCTGATTGAAGAGAACACCGACGAGCTGGCCGTGCTCGAAGCGCTCGAAGCGGGCAAGCCGGTTTCGGAGTGCATGGGACTCGACATTCCGGAATCGGCCGCTTGCATCCGCTGGCATGCCGAAGTCACTGACAAGCGATACGACGCGCTCTCTCCCTCGGGTGCGAGTGTCGTAAGCATGATCACACGGGAGCCGATCGGCGTCGTGGGCGCCGTACTTCCGTGGAATTTTCCTGTGCTGATGCTCGCGTGGAAAATCGGGCCCGCACTGTCGGTCGGCAACAGCGTGATCGTCAAGCCTGCTGAGCAAACGTCGCTTGCGACACTGCGCGTCGCAGATCTTGCGCTGGAGGCAGGCATTCCCGCTGGCGTGTTCAGTGTCGTAACAGGATTCGGAGAGACTGCCGGACAGGCTATCGGCCGCCATCCCGACGTTGATCTCATCGCCTTCACCGGTTCCACCGAGACCGGCAAGCTTTTCCTCCGGTATTCGGCCGATACGAACCTCAAGCGGGTGATTCTCGAATGCGGCGGGAAGAACCCCCAGCTTGTACTCCCCGATGTGGCCAATCTGGACGCCGTAGCAGAACAGGCAGTCGCAGCTGCTTTCTGGAACATGGGTGAAAATTGCAGCGCGGGTTCGCGTCTGCTGGTCCACGCCGGCCAGAAAGAGGTTTTGCTGGAGAAGATCAAAGGCGTTCTTGAAACGTGGAAGACCGGGAACCCTCTGGACCCGAACGTGAAGCTAGGCGCGCTGATCGAGCAAAAGCACTACGAAAAGGTGCTTGGCCACATCGAAAAGGCCCGTGCCGAAGGCGCACGACTTGTGTGCGGCGGGAATGCCATGTTCGCTGAGACGGGTGGCTGGTACATCGAGCCGACCATCTTCGATAACGTGACGCCTGAAATGAGCATTGCGCGGGACGAGGTATTCGGTCCGGTGCTTTGCGTTATCGCATACGATCACGTGGACGAAGCCATCCAGATCGCCAACAATACCTGCTACGGATTGGCTGCTTCGTTGTGGACCGATAATGTCAACCACGCGCACAAGGTCGCGGCCAGAATTCGCGCGGGCACCGTAACCATCAACTGTTTCGGCGAAGGTGACCTGTCGACTCCGTTTGGCGGGTTTAAGCAATCGGGCTTCGGCGGTCGTGATAAGTCGGTCTACGCACACGACCAGTATTGCGAACTGAAAACCACCTGGCTGAAGCTCGACTGACAGCAAAGCTTGGGGCACTGTAGTGATGCCCCAAGCACATCACGGACATCCTGGCGTTGCGGCGCCGGGATATTTCAGGGAGTGACAGGGCATATGCGGCTTGGCTTTATTGGAACCGGCACCATTACTCACGCAATCGTCACCGGGTTGCTTCGGGTCGGCGCATCTTTCGAAAGTATCTGCCTGTCGCCGCGCAATGCGCAGACGGCAGCCATGCTTGCCACGCTCGACTCGCGTATTGCCGTTTGCCGAACCAATCAGGAAGTGCTGGATACCTGTGACGTAGCGTGTCTCGCTGTGGTGCCGCAGATCGCATCGGATGTGCTGGGCGCTCTCACCTTCGAGGCGCGCCACCATATCATCAGCTTTATGGCAGGAATCCCGATTGCAGATGTGCAGCGGATGACTGGCAAAGCTACCGGGGTTGTCCGTGCGATACCTTTGCCTGCAGTTGCGGCTGCAAAGGGAAGTACCGCGATTTGTCCTCCGGACGAAGTGGTACGCCGGCTATTCTCGTGGGTGGGCGCCGCAGTCGAAGTGGACGACGAAAGTAAGTTCGATGCCTTGTCCGCCGTTACAGCGACCATGGCGAGCTTTTATGCCGTGCTTGAAACGCAGGCGGCATGGCTGGTCAAACAGGGTGTCGACTATAGCTCGGCGAGAGCGTATCTCGCAGCGTATTGTATGGGGCTTGCCATCGGTGCGGTCGAGGGCGGGCAACCGTATTCCACGCTGGTGCAGCAGTCCATGACGCCTGGAGGGATCAACGAGCAACTGCACGAGGAACTCTCGCGCCGGGGTTCCTACACCCACTATAGCGATGCACTCGACCGTGTTTTGACCCGCATCGCAGGACAGAAGTAGCGTCGCGGCGTTTCGTGGTGAGCGAGGCGTGCCGCTGAGGGCGCTGGCCAAGGCGGGTTGACCGCAATTGCCGATAAGAACAGATACGCCCAAAATGTTGGGACTACAGTAACCGAGCGCCAACGGCGGTAACGAGTCGCGACTATTGTCGGAGTAAAGTCTAAATAACGCCGCTGCCGGTTCGCGGTCTGCCCTGGTTTGGCCGCACTCAAGGTGAAGAACATGCAGAAGAAGCAACTGTTTGCTGACAGGCTACTGGCTCAAATGCCCTCGTTACGCGCATTGAAGTGCTTCGTAACGGCGGCGCGCTATGAGAGCTTCACGCAGGCGGCGGAAGTTCTGTGTGTGACGCAGGCGGCCATCAGCAGGCAAATCAAGGAACTTGAGGATACCCTGGATGTTGCGCTATTCGAGCGGACAGGCCGGCACATCGCGTTGACCGACGCAGGCCGCATTCTGTACAACGCGTCATACCTGTCGATCATGAATATCGCCGAGGCAGCCGAGGTTGTGCGGCGCTCAGACAAACTCACGTTGAACATCTGCGTTTCTCACACTTTCTCCGCACTGTGGCTGTCTTCGCGGTTGCCGCGTTTCCGGCGAAAGTATCCGGAAATCAGACTCAATATCACGGTGACCGAGCACTTCATGGAACTGGATGAGCTCATGCAGCCGGACGTCATCATCACCAAGAACCCGCCACGGGAACCCGAGTACGAAGTGGCGCCCCTGTTTCACGATGTCGTGTATCCCGTGTGCAGCCGTGCGTTCTTCGAAACTCACTTTCAAAGCAGGGAACTTAAGCCCCTGGACCTCCTCAAGCACCCCACACTCCATCTGTCTTTACTGGGGCGGGCACAGGTTTGCGAGCACGTCGACTGGCGTGTGTGGCGAAACTGGTTTCAGCAGGGCGATGGTTCTGAAAGGTATGCGCAGGGCGAGCATTTTGAAAGTAACGACTACCGGCTTCTGGTTTCTTTGGCGGAAGCCGGTGAAGGGACGCTTCTCGGCTGGCATCATCTGGTTCATCGCCAGATTGACCAGGGAACGCTGGTTCGCCCCGTGCAGGACGCACTGGTATTTCACGACAGGCATCATTACGTCATTACGCACAAAAACGCCAGGAGCCGGCCGGAATATATCAAGTTCCGCGAATGGATTGGCGAGGAGGTCGGCGAGATGATGAGAGACTGGCCCAATGTCCCCGCCGGTGCGACGCAATAGACTCTTCATGCGTCGAATCGCAGTCCATGGACCTGACGCGGGTGTCCCGCAACCCGAGTCTGAAATGCAGGGCATGACAACCTCACCGCGCACTGGATCTCCGGATGGGAGAGCATCGCCTGTCCGGTTCGGAATCGTATTGCTTCCGAATTTCACGCTCACCGCGTTCTCCGGATTTGTCGATCTGCTACGTCTGGCCAGTGACGAAGGGGACCTTAGCAAGCCCGTTCGGTGTGCGTGGAGCATCATTGGCGAATCGCTGACTCCGGTCCGCGCAAGCTGTGGCATCCAGGTCAGTCCGTGGACTACCTTCGAGGAAGCTGGCGAGCTGGACTATCTGGTCGTGGTCGGCGGGTTACTGCACTCAGGTCCATCGGCAAGTGAGGCAACGCTACGCTTTATTCGTGAGACTGCGTGTACTTCAGCGACACTGGTCGGAATATGCACAGGCGCGTTCGCCTTGATGCGGGCCGAAGTGATGGACGGTTATCGCATCTGCGTGAGCTGGTTTCACTATTGGGACTTTATCGAACGCTTTCCTCAAGCCGATGAGCGCAATCTTGTTGCAGACAGGCTGTTTGTCATTGACCGGCGACGCATCACCTGTTCGGGAGGGCGCGCATCAATTGACGTGGCCGCCGCTATCCTGCTGCGACATATGTATGCCACCATCGTAAAGAAGGCGCTGCGAATCCTGCTGGTTGACGACGCGGAAAAGGGGAATGCACCACAACCCCATCCTCCTGGCCTTGAACCGTCGACTCATCCTAAGGTAAAGCGCGCGATCCTTTTGATGGAGCAGCACATCGGGCAACCTCTCAGCCTTGGCGAACTCGCGCATCGACTTGATGTGTCGGTTCGCCAGCTTGAACGTTTATTCAGCAGTGAGGTGGGCGAAGCGCCGCTGTCCTATGGACGACAACTCCGTATTCGAACAGCAGCGTGGCTCCTGACCAGTTCAGACAGGACGGTGACCGACATTGCGTCCTCCTGTGGATTCTCAGATGCATCGCATCTGGGGCGGGAATTCCGGAAAGCATTTGGGGAATCGCCCAACGCCTACAGATTGCGCGGCGCGCATGCCGAGCCGGATGACAGTGGGTGCGCCGCTTCCCGCGATTCATCGCGCAGGGAGCGGCGCATCTCCCAACTCAAGACATAGTCACTGCGGCTTCATTTAAACCATCAAAACCGGTAAGTCGCGCCAACCTGGAAAAACCGCCCCAGGTCCGTATACAACGACTGATCGTACCCGGTGATATCCGGCGAAGCCTGCCACTCGACGTCAAACGGCGGCTTGCGATCGAACAGGTTCGAAATGCCACCGTAGATAGTCCAGTGCTTGATGCCGCGATAGCTTGCCATCAGGTTGAACTGGCTATACGACGCCACAGAACCCGTGCCGCCATCGCCAAACTCCGCCGCCACCGCGTTCGTGTACGGCCCCGTGTATTGCCAGGTCAACGAGGTCGTCAGGTCGTGGAAATCCCAGGACAGTGTCGTATTGCCTTTCCAACGCGGATCGCTTGCGCCGAACGGTTGCAGGAAGGCGAGGTTGTTGCCCGCGAAGTCCTGCGGTGCCGAACCCGGGCTGCGAAGCTTGAAGTGCCACATGTAGGCCCAGTCGCCCGTCAGCGTGAACGTGCCGTAGGTGGTGCGAACCGCCTTGCGGAAGTTCATGTCGAAGCCGTCGGTATCGAGCGAGCCGAGGTTGACGAACGGCTGCACGATATAGCGGATCGTACCGTCAGGATTGCGAACCACGGTCGACGGGTTGTTTGCCTGCAGCACTGCGTTTGGATCTGCCGTGCCGATCACACCGTCGATGTGCACTTTGTAGAACGCCGCGCCGATATCGGTGAGCGCATCGGGAGACAACTGGAAGCCGATGTTGTAGTTCTTCGTGTGCTCAGGCTGCAGATTCGGATTGCCGGTGGTCTGCTCGGTGGTGAAGTGCTTGGTCGGCTTGCCGCTCGGATCGTACGGATCGACCAGGTTCTGGTGACCGAGATAGACCGCCTGCGAGTTTTCAACGCCCGTCGGCGCACGGAAGCCACGGCTGTACGACGCGTAGGTCGTCAGCATCCGCACCGGCTGGAAGCGCAGTGCAAAGCTTGGCGAGAAGGCGCCGCCGAAGTCGCTGTAGTGGTCGTAGCGGCTGGCTTGCGTGAATGTCAGGTTCTTGAGGATCGGAATATCGACCTGGTAGAACACCGCTGCCACATTGCGCGAGCTGTCGACGGTCTGTACGTTTGCCGGTGCGGAGATGCCCTGTGCCGCGAGCGTCTGCGGGTTGATCACCGACGACTCATGGCGGAATTCCGTGCCGAGGCCTAACCCGACGTTACCGGTGGGCAGCGTAAACAGGTTCGACGTCGAGGTCTTGGCGGTGACGCTATCCACCTTCGAAATCGCCTGCTGATTGTCGTCCGTGAACACGCCATTCAGGCCGTTAGGCGTCGAGCTGGGATTCGAGAAGTTATACGTGCCGTTCATCAGCATGTTCTCGACGCCCGCCACGTTCAGGCGGTTCGTGTACGTCGTATCCACCGTGCTCTGGGAATGGCCGTAGTCGGCCGACCAGTCCCAGTTCCCCAGCTTGGCCGTGTTGAACGAACCTTTGACGCCGGTCGATGCCATCCAGAACGTCGACACCGTGTCCGCCACGCCGACGTTGTTCGGGAACGACAGATTGATCGGCGTCGGCACGCCAAACGGGTTGAACGGGTTCGACGCCGGCACGGTTCGCGAAAGCGGCGCGACGGAGCCTGCGGAAGGGTTGAATACGTTCGAATTGGCGGTGAGCGCAGCCGGGCCCTGCAACTGCACGTTCTCGTCGCGGCTTACCCAGAAGCCCGCGTAGGCCTCCGTGTTGTCGTCAACCCGGAAGGTGCCGCGTACCTTTGCATTCAGGCGCGTCACAGCCGGTGTCAGAGAGGTGGCGGCGGCGGTGTTGTACGTGCACGAAGCACCGTTCGTATTTGCCGGGGTGCTGCCCGGCGGGCAGGGACTAAGCGCCGTGTTGCCCCCAGGCGTGCCCCAGAACGACTGCTGGCCGGGGCCGAACGGCGCAGCATGGCCGCCCGCATATTGCGAGTAATCCTGCGACGACGTCATGTCGCGATCGGCAAGCGTCGAGCCGCTGTCGCGGTAGTAGCTTGCGGCGGCCGTGACGTTGAAGCGATCGGAGTTAAGGTCACCGAAGCCGCCCAGCACGCTGAAGCTGCCCTGGCCATTGCCGGGGTGCTGCGCCTTGCCCAATTGAGTGTCGAGCTGCAGACCCTGGAAATTCTTCTTGGTAATGATGTTGACGACACCGGCGATTGCATCGGAACCGTAAATCGAAACCGCACCTGTCTTTACGATGTCGATGTGATCGACGATGCTGAGGGGAATCGTGTTGACGTCGAAGAAGGTGTCAGTGAAGTTCACCGCTTGCGCGTAGTTGGCGACCCGTTGTCCGTCGACCAGCACCAGCGTGTACTTTTCGCTCAGGCCGCGCAGTGCGATGCCGGCTCCGCCCGGTGCCGAGCTGTTCATCGTGGACTGCGACCAGCTGCTGGCCGAGTTGGCCGCGGTGCCGCGCAGGAAGTCGGACACGGTGGTGTAGCCGCTCTGCTGGATATCCTTTGCCGTAATGGTCTGGACTTCAATATTGCCCACTTTGTCCGATGTGCGGATCAGCGAGCCCGTGACCTCAAATTTCTTGAGCTGCTTGACTCCCCCGGTGACCGCCGAATCGGCTGTAGCGGCGGGCGCCGTGGCGCTGTCCCGCGTACTGGCCTGAGCGACTGCCGTGGATGATGCGGCCGCAACCCCTGCTGCTGACGGTTGGCTCTGAGCGAATGCGGAGGTACCCACCGCAGCTGTCAAAGCCATTTCGGCCCAGACTATTTTTCGGATGGCCGATCCTAAATCCTTTCTTTTCATGCTTCTCTCTCTCGCCACTAACGCCAAGTTGTTATACGAAGAGACCTGGCTAGCCCCTTCGTTTGCGGCACCCCACCGCATGGATCCGAGTGCTCCGTTTTTCCTCGAACCTCAGACAACGATCACCTAGGTCGTTGATTTTTAGTAAATTTACAAAATGAGTAGTTATACTAATTAATAAGATTGGAGCCATTCTTAAAGCGGCAGAAATTCCGGGTTATATGAACGGAAGCCTCACATCAGCTCAATTTCCGCTTTGGCATCTTGTTAATTAGTACAGCGAAAATACATTTGTGCGTCTGGGAAACCCAAAACCCGGCATTTGGCACCATGACAAACTGCTCGGGTCAACGTCCGCGTGCCAGCGAACGCCTTTGAGTCCCCTTCATCCCGCTTCTTGCAACCGCGCCTGGCACTGCCCGCCAGGCGTCCCGCTCGTGCTGCCCAAGCGCGGTCGTAAGATTGCCTTTCATTTCGTGTACGGAAACATATCAGCACAGAAATGTTTCGTCAAAATTTGTTTGATATGGGTAACAAAAATGTGTGGAATTCGTAATTTGAGTTGCCAGGGTTTTTACTAGCATCGACGCGGTTTATCAGTCCCGGCGGCTCGCGGCCCCCCAGTCGACGGTTGTGCAAAAGGACGCGCACCCGCCTTGCGACTTGTTCTGCCGCGGCTGTCTTTTGGGCTTGCGTCGGCTCGGGTGTTGGGCGAATGGGCAAAAAAAGACCTGCTCGCCCAAGGGAAGGCGGCAGGTCGAGAACTGACAAGTGTACTTATCGGGGAAGATAAGTGATGCAAGTGTAATGTAAACGAAAATTAAATGTAAACATTCTTGTCGTCGTAACTGCAGAGCAACGCGCGGCGGCGCATCAACAGGGCGTACCGTCTCGATCCCACGGTGGCACATCGCCGAACGCATCGACGAGGAAATCGATGGCTGCGCGTATCCTGGCACTCAGGTGCCGGCGACTCGGATATAGCGCGAGCACGTCGATATCGGGCAAGCGATACTCAGGCAGCACCTGAACCAGCGTGCCGGCACGCAGGTCGTTGCCGACCAGAAACGTGGGTTGCCAGATCACGCCTTGCCCGCCGAGCGCTGCAGCCCGCGCCGTATCGCCATTGTTGGTACGCATGTGATAGTCCACCTTTACGGCGTGAGCCGTGCTCTCGCGGTCGATCAGTTGCCACTCGTCCCCGGTGGCGGCGTACGAATAGCCGATGCATCGATGCTCGAGCAGATCCGTCGGCGAAACGGGGTATCCGTAACGTGCGAGATAGACCGGCGATGCACACAGGATGTTTCGTGAGGTAGCCAGCTTGCGCGCCGCGTGACTGGTCGAACCGGTGCCTGAGATGCGAATGGCGAGATCGTATCCTTCCTCGACAATATCGACCACGCGGTCATTCAGCGAAACGTCGAGTTCCACTTCGGGGTACTTCCGCATGAACCCGGGCCATAGCGGCGCGAGATGCAGAATCCCGAAGGTCACCGGTGCATTGATGCGCAGCCGTCCACGGGGTTCGACCGACGCCAATGACACAAGCCCCTCAGTCTCGGCGACGTCGTCAAGGATGGACTTGCAGCGCGAGTAAAGAGTCTCGCCGCCCTCGGTGAGCGAAAGCCTGCGGGAGGTGCGATTCAGCAGGCGTGTGCCGAGATGCGCTTCCAACTCGTTCACATAGCGGGTCACGTTGGCGGGCGAGGTCTCCAGCGCATCGGCTGCACGTGTGAAGCTGCCGCGATTCACCACGGTCACGAAGACTTCATAGGCACGCAAGCGATCCATGTGTTTTCCCGATCATTCACAAATGCTGAATGATATACCCATGTTTTGAGCCTTTCTCAGTCTTAGGCTGAAGCATATATTGCGTCTCATGGGCCAAGGCATCGGGCACTGGCCGAAAAAACTGAAACAGGAGATTGAACATGCAACGCTTGACAGGAAAAGTCGCCATCGTGACCGGTGCCAGTGCGGGAATTGGCCGTGCCACCGCAAAACTGTTCGCCGCGGAAGGCGCAAAGGTAGTGCTCGCGGCGCGCCGCGAAGCCGAGCTTGAAACGCTCGTTGCCGAAATCGTCAGCGAAGGCGGTGAGGCTGCGTTTCTCGCGGGTGACGTGCAGTCAGAGGACTTCGCGAAAGCGCTCGTCGCGTTGGCCGTCACCCGTTTCGGACGCCTTGATATCGCCTATAACAACGCCGGCACCCTGGGCGAAATGGGGCCGAGCACAGGCGTGTCGGAGGCAGGCTGGTCGGCCGCGCTGGCGACCAATCTGACGAGCGCTTTTCTGGGCGCGAAGCACCAGATCCCCGAGATGCTGAAACAGGGTGGGGGATCAATCATCTTTACGTCGACGTTCATCGGCTACTCATTCGCTTTCCCTGGCACGGCGGCATACGCTGCGAGCAAGGCCGGCTTGATTGGCCTGACGCAGGCGCTTGCGGCGGAGTATGGGCCGCAAGGTGTGCGGGTCAACGCCATTTTGCCCGGCGCCGTCGACACGCCGATGTATCGCGACATGAACGACACCGCCGAGTCGCAGGCCTTCGTGACCGGGTTGCATGCGCTCAAGCGCGTTGCACGGCCGGAAGAACTCGCCCGCTCAGTGCTTTATCTGGCGTCCGATGATTCGTCCTTCGTGACCGGTACCGCCTCGCTAGTCGATGGCGGCGCATCGATTACGCGCACGTGAAATCCGCGGCGAGCAGCGAGATGGTAAGGGCGCACCTGCTAGATAAAAACAGGCTAGAGTTCCGTTTTGACTGGACACGTTTGTCCGCAATCGTGGAGCGTCCCTTTGGAAAGTCTCAATGTCCTTACCGACTTCCTGCATGAGTATCTGCAATGCTGATCGCCTTCGGAGGACTGCCAGGAACCGGAAAGACAACGGTTGCGCAAGCACTCGCTCGCAAGCTCGCCGCGGTGTATCTGCGTATCGATACATTGGAGCAGGCATTCATTGCGTCCGGGAACGGGAAGACGGATATTGGACCGGCGGGCTATCTGGCCGGATATGCCGTTGCGAGAGATAACTTGCGTCTGGGATTGACCGTCGTCGCGGACTCGGTCAATTCGTTGCACATTACGCGTCGCGCCTGGAGGAATATCGCGCTTGAGGCAGGTGTGCGGATCCTTGAGATTGAGTTGATCTGTTCCGATGCAACGACGCACCGTTTAAGGGTCGAGGGGCGGCGAGCCGATATCCCCGGTCACACGCTACCGACATGGAAGAACGTGCTCGACCGTCAATATGATCCATGGGAAGCGGAGCATCTGGTGGTCGATACGGCTAACGTTTCGGTTGAGCAGGCTGTGGAAACGATCATGCGTCAGCTATAGAGGCGAGCGTCATCCACCGCTCACGGCGTCCACCGGTAAACCACCACACTAGAGCCGTTGTAGTTATCCTTCGTGATCACATACTCTCCATCGGACCTCATATACGCCCTGAGCCCATACATCGAATCCACGTCGTTGCCCACATCCACCGTCGCCGGACTGGAGTCGATCAGCGTAGTGTCCAGCTGGCCTGTGGTGAGATTGAATGCATCCACATTCGGTACCGTGTGCACATAGCCGACAAAAAGATAATTTCCGGCCGCAGTAATCGACTTGGGATTGGCGCTGGTGAGGTTGATAACCGGATCAGGCTTGGTGGTATTGCCGGCGCTCCAGCCGTGATACACCTCGATCCTCGACTTTATCGCCGTCCAGTCCGGACTCCCGTCAATGCCCTGTGCGAGGATCATGGTGTCGCTGTCCGCCAGGTAGACGATGCGCGTCAATGGCCGGATGCTCTCCGGAATGGAGATGGTGGTTGCTGCTCCCCACAGCGGTTTTCCTTCGCCATCGAAGCCGGTGAGCGGGTAGTGGAAGATGTGATTCGTCCGGTTCAGACCGGCCCACACGCCTCCTCTGCTATCGATGCAGAATCCGCCCGTGACCGGTCGTGTCGTATCGAACGCGCGACCCGGAAGCGAGGCGTCCGGTATGGCAATGTAGCCGTTCGCCGCGTTGAAGTGGAAGAAGTAAAAGGCGGCGGGATTCTGGCCGGACGCCACGAGAATGCGATTCCCGCCGACCGTGACGAGTTGGCCGAAGTGCTCGTCGCGCTCCGTATCGTTCATGTTCAGGCGTGGATCGGACGGATACTCGAACGGATCGACGGTGTTCGCAACGAAGGTGCCGCCGGCGCTGCCTGTGTAGATGTTGGTGCCGCCATAGAAGTAGGCGGCGTCTGTGGACGGATCCGGCGCTGCGACCCCCTCGAAGTTGAGGGACTGGAGCTTCCACTGCAGGGTGCCGGCACTGTTGTACGCGTGAATGTCGGTGCCGCCGTTGCGGCCGAGGTCCCAGCTTCCACCCCACGGGTTGTTGAGCACATACAGATTGCCGGCCGAGTCTTTGCCGATACCCACGATGCGGGTAAAGCGCTTGTCGCCAACCTGGCCTTTGATGCCGCTGGTAGTGTCGAGATAGCCGCCCTGTATGCCGAAGGTGCCGGCCAGTGTCGGCGTGCCCGAGATGTTGTAAAGCTTGATGTTCATGTCGGGGCCTTCGTCGCCCACCATGAGCCGGCCGGACGCCGCATCGAAATAAAGCGCGGACGGCCGCGAGGCTGCGGGCATCTGGATGGTGTCGAGCGGGGCGCCGGCCGCACTGAATTCGACGATTGCCGCGGCGTTCTTCTGGGCGACCCAGATATTTCCCGCGCCATCCAGCGCAAGCGCGCCGGGACTCGAGATCTTGATGTCCTGCTGCCAGACGCCATCGGTGGTGAAGACCCGGACGCGATTGTCAAAAAAGTCGCTCGCGTAGAGGAGTGAGCCCGCCGTTGCGAGTCCTGTGATGACATCGGCCTTGCTCACGGCATTCCACACGCTGACGTCGATGACCAGGTCGCGCTTCTGGGTGGCCCGGTTGTATCTTCCCACCGCAGCGCTGCCGTAAGGGGTGCCGGACTGCAACGCGGCGAAGATCGAAGTGGCATTGCCCGTAATGGCGCCACCCTGAAACTCGTTGTGAATGCCGATGGAACCGATGCTGACGCCGTTCTGGTAGATCGCGACTCCGCCCTCGTTTTCGTCCCAGAAAGATGCCGTATAGATAACACCCTCGGGCGCGACCCACATTGAACGCGCCGTGTTGCCCACATGCGCGGCAAGGGTTCCATATGTGTTCGCGATCCAGTCGGTGGTGTATTGCGCCTGACAGGCCGGTGCAATTGCCGCACTTACCGCAATCAATGCGCCAAGAAATGCGGCATGAATTGTTTTTCTGATCATGAGTGGTGCCCTCGGAATGGCAGTCACTCAAAATGTAACTCGTCTACCTCTGTAATGATCAGACAATTAAATTAAAAAAAATGGAGCACGAACGAATAGGCCGCTATTTGAGTGGATAGACCGCACCCAACAGGTTTTTCTCTCGTCGAAATATGCGGTGCGAATGCATCGCATATCGGCAGTCTCGGTAAATGGAACTGAGCTTGCAATTCTTCGGCAAGCTTTACCGGATATCAGGACTTTATGCGGGCCGCTCGTCTTTAGGCAACAAGGCGCCAATCATGAAACCTCGCGGCGTGCGATTCATGACAATGCGGCCGCGATGCTTGGCCGCGGTGAAATTGACAAACGCGAGACCTAGCCCGAATCCGCTCTCGTCGTCGATCACGCCCGAGGGCAGCCGGACGAAGCGTTCCGCAACCCGATCCGATTCCTTGGCGGGGATGCCCGGCCCTTCGTCCTCGACGCCTATCAGGATGCCCTCCGGCGTATCGGCCAGAATGCAGCGCACGGTTGCGGCTTCGGGGCCGTATTTCAGCGCGTTGTCGAGCAGGTTGGTGACGAGGCGGCTCAGTAGCAGCCGGTCGGCGAAATAGGCGAATGTTGCTTCAGGCGCCTCGACGTGGATCTGACACCCTTTGCTGACCGCCTTCTCCCAGAGCTGGTCGACCGCATCGATCACCATCTCGTTCAAGTCCACCATTTCGAACTGGCGCCATTCCGATTGCGCGCGAGCCAGATGAAGAAAGCCGTCCGCGAGTTCCAGTGCGTGGGTGGCGTGCGTGGCAATACGCTCGAGGAGCGGGGGCAGCGTCCCGTGTTCTGTGCGATACAGCGCAAGCAACGCCAGAATGGAGGTTTGTGGCGAGCGCATGTCATGAGAGAGAAAGTCCATGGCATCGTCGCGCTGGCGCAAACTAATGTAGGAGGCCGAATGGTAGCGAATGCGCGCGATCAGCTCGATTGCATCCGGCAGCTTGACCAGATAGTCGTTGGCTCCGGCAACGAATGCGTCGCTCTTGACGGTAGGCTGTTCCCGCGACGAAAGCACCACCACCGGCACGTTGGCGAGCGCAGGCGTCGCGCGATAGTTGCGCACCAGATCCAGTCCGTCCATGCCGGGCATGATCAGGTCCTGCAGAATCACAGTCGGCTTGACGCGGCAAGCCATCGCCAGCGCCTCGCGCCAGTCCGTGCAAACGTGCAGATGAACGCCGCTTTCGCTTTCCAGGGCACGTCTGATCACCTCGCCGACAATCGGTTGATCATCGACCAGGAGCACGGTTGCCGCGGGGGCCATGGAAGTCGGGGCTGTAGTCATGGTGACGATAGACAATCGGATATTGAGGCGAGCTGCTCGGTCACATCGGCACGCTCAACGCATGCGTCTGTCACCCATTTGGGCTATCGCCCGGGCGCGGCAGGAGCGGATCGTGTGTGGACCGGCTCGTCGCGTCGATATCCGCCACGGCGAGTGGTGCGAGTGGCTCGACACAGAGCAGGTGTGAGACGTCCACTGATGCGTCAAAATCGGGTGACTAAAAAGTCGATGCCGAGATTGCGCGGTTGATGTTTCGCGGCGGGCGGCCAATTTTAAGATAATCCGCGCCGGCCGGGAGATGGCGATTGTTAAGGATTGTCAACTATCGGAGGCGATTGCCAGGACGGTTGCCTTAAATGTCAAATGCCGCGATGTATTGTCATCGGGCTGAAAGCGGTGAGTGCGCTTGCTTTGTTTTCGGCAGTCGCCGGACTCGGATGTTGGCGAGAGAAGCGGCCGATAGGCAAGGTTTTAATTTTATTAGTTGCCTATCGCCGAAATTGGTCTGAACAATTCCTCTCGTTTCATTGAAGAAACTCAAGCTCAGAATTGTCAATTCAATAAGCCATTCTTTTTCAGCGCTGCATTCATTGCCGCGTAGACCCGGGCCTACGAATTTCCTTGTCCGGCATCGCGGCATGCGAACCCGCGTCGCGTTGTCTTTGGTTCTTCGGCGACCTCGCTCACGTCGCGCCACCACCGCTGGCCACGGTGCGGCGCGGCCAGGTCCAGCCGCTCGCCCATACGGGGTGTCGCGAGCAGGATGCCGCGTGCTGCGGCGAGTCCCATCACGCGTTCGAACGGTTCCTGCCAGCGGTGCATTGCCAGATCGAAGGTGCCGTTATGAACCGGCACGAGCCAGCGGCCGCGCAAATCCACATGGGCCTGCACCGTCTGGTCAGGCTGCATGTGGACGTAGGGCCATTGCGCGTCGTACGCACCGGTTTCCAGCAGCGTCACGTCGAACGGGCCGAGCCGCTCGCCGATGCTCTTGAAACCGTCGAAGTAACCCGTGTCGCCGCTGAAGAACACCCGCAGGTCGCCATCGACGATGACCCACGAGGCCCACAAGGTACTGTTTCCGTCGAACAGGCTGCGGCCGGAAAAATGCTGCGCGGGTGTGGCGGTAAACGACAGGCCGTCGATTTCAATGCCTTGCCACCAGTCGAACTGATGCACCTTGGAGGCGTCGATGCCCCACTCGACCAGCCGGTCGCCCACGCCCAGCGGCGTCAGAAATACGCCGGTCGTCTCGGCTAACGCAAGCACCGTCTCGCGGTCCAGGTGGTCGTAATGGTCGTGCGAGAGGATCACGCCACGCAGCGGCGGCAAGTCGGCAAGCGCAATCGGCGGCGCATGAAAACGCTTCGGACCGAGGTTGCGGAACGGCGATGCGCGTTCCGCGAACACCGGGTCGGTCAGCCAGAACTGGCCGCGCAGCTTGAGCAGCATGGTGGAATGCCCGAGCCGGTACAGGCTGCGCTCGGGCGCGGCGTCGAGCTGTTCGCGCGTCAGCGCATCGACGGGCAGGGCGCCTGCCGGCACGGTGTCGTCCGGCTTGTTGAGCAGCATGTTCCACATGATGCCCAGGGTCTTGCCGAGTCCTTCGACGGGACGCGGCTTGACGTTGCGAAAGCGCTCGCCGTCGTGCTGCTCCGATGCACTGAACGAGTCACGCCCGCGCCGGGCGGCGGTGAGGCCCAGAGTACGGCGAATAGAAGCGCCAAACGATGCCATGGGAGACGTCCCGATACGAAAAGTAGACTGTTCAGTGTAGTTTATCCTGAAAAAAAGTAAACTGCCTGGTGTAAAATTTATTCATGGACGACACTAGCCAATCCCTTCGCCTGACCGATCGCAAGCGCGCTGCCGTGATCGGCGCGGCCATCGAGGAATTTCTCGCCGCCGGCTTCGACGCCACCAGCATGGACCGCGTTGCCGCCCGCGCGGGTGTCTCCAAGCGCACCGTCTATAACCATTTCCCGAGCAAGGAAGCGCTGTTCGCCGCGATTCTGCGGCAGTTGTGGGACTCGAGCGACGCGGGCAAGGCGCCCCCTTACTCGGTCAGCAAGCCGTTGCGCGGGCAGTTGCTGCAGTTGCTGACGAAGAAGCTGAGCCTGCTGAACGACGAGGCGTTTCTCTCGCTTGCACGCGTGGCGATCGCGGCCGGCATTCATTCGCCGGAGCGCGCGCGCGATATGGTGGCGCGCATGGGCGAGCGCGAAGAAGACCTGACCGTGTGGATCCGCGCAGCGGCTGCCGATGGCCGTCTCAGGACGGCCGATCCAGCCTTCGCATCGCTGCAATTGCAAGGCATGGTGAAAGCCTTCGCATTCTGGCCGCAGGTGACGATGGGCCAGCCGCCCCTGACGAAAGAGCAGCAGAAGCACGTGGCGGAATCGGCGGCGGATATGTTCCTCGCGCGCTACGCGTCATAAACGGGCGGCGACGCGGCCGCGCCGTGGCTCAAGCGATTTACGCTGCCCGTTCCGGAAAAATCAGCCTGACCAGCAGGCCGCCATCCGGCGCGTTGGCGACGCACAGCGTGCCGCCGTTGCGGCGTGCCAGCCTGCGCACAATCGCGAGTCCCAGGCCGCAGTGGGCATCCCCGCCGCGAGCGTCGTCGAGGCGCACGAACGGTTGCAGCGCGTGCTCCATCTGATCGTCGGGAATGCCTGGGCCGTGGTCGCGCAGCGTCATGACCCATTTGCCGTGCTGCGTGGACGTGGTGATTTCGACGGGCGGTTCGCCATAGGTCATGGCGTTTTCCAGCAGGTTGACGAGGATGCGGTCGAGATCGACCAGCGGCAGGCGGAAGGCGCCGCCGGCCCGCAGGTCCAGTTTTACCAGCGAGTCCTCGGTGTCCTCGTCATGCGGCACGCTGCCGTATTGGCTTTGGCAGAAGGCGTCGACCGGGACCAGCGGGGAGCCGTCGGCGCGGTCGCGCACGAAATCCAGAAACTGCCTGACGATCCTGCCGAGCGATTCCACGTCGCCGATAAAGCCGACCCGCTCGGCGCCGGCGGGCAGCAGATCGGCCCGGACCTGCATCCGGGTGAGCGGGGTGCGCAAATCGTGAGCGACGCCCGCCAGCATCATGGCGCGTTCCTGTTCGTATTCGCTGATCTGCTGAATCATTTCGTTAAAGCTGACGATCAGCTCCGCCACTTCGCGCGGGCCGCTCACCTTGACGACGGGCGTGCTCACGCCAATGCGAAATTCCCGTGCCGCCTTGGCGAGCCTGCGTAGCGGCCGCTGCGCCTGCCACGCCCCGAGGAACGCGACGAGGATCGCAAGAGCAAGCATCAGGCCCAACGCGCTGTGCAAGCGGCCCTGGGTCAGGGTGGCGTCCGGTATGCGGATCCAGTTCTGGTCGCCGGCATAGCGCACCCAGACCGTGCCCGTGTCGGCTGCCAGCACGACCCGGCTGCCCGGAGGCAGACTTTCGCGCAGCGCGTTCTCGTACAGTCCGTGGGTCTCCCGCAGCGAGGGTGGCCCGTTGCCCGGCGTCGCATCGTTTGCGTTCAGGTAATTCACGCCGAGTGCCGAAGCAATATGCCTTGCCGCTTCGATGCCGTCGCGGCGGGCTTCTTCCACCACTTCGATGCCGCGAGATTCATGTTCGGCATGCAACTGATTGGCTTCGCGGCCGAGTACGAACAGCGAGGCAATGTAGGCCAGCACGAGCAGGCTGGTCGTCATCAGTGCTGCGCGCCCGAAGATCGTGTTAAAGGGGTTTCTCATCGTCGCTGTCACTCGGCACGAACATATAACCGACACCGCGCACGGTCTGGATCACGCATGGCTGCGAGGGGTCTTCCTCCAGCAGTCTGCGCAGGCGCCATACCGCGAGGTCCATGCCGCGCTCGGTGATGTCCACATCGGGGCCGTAGAGCAGGTCGAGCAGCCTGGCGCGTGACAGGGTTTCCATCGGATGTGTCACGAGCACTTCTAGCAGGGCGTAGTTCGTTCCGGTCAGCTTGACCCGTTTGTCGTCGCTATACAGGGCGCGCGCCGCGATGTCGAGACGGAACTTGCCGAACCGGTAGGTTCCCTGGCGCGCCGCGGCCGGCAGCGGTACCGGGTTCGAGTGGCGGCGCAGCACCGCCTTGATACGCGCCAGCAGTTCGAGCGGCATGAAGGGCTTGCCGAGATAGTCGTCGGCGCCGAACTCCAGTCCCACCACCCGATCCACATCTTCTGCAAGCGAGGTCAGCATGATGACCGGAATCCCGTCGCCCGCCTCGCGCAGTTGCCTGAGAGCGGTCAGTCCGTCGACGCCGGGCATCATCACATCGAGCACCACGATCGACGGCCGCTCGAGCGCCAACCGGTTTGCCAGATTGGTCGCGTTGTGCAACACCGAAAACTCGATGCCGCGTTGCTGGAAAAACGTTCTAAGTAGATCGCGCAATCCGGCATCGTCATCTACAAGCAGAACCTGAATTGTTTCACTATCCACGAACACACTCCTATCAGGTCCATTTGACATGTGAGCGCGCGAACAGGTCGCCCGGCGCGTGGTTCAGTGCTGCGTCAGACACTGAAAAGTCATGCCGACAATCCTACCGAGATTCAGTCGGGCGTTGTGTCTGCGCCTTAGCAGGTCTTTGCGAAAGACTCCTGTAAGCGTGGCGTGAATAAACAAGGCGGCTTGATACGCATCCAGATCGGCGGATAGCTGCTCGCGTGAAATGGCATGGCGCAGGGCCTGTTCGATCTGCATCTCGGCAAGCCGGCTGGATGCCCGCACGCGCCGCCAGAATGGAGCCGTCTCATCGCCGGACTCGCATCGCGCAAACACGATGCCGTAAAGGTGCCGCGTCTGCGGGTCGAGCAGTGCACGACGCAGACGCCATTCAAGTTCGGCGCGCAACGTGCCCAATGGATTGGGGTCGTCCGCCGGTGAGGAAACGTAAAACGGATCGAGCGGTAGAGCGGATCTTTGAACAATAGCGTCGAATACGGCATCTTTATTTCGGAAATGCCCATAGATCGCCCCGCGTGTCACACCGGCCGCATCAGCAATTTCATCCAGGGTGGTTTGCGTCACGCCGTGAATGAAAAACACGGCTTCCGCTGCATCGAGTATCGTTGCGCGCGTGCCCAGCGCTTGCGCTTTCGTCCGCCTCATATCTCTCGTCCGATGTCGGTTGCGTCTGGATGTCCCGCGACACACCGACCGCCCATTAGATCTGATGGCCCGATCATAGCTGCCGCAACAGGCGGCTGGCATTAGCACGTTTTTCGGATTATTTCAAAGTGAAATTTATCGAGCCGCGAATTCATTTATGGTTGCCGGTGCGTTCGAATTTCATTTAAGGTTGCCGCTGCGTTCGGATTTCGTTAAGGCCGTCGGCGCGTTCCGCTCGCCGGCCAGGATTAACGTGTATGCTCCCGGTGCGATCCAATGTTGCCGGGTCCAGCAGTCCTTGTGGTGCTCACCTGTTTGCGGATGCCATCGAGGTATTCGATGGTCTCCGAAGTTTTGTATACGTATACGGCTAAACGGAGTTCACTTGAGCAACCTGTCTCCACTCGGTCGACTCGCTCTCCATGTTGTGAAGATGAGCAGTCCTACCAGGGAAGCGTACCTCTCCCGGTCGACCTTAATGTCACGTGCACCCGGCGGCAGCCGCACGCCGGCGCCGCCTTCCTGGCGCGTCGTGCGAGCCGGTTGTGCGCTCGCTGCATCGCTTTTCGTGGCGGCATGCGCCGTTGGTCCCGACTATCGCAAGCCCGCGCAGGAGATTCCGGCCACCTTCAAGGAGGGGGCCGACTGGCAGCGCGCGCAGGCGAATCCGCAGGGTTCGATTTCAAGCACCTGGTGGCTCGACTACCACGACGATACGCTGTCCCACCTTGTGGACCAGTCGCTGAAAGCCAATCAGTCCATCGTCGCGGCTGAAGCGGCCTACCGGCTCGCCAAGGCCACGGTCGACGCCAATGTCTCGACCCTGTTCCCCACTGTAGGGGCTGGGCTGTCCGGATCGCGTAGCGGCTCGGGTCCCAGCGCCGCCACGACTTACCCGGGCACCATCACCAACCTGGCCACCGCGGATGTCTCGGCGAGCTGGGAGCTCGACCTGTGGGGGCAATTCCGGCGCGAGATCGAGTCGGCCAAAGCCAGCGCCCAGGCGAGCGACGCCCAGCTCGCCGGCGAGCGCCTTTCGATTGCGGCCAGTGTCGCCTCCGACTACTTCGCCTTGCGCCAGGCCGATATCGACATCAATCTGCTCAAGCAGCAACAGCAGATAGACGCCCGCATTCTCGAGATGACCCAGGCCGGCTTTCGCCAGGGCATCAACTCGAGCGACGACGTGCTGACGGCCCAGGACAACCTGGAAGTCGTGATTGCCGACCTGCAAACCACCGAGATTTCGCGCGAACAGGACGAGCATGCGATCGCGGTGCTGATCGGCACGCCGCCGGCCAGCTTTACGCTGCCGCCGCAGAACGACTATGCCTTCGCCACGCCTTCCGTGCCGCTGGGATTCCCGTCACAACTGCTGGAGCGGCGCTATGACGTGGTGAGCGCGGAGCGCACGGCCGCCGCGGCCAACGCCAAGATCGGCGTCGCCGAGGCGGCGTTCTTCCCGACGCTGACGCTCTCCGCGGAAGGGGGTTTCGAGCACAATACGCTCGCGCACCTGTTCTCGCTGCCGAGCCGCTTCTGGACGCTCGGCCCGGATCTCGCCGCGACGATCTTCGACGGCGGCGCGCGCAGCGCGGCCGTCCACGAGGCCGAGGCGACCTACGACGAACAGGTTGCAACCTATCGTCAAACCGTGCTGACGGCATTCCAGAACGTCGAGGACAGCCTGTCTTCGTATAACCACCTGCAATCGCAGGAGCAGTCGTTCGCCAGCATCTACCAGCGCAACCAGCAGCTTTTCTCCAGCCAGCAGGCCCAGTTGCAGGCCGGCACCGCGAGCGAGCAAAACGTGCTGAACCAGCAGCTCACGCTGCTGGAGGCCGAGCAAAACCTCAAGGACACGCAGGCGCTGCTGACGCAGAGCAGCGTGACGCTGGTCAAGAATCTGGGCGGCGGCTGGCAGTGGGATGACACCAAAGGGGCCGCAGTAAGCACCAGCGCGACCTCCGCGCAGCGGCCATCGGAACAAACATCAGGAGTCCTGTCGCAATGAAAGATCGCCATACACGTGATCGCTCGCGCGAATGGAATGTCCAGTACGCCTGCGCTTATGTGCAGCAACTGGCATCGGGGCATCGGGAATCGGGAAAAAACGGAGTCTCCATGAAGTCAATACCCTTGCTGGGCGTAGGCCTGTTCGCCATGTTTGCCCTGTATGGTTGCGGCGGGCACAGCCAGCCGCCCGCGCCGCCGCCGGCCCAGGTGGGGGTGCTTACTGTCCAGCCGCAGACCACTGCGCTGACGAGAGATCTGGTCGGGCGTCTTTCGCCTTATCTGAGCGCCAACGTCACGGCGCGCGTTTCCGGTGTTCTCACCAAACGCGTCTATAAGGAAGGCAGTGACGTTAAGGCCGGCCAGGTGCTGTTCGAGATCGACCCCTCTTACTATCAGGCGCAGCTCAACAACGACCTGGGCGTCCTCGGCGAAGACGAGGCGACGTATCAGAACGACAAGGTCAACGCGGCGCGTTATCACAAGCTCCTGCCGGTCGGCTCCGTGTCGCAACAGACCGTCGACAACGCCGATGCAACGGTTCGCTCCGATGCTGCCAAGGTCAAGGCCGATCAGGCGCTGGTGGACAGCGCGCGGGTCAACCTCGGCTACACGAAGGTGACCTCGCCGATTAGCGGCATTGCCAGCCAGCAGCAGGTCACCGTCGGCGCCGTGGTGGGCAGCAGCACGGCCGACGCCGGTTCGGGCGGAACCTTGCTCACGACTGTCAACCAGGTCGATCCGCTTTACGTGAATTTCACGATCAGTGCGGCCGATCTGCTGACGCTGCGCGAAGCAAGCGCCCGCGGCAACGTCGCGCTTTCCCAGCCGGACAAGACGACCGTGCAACTCGTCCTGCCCAACGGCAGCAAGTACAACCAGCTGGGCACGCTGGATTTCTCGGACGTCACCGTGAACGCCACCACCGGCGCCGTGAACCTGCGCGCGCTTGTGGCCAACCCGCAGCACACGCTGCTGCCGGGCATGTACGTGACGATGAACGTCAACCTCGGCCAGCAGAGCAACATCTTCCTCGTGCCGCAGCAGGCGCTGCAACGCGACACGGTAGGCGCCTACGCACTCGTTGTCGGTGCGGACAGCAAGGTTGCGCGCAAGGACGTCACGGCAACCGACAGCGCCGGCAACAACTGGATCGTCACCGGCGGCCTTGCGGCCGGAGACCAGGTGATCGTCTCGGGTCTGCAAGGCGCGCACGAGGGTGCTCAGGTCAAGGCAAGCCCGTGGCAGGCTCCCGCCGCTCCGCAAGGTGGTTCCGCCACGGCAGCAGTTGCTCAGAACTCCGGCAACGCACAATAAGGACGCCGTCCCATGCCAAAGTTTTTTATCGATCGCCCAGTCTTTGCCTGGGTGATCCCGATCCTGATCTGCCTGATAGGGGTGATTGCGATGCTGAATCTCGGCATCGACTCCTATCCGGACATCGCACCGCCTGAAGTGACCGTCACGGCAACCTACCCTGGCGCCAGCGCGGCGACCATGGAATCGACCGTCACTCAGGTGATCGAGCAGCAGTTGACCGGCATCGACAACCTGCTGTACTTCAACTCGGCCTCCAATTCCAACGGCACGGTCACCATCACGTTGAGCTTCGCTACCGGCACCAATCCGGATACGGCGGAAGTGCAGGTGCAGAACAAGGTTGCTCTTGCGCAGCCGCTGTTGCCGGCCGAGGTGACTCAGCAAGGCGTGGTGGTTGCCAAGGCGAGCCCGGACATTCTGATGTTCATCTCGCTGCAGTCGAGCAACCCTGCCATCGACGCCCCGCGTCTGAGCGACATTGTTGCCTCGCAGATCCAGCCGGTGATTGCGCGGGTGAACGGCGTGGGCAACACCTTCATGCTGGGTTCGGAATACGCCGTGCGTATCTGGCTGAATCCGGACAAGCTGCAGGGCTACGGCTTGTCGACGACGCAGGTGCTCAACGCCGTCAGTGCACAGAACGCGCAGTTCGCGACGGGTTCGCTCGGCGCCGATCCGGCGGTCAAGGGCCAGGTGTTCACCGCGACCGTGTCGGGCGACTCGCTGTTCTCCTCGATCAAGCAGTTCAACGACATCATTCTGCTCACCAACAACAACGGCACGGTGGTCAGGCTGAGCGACGTGGCGCGTATCAGCTTCGGCGCGCAGAGCTATGGCTCGGCTGCTGTCTATAAGGGCAAAGCGGCAGGCGGCATGGGCGTCTACCTGCTGCCGGGCGCCAACGCACTGGCTGTGGCCAAGGCGGTGAAGGCGGAAATGGCCGTGCTCGCCAAGGATCTGCCGCCGGGCGTCACCTGGAATGTGCCTTACGATACGACGCCGTTCATTACCGCGTCGATCACCGACGTGGTCCGCACGCTGATCGAAGCTATCGCGCTCGTGTTCGTGGTGATGCTGATCTTTCTGCAGAACCTGCGCGCCACGATCATTCCGACGCTCGTCATTCCGGTTGCGTTGCTGGGCACGTTTATCGGCCTTTCGCTGCTGCATTACACGCTCAACCAGCTTACGCTGTTCGGGATGGTGCTCGCCATCGGCATTGTGGTGGACGATGCGATCGTCGTGATCGAGAACGTCGAGCGCATCATGACCGAGGAGAATCTCCAGCCTCGGGAGGCGACCCGCAAGGCGATGGGCCAGATTACCGGCGCCATTATCGCGATCACCGTCGTGCTGTCGGCCGTGTTCATTCCTTCGGCCTTGCAGCCGGGCGCGACCGGCATCATCTACGCGCAGTTCGCGCTGACGATTGCAGTCTCGATGGCGATGTCGGCGTTCCTCGCCATGTCGTTCACGCCGGCGCTGTGTGCCGCGATTCTCAAGCCGACCGACCACCACAAGAAAAACATCGTGTTCCGCTGGTTCGACAGCGGCTTCGATCGGGTCAACAAGACCTACTTCAGGCAGATCGGCGGTGCGGTTCGTCATGCGCCGCGCTGGATGATTGTGTTCGTGCTGCTGGCGGTGCTGGCGGGTTTCCTGTACACGCGCTTGCCAACCAGCTTCGTGCCGGACGAAGACCAGGGCTTCATTCTCGCCCTCGTCAATCTGCCGACTGGCGCCACGCTCCAGCGTACGGATGCGGCGATGACCGCGATGTCGAACCGGCTCGAGCATAGTGCCATCGCCAAGGACATCGACAGCGTGTTCCAGGTCGAAGGCTTCAGCTTCGTGGGCAGCAGCGAAAACGTGGGCATGGCGTTTATCAAGCTGACCGACTGGGGCGTACGCTCGCAAACCGCGATGCAGCTGATTCCCCAGGTCAACCGGATTCTGCATGGCATGCCGGAGGCGCAGGTCTTCGCGGTGAACTTGCCGACGATCCGCGGCTTGAGCCAGTTCGGCGGCGTCGACATGTATCTGCAGGCTCGTGCGGGTCAGTCGCGCGCGGAACTGGCGCGTGCGGAAGGCCTCCTGCTCAGCAATGCCGCCAAGGATTCGACGCTGTACGGCATTCGTCCCAATTCGCTGCCTGAGGCGCCGCAGTTGCAGATCTCCGTCGACCGCGTCCAGGCGCAGGCCATGGGGCTCTCGCTCACGGATGTCTACAACTCCATCCAGATGGAGCTCGCGCCGTACTATGTGAATCAGTTCACCTACGGCGGCCGTGTCAAGCGCGTGTATCTCCAGGCCGATGCGCCGTACCGGATGGACCTGGACGCGTTCCAGCACATCTATACGCCAAGCGGCATTACCAGCGCGTCGTCGGGCACGACCAGCAGCGCCTCAAGTACCACCAATACCAGTGGCTACCTGACTCAGGTCAACTCCTCGGCAACCGATACCTCGCTCAGTCCGTACAACATGGTGCCGCTGTCGAGCGTGGTGAAGGCGCATTGGGATGTCGGCCCGGTGGCGCTGCCGCGCTATAACGGCTACTCCGCCATCGAAATCGTGGGCAACCCTGCGCCGGGTTATTCCACGGGGCAGGCCATGGCGACGGTCCAGCACATTATCGACACGCAGTTGCCAGCAGGTTTCGCCGCGGACTGGACGGGTCAGTCCTACCAGGAAATCATCGCGGGTAACTCGGCGACGCTGCTGATGGTCCTGTCGATCGTGGTGGTGTTCCTGTGTCTCGCGGCCTTGTACGAAAGCTGGTCGATTCCGGTCGCCGTGCTGCTGGTGGTGCCGCTTGGCATGCTCGGCATGCTGACGTTCTGTCTGCTGACCGGCGTGCCGAACGACATCTACTTCAAGATCGGTCTCGTGACCGTGATCGGTCTGGCGGCCAAGAACGCCATTCTGATCGTGGAGTTCGCCGTGGAAGGCCAGGCTCACGGCATGACGCTGTACGACGCCGTGCTGACCGCGGGCAAGCAGCGCTTGCGGCCAATTCTGATGACCTCGATGGCCTTCATTCTTGGGGTGTTGCCGCTGGTGCTCTCGACCGGCGCCGGTGCATCCTCCCGGCATGAGATCGGCACGGGGGTGATTGGCGGGATGCTGTTTGCGACCTTCTTCGGCCTGCTGCTGATCCCGGTGTTCTATGTGGTCGTGCGGCGTATGCTGGGTGACAAGCTTGACGAAGTCACGCACAAGATTCACCCCGCCCGCGATGAAGGTGCGAACGACGCAAGCACGTAAGTTCGTCGCTTTAAACGAAACTCACGGCAATGCCGCCGGCCCACTACGGGTCGGCGGCATTTTTCTTGAGTGGACGTCGCGGCGTGCCTTTCAGAACCGATAGGTCAAACCGATCTGGGCGACCGGATACAGCTTGTAGCGGTCCGCTTTGTTGTCCAGATTCTGTTCTTCCTGGTCGATATTGGCCTGAGTCGTGAAGAGCGTGTAGATCTGCGGCACGCTATACGACACACGCGGACGGCCATAAGCCACGCCGAGATCAAGCGTCAGACCAAAGCCTTTGGTGACCGGCTTGTGGCCATAGCCGATGCCGAGATACGGCATCACCCGCGGTAGCGTCGCGGTGGCGGATGGCGCGGGGCCGACTGCCGGCACATAGTCGTTGCCAATCTTGTAGTTGCCGTCCGCGTTGGGGACGGCGTGCGCCTGCAACTGGTCGTCATTGATTAGCGCACCGGTGGTCACGCGAAAGCCGCTCGACGAAAACGGAAACAGATCCAGGTACAGGCCGCCTTGCAACAGTCTGAGGTGGCCGTCGTATTGATTGCCGTCCACGTTCACCGAGTGCGAAAAGCCAAGGCCTTCGAGTTCGGCGTGCACCCCAGCCCACGAGTTGAGCGGCATTGCCGCGCCGACACCCGCGCCAAGCGAGCCACCCTGAACATACACTTCTTGCGAATGTGCGGCGCCTGCCGCGAGCATCGCGATTGCTGCGACCAGAGCCGCAATTTTGACCTGTTTCACCGCACCTTCTCCGTAAAGGGATCCACTCGTGGAGCAGACTTTACGGTTTGATCGAGCGGTTCAAATGCGCGAACAAGAGGGCATTCACGCAGCAGTTCGCAATTGTGAGCCGTTAGTTCGCGAAACCGGAATTTTATGCGGGTAAGTATTGCCGTATCGTCAGATGATTCGGTTTACTGAATAGATTTGAGCCGTTTTTTAAGGCCTATTCGTGAGATTGCCTGTCTCGCCTCGCTTCGATAATCGCTTCACCCATTGACCTGTTCGTGTTGCGCACGGAGCCGCGGGGCGGGTCGATTCATCTGATAAAAGAGGCGTGCGATGCGCCTCGTTTGCAAAGGGCGTAACCGTGTGCACGCCGGCATTTTTATAGAGTGGAGCAGGCATGTCTTGGTATCAGGCGTCACGGTCAATCGCTGCGGCGGCGCTCGTCGCAGCAACGGCCTTGTTGAGCGCGTGCGGCGGCGGAGGAAGCGGGTCGGGGAGCGCCGCGAGCAGCGCGGCTTCGAATCAGTTGAAGCTCTCCACGGCGGTGCAAAGCGAACCGGTTGCGCGCTATGCGGCGGCGTTTGGAATATTGTCCGGTCCGGGCGTCGCGGCCATCTATACATCGGTTGTGCAATCGCTGGTGAGCAGCGTGAGCGCGAGCACCGCCACGGCGACGACGGTGTGTCCTGCCAGCGGCTCGATCGTGGTCGCCACGCAAAATGCCGGTACGTCCGGGTTGCAAGGCGGTGAAACGGCAACAGTCAACTTCAATCAATGCGTGGGCCAGGTGAGCGCGCCCGGCGTGTCGAGCAGCGCCACGGTCAGCGGTTCGGTGACGGTGCAGGTGCAAAGCGCGCAAGGGGTGGTGGGTGACGATACGGCGAACTGGTCGTACACGGCGGTCGAGAGCGCCAACAACCTGACCTTGGTTTCGTCGAACGGCACCACGGTGCTAAACGGCACGGCTACCTTCACGATGAGCTATGACGCCGCAACCGGCGTGACGACGACCACCGCGAGTTCGCCGAGCGTGACGCTCAATATCACGCATGCGGCGACCTCGGGAAACGTGAGCGGCACGATCTCGATTACTTCGCTTAGCTACTCTCGTGTGCACGACTCCGACCCTTCCGGCGACACGGTGTCGACGAGCGGCGGGATCAGTGTGCAGGCGAGCGATGCGGTGATCGCATTCAACGTCACGACGCCGACGCCGGTCACCATCAGCAACGGTGTGGTGCAGGGCGGTGTGATTCAACTGTCGGGTGACAACGCGGTGGAGAGCATCACGCCCGGCGGCAACTCGACGGTCAATATATCGGTCACGGCGAATGGACAGACGGGCACCTATTCGGAAACCCTGGATAGCTTGCGTCAGTTGACGGGTAGCTGATTCGCAAGGGAGGGGGACGGCGGGCGCCGCGCAGCTTGCGGCGGCCCGCCAGTATCCCTGCATGGGTCAGCGCATCAGCGGCGCGCCGAGATCAGCAACATCATCGGCCGCTCGCGCTCTTCGGCGAGCTCCGGGTGGGCCGCGACCTGCTCTCCGGTGGGGCCCCATTCCTCGACGTGCGCAATGCTGAAACCCGTGTGGATCAGCAGATTGAGCAGTGTGCCGACCGTGCGGTGCTGCTTGACGACCCCGTCGGCTAGCCAGTTCGTCACACGCGCGCCTTCCTGCTGATAACTGTCGACGGGCCAGGTCTTGTGCCCGTCAGCACCGATGATCCAGCCCGGATGCCGCGAGGCCATATAGATCGGATGCTCGATCGAGAAGATGAGTGAGGCGTCTCGCCGCAGTGCCCGATGAACGGTTTTGAGCAGGCCCGCCAGATTGACGATGTAGTGAAAGGCGAGCGAGCTATAGGCCAGATCAAAACCAGCCTCCGGCAGTTCGAGTGCTTCGAGGTCCGCTTTGGCATAGGTAATCGCGCTATCCGCCGAGGATGCTTGCGCTTGCGTCAGCATCTTCTCCGAAACGTCGAGCCCAAGCACCGTCGCCGCGCCCTGTTCGCGCGCCCAGCGGCAAAACCAGCCGAAGCCGCAGCCGAGATCGGCCACGTCAAGGCCGTGCAGGGCGGGAAGCAAGGCACGCAGCGCGGGCCATTCCGCAGCGCCTGCCAGGCCGTGCACCGAACGCCCGAGCTGGCTGTATCCCGCGAAGAAGCCGGGATCGTCGTAGATATTCTGGGTCATTTTCGCCGCTGCTCCCGCAGCTATTTCATTGGAGCGCGCCTACGCCGGCGCGGTGTACGCATTACAGCACCCGGACATACCGGGCGCAATCCAGCGCAATCCGGCGCAATCCGGCGCAATCCGGCGACGCGGCACGATCGTCTCCAAGGGCTTGTGCTGTGTAAAGAGAGTCTCTATAATTCGCGCCTCTAAAGGCTCGTAGCTCAGTTGGTTAGAGCACCACCTTGACATGGTGGGGGTCGTTGGTTCGAATCCAATCGAGCCTACCAACGCATATCCGGCGCAGATAGAAGCTGTTCCATTGAGGCTTCAATGGCTTCAGTCTCTGTCTGCTGTCGTGTCTCGCTTCACTCTCCCGTTTCGTGTTTCCTCTTAGCGCTTCCGCCCAACGCGCGGTAAAGTCGGGTTCCCGCTGATCTGTTTGCAACTGTCCCATCACAGTCTCGCAACCCAGCCGCAAGGGACTCCTGGCGAAGAGCCCGCGGCTTTTAAGGAAGCTGGCGCACATGAAAAAGCTCATCAACGATGTTTCCGCAGTTGTCCCTGAGATGCTGGACGGACTCGCTGCGCTCAATCCCGGTCTTTCGCTGCTGCAGGGCGGCACGATCGTCGTGCGAGCCGACGGCGAAGCGGCAGCGCGGCGCGGTGAAGTCGCGCTGATTTCCGGCGGCGGCGCCGGCCACGAGCCGGCGCACGGTGGTTACGTGGGGCCCGGCATGCTAAGTGCGGCGGTGGCGGGAGAAGTGTTTACGTCGCCCTCGACGGATGCCGTGCTCGATGCGATCCGCGCTGTAGCCGGTCCCGCCGGCGTCCTGCTGATCGTGAAGAACTACACGGGGGATCGCTTCAACTTCGGTCTTGCAGCGGAGATTGCGCGCGCGGAAGGCATCGCGGTGGAGACGGTGATCGTCGCCGACGACGTGGCGCTCGCCGCGAGCGGCGACCACGCCGGACGCCGAGGTCTCGCGGGCACGGTACTGGTCCACAAGATTGCCGGGGCGGCCGCCGCGCAGGGCCATCCGCTCAACGAGGTGGCGAGGGCCGCCAGGGACGCGGCTGCGCAGCTCGGCACGATGGGCGTTGCGCTGACGCCGTGCACGGTGCCGGCGGCAGGCAAGGCCGGGTTCGAGCTGGCCGATGGCGAAATCGAATGGGGCCTGGGGATTCACGGCGAGCCCGGCGTTGAACGCGGCGCGCTCGAACCCGCGGATGCGATCGTGGCACGTCTGCTGACGAAGATCGTAGACGACCTTGCACTGCAAGCGGGCGAACGCGTGGCATTGCTGGTGAACAACCTGGGCGGCACGCCGCCTAGCGAATTGAATATCGTCGCCGCTTCGGCGCTGCGCTACCTTGCCGGGCGCAGCATCGCGGTGGAGCGCGCCTGGGCCGGCACCTTCCTGAGCGCGCTGGAAATGGCAGGCGTTTCGCTCACGCTATTGCGCCTCGACGATCAGCGCCTCGCGTGGCTCGATGCCGCCGCTCATACGTCCGCATGGCCGGCCTTGAGCGGCCGTGTGGCGCCCGCACAGATCAAGGATGCGCCGGCCGCGCCAGACGAGATACATGCTGCGCAACTGGGCCGCGACTCGGCGTTGCGCCGGGTGATCGAAGCGGTCTGTGCCTGCCTGATCGATGCAGAAGCGCTCTTGACCGAGATGGATCAGCGCGTGGGCGACGGCGATCTGGGTATCAGCCTTGCCCGCGGCGCACGCGGCATCCTGCACGAACTGGACCGCTATCCTGGCGAGGCGGCGCCGGGCGCCGTACTGCGGGCGCTGTCCGCAACCGTGCGGCGCGTCGTCGGCGGCACCTCGGGGCCGCTCTATGCAGTCATGCTGCTGCGCGCCGGCAGCGTGCTCGATCAGGCGGGCGGTGCAGATGCGCAGCGCTGGGCCGATGCGTTCAGCGCTGGTGTCGCCGCGCTGATGGAGCTCGGCGGTGCGCATGCGGGCGACCGCACCATGGTGGATGCGTTGCTGCCGGCGGCCGACGCTTTGCAAGCCGCCCTGGCGCGCGCAGTCGACGCAGATGGCGCGTTGCAGGCCGCGGTGGACGCCGCGACATCCGGCGCCGCGCAGACCGCGGCGATGAAGCCGCGCCTGGGCCGCTCCAGCTACGTGGGTGGCCGCGCGCTCGGTTTTGCGGATCCAGGCGCGCATGCCGTGGCATTGTGGCTCGCTGCCATTCGTGCGGCTTTACGTGCCTGAGCGGTCCTGCCTCTGAATTGCTGAATTCGCCTGAATGCGGCTGGCGCCCGGATTGCTTCGCGCGAGGTGCCAGCCGCATTCAGGCGGCGCGGCTCTTCAACTCAACCAGGAATCATCTCCGGAATTTCAGCCACGAGGGCGTCGATTGCGCAACGGGTTTTACGCGGCAAATAGCGGGTCTGCGGCCACACCGCGTGAATGTCCTGAGGCCGTCCGCCGCAGCGTTCCCTGACGTAGGCCAGTTCACCGCTTTGGACATGGCGCGCGAGCAGCCAGCAAGGCAACTGCACCAATCCAAAACCCGCAATCCCGGCATCGGCAATGGCCTGAACATCGTCGAGGCTCAATTGCGGCGTAATGCGCAACTCCTGCGCGTGGCCCTCGCTGTTCAGCGCATGCCAGGGCACGATGACACCGCCGCGCGAATACGCGATGCTCGCATGCCCATCAAGGTCTTCGAGGTCCACGGGTACGCCGTATTTCGCCAGATACGACGGCGCGGCGCCGATGCTCATATGCTGCTCGCCGAGGTGGCGTGCGGCGAGACTCGTGCTGTCGTGCAGTTCGCCGATGCGCACCGCGAGGTCGAAACCTTCCTCGATGAGATCCACCGCCCGATCCGTAAATGAAATGTCGATCTGCAGTTCCTTGTTCTGGCGCGCGAGTTCGAACAGGATCGGCGCGACGCAGTGATGGCCGAAAGCAATCGGCACGCTGACGCGCAGACGGCCGCGCGGCTCGGTGCGCTCGCTCTCGAGGTCGGCTTCGGCCTCTTCGAGTTCGGCGAGAGCCCGCACGCAGCGGTCGTAATACGCCTGACCGGCCTCGGTCAGCGTCTGGCTGCGCGTGGTGCGGTTGATGAGGCGCGCGCCGAGCCGCGCTTCGAGCCGCGTGATCACTTTCCCCACCGCCGAGCGCGTGAGATGCAGGCGCTCGGCCGCCAGCGTGAAGCTGCCGGCTTCGACGACCTGGACGAAGGTTGTCACGCCATCAAGCCTGTCAGTCATATTGGGTCCATAGGGGAATAATTCACGGGAAAAAGCCTCATCAATCGGGAAGCCTGTTCCCGATATATTAATCCTTGAAGTTGCGCGAATCGAGTGGCAGGTGCTTTGGTGAAGCCCGCCGGCGACGCGCGACTGGACTCCATCCACTTCAGGCGATATCCATGACGCTTTCCCGCTCTCCAAAAAACGCGCTCGCCCTCGCGGCGGTGTGCCTGACCTCACTAATGTTCGGCCTTGAGATATCGAGTGTGCCGACCATCCTGCCCACCTTGCAAACCGTGCTGCACGGCGATTTCAAGTCGATGCAGTGGATCATGAATGCCTACACGATTGCGTGCACCACCGTTCTGATGGCGACCGGCGCGCTGGCCGATCGCTTCGGGCGGCGCCGCATGTACCTCGCGACCATCGTGCTGTTCGCAATCACCTCGCTGTTGTGCGGGCTCGCGCAAAGCGTGTCCGTTCTGATCGTGAGCCGCTTTTTGCAGGGCATCGGCGGCGGCGCGATGCTGATCTGCCAGGTGGCGGTGCTGTCGCATCAGTTCCAGGAGGGACGTGAACGCAGCCGCGCGTTTGCCGCGTGGGGGATTATCTTCGGCATTGGTCTGGGCTTCGGCCCGATCATCGGCGGCCTGATCGTTGCGGTATCGAACTGGCAGTGGGTGTTCCTGATCCACCTGTTCGTCTCGATCGTCGCGCTGGGCCTGGTGCTCGCCGGTGTTCAGGAATCGCGCGACCCGCACGCGCAACATCTCGATGTGCCTGGGGTGGTCACGCTTTCGGTGGCGTGCTTCGGCCTCGTCTACTACATCACCCAGGGGCCGGACCTCGGCTTTGGCAGCGTTTCCGCCATGGCGATCATCGCGGTGGCGGCTTTGAGCTTCATCGCGTTTCTGCTTGTCGAAAAACGCAGCCCCCGGCCAATGTTCGACTTTTCGGTGTTACGTATCCGCAGTTTCTCGGGCGCGCTGTTCGGCTCGATGGGGATGAACTTCAGCTTCTGGCCGTTCATGATTTATCTGCCGATCTATTTTCATGGCGCACTCGGTTATGCGAGCGTCAGCGCGGGGCTCTCACTGCTCGCTTATACGCTGCCTACGCTTGTGGTTCCGCCGCTGGCCGAGCGGCTCGTGCTGCGCTTCGAGGCGCGCCGGGTGATTCCGCTTGGCATGTTCACGATTGGCCTTGGCTTCATCCTGATGAAATTCGGCAGCAGCGCGGAGCATGCCGATTGGCTCACAATGCTGCCGGGTTGCCTGTTGTGCGGAATCGGTCTCGGCCTGACGAACACACCGGTGACCAACACTGCCACCGGCGCGGTTTCGCCGGACCGCGCGGGCATGGCCTCGGGAATCGACATGAGTGCGCGGCTGATCAGCCTCGCCATCAACATCGCCGTGATGGGGTTCATCCTGCTCGAAGGCGTGCTGTCTTACCTGAAGCGTTTGTTGCCGGAGGCTGTGGACAGCGGACACTTGCGTCTATTCGCCGAGCAGGTGGCGGCCGGCGATATGAGTTCGCCAGGCCACAGCAGTCCGGCGCCAACGTCGCTCATGGCGCTGGACCCGCATGGCTCGATCGCTCATGCAGCGCTGGTGCACGGCTTTGGGCTGGTGATGCTGTATGGTGCCCTGGGTGCGTGGCTGCTGGCCATGCTTAGCGCGTTGACTTTCGGACCGCGCGCCCAGCCACGCGCGGCGGCGAACTACGTCGGATAGGTCTTCGCTCACGCCTCGGATTTGCTGGCGTAGGGCAGCATCGCGGTGCGCAGGAGCCGTCGCAGGTCGACTGGCCTGGCGCGCCGCGCTTTCGTTGGTTTTCCTAGCGCGAACAGACGCTCATCGCTTCAACGAATGCATCCTGTTGTGCGGGATTCTGAAAGAACGCTTCCAGACTGACGTGCTCGTCGTTGGCAAACTGCTGAAGACAGAGCCTCACGTTCGCGTTGGCGCTCGACGCCGCGAAATGGAGCGCCGTTGCAAGCAAGGCAAGCAGCACCAGCGTGATCGCGATGCCGACAGTCCAGTGCCGTTGTTCCTCTGCCTTGAGGGCGCGCAATCGCGCAACCTCGCAGGCGCTTATGCCCGATGCCGAAAGCTCTTTCATATAGGTTCCATTTTGATTAGCAAGACAACTATTTACCGCGCGTGATAGCAAGCCAGCGGAAACCGGCTTACTCAAGCGATTTTCTTACGTTGTGCATGTTGGAGACAGCGGATTCGAATAGATCAGCACCGACTTTTCTGCGCAATGCTTTAGCGATCTCTGCGCTGGCGTCATTGATGGGGCGCTCAAGCGCCTTGCCCGTGCGGGTGGGATAGACGCTCCATTCCCTGCCGTCTGTCTCGCCCTGACGGCGCTCGACCAGTTCCTTTTCGCAAAGATTGTCGATAAGACGGGTCGCGGTGGGGCGCGCAATGCCCAGTACATCAGCGACCTGGCTGCTCAGACAACCGGGCGAGGCCAGTACGACGCGCAGCACGAAGCCCTGCGCCGGCGTCAAGCCAAAGCGCGCATAAGCGGCCGTCCATTCCCGTTCGACCTGGCGAGCCAGTGCGACCGAGTTGAAGTAGAGACAGTGATCGAACATGACGCCTATTAAAGCGCAAGATGATTAGCAAGGCAACTAATATTTTCCGCGCTGTATGGCGGGCGTGCGGTTATGCGGCAGCGATACGCTTGTTTGCGCGATGCGAACTTTCAACGCGCAACCGCGTTAAGATCGAATGCACGCAGGTGATCCGGTTCTCGCGGGGCCGGCTCGTTGCGCTCCAGACATAAACCGAATCTATGCCAAATGCCTACACCTTCCATCTTCGTGACTGACGCACCGAGCCCGGATGAGATCGCGCTCATCGGCGATGGTCTTACCGAGTTCAACCTGCAGCACACCGGCTGCGACGACAATCTCCCGCTTGCGGTGCTGGTCAAGGATCCGGACACGCAGCGGGTGATCGGTGGCCTCACCGGCCGTACGTCGTTGGGGCTGATGTTTGTCGACTTGTTCTTCCTGCCGGCTCGATTGCGCGGCTCAGGAATCGGCAGCGAGATTTTGCATGCCGCCGAGGCTGAGGCCCGCAATCGCGGGTGTCGCGCAGCGGTCCTCTATACGATCAGTTTTCAGGCGCCTGACTTCTACAGGCGGCACGGTTGGCAGTCCTTCGGCGAGGTCGCATGCGACCCGCCCGGCACGAGCCGGGTATTCATGACAAAAGCGCTGGTGTAAAGGTTCTGGCTGCGGCGCTCAAGGCGATCGCCCAGCAGCGTCTGATCCCCTTGTTGGCTTTCCTCCCGGCCCATTGAACCCCGAGCTTCATCCCTAGCGCTTGGCGTTACCGTTGTAATAGCGCAGATCGCTGCTGGTCAGCAGTTGCTGCATATAGGGGCCGTGCCGTGTCAGCGCGGCGCTCTCCAGACATTCTTTCTTTCCGCGCAGCCTGTCGGCTGAACTCAGATCGGGATGGGTCTCGGCGGACGGTGCGTCCTCGGCGCTCGGCCAATGCTGGCAGAACAGACTAAGCGGCTCGCAGGCGTGGCGGTAACGGGGATGGACCGGCTCGCGTTCCGGCATGTTGATAATGGCTCGGCGTCCGAAACGTTCGACCACCGCGGCATACAGAATCTTCTCCAGAAAGTCGTCATCCTTCACGCGGATCGTGGACAACATCTGCAGAAAATCCGGAGTTGCCCTCGCGATGAAAAATTGCGTGGAGAGCGTTTTCGTTTCGCGAATCCCGTAACGTGAGCCGAGCGGCCTGAGCACGCTGGCCAGCGTGGCGCGCAGACGCCGCCCCAGTTGCGGCGAGCGTTTCCATGCCGGCACGCAATCGGTGCTCCATGATGACGCGGCGATCATGGCATGCGGATTTTCGGCAAGCTGTTCCAGATATCGCTTGATGACGTTCTGGTCGAAGATCCACGTGTCTGCTTCGAGATGAACGACATAGTCCGCCTTAAAGCGGGTCACGGCGGCACTGACGGATGCCAGCAACAGATCGGCGGCGCCGACGGTCAGTGGACGGGGTTCGCGTCTCACCAGCACGTCTTCGATGTAACGCGTGTAGCCGGCGCCGGAGCAGGCATGCACCACCGGCCACTTGTGAGCCCAGTTCAGCTTGATGATCTCCATGGAGATGCGCGCGCAATCAGTACGATTGAACGAGGTCAGGCACACGACGACTTGCATGGTTGGAATGGGTGGTCAGAGAATAAGCTGGACGACCCGGGGCAAGCAGCTTGCCTCACGGTCAGATCTAACGGCGGATCGGGTGTGTCTCCATTGAATTGGTTTCTGCTGTGCGCCGGTACGAGCGGCGGGCCCCGCACCCCGTCCGGCATTCAGGCGTAGACCTGGCGCGGTCAGCGCCGGCCGGCCGATTTCCCCGGCATAGTGCACGAAGACGGGCCGGATGCGCGGGGCCGACTTTTACGGAACGTTTCACGCACGGGCCGGAAAAACGCCGCACCGGAGAGCGAACGCATGCGCCGAACCGGCATGGGTGCTCGCTCAGCGGCCGAAGCCCGATTCTGCCCGCTAAGGTCTTGCGGGAAGCCAAAAGAAATGCTTCGAAACCAAATCGTCCAGACGGCGTGTCGTCGACTGCCACGCCTTGGCGATCTTTCGGGCAGAAAGGCGTTGCAAGACTTCGAAACCTGGGATCTACCGATTCTGTGGCAATATCCGGTCGAATTTACTTTGGCTGGATTGAGTGTATGGGCAACGATCAGGCGCATCAGGTCAATCGCACCGATTCGACTGGGGGCGGCGTGCCTGGCATCCAATCCGCCGGCAGGACAGCGGCCTTTGTGATGTCGCCGGCGCTGGGCGACACCCTGAACCTGCTGATCGTCGCTCACAACCTCGTGCGCGGCGGCTGGCGCGTCGATGTGTTTGGCGACCATGCCTATGCGCTTGCCGCATGGTTCCCCCATCTCAGCATCGCGCCTGCGCTGACGCCGGGCGAGGCTCGTGAGCTGCTTGCCCGCTACCCGTACGTGATCCAGATGCACCGGGACAGGCCACTCGCGCAACTGGGCGACTGGCATGCCGGCTTTATCAATTTGCATGAAGCCGAGTTTGCGCAGAACACGGATTGCATGGCGAAGCGCTTCGCCGATTTTGCCCGCAAACGCTTTGACCTCCACGATGTCGAGACGTCGAACGGCATGCTTGCGCCTGCTGGGCTGAGCTTTCGCAAGCACGCCTCGCGCGTGGCGATCCATCCCGAGGCCAGCACGCCCGATAAACGCTGGATACCCGAGCGCTTTCTCGAGTTGTCCCGCCGCCTGCATGCGAGCGGTCTGCAAGTGGAATTCGTCCTCGACGCGCGTGAACGCTCCAGGTGGGAGGAGCTTGCGGGCGACTTGCCGCCGCTGCGTTCATTTCCTTCTTCGTCTCAGCTCGCCGCATGGCTTTATGAATCCGGCTGGTTTATCGGTAACGATTCGGGCGTGGGACATCTCGCGTCGGCGCTAGGCATTCCGACTCTCACGCTGTTTCGCCGGCGCCGGGTGGCGCAGCGCTGGCGTCCGGGCTTTACGGTCGGGGACATTGTGCTGCCGTCGTGGTGGGTGCCGACGGCCGCTTTGAAAGAGCGCTGGTGGCGCGAAAGCATTGGCGTCGGGCGCGTTTTGAAGGCGTTTCGCGCCCTTCGTTTGCGGGTCAGCGGACACCCTACGCCGGCTGACAGATCAGAGAGGTTCGATGCATGAAGGCGAAGCTTGAAAGCGCCGTATCGATTGCCGTTGTGATGCCGGTGGCGATCGGCGATACGCTGCTGCTCATGGTGCTTGTCAATAATCTGATCCGCAATGGCTATCGGCCGACGGTCTTTAGCTGGGTGGTGAAGGACCTGAGCGACTGGTTCCCTGGTGTGGATGTGCGCGACGAGCACGAGGAGTCCGGACCGTTCGACCTGGTAATTCAGCTACGCGCGACGACGGCCGGGGTCTCGCGCGCCGTCGAGGGCGAGGTGTGCGAGCTGGTGAGCTTCGAAGCCTTCCAGGGCGGGCGCCATATGATCGACAAGGTGGCCGCGGTGGCGCACGAGGTATTCGGACTTGCCGACGTCACGCGGCATAACGGTATCACCGTGCCGCACTGGATCCGGTTTCGCGCAAATGAACGCCGCGTGGCCATCCATCCGACGGGCAGCCACATCGAGAAAATGTGGCCGCGCAAGAAGTTCGTCGCGTTGGTGCGCAAACTCGTGCAGCGCGATTTTCAGCCTACCTTGCTGGTAGCTCCGTGCGAGCGCCAGGCATGGGCGATGGGTCAGGACGAGGAGCAGTGGCTTCGTTCGTTCGGCCGGCTGGCGGAGGTGGCGGCGTGGATCGCCGAGTCGGGCTGGTTTATCGGCAACGATTCGGGTCTCGGGCATCTCGCGTCGGCACTCGGCGTGCCGACCGTCTCGCTGTTCATGCGTCGCGGCCTCGCGCACACCTGGCGGCCCAACTGGGGGCGCGGCGAGATTGTGCTGCCCTACAACCTGTTTGTGATCGGCGCACTGAAGGAGCGCTTCTGGAAACTGGCGTTGACCGGAAGCCGCGTCTTGCGTTCGTTCGACCGCTTGCGTCTCGAAGAGCAGCCGCGCTGGCGCTAGTGCCCGGCGCCAGACATCGAGGCGGCCGCGCCAGTTTTACAAGCGAGGCGTCAAACTGGCCGGCCAGGCGTTCCGCGGTCTCGCGGCATCGGGCCGTCATATCTGCCCCATAAGCACCAGGACGATCACCACGATCACAACAATGCCGATCGTGCCGGTTGGCGCATAGCCCCACGCGCGGCTGTGCGGCCACGCGGGAAAGGCGCCGATGAGCAGCAGGATCAGAACGATCAGAAGAATGGTTCCCAACATAACGCCTCCGAATACGCGTGATTGATGGTGACGGGAGCCTATGGCCCCGCGCCTGGCAGTCACTGCCGCAATTCGCATGCCTGTGCGGGCTGAGGAGGGGAAGCGTTCATGGGAATGCATGACCGGCCGGGCGCGGGCTGCGCCGCGCGCTCGGGCCACAGGCGCAGATTCAACCGGCGGGATTGTCGTCGTCGGGTTGAACGGGGGTGCCTTCGGCCGGTGCGCCGATCACGCTGATCTGGAAAATCGGCGTCCCCGCCAGCGATTGCAGGCTCGGATCTTCGGGGTATTGCACGAGCAGCGGCAGGATCACCGAGCCGCCGATCACCGCGCGCCGGCTGTTGTCCGCCGGACGCAGGCCCCAGACGTCCTGATAGACCAGCGGCACGAGTTGCTGGCCGCGCGTGGTGTTGCCCAGGTACAGCATGACGTGGCCGCCGATATAGATCAGCGTGCGCATCGGCACCCCATGCTTCACGAGGTAGTCGAGGCGCTCGGCCGGTGTGGCGGTGGACAGGTCGGTCATGCGTCCGGCGCTCATCTGCGTCGACGAATGACGCGGCAACCAGATGCCGAATGCCGCGAAGATGCTTTGCGTCTCGGATGAACAGTCGTTATAGAAGTCCGTATTGCCCCAGCCATACGGACGTCCGATCAAGGCCTTCAGCAGCAGCGCCAGGTGACGTGGGGTGGCGCTGAGCGGTGCAGTCGCGACCTGTGTATCGTTTAGTTGTGCGATGCGCACGATGGCGTTGCCGTTGGCGTCGCGGACCGGGACCATGACGCTGCGCTGGACCGGATTGTCGCCGGGTGCGACCGGCAGCAAGGTGCCGGCAGGCGCATCGAAGCGAAAGACACCCTGACTGTCGCGCACCGGCGCCGACGCGGCGATCACCGCGGTAAGCCCGTTGCGTGCCGCGCTGCGCCAGATGTCGACAAACGCGGAATTCACCATGCCGACCTTGTCGCTGCGTACCCAGCCTTGCACATCCGGCGTTTGCACGTAGTACCAGCCGCCGTCGCGGCTGCTGCCCAGAACATAGAGCGGTGTGCCGGGGCGCGCTGCCGAGACCTGCAGGTTATCGAACGGGTAGCCTTCGCCGGCGAGGCGGCGGTCGTAGAACGACGGGTCTCTCGTCGGCAGTTCGCGGATCAGTGCGTTGTCCGTCGCAATTGCGCGGTGCGCGGCGGAATAGCCCGGCGCCTGCTCGAACTGGCCGACGTTCATGTTTTGCTCGATCGCATCGATCCAGGCTTGCGTATGAGGCCGGAAGTTCTGGCCGTAGCCGAGCTCGCGAGCGGACTTGCCGGTGTTGTCGAACTCCGCAATGCGGTGGCGTTGCAGCGCGGCGATATCGGCTCCGCCGTCCCGGTAGACGTGCGTGCCGACAAAGCTCGGGTTCCACGGCGAAGGATCGTCGGCGGCGGGGCCGAAGTAGCGGGCACGCAGCGCTTCGTAGTGGGTCTGCTGGTCTGCCGGGCTCAGAAACGGCTGATCGTAGCCGGTGCCTGCAGGGTCGAGCCAATGATCGACGTTCTGGTCGTAGGCATCCATTGGGAACAGGCCGACCGGATCGATGCGCGTCTGGCCGGCGGAGGGCGATGGCGGGGACGGCGGCGTGGCGCAGGCCGCAAGGGCGATGCAAAGCACGGCGGCGGGCAGGCGCCGGCGGGTGACGGCGGAAAGGCGCCACGCATGCGGCAGGGCTGGCCGGCGCAGCTTCAGAACGGCGGCTTCGATACGGGGCAATGCGGCAAACGGCATGGTGCTCGACAGTGGGTGGCCAAGGTGCAGATGATAGATGGTCTGCGTGTCGAGTTGGTGGATTCCTAGGCGCGCCGTTGCGGCGGTATGCGCCACCATGTCAGCAGCACCAGCAGGGCGAAGGCCACATAGGCAAGGGTGAACACCCAGGCGGGCAGATCGTAGAACAGAAGCCGGCTCACCCAGCGCTGGATGCAGCCCTGCGAGCCGGCCGCGCCGGTGCGCAGCCAGTCTTCCAGCACGGTCAATGGACAGGCGATATCCAGCACGGACAGCAGCGACACCACGCCGATGGCGCACAGGTGGATCAGGCGGAAGCTGCGGTTGCGCACCCAGTTCCAGCGCAGCCCCGAGCCGATCCAGATGGCAGGCAGCCCGCAGACGATGAAGGCGGCGAGCAGGGCATGCACGGTGAGTACCGCATCGGCCAGGGCAATCATGGCGTCCTCACACGGTGAGCGGCAAACGCTCGCCCGCAAGCGTGCGAACCCGGCCCGCTGCCGCCTGTTGTACCTGTTGCGGCTGTTGCGTTAATTGCGCTTATTGCGCTTATTGCGCCTGGGGCGCCGGCGGTGCATCGGCGCCCGGATGGTCACCGTGCGGCGCGCGGTTCGCCGCAGCAATATCTTCAGCGAGGCTGGTGCGCAGCGTCGCGATCGCCTGATCCGGATTGGCCGGCTTCAGTTGCTCGCGCGCCAGCGAGTCATAAACGTAGTGCCGCACCATCGGGTCCTGGGTCTTGTTCAACACATCATGATAGACCGCAATGATCTCGCTTTCGCGCCCCGTCATCGCGTACAGCCGGCGCAGTTGTTCGAGATCGTTGACGGCTGCAAAGCCTGGGCCGTGCGGCGGCATGGCGTCGAAGTGCGGCGGCTGACCGTGTTCCGGCGGGGGCGGCGGCGGGGCATCCTGGGCGATTGCAGATGCAGCGGCGGTGCCGAGCAAGACAGTCAAGGCAGCGGTCAACACGGCGTTCAACGCCGCGCTCGGAATGGTCTTTTTCATGTCGTTGATCCCATGGGGTCAGGGCCGGCGCGATAGTGTGCCGATCACTTCAACACGATAGTCGAGATGCTGTTTTGTAGGGTTACTGAAGTCTGTCCGTAACTTACGGACCCTTGCACGCTGCGGCTCTGGGCGCGGATGCTCAGAGACCGGCCGACGCGGCTGCCGCGACGCGGTTGCGCCCGGAGGTCTTGGCGACATAGAGCGCGGCGTCGGCGCGCCGCATGAAGGCATCGAGCGAGGTGTCGCCGCTCTGGGATGCCGTACCGCAGCCGATGCTGACAGTCACCGCAGGAATGCGCCGTTTGCTGTCGACGCCGTGGCTCAGCTCGATGTCGCGACGAATCGCTTCGGCGACGTTGAGCGCGCCGCGCTCATCGGTATCGGGCAAGACAGCCACGAACTCTTCGCCGCCGTAACGCGCAGCCGTGTCGCCGGGGCGCTTCAGGTGGCGCGCGAGCGCGGCGGCGATACGCTGCAGCGCCAGGTCGCCCAGCGCGTGGCCGTGCTGGTCGTTGTACCGCTTGAAATGGTCCGCGTCGATGAACAGCACCGACAGCTCGCGCCCGGTCCGTTGCATCCTTTGCCATTCGGCCAGCAGCACTTTGTCGAGGGCGCGCCGGTTGTTCAGGCCGGTGAGCGAATCCGTCTGCGCCATGTGCTCGAGCCGCGACTGCATGGCGCCACGGTCGCGCAGGGCAAAGGCCAGCAGCCAGATCACCACGATAAACGTGCCGCACACGAGCAGCGCGGCGGCGCCGACAATTTCGGAGCGGCGTTGCCACTCGGCCAGCACGTCCTGTTCGGCCGGCGCGACCACCGCGATCAAGGGCGTGCCGGCGATGCGCGTGAACGTGTAGAGGCGGGTAATGCCATCGATAGGCGAGGGGGCGGAAAACGAGCCGCTCTGGCCTTGCAGGAGCCGCAGGAAAGGCGCCGATCGAACCGCGAGAAACTGCTGCGAGTTCGTGATCTGCGGGCTGCGCGCCACGATCGTGCCGTCGGCGCGCACGATCATGCCGACGCCATGGGTGCTGACCTCGAGCTTGTCGAGAAGCTGCTGGAAATAGTCGAGATTGACGGCGATCACGGCAACCCCGGCAAACGAGCCGTCCGCATTGTCGATCCTGCGGCTCAGCGCGATCGAGCTTGCGCCGCCTCGCAACCGCGAGTGGTAAGGCTTGGAGAAGTAGAGGCCGACATCGCGGCGCTGCTGGTGCACGTAAAAGTAATCGCGATCCGCGACATTGGCCTGGGGCGGCGTGCCCGCACCGTATTCGACGACGTTGCCGTTGGCGTCCAGCGCTGACACCGCGCTGATGTACTGCGCCGTAGTGGTGCGGTCGAACAGCACCTTATGACGGATATCTGCGTCGAGTTGCATCACGAGCGGGTCGCGCAAACCCGCCGCGACCGCCTGCAGGGAGAGGTCGGCGAGTTCGAAATTGTGCTGGACGTCGTTGCTCAGGATGGATATCACTCCGCGCGAGGTATCGCGCGCATGGTCGAGTGCGTCCTGTCTTCCGGTGGCCAGCGTGACCAGGGTAAGCGCGAAGGCACCCAGCGCCAGCAGGCTGCCTAGCGCGCCGACCGCCAGTGGATGGCGTCCCGCCAGCACGGCAACCCGGGACAGGCGAGCCCCGAGATACCTGCGCAGACGTTGTAAGCCCCGCACGGGCGGGGGAGGGGCGCGATCACTGGTTTGCATAAGGTCTGGTGGGCCGGCTCATTGCGAGCGCTTTACCTGTCACGGCTCGGCAAGGGATTTGAAATGCCGGGTAGCGGGGCGGGCCGAGTATATCGGCGAAATCTTACAGAATCTTCCGGCTCCAGTCGGGGGCAAAGTTTGTGCGCGGCGTGTCCGCTCAGACGGTGCGCGATCGTGAATGACGCGGCTGCGCACCGCTGAGCTCGTCATGGGTCAGAACGTCTCCCAGTTGTCGGAGCCGGTGGCCTCTGCGAGCGCCGCGACCGGTTTGGCGACGGCAGCCGGCGCGCGCTTTGCAGCCGGACGGGCGAGCGGCGCGCGTGCCTTGGCCGGGGTGGCGGCGGTGCGCGGCGCGGCTACGGCTGCCGATTTGCTCTCGGTGACCTTGAACACGGACACCGCGCGCTTTTGCTGTGCGGCCTGCTGTTCGAGCGATTGCGCCGCCGCCGATGCTTCTTCGACGAGGGCCGCGTTCTGCTGCGTGACTTCGTCCATCTGACCGACGGCCTGATTCACCTGCTCGATGCCACGACTTTGCTCGTCCGAGGCCGCGGAGATTTCCGCGTTGATGTCGGCGACCCGTTTGATCGCCTGCTGGACTTCGGCCATCGTGCGGCCCACTTCTTCAGCCTGCGCCGAGCCGTTGTGAATCGTCGCCACCGAGCTCTGGATCAGATCCTTGATCTCCTTTGCCGCGCTGGAGGAGCGTTGCGCGAGGCTGCGCACTTCGCCGGCCACCACCGCGAAGCCGCGGCCCTGTTCACCTGCGCGTGCCGCTTCCACCGCGGCGTTCAAGGCGAGGATGTTGGTCTGGAACGCGATGCCTTCAATCAGCGTGGTGATGTCGGCAATCTTCGCCGAGCTCGCCGTGATGTCGCCCATGGTCACCAGCATGCGTTCCACGACTGCATTGCCCTTGTCCGCCACGCCCGAGGCATTGCCGGCCAGCGTGGTGGCCTGGCGGGCGTTTTCGGAGTTCTGTTTGACGGTGGCGGTGAGCTGCTCCATGCTGGCCGCGGTTTCTTCCAGCGAGGCAGCCTGCTCCTCAGTGCGCGAAGACAGGTCCATGTTGCCGGCAGCAATCTCGCTGGAGGCCACCATGATCGATTCGCTCGAGGTCTTGATGCCGCGGACGATGTCGGCAAGATGCGTGTCCATCTGCTTGAGCGCGCCGAGCAGATTGCCGAATTCGTCTTTCGAATGAATCGTGAGTTCGTTTTCAAGCTGACCTTCGGCGATGCGCTGCGCCACCTCGACCGCCGAGCCCAGCGGCGTGATGATGGCCTTCAACAGATAGATCGACGCGGCGACCGCCACGATCAGGCCCAGCACGATTGCACCGATCGCGATCCACAGCAGCGTGTGATACGTGTCCGTGCCCTGGTCGGCCATCTGCTTGACCTGGGTGCCGTTGATGTCGATGTCCTGGTCGACGGTGTCGGAGAGCGAGTTGCCCACTTCGCGCATCTTGTCGAGAGACGGGGCGGCGGCGTCGAGATTGCCGCTGTCGAGGGCGGTGAGCGCCGTATCGGTCAGCGATTTGAAATCGGCGTATTGCGCGGCGATCCGATCAGCGATTTTGCGCTCGTCGTCGTCAGAGACCTTGGCCGGGTAGTAGTCGGTCCATGACGTGTTGAGCTTTTTCTCCAGATCGCGAATGCGGTCGCTTGCCTGCTTGATATCGTTAGGGTCGTGAATGGTCATCAGGCGGCTTAACGTCAGACGAATTTTCAGCGCGTTCGACTGCGTGGCCGCAAGGTCTTCGATCGGCACCGTGCTATCGGTGTACATCGAGCTCATATCCGAGCTCAGGGTCGCGAGTCCGCGAACGCCCATCAGCCCGATGCCGATCATCAAGACGATGCACGCGCCGAGCGCGAGAATGATCTTGAACTTGATTGTGTTCGTCAGCTTGTTCATTCAGATACCTGTACACGATGAGGAGAATCGATCACTGCGGAGGGCGGTTGCGTGTGGGGTTTTGTCTGACGAGAACCTCACGCCACGCAGGGGTGTAGCTGTGTAAACGACACGCGGTATCCGTTCTTGAGGTATGCACGGCACATTTGCTCAATCTCGTGAAAAAGAATTGCCGATTCCTTTCATTGCATTAACGAAAGTGCAGCATTGACCCTCACGCCGGCTCTGTCCCCTTGGCTGGCGCATCGGATGCAGAAGGCGCATGATGGAGTCTGTGCCGGAACGATTCGCAGGCACTTGCGAGACCAACCGGTGCGCAGTCATCGGCCCACGGGCCATCGTTGCCGCGTGGTTGGCCTGTACTTATCCGCCCAGGAGGAACAAGCATGGAACGACCGGACGCCACCAATCCGTTTGGCGAATTCACCAAATTGCTCGAGCAGTTCAAGCTGCCTGGCTTCGACGTGCCCGCCATCATGGAAGCGCGACGCAAAGACGTTGAAGCGCTGGTAACGGCTAATCAGGCCGCCCTGCAGGGCATGCAGTCGCTCGCGCAGAAGCAGGCCGAGATGCTGCGTTCGACGCTGGGCGAACTGCAGGCGCTGGCCGGCCAGTTCTCCGCGACCGGCGGCGCACCCACGCAAACGGCCGAACTGGTGCAGCAAACCTTGCATAAGGCGTTGGCTGACATGCAGCAACTCGCGCAGGCGGCGTATCAGTCGCAAGCGGAGTCGTACGCTGTAATCGCCAAACGCGTCGAAGAGAACGTGCAGGAGCTCAAGACCCTTTTGCAACCGAAGAAGTAGCACAACAATGGTGCCGACCCGTGCGTGCATGCAGCGCGTCAGGGTCGAGCCCGATGCCGGCATCTGCCGTGACAACCGGTGAGCGCCGGCATTTTTTATTTCAGCACGGGCATGCGCAAACCGGTCTTGAGTAAGCCGCGAGTTTGCGCACATCGGATTGCGACGGTGTCGTGACAGCGTGCCGCTTTTATTCCTTTCAATTCTTCATACGAAAATAAACTTCGTAGAACGAAAAGTATGAAGGAAGCCAGATTTGGCTGGTTTATTCAGTGTGTGCTTAATACACCAAAAACATCTGCTCATCACAGTGGTTTTTTTGCTGCATCCCTAATTTTTCTTTATGCAGTTTGCTTAAAACGCTCAAGCGGCAGTAAATCTGCGCGAAGACGCCGCCAGTCATGGTGCTGGTTTTTATATTCAAACAGCACGTGCCGCCAAGCCCGTTTGGAACGTATGCCAAACGATTGCGAGGCGCCTTTTCACTGGCTAAAGTTTCGCCTTGCCACTCCGTAGACGCATTCACGCAACCTCTGCAGGCGTGATTGAAGTACCGGTAGCCGCCGGTCGGGGAGTGCGCCCCTTATTTGTCGTTCGCGATCGGCAAGGTGGATCACGAGCGTTTTCACCTCGAAGGAATTCACTTGAAAACGATGCTTCATGCCGGCATTGCTTGCGCAATGCTCGGGGCAAGCTTTGCGCTTTGTTTGCCAGCACAGGCCACACTCGGCCAGAACGTCAGCAGTATCGGCAACGACCAGGCGCTCATGCACGCCACGGCCCACAGCGCGACTTCGCAGGCTGCGTACACGGTCCATCTGATCACGCTGCCCTCGGGCACGGTGGTGCGCGAGTATGTCGCGCCGGGCGGCACGGTGTTCGGCGTGGCGTGGGAAGGGCCAACCTTGCCCGATCTGAAGACGACGCTGGGCGCCGCCTTCGATCAGTACGTCGCCGCCACGGCGACGCGACGCGCCACGCCGCTCGCTGTATCGAACAGCGATCTGGTGGTGTTCTCGGGAGGTCATTTGCGGGCCTTCGCGGGGCACGCCTATTTGCCGCAAGCGGTGCCTGCGGGTGTCGATATCAATGTCATTCAATAACGGAGCGATCATGCGTCCTTCAGATTCGTTCCTCAAGTTCCTCGGCGCTGCCGTTCTCGCGTTGCTGCTTGCCGCATGCGGCGGCGGTGGTGGCGGCGGGGGCAGCAGTTCCACCGCCAGCACCTCGAATGCGTCGTCGCCCGCGCAGTCGGCCACCACTACGGCGACGTCCACGACAGTGGGCGCTGCCAATGCCGTGACCGTGACAGTCGACGCCGGCGTGACCGACGTGCCGAACATGCCCTTCGTCAGCGTCACCGTCTGTACGCCCGGTACGACACAGTGCCAAACCATCAATCACGTGCTGGTCGATACCGGGTCGTGGGGATTGCGTGTGTTCGCGTCGCAACTGCCGTCTTCAGTGACGCTTCCGCAAGAGCAGGATGCCTCGGCCAATCAACTGGCCGAATGCATGCAGTTTTTCGATGGTTATACGTGGGGTTCAGTGCGGCTCGCCGACGTGCAGATCGGTGGCGAAAAAGCCGCCTCGCTGCCGGTCCAGGTGATCGATCCAAACTACAGCGCAGTGCCTTCGGATTGCAGCAGCGTGGGCGCGTCGCGCAACACGCCCACCGCGCTGGCCGCCAACGGCGTGCTCGGCATTGGCGTGTTCAAGCACGACTGCGGGGCCAACTGCGCGCAGCAGGCGGTGCCGGCAACCTACTACGGTTGTGCGGGAACGACCTGCACGTCGCTGGCGGTGGCCGAGAATCTGCAGGTGGCGAATCCGATTCCCTACTTCACGACCGACAACAACGGCTCGGTCCTGATGCTGCCGGCGGTGACGGCGAACAGCGAAGCGTCGCTGACGGGACAACTGGTATTCGGCATCGGCACGCAGAGCAATAACGGCCTGGGGAGCGCCCAGGTGATCGGCGTCAGCCCGACCAACGGAACGTTTTCGACCGTGCAAAATGGCACGACCTATACGAAGAGCATCATGGACAGCGGCTCGACCGGCCTGTTCTTCCAGACCAGCGCACTGCCCACCTGTGCCAGCCCGAATAACTCGTACTACTGTCCGTCCGCGACTACGCAGTTGAGCGCGGTGATCGAAGGCGTGAACGGCATCAACAGTTCGGTCTCGTTCAATGTGGGCAACGCCACGACGCTGTCGCAGACCTATGGCGGCAACGCGGTGATGCCGCTGCTCGCCGGGCCGGCGTTCGTTACCTCGACCATCTTCGACTGGGGCTTGCCGTTCTTCTACGGCCGCAATGTGTATGCGGCTGTCGAGCAGCAAACGACACCGGGCGGCGCCGGGCCGTATGTTGCCTATTGATTTGCGCTAGCTGGAACAGCGATGGAACAGGCAACCTTCTTTAGGAAGGTTGCCTTCAACGAGACTTTTCAATCAGCGGATTGATGACGCGAGCGACAAAATCCGGCGTGATCGAACTCGTACATTGATACGCCCCGGGTGTGCCTTCATAGCGCGGACACCAGTTGAAGTTGCCTGAATCGAACGCGAACCGGGTGTCGTTAAAGCAGCTGTTGCAGGTGTGAAAATTGATGATGCGCCAAGGCGTATGAAACTCGGTCTTGGGATGAGAAAAACCGCTGATCATCACGACCGGCGTGCCGACTGCCCATGCTAGCCATGAGAGTCCGCTGCCCAGTCCGATGAAGAAATCCGCATGCAGCAAGAGGCTTGCGCGCTCCTGCAACGGCAGGTTGCCGGTGAAGTCTTCGGCCCCCGCAGGCATCGAATTGAGTTTGCCCGAGCGGCGGCAATCCCGTTCGCGGTCGATGCACAGCACGCGATAGCCCTGCTGCTGCAGGTACGCGACCAGCCTGGGCCAGCCACCCGGATTGTTCCAGTACTTGCACTGGCCACCGGCCTGAACGGCGATGCAGACATAGCGCTCCCTGATCCTGCGGGTGGCGTCGGCAACCACCAGCGTGGGGCGGCGCTCCACGGCAGGCACACCCAGGATATACGATGCGACATCCTGCAGACTGCTCACGCGCGGGTCGGTCGGCTGGTGGTCGCGGTCCTCGTATGGCGAGAACAGGCCGAGATAGTAGGTCGCGTAAAACGTGCCGAGCGAAGCAACGGTGGCATTGCTCGCGACGAAGTGCAAGTCCGGATAGCCGGCCCTGAAGAGCTCATGGAGATGCAGCGGTACCTGCACATGCATCTCGCAGCGATGCTCGCGGCGCAACGCCTCGACAGCGGGCATCCACGCGATGAAGTCGCCAAGCGCAGTCTGGCCCGCCCGCACGAAGACACGCTGGCCTGCTGCATCGAACGCATGCGAAAACACAAGTCGCTCGCCGTCGAACACTTGCAGCATGAAGCGCACGAAGTACTTGCGCCGGCTGGCCAGGATAACGCCGGCTTCGGGCACGTCGTCGAGCAGGGTGTTGTGCGTGTCGAGGTCTGACATGACAACGCGCCAGCCGCTAACGGGGACCTGCACGCGGCAGCCGTAGTTGAAGTCGTACCGAATGCCCTCGGGACCCTGCAACGCCGGTGTGCCGACATCCGCAAAAGACGCATCATGAGGGCCGTGTTGCAGGTTGGGAGAGGAGGGCGCGGTCATTGTGTTCGCTCAACGAGGCCGCCGATTATTGCACGTAAGTCATCCTGAAAAAACGGGTGGAGGGAGCCTCACTTCTTACGCTGCACACCAGTCTCGCCATATTTGCCGATAGGCCGTTTCAACGTGATGCGCAAAGCGCGCCCCGTCCATCAGCGGCGATTGCTCCATGCGCGGCCGCAGCCCTTGCCGCAGGTCCGCGAGACGCGGCAGGTCTCCCGCCAGTTCGGCGGCAATGCGCACGAACGCCTCGTCTGAATCCGCGGCAAGTTCGCTGATACCGAGATTCATCAACTGACTCAGCCCACCGCGTCCGACAGCCGTTGCGCCGATCCGCGTGACGACCGGCACACCCATCCACAGCGAGTCGAGGCTCGTGGTGTGGCCGTTGTACGGAAACGTATCCAGCCCCAGGTCGATCTGGTGATAGGTGCGCAGATAATCGGCGCGCGGCTGGAACGGCACGAAGCCGACCCGCAGCGCGTCGATGCCGTGCCGTTCCATGCGCCGCGCGAGATCCTGGTGGGCGCTGCCGGCCGGCGCCATGAGCAGCAGGCGCGAGCGCGGCACTTCACGCAGCACCATGCTCCACATGGACAATGTGCGATCGGTGAGCTTGCACGGATTATTCAGGCATCCGAAGGTAAGGTGATCTGCTGTCAGCGCCGGCAGCGCGTTCACGGCCGGTTGATCGGTCAACGGGTCGTAGCACCAGAACGAGTCGGGCAAGCGCAGCGAGCGTTCCGTGTAGTGGTTATCGGGCGCGGCCGAGGCGTGCAAAGCGGACGGGTTTGCCGGCTCCAGTACAGGATCCAGATGAGGATCGGTCAGGCGGTAGTCGATTGCCTCGATCCCGGTAGTGCCGGGGTAGGCGAGCCAGGCCACCTGAACCGGCGCCGGTTTGCGGGCGAACAGCAGGGGACGGCCGTCGGCCATGTGCATGGCCAGATCGACGAGGATATCGATGCCGTCTGCGCGAATCTGCTGCGCGAGGCGTTCGTCGTCGAGTTCGCGCACGTCGCGCCATACGTCGGCATAGTCTGCAAGACGCTGGGTATAGGCGTCGGGACGCTCGACGCTCGCATAGCAGTAGATCTCGAACTGCGCGTGATCGTGATGCGAGAAAAACGGCACCGTAAACAGCGACTGACAATGATCGCGAAAGTCCGCCCCGACATAACCGATACGCAGCCGCCGCCCGGCGCTGCGGTCGTTGGTATGCGCTTGACGTGTGGTGCGCAGCGGCGCTTCGTGCTGCGCCGACCAGCGGCGGCATTCCTCAAGGACCGCTTCGCCGTGCTCGGCCTGAAACGTCAGCGCGTAGGCGAGGTTGCTGTGTGCGACCACGTTGCCTGGATCGCATTTCACCGCGCGGCGATAGTGAGCGATGCCTTCGTCGAGCACGCCGCAGTCCTTCAGCACATTGCCCAGGTTGTTGTGCGAGGCCGAATGATGCGGGTCGATACACAGCGCGGCTTCGAACAGCTTCTCCGCATCGGCGGTGCGGCGCAGCGTGCGCATCAGATTGCCCGCGTTGTTATATGCCGCCACAAAACCGGGCCGGGCGCGGATCGCCGCGTCGAATGCCTCCGCGGCCGCTTTATATTCGCCGAGCTCCTTGCTGACGTTACCGAGGTTGTTGTGCGCGTCCGCATGTTGCGGGTCGAGTGCGATCGCGTTGCGGTATTGCGCCTGTGCCTCGCGGCGCCGGCCGAGGGCGTGCAGCGCATTGCCGAGGTTGTAGGCGGCTTCGGGGAAGCGCGGCTCCAGTTCGAGCGTGCGAGTGAGGAGCGCCGCGGCTTGTTCGAACTGGCGGCGCTCGCATAGGGCCACGCCGAGGTTGAGCAGGCAGGTGGGCGAGTCCGGCGCGGCGCGCAGCGCCTCGCTCAGCCGTTCAATGGCAGCGTCGATGTGCCCTTGTGCCTGCAACAGCGTGCCGAGGTTGGTCAATGCGCTGGCGTGGTCCGGCTGGATTGCGAGGGCGCGGCGGTAAGCGGCTTCGGCACGCTCCGGCGCGCCGAGCTGACGCTGGCAGTTGCCCAGGTTGTTCAGGGCGTCCACCTGTGCCGGGTCGAGCGCGGCCGCCGATTCGTAAGCCGCTGCCGCAGCCCGCGGGTCGCCGCTCGACTGCAGCGCGCTGCCGAGCGCGAACCAGAGATCGGCCGACGTGGCGTCGAAGGCCAGCAGCCGCCGGTAGGTAGCAACGGCATCCGCGAAGCGCCCCAGCGCCGAGAGTATCTGGCCGCGCGCGAAGTGGTAGCGGGATTCCTGCGGCGTTAGCGCGAGCGCGCGGTCGAGCCAGACGAGCGCGTCGTCATAGGCCGCGCATTGCAGCCCTAGCACGCCGAGGCGAAACATCACGTCGGCATTGGCCGGGTCCCCGGCGAGGACGGTTTCATAGAGCGAGCGTGCGCCCGCGAGGTCGCCGGCGAGATGGCGTTCTTTGGCCAACGCCAGACACTGGTCGGTCCGCATCGAGGTCCTGCCTTGTTCCGAAGGGGTAGGGATGAGTGCGGAGCGCGCTGGCCGAGCCTGCGGCTGTCCGGTCGAACGAGCAGAATAGCCGCCGCTTCACTACCAATGTTTACCAAATGTCACTAGAGATTACGAGGCGGTAACGTCGGCAGGACCGGCGGCGGAAGCGGGCGGGGCCGGGATGGCGTCGGGCGCGGGTGCCGGTTCCGACCCGGGAGCCGGCGTTGCAGCGGACCCGGCATCCGGCCCGGAAACCGGCCCGCAAGCCGGCCCGGAAGCCGGCCCGGTATCTGGCCCGCAAGCCGGCGGCGCAGGTTGCGCCTCCGGAGCTGCAGCCAGAGGCGTTGCAGGTTGCGCCGCAATCACCCGATGCACCAGCCGCAGCTTCTCGACCACCCGCGGGGCGAGCGTGAACGGATAGCCGTCCGGCATCCCGAGGCTGCGGTTCAGGCTGTTCAGCGCATAGGTCAGAGGAAACCAGCGCTTCATGAGGTTATCGAAGCTGGCGTCTTCCACCGGTGTCTGGTCGATCAGCGTCGGCCCTGCCGGGTCGCGCGGGATCAGCGCGACGCCGTATGAGGTGGCGGTGTCGAGCACGTCGACGATCAGCAGGTAATGCGCCCAGGTTTCCGCCCAGTCTTCCCACGGATGCATCGTGGCGTAGGCGCTGACGTGCGACTCTGCCCAGTTGGCGGGCGCGCCGTCGCGGTAGTAGGTGTCGAGCGCCTCGGCATAGTCGGCGCTCTCGTCGCCGAACAGCGCGCGAAACGGCTCCAGCCATTGTGTGCCGGCGACCAGGCGGTCGAAATAATAATGTCCGGTCTCGTGCCGGAAGTGCCCGAGCAGTGTCCGGTAGGGCTCGTGCATGGCGGTGCGGGTGCGTTCCCGGTAGGCGTCATCGGCTTCCGCGATGTTCAGCGTAATCAGGCCGTTGTCGTGCCCGGTCAGCACCTTCTCGCCATCCTCGTTCTCTTCGAGGAACTCGAATTCCAGCCCGGTTTGCGGATCGTCGTGGCGCGACGCCACCTTGATGCCCAGGGCCGTCAGCGTGTAGAGCAGGCGCCTTTTGGCGACCTCGAGGCGGTACCAGTAGAGCCGGTTGTCCGGCGCCGCGAGGTTCGGGATGGTGCGCGTCAACTGGCAGGAGCGGCACAGCGTGTCGGGCTGGTCGGCCGGGATCATCCAGTTGCAGACGTTCTCGACCGCGTAGTTGTGGCATTGGCGATACAGCGCGCCGCCCGTCTGTGGATGCAGGCTGCGCCAGCGGCCGTCGCCCGCGTCTTCGAAGGCGCTCAGCTCGCCCAGTTCGGGCACATAGCCCAATAACGCGTCGCAACGCTCGCAGCGGACGTTTTCGTAGAACACGAGCTGCTCGCAGCGGTTGCAGTTGAAGGTGCGCATGGCTTGGACCTCAAACGTGGGCTGAAGCGGGGCCGGCATGGCGGGCCGAGGGGTGCGGCATTCACCGCAATCTTCATGCCGCATTTGCCAGACGTCACTGGTTTAACGCACATTACGTGCATGATGGGGCATGTGGACTGCGCCGCTTTGGTGCGTGCCACCCGGATAAGGCTGCTATAAGGCTGCTGCGGGTCACCCTCAGCGGCCGGCGGATGTGGTGGAGCGTGCCGGCGGGCGACTTTGACCGCACCCGGGCGCAACCTGCAAGGACATGCGGGTACCGGTGCTTCGGGTGGGTGCACGGTTCACCACGGTTCACATCTGTGTCACAAGGTTTGTTTTCCGGCCGCAAGGCCGGGCTCGGCAAGTTTATCTACCAACGGCATGAAGCTTGCTTTTTGGCGGGCTGCCAACCTTCGCCCAGGAGTCCGGTGTGTCTATACGTGTCGCGTTGAACCATGTCACACATTATCGTTATGACCGCCTTGTCGGGTTGTCGCCGCAGGTTGTGCGGCTGCGGCCCGCGCCCCATTGCCGTACCCCGATCGTGTCGTATTCGATGCGGGTCGAACCGGCCGGGCATTTCATCAACTGGCAGCAGGATGCCTTCGCCAACTACCAGGCGCGGCTGGTATTTCCCGAGAAGACCCGCGAGTTCAAGATCACGGTGGATCTGGTGGCCGAAATGGCCGTCTACAACCCGTTCGACTTCTTCCTCGAGCCGTCCGCCGAGAAATACCCGTTCGAGTACCCCCCCGGCCTCGCCGCCGAGCTCGCGCCTTATCTGGTCAAGCGCGAGCCGACGCCGCGCTTTGCCGAATTCGTGGCGAGCATCGACCGCTCGCCCAAGATCACTGCGGATTTTCTGGTCGAGCTGAACCAGCGTCTGCAACGCGAGATCCGCTACCTGATCCGCATGGAGCCGGGCGTGCAGACGCCCGAAGAAACACTCACCAGCGCTGCCGGCTCGTGCCGCGATTCGGGCTGGCTGCTGGTCGAGACGCTGCGCCAGTTGGGGCTGGCGGCGCGCTTCGTGTCCGGTTATCTTCTGCAGCTGGCGCCTGACACCAAATCGCTCGACGGCCCAAGCGGCACGGAAGTCGACTTCACCGACCTGCACGCATGGTGCGAGGTCTATCTGCCGGGCGCCGGATGGATCGGCCTCGATCCGACCTCTGGCCTGCTGGCGGGCGAGGGGCATATTCCGGTCGCCTGCACGCCGGAGCCGGGCAGCGCCGCGCCGATCTCGGGCGAGGTCGACGAATCCGACGTCGAGTTCGAACACACGATGTCGATCGAGCGGGTGCTCGAAACTCCGCGCGTCACCAAGCCCTATACCGAGGAAGTCTGGTCCGACGTGCTGCGGATGGGCGCCCACGTGGACCGGGACCTGGAGGCCATGGACGTGCGCCTGACGATGGGCGGCGAGCCGACCTTCGTCTCGGTGCGCGATCGCGACGCCGCCGAATGGAACACCGACGCGCTTGGGCCGACCAAGCGCAGCTATGCGGTCGCGCTGATGGACAAGCTGCGCTCGCGCTACGGCGCGAACGGTTTCCTGCACATCGGCCAGGGCAAGTGGTATCCGGGCGAGCAGTTGCCGCGCTGGGCGCTCTCGCTGTACTGGCGTGCCGACGGCGAGCCGTGCTGGCAGGACCACACGCTGTTCGCCGATGAACGTCAGCCGGGCAGCCATACCGCCGAAGATGCGCGGCGCTTCCTCACTCATCTGACCGGCAAGCTCTCGCTCGATACGCAGTTCATCAAGGCCGGCTACGAGGACACGTGGTACTACCTGTGGCGCGAGCGCCGCCTGCCGGTCAACGTCGATCCGTTCGATTCGCGTCTGGACGATGAGATGGAGCGGGTGCGTTTGCGGCGCGTCTACGATAGCGGGCTGGCTTCAGTCACGGGCTACGTGCTGCCGCTCTCGCGCGAACGCGACCTGCCCTTGCAGGGGCCGCGCTGGGTCACCGGGCCGTGGTACTTCCGCGGCGACCGGATGTACCTGATCCCCGGCGATTCGCCGATGGGCTACCGCCTGCCGCTCGATGCACTGCCGTGGGTTTCGGAGACGGACTATCCGTACCAGCACGCGCACGATCCGTTCGCCCCGCCCGCGCCGCTGCGCAGCGCGGCGCAGTTGCGCATGCAGTATGAAGGCGGCACGGGTGGGGCAGGCCACGCTCATGGCG
>NZ_SCNV01000025.1 GCF_005503145.1 Burkholderia sp. 4M9327F10 | reverse complement strand
TGCACCAGCAGGTCCAGACAGGCAATCGCCGCGGCGCCCGCGCCCGAGCAGACCAGCTTCACTTCGTCGAGCTTCTTGCCGACCACTTTCAGGCCGTTCAGGATCGCCGCGGACGCGATGATCGCGGTGCCATGCTGGTCATCATGGAAGACCGGAATCTTCATGCGCTCGCGCAGCTTCTTCTCAATGTAGAAGCATTCCGGCGCCTTGATCTCTTCGAGGTTGATGCCGCCGAGCGTCGGCTCGAGCATGGCAATCGCATCGACGAGCTTGTCCGGATCGGTCTCCGAGAGTTCGATGTCGAACACGTCGATACCGGCAAACTTCTTGAACAGACACCCCTTGCCTTCCATCACCGGCTTGGCGGCGAGCGGGCCAATGTTGCCGAGGCCGAGCACGGCCGTGCCGTTGGTGATCACGCCCACGAGGTTGCCGCGCGAGGTGTACTTCTGCGCGTCGAGCGGCTCGTCGTAGATCGCCATGCAGGCCGCGGCCACGCCCGGCGAGTACGCGAGTGAAAGGTCGAGCTGGTTCGATAGAGGCTTGGTCGGCGTGACCGAAATCTTGCCGGGGCGCGGAAACTGATGATACGCAAGTGCGTTTTGCTTGAACTGCTCGTCCATGTCATTGAGATAGAAAAGTAACGCGATGTGCAGGCGCAGCGATAGGCTTTGGACCGATCCACCCGGAGCAATATGCCTCGAATACCGCTTGAAAGGAACTTTACGCCGCCGGCTTACCAGCCTAGCGCCGAGTCCAGACGATGCCGCCGTGGGCATGCGACCACGCGACGGGATTGATCAGGAACGCCTGGAGTTCGTCGATGGCACGATCGTCCGCGAGGCTCTCCGCTTTTGCTGCTTCGAGCACGTCGTTCCAGTTGCACAGCGCATGAACGGTCACATCCCACGGCTTGAGCACTTCATCCGTTGGGAATACGCCGTATTCAAACACCACGAAGATGTCCTTGATCTGCACACCGACTTCATTGAGGGCGCGACAGAACTCCCGCTTGGACTCGCCGGCCGCAATCAGGTCATCGACGAGCAGCACGCGATCGCCGGGCTCAATAAGACCTTCGATCTGTGTCGAAGGACCGAGACCCTTCGCCTTTTTCCGGACATAGTGCAACGGCAGCTTGAGCGTGTCGGCGATCCATGCAGCCAGTGCAATACCGCTCGCCTCTGCCCCAACGATCGAGTCGAGTCCCTCCAGGCAGTTGCGCTCCTTCAGCAACTGCAGGCCCGCATTCACGAGATCGTGCCGAAGCTTCGGAAAGGAGATCAAACGTCGGCAGTTCATGTAGACCGGGCTCGTCCAGCCCGACGGCAGGCGAAACGGTTCGTCGATGCGGAACTGAACACAACCGGCTTCAATAAGCGCCTTCGCGACCGATGAGGTCAGTCCAGTATCTGTGCGTAAAATCGACATGCAAACTCCCTGCTCGTTATCCCGCGTAAAATCGGTTCGGAATGCCATCCTGCTTCACGTCACTGCTGCCCGGATCAGCCTCGTTAGCGAGAGTGCTGTAAACCCGCGGCTCGATCAGCGTCTCGGGGCGAAGTGCTTCATCGAGCTGCTTTTCGGTCATCAGGCCTCGGCGTAGCACCTCTTCGCGGATCGTCGAGTTATTGAGGTGCGCTTCGGACGCAACTGAAGTCGCATTTTTGTAGCCGATATACGGGTTCAGCGCGGTCGCCAGCGCGAGCGAACGCTCCAGCGTTTCGCGCAGGTGATCGGGGTTGGCCGTGATGCCGCGAACGCACTTGTCGGCGAGCGTTGTACAGGCCGCGGTCAGGTGCCTGAAGCTACGGAAAAGTGCGCTCGCAATGATAGGCTCGAACGCATTGAGCTGAAGCTGACCGCCTTCGGCAGCAAAAGTCACCGTGATGTCGTTGCCAAACACTTCAAATGCAACCTGATTCACCACTTCCGGAATGACCGGGTTGACCTTGCCCGGCATGATTGAGGAGCCGGCCTGCATCGGTGGCAGGTTGATCTCGTTAAGGCCCGCGCGCGGGCCACTCGACAGCAGCCGCAAATCGTTACACGTTTTGGAAAGCTTGACGGCGATGCGTTTCAGAACGCCGGAAATCTGGACGAACGCACCGCAGTCCTGTGTCGCTTCTATCAGGTTTGGCGCAGTGATCAGTTCGATTCCCGTGATGCTGCGAAGCGCTTCACAAGCCTTTTGTGCGTACTCGGGATGCGCAGTAATACCTGTGCCGATAGCTGTGGCGCCGAGGTTGATTTCGCGGATCAGTGCCGAAGCCTCACGCAGGCGGGCCATATCTTCTTCGAGCATAACCGCGTAGGTTGAAAACTCCTGACCCAATGTCATCGGAACGGCATCCTGAAGCTGGGTGCGGCCGAGTTTGAGAAATCCGGCGAACTCGGCGGACTTCGCGTCGAACGCGTCATGCAAATGGGCCATCGCTTCCAGCAGATGCTCGATCGCGAAGAAAGTCGCAATGCGCAACGCGGTCGGATAAACGTCATTCGTGCTCTGTGCAAGGTTCACATGTTCGTTGGGATGGAGGTAGATATATTCGCCCCGCGAATGGCCCATGATCTCCAGTGCGCGGTTGCAGATCACCTCATTCGCGTTCATATTGGTCGAAGTGCCCGCGCCGCCCTGGATCACGTCGACAACAAACTGGTCATGCAGATGACCTTCGCGCAACTCGACGCACGCCGCGACAATCGCATCGCGAAGTTCGGGTTTAAGCAGTCCGAGTTCAGCGTTTGCTTCTGCTGCGGCCTGCTTGACTGCCGCGAGTGCGATCACCAGATTCGGGAAGGTCGATATCTTTGTGCCCGAAATCTCGAAATTCTCCTTGGCGCGAAGTGTATGCACGCCGTAGTACGCCTCCTGCGGCACCAGGCGCTCGCCAAGCAAATCATATTCGGTGCGGTAGTTTGGGGTATTCATGTTTTCTCCGACAGGGATTACTCTCAGATCAGTTCGCAGGAGCAGAAAGACGCCACGACAGTTCGCCGTCCGCCATGAAAGTTTCGATAGACTTACCATCGCCGAGCGTGATGCTGCTTGGCGCATCGTTGCACTCACGCGTCAACGTGACGGTTCCCTCGTTCGGCGGAAGTCCGTAGAAGCGTCGACCATTTTCACTGGCGAACGCTTCGAACCGGTCGATTGCGTTTTCCTGCTCGAACACCGTCAGATACGCTTCGAGTGCAGTAGGTGCGCTAAAAATTCCCGCACAACCGCAAGCGGCTTCTTTGGTTCCTCGCTCGTGTGGCGCTGAATCAGTGCCCAGGAAGAACGAAGACGAACCGGAAGTCGCGACGCGACGAAGCGCACGACGGTGCTGTTCCCGCTTGAGCACAGGCAGGCAGTAATAGTGCGGGCGCAGTCCCCCGGTAAACATCGCGTTACGATTGAACAGAAGATGCTGCGGTGTGATGGTCGCAGCCAGCCGGCCGCTTCTGTCCGCCTCTACGAACTCGGCGGCCTGTTCAGTTGTGATGTGCTCGAGGACGACCTTGAGTGCGGGAAATTTTTCGAGCAGCGGCTTGAGCGTCTTGTCGAGAAACACCGCTTCCTTGTCGAAGACGTCCACGCCGGGATCCGTACTCTCGCCGTGGATCAGGAGCGGCATGCCAAGCTCCTCCATCACGTCGAGAACCTTCGCTATCTTGTCTGTGCTGGTCACGCCGTATTCGGAATGCGTCGTCGCTCCCGCCGGATAGAGCTTCACGGCGGTAAATACGCCCTCACTAAAACCCTTCCTGATCTCTTCAGGATCGGTGTTGTCGCACAGGTAGCACGTCATTAGAGGCACGAACGTCACGCCTGCCGGTACCGCAGCCAGAATACGGTCGCGATAGGCGCGCGCAGCTTCGACGTTCGTGACTGGCGGCTTGAGGTTCGGCATGACGATGGCGCGCGCAAACTGCCGCGCGGTATAGGGCAGCACGGCACGCAACATAGGCCCGTCGCGCAGGTGCAGATGCATGTCGTCAGGTCGACGAATGGTGACGGACTGAGCCATGGGAAATTCTCGAATGATTGGTATGAGTCAGAGATGATCGATGGTGTCGGCCAGCGCCCGAACACCGAGCATGAAATCGTCAATGTCCATCGCTTCGAGTGGATTGTGCGAACCGTTCTCGTTGCGGATGAAGAGCATACCGCTCGGGATGCCGGCGTTCGCAAACAGTGATGCATCATGCCCAGCACCGCTTGGGACGTTTTCGTAGGTCGTGCCATTACGCTCACACGCCTCAGCGAGCGCCGCACAGATTTTTTCGTCCATCACTGCGGGAGCCGATTCAAGTCGCCTGTCGAACTCGAATTTCACACCGCGCTCACGCGCGATTGACGCGCACTCGCTGCGCATCAGCTGGTAAAAGCCTTCGAGCGTTTCGTGGCTCTTGCTACGTGCCTCAAAGCTGAAGTTGACCGAACCCGGGATCCGGGAGATGGAATGTTCGGCAGGGTCCGTTCCGACGATACCCACCGTCACGACGAGGTCGATGCCGCGTTCGAGCAGTGCACGCCAGTGCTCATCCAGTCGCGTGATGAGTTCCGCGACCGCAAACATCGCGTCGTGACGAAGCCAGCGCGGCACGGCGCCCGAGTGCCCCGCCTCGCCGATACAGGTCACGCGGTTATGGCGTACATTGCCGCGAATGCCCGGCACCACGCCCAGCGGAATCTTGCGAGCCACCATGATCGGCCCCTGTTCGATATGCAGTTCGAGATACGCGGTGGCTTTTTTCTTGTCGAACAACAATTCCTGGGCAGCGATGGCGGCAGTATCCACGCCCACCTGTTCCATGTAGCTCGATAGCGGCTTTCCAGTCGACCGATGCTTGAGCTTCAGATCATCCGCGGAAAGCTTTCCGAAGATAGAGCCCGAACCCATATAAGCCTTGCCGAACCATGCGCTCTCTTCGCCGCGAAAGGCAATCACACGAAGCGGAGTGACCGATGACCGGCCACGCTGCTTCTGCACTATCAGACAAAGAAGGCCCGCAATGATGCCCGCAAGTCCGTCGAAGTTGCCGCCTTGCGGAACCGAGTCCATATGAGAGCCTACCCAGATGGATGCATCCTGTTCGCGTGTATCCGGGAGGCTGAAGATCAGATTGGCGGCACGGTCAGTTTCGACGTGCAACCCTTCGCTTTCAGCAAACTGCCGGAGATAGTTCGCCGTAGAGGTTTCGCCGTCACCGTAACTGTCGCGCGTAACGCCTACGCCATCAGAAGAAATTTCTCGAATGTCGTCGAAGAGTTTTTGAGCGAGCCCGGCAAGGTCTTGTATTTCCATGATGCCTGTCCAATTGTGCGATAAGCCGACCGCGGCCGGCGTCTGCCACTGACGGCTCACTCAGTAAGTCGCCAGTTCCCAGTCCTGAATTCAGCCGGATTGCTGGGCGAATCGTAGCCAGCGATCACTCAGTTGCTGATCCAGCTTCACCTGACCAGTCAGATCGCGAATGCTTTCGACGCCCATTTCGTCGCAATAGCCGTCAAGGCCGTCGATGATCTTCTGCATCACGCCGGGATCACGGAATGAAGCGGTACCGACCTGCACGGCGCTTGCGCCCGCGAGCAGGAACTCGACGGCATCCTCCGCGTTCTGGATCCCACCACAACCGATGATCGGAATGCGAACTGCCCTGTAGCACTGGTGAGTCAGGCGTAGCGCAATCGGCTTGATTGCAGGTCCGGACAGCCCCCCCATCACATTGCCGAGCTTCGGCTTGCGCGAACGCACGTCGATCGACATGCCAAGGACGGTGTTGCCCATTACGATCGCATCAGCACCGGCGTCCTCTGCGGCTCGCGCGATAGCGGCAATGTTGCCTGCGTTCGGAGTGAGCTTGACCCAGAACGGGTGATTCGTGCGACGGCGAATCGCCGACACGGCCTTGTAGGTTGTGTCCGCTTCCATGGCGAACGCCATACCGTCGGCTTCGAGATTCGGGCACGAAATATTTGCCTCAATCGCCGCAACTTCTGGCAGCGACATCTGATCACATGCCTCGGCGAATTCGTCAGCCGTATCGGCCGAAATCGACACGACAACCGGAGTGTCGAATTTCAGATACGGTGGCAGCACGTTTTCGCGGTAGTACTTGAGCCCCTTGCTCGGAATACCGATCGAATTGAGCATGCCGCTGTATGCGTCGCATACGCGCGGCGTGGGATTGCCGGCTCGGCATTTTGGCGACACACTTTTCACCACCAGCGCGCCTAACCGGTCGAGATCCAGCGCTTCCTGGTATTCGATTGCAAAGCAGCCTGACGCCGGCATAACGGGGTTGCGCAGAATCATGTCGCCAACCCGGACGGTCAAATTAGCCAAATTCCACCTCCCCCACGACTTCGCGGATAGGAAACACAGGACCTTCGCGGCAGACGCGAAGGAATTTACGGTCGCCATCGCAGTCGAAGAGACGCACGCACGAAAGGCAGACGCCCATACCGCACGCCATGCGTTGCTCCATAGCGACTTCACCGATGATCTGCGGGTAATCTGCAAGCAGACGTCGCAGCAGCATCAGTAGCCGGTGTGAGCCGCACGTATAAACGGCGTCCGGGCGCTGCTCGTCGATCAGCTTGCGAAGCAGCACTTCCATGGCTTCGACTGACGAACTGCCATCGGTATCGAAAACGCTGCGCACGTCGGCGCGCGCCCCCCGAAGGAATTCCCTTTCCATCAGGTCGGCGGAAGAACGTGCCGACATGACTGCAGTGATATCGACACCAGCCTTCGCGGCGTCCTTGATCAGCGGAGCCATAGTCGCAAGGCCCACGCCTCGCGCCAGGACGAGAATGCGGCGGTACTCAGGACTGAAGTTGAACGTGTTGCCGAGCGGTCCCACGATATCCATGTAGCCGCTCTCCGGCAGGGTCGCCATCGCCTTGGTGCCAACGCCGGTGACGTTGTAGAGGAACTCGATCCGGTTATCCTCTGGACCGGCGCCATACACGCTCATCGGTCGCAGCAGGAACGGCTCATGCTCCAGCGTCGCGGGACACTTGAGCTGGTAAAACTGTCCGGCCCCGGTGATGCGGGCGATTGGTGCGTCCGCTTCCAGGCGGATGTACTTGTATCGCTGGTTGACCCAGTAGTGCTCGACTACCTTGCAGCGATACGAGGCAACGGTGGCAGCGGCGTTCGAGCCGCAGCACGGGCTTGCTGACATGATGGTGACTCCACTCTTCGAATACATCGCGAGCCGCCCGGGGGACTGGAGGCTCTCGCGACAGACAGCCTTGTTATTCCAGCTCGACGCCCTTCAACTCGGGGATCAGGAATATCGTGGCAATGATGTCGACGACATAGATACTCGCGAGCAGCGCGATAGCGAACTGCAGCGAATGGGCTGCGGCGACCCCGCCGACGACGATCGGGCCAAAGCCACCGACCGCGCGCCCAAGGTTGAACAGAACGTTCTGAGCGGTCGCTCGCGCCGCGGTCGGATAGGCCTCCGCCATTAGCGCGCCATAGCCGCCGATCATCCCGTTGACGAACATACCCATGAATGCCCCAGCCCAAAGCATCACAGCTGGATTGACGAGTTGCGAGTAAGTGATGACCATGGCCACCGCGCCGGCCTGAAACAGGATGAAGGTCGGCTTGCGGCCAATACGGTCGGCGAGCTGGCCGAAGAGATAGACACCAACCATCATCCCGACGATGGTGACAGACGTCCAGAGGCCCGACTTCGTGAGGCTGAAACCCAATGTTCTGGCAAGATAGGTCGGCAGCCAGATCATGATGCCGTAGTAGCCGAAGTTCTGGACCGAACAGAGGATGACAACGCCGAGGCTCGTGCGCGCGGTGCGGGCGTCAGCGATCAAAAGCTTGAAGGCGTTCGGCTTCTTCGTCGTGCTCGTAGCACGAACGAATACCTCTGGCTCGTGCAAGCGGTTCCGCACAAACCATGCGACGAGTGCTGGACCCACGCCGACCAGAAACATGCCGCGCCATCCGATATGCGGTAGCAGTGCCGGTGTCAGGAGCGAAGCTGCGAGTACGCCGGCCTGCCAGCCGAGCGCGACGTAGGACGTCGAGCGCGCACGCAGCCTGGCGGGCCACGCTTCAGCGGCCAGCGCCATCCCAATGCCGAACTCGCCGCCCAGGCCAATCCCGGCAATCGTGCGATAGGCCAGGAGATCCCAGAAACCCTGCGCAAATGCACAAAGGCCGGTAAAGAGTGCAAACAGAACAATCGTCCAGGTCAGTACACGAATACGACCAAAGCGATCCGACAACGCGCCGAAGACGATACCGCCGCCAACAGTGCCGATCAACGTCCACGTAACCAAGGCACCAGACTGCTGCGTGGTCAGGTGTAGCCCGAGACCGATAGCCGGGAGCATGAAACCAAGGATCAGGAGGTCGAAGCCATCCATCGCATATCCGATCGCTGAGCCAGCAAGTGCCTTCCAGGCATAGTCGCTAGGGCGCTCATCGGATCCTGCGTTCGACGGCGTACTGCGTCCCGCTGCCTTTGCATTCGCTACCATGACTTCCTCCAGTGGAGACAACCTTTTCGAGGTATCGACGATGGCTGGATTTCGGCCATCAGTCATATCCCGGCGCGCCCGTACAATAAAATAGACAGTTGGCGCGAAAAAGCCCCTTTTCACTTACTAAAACCTGAGAGGACCTTCCGCTCGGCTACTTTCACACGGATAACGCTTCGGAACCGCGTTCAAAGGTTGTTTCGCAGATACCCGACTCTTGTGGTCCGGCTCTCTGTCTAAAAATTTAGATTACGCGGTTTGGACGTGCGCTGCAATACTTTCTGCCCAGGGGAAAACCCCCATGAGCACAATGGAAAGCGGTTCGGCACGAATTTCTCAGAAGTTGTGGCGCAGACCGGCGCCGTAGGTCAGACCGGTGGACTCGCTCGCGTAGTAATCGTATTTGAAGGCCATGTAAACGTCCGTGCGATTCGACAGCGGGTAATCGTAGCCGACCGCCCAGGTCGTACGGCGAACGTCACCGCTTTGCGGGCCCACCGACTTTGTGTACGCCAGATCAGCGAGGATAAAGCCGTGCGTGGAGACAGGCACCGAGACACCGATCTGCTCCGTGTTCGAGTTCGTTTCGCCGAGTTGCGCACCGTCGCGGATGTTCATGTAGCCGGCGAACAAACGCATAAAGTTGAAGTTGTACAGGCCGGCGAGCTGGATGGTTTCCTGCTCATGCAGTCCCGGCACCGCCGCGTCGGCTGTCCCGATGTCACCGGGTGTGCTGCTGAAGTTGATGTACTGATAGTTCGCTGCCAGTAGCAGACCGTTCATCTGGTACGTTAGGTTCGCCCCCCACTTATGGGTGCCCGCGTCGCCCGCCGTGTTGCCGAATGCGTAGATCACCGTACCGCTAAGGCCACCGATCGGCGGCGGTGTATAGGCGACAGCGTTATTCCAGCCCGAGTCCCCCACGACACCCTGCGGACCCAATCCCTTATAAGTGTGGAAAATCCACGGCGAAAACGTGTACGAGTTGAAGAACGGGTTCAGGTTAATCGTCGAGATATACAGCGGCGTGGTCAAGCGGCCAGCAGAAATTGAACCGTATGGCGTACCGATACCCAGGTACGCGTTACGCGAGAAAAATGAATCGCTACTGTAACGGCCGTAGCTGCCATTTTGAGGCTGAAAGTAGCTCTCCAGCACGAAGAAAGTGATGTAACCTCCGCCGAGATTTTCGGTGCCTTTAATACCCCAGAAGGACGTTGACAGTCCTCCCCCCTGGGTGACGACCGCATTGTGGCCGCCCGGATTTTTGACCGCGCCCACAAATGTGTCGATCAGGCCGTAGAGCTGAACCGACGACTGCGCGTGAGCCGACGCACTAAGCACGGCAGCGCCAAAAAAGCAAAGACTTGGCAGAAGTTTAAATTTTTCGCCAGGCATGGAAAATCTCGTTTGTTCGTCATCCTAACTACAATAATAATTTCCGACCCTGTCTCCCCGCTGCAAGCACACAATGGCCGGGCGTCGTGATGTTGTCGCCAAAGGTGTCATCACTGGAAAAATTCTGCAATCGTCCACAAATAAATACAAGTATACAAAAACGATCGACATGCGCTTTTTGTACAAGTATTCGTCGGTACTTTCCCTAGTTTTTATTGCCGTTTGGCGCTGTGAGTTACAATCTGTACGGTTTTTTATACGAGGACCGATCGTGGCAGAAGCCATTTCCCGCAAGAACGTGCCCACGTTCGACTTCCTTGCCATAGGCGAGCGCCTGCGCGCCTATCGCCTCGCACGTAACCTGCGTTCGGATGACATTGCAGAGCGCCTGGAAATTTCGCGCGCGGCTGTCTATAACCTCGAGCGCGGAGAGATCGTCAAGGTCGAGACACTCGAACGGCTTGCCGCGCTACTCGAAGTCACCCTGGCCAATCTGCTTGGCGTCGAATCCGAATATCACGACTCGGCTGTCAGCTATTTCGAGCGGATGCGGCAACTCGAATCACGTTCGACACGCATCCTCGCCAACTTCGACCCAATTTCTATTCTGTTGACGTCGGACGCCTATGGACAGCACCTTCGCACAATGCTCGACGAAAGCGTGCCCGACGAGCTTCGTGACGAAACATCGCTTCGTATCAACAGCGATGTGCTGAAGATTCTTTTTGCCCGCCGGAAAGGTTTCGAGCAGCAACGGCCTGGCATCCTCAGCCTCATCGGTTTGCGGCAGGTTGAACAATTCCTTCATCACGGACTGGTTGGCCGGCTCGGTCTTCCGCCCGGCACGCAGCTTGAACGCAAACTGGCAGCGCGCAAGGAAGTCACTCACATGATCGACGTGCTAAACAGCGATCCGATCGGGGTACAGGTGGGCATTGTCGTTGACCATCTGCCCAGCGAAACCTTCCAGATTTTCGAGGAACCAGGCGTCCAGCACGTTGCGGTTTCGCCATTCCGTCTTGGCGAGTTGCCGAACGTGCGGACCGGCATTGCGACCATCAGCACATCTCCGGATGCGGTTGCGATGTACCGGGGCTTGATAGAACGACTATGGGCCGGAGCCGCAAAGGGGCGCGACGGCGCGCGCGTCCTGCAGGATCTTCTGGAACGCAGCTAGTCTGGCTGCGCTCTCCTGCGGCCTCGGCACCGTCACTGACAACGAGTTGCCACCATCCCGGCCACAGTCCAGTCAAACCACCAGTGCTGGCGCGAGCTTGCCCGCGAATGCGTTCAGCGCTTCAAGAAATACGGCGTCTGACGTCTCACCGGCTCGCGCGAGAATCAACGCGTCTGCGCGAAGCCCGGCGATAAATTCGTCGACCACCCCGGTCGATATCGCGGCGCCTTCGTGACGATCGCAAAATGCTACCGACCGCTCGGCCAGGAGCAGAAGCGCGGCCGACTCACGGCATGACGCCGATGCAGCATCGCGCAACTGGGCTGCGAAATGGTGAAGGTCGCTGAAACCAGCGTGCTGACGTTCGAGCCATAGGGTTGCGAGTTGGAGATTCATACTGGATTCCTCTTTTGGCAAGGGACAAAGCCAACGCCAGATCTGTCTGCGTGAGCCCTCAAAAAAGGTTATCATGCGCCAGTCTAAAAAAAACGACAAGTATAATTATTGTGTGCCCCACGATACTTCGATCGTCGCCGGCGAGGATGTGCCCCCCCTTGTTTTGCACAATGCTCAAGGCAGCGCAGCGGTTCGCAGCGCCGACCCTGCTTTGCGGGACCCGCATGCATCATTCCACGCTTTTCGCAGATCTGGCACTACATAGGGAGAAGCCATGAGGTTGTCCGTGTCTTTTGGCCCTTTCCGGGCCGCAGTTGTAATGGCGGTAGCGTGCAGCACTTACGCGCAGTCCAGTGCGACGCAAGTCAGTGGTGGGACCGGTTCGCCGGCCACCACTACGCAGGCAGGCGGTGCGAATTCCGCTTCGGATTCGCACGCAAGCGCCAGATCGCCGACGGTACATCAGGTTCGTGCAGCGATTAGCAGAACGCCCGGTGTCGATATGTCGTCCATGGCTGTGTTCGTCCACGACGGCCGGGTCACTCTTGTAGGGTCTGCGCACACTCAAGATCAGATTGATCGCGCCCGGGCAGCGGCAGGAAATGTCACAGGTGTGGTTTCGGTTGATAACAGACTGTTTGTAAAACCTGAGCGCTGAAGCACGCGTCGCGCGTATTCAGGATGTCGTGGACGGCCATGCAAGCGATAGCGCTCGCAGTTGGCGATGTACTCCGCAAGAAACGTGCATGGACGGGGATCTTTCAAAGGACTAGACCGTGAAGCGCATTATTGTTGTTCTTTGTGTATTTTTATTCCTCGCGGCTTTTCCTCTGTACGAACTGTGGAGAGCGTTCTCGCACGACGTGGTATTGAGCATCCCCAAGCATGAACCCTGGGTCGACATCACGCGGGCAGCGCGGCCTAACGATTTCTTTGCGTACACGTGCTTATATGCCGTATTTACGGCTCTTGCCGCCGTTGTCGGCGGGACTTGCCTACTGCCACGGCGTCAATGACTGTATATCATCAAGCCTCCTCGGTTTATTGAGAGCGATCCGATATATGAATCAGAATCTTCGCAGCATCATAGAGCTAACCGACGTTAAGGCATCGGACCTGATGTGGATTCTGGGGCGCGCGACGGAGATGGCACAACTCTGGCGCGAACGACGCATGCCCCAGAGCCTGTCGAACAAGCGGGTCGCACTCGTCGTCAACGATACTGGCTGGCGAAATACTACTGCCTTCAATCTCGGTATTCAGTCAATGGGCGGAATCTGTGTGCAACCACCGCTGCGCTGGGATACGCGCGAGGAACTGCATGATCTCTCCGCCTACCTCGGCACCTGGTTCGACGCCATAGTCACGCGGGCACCCGAGTTATCGATCTTGCGAAGCCTCGCCGACGCATTTGATGGCCCGGTTATCAATGCGAGGACGAAGTACAACCATCCGTGCGAGACCCTGGGTGATCTGGCGTTCTACTTCAATAGAAATCGAACCATCGATGGCATCAAGGTCGCAGTCGTTTCCCCAAAGTCGAATATCCTCGGGTCCTGGATCGAAGCAGCGGCGGTATTGCCCATTGAAGTCGTGCAAATTTACCCGGCAAACTGGCTCGATCAACGAAGCGCGGAAGCAATCCCTCGCTTCTCATGTAGTTCGGATATCAAGGCGATCGAAGGTTCAGATATCGTCATCACTGATTGCTGGCCTGAGAATGCGGACCCTGCCGAGCTGATTGACTACCAGATTACCGCGAAAATTCTCGATGACTTGCCGGGCAACGTCGAGTTTGTACCGTGTCCACCGGTACACCGAGGGAATGAGGTGTCATCCGAGGCAATGCAACACGCCAGTTGCCACGTGATCGAAGCAAAGGAATTCTTGATGCATACACAAAACGCGGCATTGGAATGGGTATTCCGAAACGGCTGAGGTGCGTCCCCGGAGCTAGGATTACTCGGTATCCGATTCGGTTTCATTCTCCCTTTGCCGCAGGCTGAAATCCCAGGAACTTCGAGTCCGACGCTCCGCCACCGCCCGTGTCCGATTAAGGCGACTTCCAGCGGACCGTTAGAATAGACGCAGACTGAATGCCATAGGCACGGTGAAAAATGCCGAGCCCCCAGATTACGAACTCGCCCTGACGGCGCAAGGTGTGCGCCAATAACTCGTTTGGAGCGAAATCGACCGTCGTCGAAAACTCAAGTCTGAACTCGCTAGCGGGGCTTACCAGGATCGACATCGTCCGGCCCTCGCTCAACGGTTTAGCCTCACCGTTCGGATCGCCTGCCGGGTGTGCGAACCATTTGATACACAGCCCGGCCGATGATTCGCCAGCGTCGACGTGGCGAAGTTCAGTTGATGATCCCTTTGTCCACTCGCTAAATCCGACGAACCACCCTGTTCCATTGGTATTTAGATCGCCTGCATTTCCAAATTCGACATTCCGCGCTAAAAGAGTATTCGCTGGCATGGGCTTTGAGAACTGGGGATGGTCATTCGGCAGCGGGCCACGAGCGGCGATCCTATCAACGGGTTCCAGTCTATCAAGTTATAGAGTACCAGGATCGGTGAGCCAATCCTCAACACCAGGCTATCCTGCTTGCACTGTCAGTCTCACGGCGTGATCGAGCAACGACCGGCCGCTCCGGGTCATTCTGAGCCAGGTGCATCAGACAGAGGTCTGTCAGGACCGGTCAATCGACATACCGGCACGAATCGCCGACAATCGACAGTCCATGTCTGCCTAACCCTTCAGGACGCGATAGATGCTCGGCCACACAAACGCAACAAATGCGACCTTCGACGAACTAGCCGGTGCTGAGTGGTTCTCAGCTGTGGGAAATTCCGCGACGGACAAGGTCTTGAGGGTGCATAGCTGGGCTGAAGCAATCGAACAAGTCTCGTCACTCGATTGGGAAAACCTCCGATTAGAGGCCGCTAATCAGCTTCGTAGTCGCATCCTCGAGGTCGCCCCTGGGCGATTTCAACAATGGAACGCGATTATCCGGCGAATGAAGCTCGTGTCCGAACCGCTGGTCCGCGAAAAGACAGCGTCGGTTGTTGCATTCAATCAATTGCCAACCGCATTTGAGCAGACGGTTCATTGGGATATCCTACATCTGCTGATGGAGGCAGAGCACGCTGATATTGTCCCGCCGGGATTCTACGCAGCACAGGGTTACTGGTACGTCGCGGGACGATTTCCATGCGGGTGGGCGGGAGCGTTCCCGACCGGCTGCCTCGTTATATTTTAAGGCTAAGTTCGGCCGTGGGATGCGGCACGGCCTCGATCAGAAATTCAAGTGCCTCTACGAATGAACCAAAAAACATCGCTGAGCTGTGTGCGACACTGGATGCCCTGCCGGAAGGCGAATCTCGACTGCCTCTCTTGATTGAACTGCTCAACTTTGACGGACACGAGCGCCACGAAGACATTGTGTTTGAGCTTGGGGTTCTCGGCAATTCTTCTGCCGTCCCAGCAATCGCCCAAGCCATAAGCGGATGCTCGCATCATCTCCTGACGGCCATAAATCGCAGAAGTAATGCGGTGTTTTGAGCATTGACTGTCTACTACCATCACGGTCTGAATCCACCAAAATATCCCATAGATCATTAAGGCATAGCATTTGTCGGCTTCGCCTCTCTCGGTGTGTGGCCGAAAAATGTCTTGTATGCACGGCTGAAAGCGGCCTCGGACTCGTAACCAACCGACATGCCGACGTCGCCCACACGCGCATCGCCCTTTGCCAACATATCCCGGGCGATGGTCAAACGCCATTCGTTGCGGTAACGAAGGGGCGACTTCCCTACAAGCGCCGTGAAGCGTTCGCAGAAGCTTGAGCGGGACATTCCAGCGACAGCTGCGAGCCCATCAATGGTCAAGCCTCGTGGCGGCTGCTCGTGGATCGCCTTCAAGGCGCGAGCAATGCGCTGGTCTGCCAATCCACCTAGCCAGCTAGATGCATGACCATGATGAACCCACGCCCGCAATGCGCGCACAACAACCAGATCAATCATGCGGGAGACCATCAAAGCCGAGCCTGGTTGGTCATTGCCGGCCTCATGCAGAAGAAACCTCATGATGTTGTCGAGCCAGCCGTCCGTCTCCGTTTGTCGAAGGTGGATCAGCGCAGGCAAACCGAAAAGCAAATTTTGCAGGCTATCGGGATCAAACCAGAAACGGCAAACGACCACAGTCGCTGGTCCATTGCAAGCCATAAGCCGGAAGTCGCGAAGTCCACGTGGGAACAACACCAACTCGCTCGGTTGAATCTCATAACGGGCTGTGTCATCACCCGTGACTTCCACAACTCCGCCGCTGACTACGCACGCATGTGCAGCCTGCGTTGAAATCTCCAGTTGCGCAAGCGGCAGCAATTCACACGAATAGACACAGTCACCTGTCATGCGCATGCGTGCGAGCACCTGTGACAGGAGATCGCCACTAGCTAGACCATCAAGTGCCAATTCCGGAAGAATGGTCAAATTTTTCCTTGATTCGGTCATGTCAATTTGAGCTTCGTGAGCCTAAAGTAGGCGCCGATCACCAGAAGAACTGCACTCAGATCGTATGGCTAACCCGGTTCAAAGACGGGCTTAGACATTTCGTGCCCCTCACGCAAGATAAGGATTTGGCAATGTTTGGAATTTCATCACTTGGCTGGGTTCACACTCTCGGCAGTCTACCTGCGATCCCTGTAGCCGTGTACATGTTTGCCCGCTACGGTCGAATTGTGCCGCGCTCGATTCCCGGAGCGGTGTACTTCTTTGCGATGCTGATCGGGTCTCTGACCGTGTTTCTCGTGGCGCATCAGAAAGCCAGTTACATAATCGGTGTAGCTGCAATTCTGTTGCTGATCTTCGGCTATGGTGTCGGGCGTCTGCCGATACCTGGTCGAATAAGCGTATATGCCGAAACATTCTCCCTAACACTAACTGTCTTTGTGTTGATGGTTCCTACGGTAACCGAAACTTTAAAACGCGTTCCTGATGGTCATCCATTGGTTACGAATCTAAAGTCACCCTTGCTTGTCGGTGCCCAGGGAGTGCTTGTGTTGGGGCTCGTTTTGGGCCTGATAGCTCAAGCCTACTATCTGCGTGGAAAGCCCCAAGCGTTCCGTTCGACACAAGCATAGAAACGAGAGAAGTTGCTGGAGCTACGACCCGGTCACTTCGCATGCCCCATCGCCAGAAGTAGCCGGAAAACGCGCGACAACAGACGGTATACGAGACGCACACTGTATTAGCCGGTTCGCGTTCGTACCGGCCAATCAGATCGCATCCCCCAGATCGCCCCCATAAATAACAATTATTTATTTGAGAAATATTTCTTGATAAGTTGTTGAAATGACAAAATGAAGTGACAATAAGCTTCATTGAAACCATCGGCGTCGCCATGTAGCAGAGCCGCTGTCCGCACTGCCTCATGCGCGTCACGTCAGCCATGAAAGACAACCGGCTTTATCTCGCCCTCGTCAGCGTATTCGTACTGACATGGAGCTCGGCATTTGTGGCGACAAAGTTCGCCCTGACGACCTGTCCGCCCAACCTGTTTCTGAGCTTTCGCTTCATCTCCGCGGGTGTCATCCTGCTGGCAGTCGCCGCCGCCAAAGGGCAATTGCACCGGCATATACCGTGGGCCAAAATCGCGCTGCTCGGGTTGCTCAATCAGGCCGGCTACTATGGGCTCGCGTGGGCCGGCATGGAAACCACTTCATCCGGCCTTGCGACACTCATCACCAGTCTGAACCCTGTTCTGGTTTCGGTCGCGGCCTCATTGGTGCTTGGTGAGTCGCTCAGCACCCGCAAGGTGGTCGGCCTGGCGTTAGGCCTTGCCGGCGCCGCGCTCGTCGTACACGACCGCATCGCCTTCGGTGAAGATGCACATGGTGTCCTGCTGATCGGCATTGCGTTGTTATGCATGGTGGCAGGCACACTGGCCTTCAAGAAGCTCGATCTGAAGGAGTCGCTGATCGTCGTGGTCGGTGGCCAGCAGTTATGCGCAGGGGCGATGCTCCTGGCTGTTGGGTTGGGCACGGAGCGCTTCGCCGATATTTCGCTCAATTCAACGTTCTGGCTGTCGTTGGCCTGGCACATCGGCGTGGTATCGATCGGTGCGTTCTCACTCTGGTTCTACCTGCTGAGCAAAGGTAGCGCGACCTCCGCGAGTTCCCTGCATTTCCTGATGCCTCCGGTCGGCCTTGTCATGAGCTGGTTGATACTGCATGAACCCCTGCGTGCGGCCGACCTGGTGGGCACGGTACCAATCGGCATCGGTATCTGGCTGGTCACCCGGCACGCTACCACGCCTCGTCCTAAGGCCATGGCACAGGCAGCGAAATAGTCACAACGAATCAAGCTAACGAAAGAACCTCCGCAATCAATAAAATGGCTCTCGCGCGCGAAACACGTGCACCCCCGGAACCTGAGAATCGAGAAATGGGAGAGCCGCAATGCAAGAGGTCAATGAGGGCCGTCGTCGCTGCTGTATTGGACTGGCCTCATCAGTATTAAGCTGTATTCCATCGGCACGGGCCGATGCCGCGCCTGCCCCGCCTGGCTACACCAAGGGCTTCGTCTACACGGAAAAGGGACGCGCGCCCGGTCTGCGAACGCGCGTCCTTGCGCAGGGAAAGGAACAACGTACCTGGTTCCTGCTGTTCGCCCCCGGCGACGAGCTGATGTCCGGGCTCGCTCAATGGGCCGCGGAGCACCATATCGCCAGTGCGGAACTGAGCGGTTGGGGCAATTTCGTCAGCGCGCTGTTTGGTTGGTACGACGTCGACAAAAAGGCGTTTGCCAATATCGCAATCGATGAACGTACGGACATTACCGGGCTCATCGGCGACATTGCGGCCGTGGAGGGCGTGCCGCAACCGCACCTGCACGGCTCGGTCGCGAATCGTGAAGGCACGGTACGCGGTGGCCACCTGATCGAAGGCAAGGTGGGCCTGGAGATAGAACTATTCGTGACCGAGTATTTCGTGCCGCTCAAGAAAACCTATCGGCCCGACGTCGGACTCAGCCTGCTTGACCTAAGCGTCGACTGATCCGCCCGCCTTCCTCCTTCCTGCGGGCATTCGGTTCACGCACTAAGTGCGTGAACCGTGTCGAAGCTGGCCGCCAATGCGCAGGTCGCAGCCGCGTCGCGCCGATAACGGTGCAATGACGCATGATCGAGGTTCGAAAGTTTAGGCAGGCTGCGCGACGCCAGCGAGATCGCGGCAATCGAGCTGTCCATCGCCAGACGATGCAAGTGACGCACGGACCTGCGCGCCGTGGTGCTCGCACCGCCCTTGACCAGATCGCTCGCTATATCGCGAAGCAACACTTCGCTCGTCAACAGCAACGCGTCGACACGACTCAGGCGCTCCGTGGTTCTGCAACGGGCTATGGGATAGGTCGACGCCCGCACCGACGTCCCAACGTCGCGACTTGCCACCGTTCTCGTAGCGTGGCCTATGCCGCAGCACAATGCGGAGGCCATCGCCGGATACACCCGCGCAAGGCGCAGCAGGATGGGACCTGGCGCGTCGGCCCGGCCAAGCCGGACGCGCCCGCTTTCGGCAACACGCACCTTGTCGAGCGTGAACGTGTAGGCGTTGAACGGGGCGAGGCGTCCGGCCGCCGGCTCCGGATGCTGGCGCACACCCTCAGCAGCCGGATCGATCCAGAATGCATCGATATTGTCGCCGTCCGTGTGGGCGAGCACACACCAGCGCCGCACCGACGAGGGATCGACGCCCAGCAGCGCATCCGCACTCACTACCCAGGCCCCGCCGTCGCGCACAGCCGTCGCGGAAGGAAAACAGTGCATCCGTCGCGCCGTTTGCCGATGCAGTATCCCGACGAGCCGGCTGTGGTCAAGCGGAAGCGAAAGCGCCAACGGGGCGATATCCGACGTCTCGTCGGGTATCTGGCTGGCTACGATATGCATCGCTGTGGTGAACGCGTGCATTGGATCCTGCTTCGCAAGATGCACGACCGCCTGCACCGCGTTATGCCTGTCCTGCGACGCAAAAGACTTCGGTTCCGCGACGACTAATCCAGGCGACCGGTTGCGGGAATCGCGCCGCATTTTATGTACATGCTCGTTCATCCGAGGCTCCGTCAAGATCGGTGACGATGGCACTGCTGGGGAAATATAGGGTATGCCCGCTATGTGACAAACAGATCAAATGTGCTTTGCTTATCTGTTCTGTTGCCTGATGAACGAAGCCGTGCCTCGCGGGATCGCTTAGCTATGCGAACTGGCTGAGCGGAACGCCGAACTCAGCACGCGCAGCGTGGCCTTGGTGTGGCCATCGACACGCCGCGTATGCATCGTGACTTTGGCAGACGGAAATGGCGGCAGACCAAGCGGCTCGCCAACCTCTACCAGCCCCGTAGCCGCCAGCCGCCGCGGCAGAGGCAGCACGCCGATACCCGAATTGGCGGCCGACATGGCGGTGGCGACGCCACCACCCAGAAACGCATCGACCCAGTGAACCTTTGCCTGAGTCAACAAACGTATGGCCACCTCACGCACGCCGCATGATTCGGTCACTGTGATCAGCGGCAAGGGCTTGCCATCCAATCTCGCCGACATGCTCGCAAACCACCCGTAGCCGTCTTCGAACAGTACTTCCCCATCGCGCCGGCGTCCTTCGTGACGAACCACGGCGACGTCAACCTCGCCGTGATCGAAGTCGGCGAGCACCTTGCGGGAATAGTCGACCCGCACCTTGAGCATCAGCCCTGGATCGTACGCGTTCACGCGCGCGAGAATCTCCGGCAATTCGGGGCCGGCAACGTGATCGCTAATCGCGATGGTCAACTCGCGCTCCGGTTCGTTGCCCGTCATCAACGCGAGATCCTGGGCCGCCATCAAGGTTCGCGCGTGCGGCAAGAACGCTTCGCCGTCTGTGGACAGCCGCACCTGTCTCGGTGTGCGGTCGAGCAAACGCCGCCCCACCGTTTCCTCGAGCCGCCGCAATTTCAGGCTGACACCGGCCTGAGTGAGGCCAAGCGCATCCGCTGCGTGGGTAAAGCTCCGCAGATCCGCGACCAGAATAAACGCTTCAACAGACGAAAGATCGAGATGTTGCCGCATATCTTTTGATAACCATTTGAAATGATTGATATATCGTATCATAACTGTATGTGCACATTGAAGATTGTTAGATTGCATCCCGTAGTTCAGGGGCGAGCGAACCGCGTGACCTTGTCGCCGCCACTCGATCCGACCGGCTGAACGTTATGAGGGGATACCGATGCAGAACGATCAGGTGTGGAAATTCAAGCCGTATACACGTCAAAGCATTCGACAGGCGCCGCAATGGATGAACTTGCCGGCCGAGCAGCAAGAGGCAGTCGACGTTGTGTCGCGGGTACTGCCATTTCGCGTCAATCCGTATGTGCTTGCGGAGTTGATCGACTGGGACAAGGTTCCGGATGATCCGATTTACCGGTTGACCTTCCCGCATCGGGACATGTTGCGTGAAAGCGAATACGCAACGTTGTCCGATCTGATCGCGAGCGGTGCGCAGGAGAGCGAAATAGATCGGCTCGTTCATTCAATTCGCATGCGAATGAACCCGCATCCCGCGGGCCAGATGACGCACAACGTGCCGTATCTGGACGGCGTGCCGCTCAACGGCGTCCAGCATAAATACCGCGAAACCGTGCTGTTTTTCCCGAGCGCGGGCCAGTCGTGCCACGCGTACTGCACGTTCTGCTTCAGGTGGCCGCAATTCGTCGGCATGGACGAGTTGAAGTTCGACGCGCGAGCCTCGCTGGATCTGGTCGAATACCTGAAGCGGCACCGCGACGTCACCGACGTTCTGATCACGGGCGGCGATCCGCTGGTGATGAACGCCCGCTCACTTGCCGAATATCTCGAGCCGCTGCTCGTGCCGGAACTGGCGCATGTGCAAAACATCCGCATCGGTACGAAATCTGTTGCGTACTGGCCGCAGCGCTTTGTGAGCGACAAGGACTCGGATGACCTGCTACGCCTGTTCGAGAAGGTCGTAAATAGCGGGCGCAATCTGGCGCTCATGGGGCACTACAACCATCCGCGCGAACTTGCGCATCCCATTGCGCAACAGGCGGTGCGCCGCATCATCGCGACGGGTGCAACTCTGAGAATCCAGGCGCCGCTGATCCGCCATATCAACGAAGATCCGGCCGGCTGGGCCGAACTGTGGACGACCGGCGTGCGGCTCGGCGCGATTCCCTACTACATGTTCGTCGAACGGGACACCGGTCCGAGCGACTACTTCAAGCTTCCGCTCGCACGCGCTTATGAGATCTTCAAGGCGGCGTACCAAACGGTATCGGGTCTCGCACGCACGGTCCGCGGCCCGTCGATGAGCGCGTTCCCAGGCAAGGTCGTGATCGACGGTATCGTCGAGATTGCGGGAGAAAAGGTGTTCGCCCTGCAGTTCCTGCAGGCACGCAATCCGGACTGGGTGCGGCGGCCGTTTTATGCGAAGTTCGATGCGCAGGCCACGTGGCTCGACGATCTGAAACCGGCCTTCGGCGAAAAGCGCTTCTTCTTCCAGCGGGAGGCAGTCGCTGAGCACGATTCGATCCCCGTGGTTCACATCCATCAGGCGAAGCATGGCAGCCAGAAGCGGCCTGACGCCCTGGAGACGGTGGCATGACGCGCCTCGACCTGCATACGAAAGCGGATAGGGATACGGTCGCGCCGGAGTACGAGATCTTCGCATTGCGCTATGCGACGCACGAAGAGCGGCGCAGCGCGGAGAACTATCTGGGCGAGGACCCGCACCACGACATCGCGATGCCGCTCGACTTCTACGTGTGGGTAATCCGCGACCGCAACCGCACGATCCTCGTCGATACCGGCTTCAGCGCGGAGATGGCCGCGCGCAGAAAGCGCCGCTACCTGCAGTCGCCGGTGGCGTTGCTGCAGAAGCTGGGAATCGACGCGGCCGGCGTCCAGGATATCGTCATTACGCATATGCACTACGATCACGCCGGCAATATCGGCGCGTTTCCGAATGCACGGCTGCATCTGCAGGAAGCGGAAATGGCCTACTGCACGGGCCGTTGCATGTGCCACGACGTCATGCGCAAACCGTTCGAAGCCCGTGACGTCGCGGCGGCGATCGAGCGCCTGTATGCCGGGCGCGTTCAGTTCGCCAACGGCGACCAGGAGATCGCGCCGGGCGTGAGCGTCCATCTGCTCGGCGGACATACCGCCGGCCTGCAGGTGGTGCGCGTGCACACGTCGCGCGGCTATGTCGTACTGGCGAGCGACGCGGCGCACTACTGGGACAACCTGCGCTCGCGCAGGCCGTTTCCGATCGTGCTCGATGTTGTGCGCATGCTCGAGGCACACAGCCTCATCGAGCAACTGGCCGATGGTCCCGATCACATCATTCCCGGCCACGATCCGGCCGTTCGCCTGCGCTTTCCCTCGTGGAAAGGCGAGCCGGACATCGTCGAGCTGCACCGGCTGCCGCTTGCCCGCAGCGACAGCTTCGCAAGCGCTCGAACCCTGCCGACGCCGGACCATACCCATGCGCACGGGCTCGACTCCGTGCCCACCTTGAGCTGAACGAGGAGCTTTCATCAATGCAAGCGACATCTATAGCAATCGTGGGCATGGGTCCACGCGGGTTGACGATATTGGAACGGGTGCTGGAGCATGCGCACCGGCTGCCTGCCGGGGCGCGTCTGCAGATCGAAGTGTTCGACGAGGGCGAGAGCGGCGAAGGGGTGCATCGGTCGCAACAACCGGATCATCTGCTGATCAACACGGTGGCTTCGCAGGTGACGATGTTCGCACCGTCGAGTCTTGCCGGGGGCGACGATGGCGTCTCGCTCGTGCAATGGGCTCACGCGACGGGCTACCGGCGCGTCGGCGAGCACTTTCGCCGCGATGCCGGGGACGCGGGCGTGCCGATCACTGAGGCCGATCATTTACCTCGCAGCCTGCTCGGGGAGTACCTCTCCTGGGTCTATCGACGGGTGGTCGAGAAATTGCCACCGACTATCCGCGTGGTGCACCGCCGCTCGCGCGTTATCGACCTGATCGAGCGTGACGCCGGCTTCGACGTCGTGCTTGAAAGCGGCGACGTGCGGCAGGCCGATTACGTGTTCCTCACGACCGGACACGGTTATCGCAAGCCCACGGATGAGGATCTGGCGTTCTCCGCGTTTGTCGGGCGCCATGCCGGCCACAACGAGAACCTTGCATATTTCGCTTCGCCCTATCCGGTCGAAAACCTCGCGCAGATCCCGTCATCGGCAACCGTCGCGGTACAGGGTTTCGGCCTCACGGCGCACGACGTCATTTCGTCGCTGACGCTTGGGCGCGGCGGCCGTTATGTGGAGGAAAACGGCAAGCTCCGTTATCTGCGCTCCGGAGACGAACCCACTATCCTGCTGTTCTCCCGCCATTGCTTGCCGTTCGCCGCGCGGGGGATCAATCAGAAGGGGCTGACCGGACGCCATCGGCCGCGTTTCTTTACGCCTGACGCCGTCGCCGCGAAACGGCGGGCTGTACTCGCCGCGACCGGAGACCCGCGCATCGATTTCAAGGCCGAGGTGCTGCCGCTGGTAATCCGCGAAATGGCTTACGCCTATCGCAGCGCGCAAACCGGCGAGGAAGTCCCGGTGGACGGCTTCGAGCCGACCGCCGAGGAAGTGCGTGCTATCGAGTCGATTCTCTGGCCGCTTAAAGGCCGCCAGTTCGAATCGTTCGCCGCGTTCCGCGAATTCTTTGACGCGTTGTTGAATGCCGATCTCCGCGAGGCGTTCAAAGGCAACCTGACGAGCCCGGTGAAAGCAGCAACCGATGTCCTGCGAGATACACGCGAAGCGCTGCGTACCGCGGTCGAATACGGCGGCCTGACGCCTGCATCGCATCGCTACTTTGTCGAGGACTTCAACGCGACCACGAACCGCGTTTCGTTCGGGCCGCCGAAACAGCGCAACGTCGAATATCTGGCGTTGCGCGAGGCCGGCCTGATCGATATCGCGGGTGGCCCCGGCGCGCAGGTTGTCGCCGACGATGCCCACGCCCGCTTTCGCATCCAGGCCAGCTATGCGGAGCGTGTCGAGCACAGCTATGCGGATGTGCTGGTGGTGGCGAGACTCGACGCCTATTCGCCCTTGACCGACAGATCGCCGTTGTCAGCCAACCTGCTCGCACGCGGCCTGATCCGGCCGTACTACAACGGCGACTACCACCCAGGCGGCATCGATATCGATGCCTCGCTGCATCCGGTGGGCGCAACGGGGACAGCTCGGCAAAACATCTGGGCGGTCGGATTCCTGGTGGAGGGCCCGCATTTCTACACCCACGCACTTCCGCGTCCGCAGATCGCTTCGCGGCAGACGCATGATGCGCAACGTTGCGTGCTGGAACTGTTCGCGGCCATTGCCGCAAGACTAGAGACGCACCCGGGCCACGAGACGCAGGCGCTCCATCGCCGTGAGCCCCACGCTTCGGTCAGTCTGGCAGCAGCGGCCGATTCCATCGTCGCGTAATCCGCCCTTTCTCACGGAGAAGCTCCCTTGATCAAGCTGCATGGTTTTTACCGTTCGTCGGCCTCGTATCGTGTACGGATCGCGCTGAACCTGAAGCACATTCCGTACGAGACGCTCACGCACGATCTCACCTTGGGGGAGCATCGCGCTCCCGGCTATCTGGCGATCAATCCGCAGGGCCTGCTGCCCGCAATCGAGGATGAGGGCGCCGTGCTGACCCAGTCGGCCGCGATCATCGAATATCTGGAAGAACGATATCCCGAGCCCGCGCTGTTGCCGGCGGATCCGCTGGGACGGGCAAGGGTACGGGCGTTGTTTCAACTGATCGCTGCGGACACACATCACGTCACGTCGATGCGCGTCAGCGCGTATCTGAAGACACGCCTCGAGCATCACGACACGCAAGTGCGTGAATGGCAGCACCACTGGTTGACGGAAAGCTTCGGCGCGCTCGAAGCACTGCTCGCGAAGAGCCCGCACACAGGCCGGTTCAGTCATGGCGACCAGCCCACTCTCGCGGACATCGCACTGGTCCCTCAGGTGTATTCGGCTCGGCGCCTCGGTCTCGCCTTCGACGCGTGGCCGCTCATTCAGAGGATTTCCGATGCCTGCAGCGAGGAGTCCGCGTTTTTGCAAGCCCATCCGGACCGTCACGAGGAGCAGCGAAAATGAGCACGTACTTTGACAAGGAGCATCTGCAACAACACTATGCGACCATTGACGACTTCAAGTCCCGCTCGGACGACTGGGAGTCACTGGCGAAGCGTTCGATCAGTCAATGGTACGTCGGGCAGCTCCAGGACCTCCGCTTTACCAGGGTGCTGGATGCCGGATCAGGTCTGGGACGGTTCGGCGCGGCACTCGCGGAATCGAGGCCGGTCAATGTTTCGGCAATCGATATTGCTCGCGAGATGGTCGAGGCTACGCGCAAACGCTTCGAGTCCATACCTGGCGATCACCGTTTCATCCAGAGTTCGATTGAAGAGGCGCCCTTCGAAAACGGCAGCTTTGATCTGGTACTGGCCAATCTGCTGTTGCACCACGTTCCCGACATCAAGGCGGCGTTCAGCAGGCTCGCGCAACTGACACGGGCCGGCGGGCATGTTGCGCTACTCACGGCGGCCTTCGACTGGATGAGCGAGCTTAACCGCTTCCAGGATCGCGCATTGCTGGAACTTGGATTTCCCTATGACCATGTCTATCTGACCGCGCCAGGCACTAACCGCTTCTGCGACGCCAATATCGCGGGCTTCGTCCCCGAGTCGCTCGAGTTGGTCAGGCAGGAACCGTTCGACGGCACGATGACGTTCCCGAATGTGGACCGGCTTCTCGATTTCTATGTCCGTACGCTGCGCTACAAGAACATCGCGCAACAACTCGGTGACGAGTCGCTGCGCAACGCGGTCCGCAAGGCAATCGAAATCCATTGGACGCGCACCGGATCACTCGACGTGTCGAGTACCCAATATCTGTATGTGTTCAGGAAACGTTGAAGCATGACGCATGAGTCGATCGGCTGCTTTCGGGTATGCACATGCGCCTGCTCGCCGGACCGCAAGAGAAAAACGGAGTTCCTGATTACCCTGAACCTATGAACACCAAAGAGCCGCTGAATCTGATGCCGGGACGCACCACCATAAGCAGGCCCGCAGACGCCACGTCTGAGGGTTCGGCTTCGTGGCGAACCGACGTCGCCATGCTCGCGATCGGGACGTTCGCTGTCGGCACGGACGCGTTTGTGATTGCAGGCGTACTGCCGTCCGTCGCCTCGACCCTGCATGTGAGCATCGCGGGGGCGGGCCAGATGGTGACGGTATTTTCCCTCGCCTATGCGCTCAGCGCGCCGGTGGTGGGCGCATTGTGCGCCGGGTGGCCGCGGCGAACATCATTGAGCGTCGGCATCCTCGTGCTGGTACTCGGCAATATTCTGACCGCGCTTGCACCGGGCTTTGGACTTGTGCTTGCGTCCAGAGTGGTTGCCGCTGTCGGCGCCGGCCTGTATACCGCCACGGCAAGTGCAACCGCCGCCGCGCTGGCTGGCCCCGAGAAACGCGGGCAAGCCATTGCGATCGTGATACTGGGCATGACGTCCTCTTTGGTATTAGGCGCGCCGTTGGGGACGGCAATCAGCACGTTTTCAAACTGGCGCATCACGTTGTACGCGGTCGCCGCGCTTGGGCTTGTCGCAGGCGTGGCGGTGTTTTTACGTATTCCGCCGTTGCGCGATCATGCCGCTGCCGGGTTGGCGGTACGGCTCTCGCCGCTGCGCGACCGGCAGATCCTGCGCATCCTGCTGCGCGCCCTGCTGGTATTCACCGGCATCTTTATCCCTTACACCTACATCAGTGCGATCTATGCACCGCTGACCCAGCCGCATCCGCAATTGTTGAGCGTGCTGGTTCTGCTGTTCGGTGCAGCCGGTACCGCCGGCAATCTGCTGGCTGGGCACCTGGCTGACCGCCTCGGGCCGCCTCGGGTTCTCGTAGCGGGCTCGCTGGGGCTGGCGCTCATCTTTGTGCTGATTCCATGGACGCGGGAGACAGTCGCACTGGCACTACCGTGTACGTTCGCAGCAGGGCTCTTTACCTTTTCGCAGACCACGCCGCAGCAGCACCTGATTCTTTCGCACGCTCCGCCGGGAACGCAGTCCTTTGTTACGGGACTCTATCAGGCGATGCTTTACCTTGGGGTCTCGTTGGCGGGCGCGTTCGGCGCGCTCTTTCTTCAGCATGCGGGTGCGCATTACCTTAGCCTGCTTGCCGCCATATTCGTTCTAGCCGCGCTGTTGCCGCGCATGTCGGTGAAACAATGAACAATATTCCGACGCTGGATATCCGTCGCTTCGATAGTGAACGGGAACTCTTTGTGACGGAGTTGGGTGCTGCCTGCCGGCAGTTCGGCTTTTGCTGTATCAGTGCGCACGGCATCTCTCGCGAACTGATACACGGCGCCTACGCCGTATTCAAGCGCCTCTTCGACCTGCCGGTCGAGACCAAGATGAAATACCACCTGCCAGGCGGCGACGGGCAGCGCGGCTACACACCGGCCAGGGCGCAGTCCGTCGACGATCGTCAGTACGCGGGTCTCGCCCAACACTCGGAGTCGTGGCGGCTGGGTCGCGAGGTCGATCCCGCTTCGGCATTGGCCGTGTCGATCCCGCTCAATATCTGGGCAGATGAAGTAGCCGAACTGAAACAATATGGCTACGGTCTGTATGACGCGTTCGACCGGTTGGCCGCACGCCTGCTGCACGGCCTGGCACTGGATGCCGGTTTGCCGGAACGTCACTTCGCCGACTTGACGCGCGTCGGCGACTCGACGTTGCGCGCGATCCATTTTCCGCCGCTGCCCACCAGCAATCTCGCGGACGTGCTGTTCAGCTCACACAAGGACAGTCACTTCGCCACCTTGCTGCCGGGCTCGGACGCTGAAGGACTGGAGGTGCTGACGCACGACGGAAACTGGTTACCTGTCACGCCGCAAGACGACGCCATCGTGTTCAATGTCGGCGATATGTTGCAGCACGCGAGTCATCACACGTTTGCGTCAGCGACTCATCGAGCGGTGATCGCATCCCGCGAAAATACACGCAGGCCGCGATACCTGCTGCCGTTCTCGCTATACCCGAGTTCGCCTACGGTTTAGATCAAGCTCAGGTGGTTAGCAATTCGATCAGGATAGCGATCTATATTCATCACGGTTTACGTTACAGGAGCTGACACATGCAAGTCTCTCGCGGTGAAATTCTCGCCTTTTCGGAGTACCTCGAAAAAACCACACGGCTCGCGGCGGATGCCCTCGTCTGGAACTGGAGCGACGTGGAGACGTCGCTTGCAAAGCGGCCGCACAACGTGCAAGGAACACTCGCGTTGGGCAGCAGCCAGGCCGCCGATCAGGCAACGATTGCGCCAGGCCTCTCGCTGGTGATCCAGGTGCTCAATCCTGGCGAGACGACCAAACCGCATCGCCATTCTTTCTGGCATCTTTACATCGTGCGTTCCGGTTCGGGCGACGCGAGTCTCGGCAGCGAAAACGACAGAAAGCGCATCGCCGAGGGCGACGTGCTGTTCGTCCCCGCATGGTGTACGCACGCCGTCGACAATCGCAACGGACAGGCGCCACTGGTTCTGTTCCGGTTGCAGAATCTGCCCCAGAATGCGAGTCTTGGTACGCTGGCACGCGAGGACGACGGGCACCTGAAGCATATCTATGCAAACGAAAGCGTTGCTGCGGTCTGAGCAGCGCCGATTACCTCAATCTGGCGGACGGATGATCAGTCATGAGTAGTATTCCTGCAGATGCACACACGCGCTACACCGGTAGACAGATCCACACCATCTTCTGTGGACTGGTTTTGATCATGCTGCTCGGTACGATCGATCAGGCCATCGTTGCGCCGGCGCTGGCGCCGATCGCAACCGAATTCGGCGGATTCGGCAGCGTCTCATGGGTCGTGACGGCTTACCTTCTGACCTCCACCGCCAGCACACCGGTAGCGGGACGCCTGAGCGATATCCACGGGCGGCGCAGCGTCGTCATTGCCGCGCTGGTGTTGTTCCTGGCCGGCTCCATTGTGTGCGGCTGGGCGCCTGACCTGAACACGCTGATCATCGGACGCGGCATCCAGGGGCTAGGGGGCGGCGCGTTGATGGCGCTGCCCAACACCATCGTCGCCGACATTCTGTCGCCACGTGAACGGGGCCGCTACCAGGCGTATATCTCCGGCACCTACGCCGTCTCGAGCCTGGCGGGCCCCGTGCTCGGCGGCCTGTTGTCCGGGCACTATTCGTGGCGCTGGATCTTCTGGATCAACCTGCCGCTGATCGTGATTGCGGCCGGACTCAGTTGGGTCACGCTGGCGGACCTGTCGGCGCAACGCAAGGAGCACAAGATCGACTACCTCGGTTCCGCATTGATGGTCAGCTCGACCGTGTGTCTGTTGCTCGCGCTCACCTGGGGCGGGCGGCGCTTCGCGTGGGATGCGTTGCCCACCGTCGCTCTGTTCGGCGGGACCGTTGCACTCGCCGCGCTGTTCGTAGCATGGCAAAAGCGCGCCCGCGAACCGCTGCTGCCGCTCTCCATCCTGCACAACCGCATCATCGTCGTCACTTCGATCGGCGCGGTCCTGATCACGATGGTCAACATGGCGCTCAGCATCTACCTGCCGCTTTATCTTCAGATCGGCCGCGGCCAGAGCGTCGGCGAAGCGGGCGGCATGCTCACCGCACCGCTCTTCGGCGTGGTCCTTGGCTCATACCTGTCGGGGCAATACATGCGCTATAGCGGCAAATACAAGCTGCCGCCACTGGCCGGTCTGGCGGTCGCCGCTCCGGTACTCGCCATACTCGCCTACGGCATTGCCGGCCTGCCCATCGTCGCCATCGTCGCCTTGACGTTCCTTCAAGGTGTCGGGATCGGCGCCAGCCTGCCACCGATGATGGTGTCATCGCAAAACTCCGTGCCGGCAAGCGATATCGGCATCGCCACTGCTGTGCATACGTTCTTTCGCGCAGTAGGCGGCACGATCGGCGTCGCCGTCTTCAGCGCGCTCATACTCCACCTGCTCGGTACGGACGCGCGGCTGCTCGACGGTTCGCGAACCGACCTGCATACGCACGCTGCGTTCGCAACCCAGGCCGTTGGCACAGTCAGGTTGACCCACGCCTTCGGCGTATTCTTTGCGGTTTGTGCGGCGACATTGGCCCTTGCATGGGTAGCATTGAAAAATCTCCGGGTGATTCCGTTCCGCAAAACAGCGGCCCGTTTCGAAGGGACCGGAGAAGCCGGTATCCCGGCACACACCGACATGGGATGAGGCTCGACGGCACCGGGCAAGACAAGGGCTTTGATGCCGTCTTGCAAAGGCCGGACAGCGGTCAGAGCATCGACTTGCCCTGGTCGAGTATCTTGTCGCAGATCTGCTTGGTGAGCTGCTGTTTGACGCCATCGCCACCCAGGCTCAGCTTCTGCCCGCTACCTGTGTCGAGAATGCCGCTGGCGCCGTCGGTATAGCTGCTATTGGAATTCGACGCGCCACCCGGCAGCTTGCTCATGAGCGAATCCTTGACGGAAGACGCACTATTGCCACCCAGGTAGTTGTTCTTGATGCAGAACTGCAGCACGCCTGCGACGTTGCTGCTGTTGCTGGAGGTCACCGAACCGCCCGACAAGGCGCTACCGAGGTCGCCGAGGCTTCCGGACGACGTGCCGCCGGTCAGGCCGCCGAGGCTTGGCGTCGAACCGTTGCTACCCTGCTGATTGAGAAGATTGCCGAGCTGGGCGTGAACCGCGGGAAATGGAAGGGAGAGTCCGATAAGCGTTGCCGCAACTGCGACGCGGTGCATGTATGCTTTCATAGGTACCTCCGGTAGGTGGCGACTTCCGGTTGCCGTCTGAAGCTTTCATTAATCGAACGATAGCGCGTAAACCGTCCGTCTACCAATGGTTTATCGGCTCGATCGTGCGCATCAAGCTCTCCCGTTTATTGCGGCATCACAGAATCGCCCTTGCCGCGCCTCGGCTCAGGCCCGATGTCCGCCGCCCCTTCTGCTGACTCGGCCAGCCACACCAGTTCCTCCATATTGGACTGGTGCATGCTCTTCGAAGTCAGCCGGACATCGACCAGATTCACGACCACCAGGTCGAGCGACGGCACCACGACAGCGTATTGCCCGTGGCTGCCATCGGCCCAATAGGTTGGCCTCAGAAGCGCCACCTTCGGACCGCGCGGGCCGCTCGAGGGCGTACTCGTCCACCACATGTATCCGTAGCCGCCGGTCGGCGTATTGGAATACGAGGTCGTCGATTCCGCGACCCAGTCGGCCGGCACAATCTGCTGGTCACGCCAGCGGCCGTTATGCAGGTACAGCAATGCAAAGCGCGCCAGATCGCGAGCACTCATGTTGAACGGATACGCCGGATATCGGGTGGCGAGTCCCCCGGATACATAGTGCCCATCCGAGGATTGGTAATCCTGCATGCCGATCGGATTGGCGATCTCCGTCTTCAGTGCCTCGAAGATGTGCTGGCCGGTTGCCTTCTCGTAGATCGCGCCGACCGTGTTGAAGTCCCAGTTGTTGTAGTACCAGAACGTGCCCGGTGTATGGCTGTAGCGCGGCGGCTTGGAGGCCTCCATTTGCGCGGTTTCATATACCGTCGGATGATAGACCCCCGAGCGCGCTTCCAGCAGCATGCGCACGGTTGCCTGCTTTTCGGTGGATGTCAGGGATGGCTCGTTATCGTCGATACCGAGTTGATCCAGCGTCTCGTCCAGGTTTATCTGGCCTCGCGCTGCGGCAATACCAATCAGCGCGCTCATAAAACTCTTGCGCGCCGAATGGAGATTCGACTTCCGCGCAACGTCGCCCCACTCGGCCACCACCACGCCGTGCTGGACGATCATGCCTGAAGTGGAGCCCTCCCGTTTCGCATAGGCCACCGCCTGGTCAATTCCGTCCTGCGAGAAGCCCAGCGCTTTGGGCTCGACCTGGGTCCATTCGGCACCGGGGAACGGCGACTGCGCGTTGTATTCGCCGGGCGCTGATGCAGGCGGCGGGGCTGATGCACACGCACTGAGCAGCGATCCGAACAGGACAATATTGACGGCGCACGCTACAGACCCGATATTGGTCGTCATTCCCCGTTTCCCCCACGTGTAACAATGAGCTGCGATGCTGTTGACATTGATTGACCGCTACCGCGCGATCCGGGAGTAGGATTCAATCTGCGAGATACGGCCTTGGAACATCCAGGAGCGCAAGGCAGCATAGCTGATGCAAGGGCCGGATGGGCGACGGCGTCGCCCTCCTAGATGGTGAGGAACTGCCGGAATGAAAAAGTTTGCTTTACTGTGGAAGGTCTTCAAGGGCGATCTGCGCGTACTCTGGTATGCACTGCAGCATCCCGACCGCCCCGGATGGCTGATACCCGTGCTGGCTTTGGTGACCTTATACGCGATCGATCCTTTTAACGTCGCCGTACCCTTCGTCGGGATTGTGGACGATGGTGTGCTGGTTCCGATGGCATTGCACCTGATGGTCCGCTGTCTGCCAATCGAGCTGCAACATCTGCGCCGCCGGTGACGCAATTCCAGCCTGCTGCCACTCAGGTTCGGCCGGCTCCGCTCGACCCGGAACCATTGGGGACCAATTCAGCCCGGCCCCGCCGCTCCATGCGGTCTTCCCGCAGCACCCGTCGCCCCGTGCGCGAGACCAGCACAAGCGCGACCGCCAGCAAGCTGGTGCCGAACAGATAGCTCGGCGGAACGGACTGGGCGTCCGTGAACCGCGACACCACCGAAATATACAAAGGCGCCAGGCCGCCAAACAGCATCACCGCGGTGTTATACGAAATCGCCACACCGGTCGAACGGCCCTGCACAGTGAAAATCCTCACCAGCATCCCCGGGTGCGCGGCGCCTTGCAGCGTCACGAACAGCATGCCGATCAACTGCACCTCCAACAGCCTCGTTTCCGTCGGCGCGGCCAGCAAATACCAGAACAACGGGAACACACACGTCATCCAGCCCACAATGAAGAAGCAGAACAGCCGGTACGGGCCGACTCGATCCGCCAGCTTGCCGAACAGCGGCGAGAGCACGCACGACATGATGCTCGTGACGAACACCGCCTGCAGCGAAGAGCTCAGCGGCAAATGTAACTGGAATTGCGCATAGTTCGGCAAATACGCATTCCATACGTAGTTCAGCGAAGTACCGGCAATCATCACGCCCATCGCGCAGACGAGCGCATCGCCGTTTTCGCGGACGAATTCGCGCATGCGCTTGAGCAAGGGCGCCCGAGCGTCTGGACGCGCCTGCATCCGGTGAAACTCGTCCGACTCGCGGATGTGATGCCGGATGTAAAAGCCGAGCGGCCCGACCAGCGCGCCGATCAGAAACGGCACGCGCCATCCCCATGCCGCCATTTCTTCATGCGAGAGATGCTTCGACAGCAAATAGCCGCCACCCGAGGACAACATCGCCGCGATACCCAGCGACAGCATGTTGAAACTGCCGTAGAACATCTTCTTGCCCGGAGGCGCCACCTCGTAAATCGTCACCGACGACAGCGCGAACTGCGCGCCGACCGCGAAGCCTTGCACGAGCCGGCCAATCACTACCAACAGGGGCGCGACGAGCCCCAGCGTCGCGTAGCCCGGCGTCAGGCCCAGCAGCAGCGAACCCACCGACATCGCCACCATGATCCACGACAGCGCCTTCACGCGCCCCGCACGGTCCGCGTACATCCCCATCACAACGCCGCCGATCGGCCTCACCAGAAAGCCGACGGCAAACGTCGCGAACGTCAGCAGCAACGACTCGGCGTGATCGACGCCGGAGAAAAACGCCCGCGCGATCAAACTCGAAAAGTACGCATACACCATGAAGTCGAACCACTCGAACGTGCCTCCGATCACAGTGGAAACGATGACTTTCCGGATCTTCGCCGCTTCGCTGTCGGTACGCATGGATCTATTCTCCGGCGCGCTTGGCGCGCAGCACCTGCGCAAAGAAGTCCTGAACCACCTCGACGGCCTGCAGACCGTTGTGTGCGACGTTTTCCAGCTCGTCAAAACGCACCTGGATGCCGGCCGCTTCGAACGATGCCTTGAGCGTCCTGAGCCGTTCCGGCCGCGTTGCCCCGGCGTCGTTGATGCCCGGCAAATACGCCGGATTGTCCTCGCGCATCGTGATTTCCCAGGTTTCAAGATCGGCCCGGCCGACCACCATCTGCACCGCGACACGCTGCAACGCTGCCACGTCGAAGCGCTTGCCGAAGTGCCGCTCGAAGCCACCCAAACCCACCCACCAGTCCTTGCTCTGATCGAGCACGGTGACGTTGCCCGGCGCGCCGATGGACGCAGCCCACAACCGCTCGGGGTGAACGTAGGCGAAGCGGTTGACGAACTGTCCGCCACCCGAGTAGCCGAACAGCGCGAACTTGTCGAAACGCTTGCCGTAGCGCTCGCCGACTTCGCTCACCATGTCCAGCAGCACCTTGTCGTAACGGATATCGCCTTCGATCAGACGCTTGAATCCGCTGCGATCGCCATCGCCGCGCACGCCGACCGGAAACAGCGGACACAGCACGACGCAGCGGTTCCAGCGGCCAAACGGAGCGAATTCATCGCGGTATCGCATGAATTGCCGGCCCGTGCCGTGCATCACGACGACAAGCTCGACATCATTGCCGGGCGTCAGGACTTCGCGCGGTACATACAGTGCGTACGGAAAGCGCGGGTCGTGACGGCTGGCGTAGACGGTGGTCGATTCCAGATCGTACAGCGCCTGCGCTTTATCATCGCCGCGAGTGGACGGCTTCTCGGTAGTGTCGGACATCAATCATTCCTCTGGGACGGATTCAAACATATCGTGGGCGCCCGCCGAAGGCAGGGCGAACGCTAAAGGTCCTTCACGCTGCTTCGTGCAGCGGTTCGTGCTGCAAGCTGTAGCGAGTGAAGATCCGGTTGAGTGCGGGTAGCGGCGCCACATCCATCTCGCCGTCGCCCGGATGCATGACGATCATCGCGACCGTCGCCGTCATCGTATGCCGTGTGCCCAGGCGTGGCGGACGGCATACCGAGTACGGCGTAGCAAAGGCGTCGAACAGCGCGGCCTTGACCGCGTTGCGATCCACCTTGGGCGCTGCATTCAGCAATTGACGCACGCGCCAGTCGCGGTAATAGCTGTCCGGCGAGTTCTCGCAGCCCGTGTCGCGCAGCTTGGTGCGGGCAACCGGACTCACCCAATGGTTCGCGTGCACGATCAGTTGATCGTCGCCCGGATAGATCGGGAACGCTTCGTCCGGCGCGCACTCGAAATCGATGCCGAAGCCCTCGGCCATGCCGAGCATGATGTTGTTCGAGCATGACTTCGGCGTGGTGGCGATCACGCGCAGCGCGTTGGCGAACACCGGCTCCTCGAGCACGCGCCGGCGCAACAGCGAGAGCGGTACGCCGAGCTGCGTATAGTCGCGATCGGATTCGAGATAGTTCGCCGTGATCGACACGCCGGCGGCATTCAGCCCGCTGCGCGCGAGACCACCCGCCTCGACGAAAGTCAGAAAATCGGGCCCGTCCTCGTTGCGCACCCGCAAGACGATGCCGGTATCCACACAATCGGCCTTCCAGTCCCAGTTCTGCGCGTGGATCAGTTTCCCGGTCGCCGAACGGGAAGGCAGCACCAGCACGCCGGTACAGCCGTCTTCGTCCTCAGCCTCCAGCGCTTTTTCCGCACGCGCCTTTGCCAGCACCTCGGTGCGGGCGTTGATCATCACAATGTCCTCGTAGGACACCTCTGCACCCGCGGCGATGCCGCGCATTTCTTCCAGATACGCAGGCTGAAACTCGCCGATAGCCTGCTCAAGCGAGCGGATCAGCGCCATTTGCGATGCTTCGCTGTAGCCGAGATTGCGCAGCGTCTGCCCGTAGCGCGCGGCGCTCAGATGCACGCGCTCGGCCACCGCGCGGCCGTATTGCACGCCGCGGTCATACGGTTTGCCGGACACACTGACAAAAGGAAATTGCTGGATTTGCGACATCGTGGGACTCCTCATGCTGGAAAGCACCGGGCCGGTCAAATGCGTCAAAGGTAACGAGCGGGCCAACTGCGGGGACACCGCGCCCGGTCCGCTACGCGTCAACGCTCGTGGCGTCGGCTCGGCTTGAAAATCGATTCTCAGACGCGAGAAATAAAATAAAAAGCGTTATTTTGTTGCCTCAAGCGAAAGATTTTTTTTCGTTTCGTGCGATCATGCTACCCACTGCAGCAGCGGGCAAACGCGCCGCTTACGCGTTTGCCGGCAGCCCTCGAGGAGGTTTGGCATGAGTGAAATCCGTATGCTCCGGACGTTTCTGGCAATCGAGAAACACGGAACCATGGCAGCCGCAGCGGATCGCATGGCGCTCACGCACGCAGCCGTCGGTGCGCAGATGCGCACGCTGGAACGCGTGTGCCAGCGCCAGTTGTTCGACCGCAGTGGGCGAAGCATCCAGTTGAACGATGCCGGCCGCTCGATCATCGAGCAGGCGCGCACGGTGGTCGCCGCCTACGACTCGCTACTGCGCGGCGTGGCCGACACGCGCAGCATCGAAGGTTCGATCACGATCGGCTCGACCGTTTCCTCGATGGGCTTTCTCGCGGCAAACGTAATCCGGTTAAAGGTGTCTTATCCGGGCCTGAATGTGCGCCTCACTCATGGCAGCACGCCCGATCTGGAACGTCAGGTGCGTGCCGGCGCGATCGACGCGGCGGTGATCATCAGCGAGCCGAGGGCGACGACATTGCCCGAATTGTGGGAACGCCTGTACGACGAACCCCTTGTGCTGCTGGCCAATATGGCGACCGCACCGGCCGACGCGTCTGTCACCTCGCTGCTCAAACGCTTCCCGTTCATCGGCTTCGAAGCGGCATCGCTCACCGGCGCACATGTCACCAGCCTGCTGCGCCGCTTGCGCGTGGAGGTCAACCCGGTGCTGGAAATGAACTCGATTGCGGCGATTGCCGATCTGGTCCGGCAAAACGTCGGCGTATCGATCGTGCCGCACCTGCGTCATGCCGCCTGGAACGACGACCCGCTGTTGTGCGTCAAGCCGATTCCCGGCACCACGTGGCGCCGGCAGATCGGCTGGTACGAGTTCGGCCGTCAGCCGCTGGCGACGGCGATCGTCAAGAATCAGTTGCTGTCGGCGCTGGCGGAGTAAAACCTCTCAATCCCTGCATCGCAGCAGATGGATCGGCGGTAGATTTTTTGAAAGCGGCGCAGTCTAATATAAGAGTATTCGCATCGGCTCGAGCCTGTCGGCGGCCGACCGGTGCGTCGCGCAGCCGAATCCGGAGGTCCTTCATCATGCAGCTTGCGAAAATCGTCATCGGAATAGCCGCCCTCGCCGGTGTAACCATGGCCTACGCCGACGGATTCGACATCAGAAGGTCCATTTCGAACGGGCGTGAACTGCGCCTCGTCGAACATACGCCCGAATGTGCCGGTGGTCCGGGTGCATTCATTTACCGCCAAGGCAAGCAGATCGACCAGACCTGCAATGTCACTCTGACGGCAACAGGCGCAACGATACGGATGCCGGCTTTCGAGCCGCGCATCTTCTTCCCGCGCGACACGCTGTACCCCAGCTCGTAATCAGGAGCGAGCGCCTAGGAGATGCAGAAGCTTTCGACGAAAATGCGCCGAACGGGTCTGTCTGGCGCGCTGGTTTTCATGCTGGCGATCAGCGCCGTGGCGTTCGCCCCAGTGTCCACGTTCGCGCAGACTCAAGGCGCGCCCCTCGCACAAGCTACCGGCTCGCAGCCGGCGCAGCCAGCCGGCGACATGGTGAAGCTGTTTGCGCCGAGCGGAACGTTGCGCGCCTCCATCAATCTCGGCAATCCGGTGCTGGCAAGCATCGATCCGGCCACCGGCAAGCCTGTCGGCGTCTCGGTCGATCTTGCCGCCGAACTCGCCCGCCGTCTCGGCGTGCCGCTGGAACTGGTCGCGGTAAAGTCCGCGGGTGCATCCGTCGACAACGTGAATCAGGACAAGGCCGACATCGGCTTCTTCGCCGTGGATCCGAAGCGCGGGCAGGAAATCAGTTTCACGAAGCCGTATGTCTTGATCGAAGGCTTTTACCTGGTGCGCGAGACCTCGCCGATCACCACCAACGATCAGGTCGATCAAGCGGGTGTGACGGTCGCAGTCGGCAAAGACAGCGCCTACGACCTGTTTCTCACGCGCGAATTGCATCACGCGCAGATTGTGCGGATTGCAACCTCGCCCGCCGTGGTGCAAAGCTTTCTGGACCAGCACCTGGATGTGGCCGCGGGCGTCAAGCAACAGCTCGAAACCGATGCCGCGAAAGCCGGCGGATTGCGCATCCTCGATCAGCGTTTCATGGTGATCCGCCAGGCGATGGGGGTGCCGAAAAAGAGGGGCGATGAAGCGGCCGCCTATCTCTCGACGTTTGTCGAAGAGATGAAATCATCAGGCTTTGTCGCGGCATCCCTCGCGCGCCACCAGATCACGGGCGCGGTCGTAGCTACGGGCGCTGACTAACAACGCCCTTCGCCTCGGGTTGCCTAAAGAAAACCTCTTACGGGCGCGATGGCGCCGTCGCCAACGCCGCCTGGGCGCGCTGCAGCCACTCGCGGTTGTGTTCCCGCGCATGCCGCGGCCAGTGCTTCGCATCCTGCGCGATATCCGCGTACAAGCTAATAGCACGCTGGCGATCCGCCTCATCGCCTTGCTTGACCAGCCAGTCCGCAAACAGACAGCGCGGCGCCGCATCGCTGGCGCACGCAAGCGACTGCTCGAAGGCCGCCCGCGTGCCGGGGGCATCGAGTGCGGCTAGGGTCCGCGCATAGAGCAGCGCCGGCTCGGGTGCTGGCGTGCCTGCGGGTTCGCGTCAAACAGCCGCGTGAGGCTCGCCTCCCCCGCCGCGTGCTGACCGACCGAAAACTGTGCCTTTGCCAGACCGAGCAGCAAGGCGGGATCGGTCGCAAACGGCCCATTCGCGGCCGCCTGATAATGCTCCAGCGCTTCACCGGCTTGCCCCGCCTCCAGCAACGCCGCGCCGAGGCGCATCCGGTGCTCGACCGTGGGCGCGCGGTCGAAGTTGACGCGCGCCTCGCGCACTGCGCGATTGGGATCGACCAGTTGCGAAATCGCCCGTGTGGCGGCGCGGCCGCCGCGCGACTCGCGCAGGCTCGGCAAATAGATCGCGAACAGGTAGACCAGACTGCCTAGCAGCGGGAAAGCGAACAGCAGCAACAGCCAGTACATATTCTGGTGAGTACGCACCACATGCACGGCAAAAAACAGCGCAACGATGACGTGAAGACCGATTCCAAAAAATGACATGTTTTCGACTTGATCCGGTAAATTGCTGCATTGCAGATGCCACAGTCTACCTAAGACCGGGTATGAGCGCCCCCCTCTGCCAGCCCGCCGAATGGCCTATCCCATTCGCCGCCACGACGCGGACCCGCCGGTGGCGTAAAATACGCCCTTTCCCGAACTTCTCGCCAACATGACGCTCGCCTCCACCCTTGAGATCATCGCCGAACTGAAAGCCGGCCGGATGGTGATACTCGTCGACGAAGAAGACCGCGAAAACGAGGGCGACCTCGTCATAGCCGCCGAATTCGTCACGCCGGAAGCGATCAACTTCATGGCCCGCTATGGCCGCGGCCTCGTCTGCCTGACGCTTACGCAGGAGCGCTGCAAGCTGCTGAACCTGCCGCTCATGACGTACCGCAACGGCACCCAGTACGGCACGGCGTTCACCGTCAGCATTGAAGCGGCTGAAGGCGTCACCACGGGCATTTCGGCGGCCGACCGGGCCCGCACGATCCTTACCGCCGTCGCGCATGACGCGCGGGCCGAACATATCGTCCAGCCCGGCCACGTGTTTCCGATCATGGCGCAGCCCGGCGGTGTGCTGGTGCGCGCCGGCCACACCGAAGCCGGCTGCGATTTCACCGCGCTGGCGGGCCTCACGCCCGCAGCGGTGATCTGCGAGATCATCAAGGACGACGGCACCATGGCGCGCCTGCCGGACCTGCTCGAGTTCGCCAAGGAACACAACCTGAAGATCGGCACGATTGCCGACCTGATTCACTACCGCAGCCGCACGGAGTCGATCGTCGAGCGCATCTGCGAGCGCACCATGCAGACCGCACACGGCCCGTTCCGCGCGGTCATGTATCTCGACCAGCCGAGCGGCCAGCCGCATATCGCGCTGGTGCGCGGCAAGCCCACCCCGGAGCAGGAAACGCCGGTGCGGGTGCACGAGCCGCTTTCGGTGCTGGACCTGCTCGAAGTCAGCACGTCGACCCACTCGTGGACGCTGGATGCCGCGATGAAAGAGATCGCCGAACGCGATCTCGGCGTGGTCGTGCTGCTCAATTGCGGCGATTCGAAGGACCACCTGATCGACGTCTTCAAGGCGTTCGATTCGAAGGACAAGGCCGACGCACTCAAGCGCCGCCCGGTCGATTTCAAGACCTACGGAATCGGCGCGCAGATCCTGCGCGAACTGGGCGTCGGCAAGATGCAGGTGCTGTCCAACCCGCGCAAGCTGGGCAGCATGTCGGGCTACGGTCTCGAAGTCACGGGCTTCGTGCCGATGCCGGGCTGCCCGTCCCAAACGCCGCAAACGCCCTGACCGGCACCAGCAGTCGCAAGGCTGATCCGACCATTCACGCGCATTAGCGCTCACTCAAACAAACACTACGGACTCACTATGGAAATCGGACAATACCAACCGAACCTCGATGGCGACGGCCTGCGTATCGGCATCGTCCAGGCGCGCTTTAACGAGCCCGTCTGCAACGGCCTCGCGGATGCGTGCATCGAAGAACTCGAACGCCTCGGCGTCACCGGCGAAGACGTGCTGCTCGTCACCGTGCCTGGCGCGCTGGAAATCCCGCTGGCGCTGCAAAAGCTCGCGGAAAGCGGCCAGTTCGACGCCCTGATCGCGCTCGGCGCGGTGATTCGCGGCGAGACCTATCATTTCGAACTGGTGTCGAACGAAAGCGGCTCGGGCATCACCCGCATCGGCCTCGACTTCGGCATTCCGGTCGCCAACGCCGTGCTGACCACGGAAACCGACGAGCAGGCCGTCGCACGTATGACCGAAAAGGGTCGCGACGCAGCACGCGTGGCCGTCGAAATGGCGAACCTCGCGGTCGCGCTCGAACAACTCGGCGGCGACGATGACGACGACGAGGAAGAAGACGAGGACGACGAAGAGGGACAGGCATGAAGAGCGCTCGCCGACGTTCCCGCGAACTGGCCACGCAGGGGCTGTATCAGTGGCTGCTGTCGGGCGCGCCCGGTGGCGAGATCGACGCGCAGTTGCGCGGCGCGCAAGGCTTCGACAAGGCGGATCACGAGCACCTGGACACGCTGCTGCACGGCGTGATCCGCGACTCGGAGGCCCTGTCGGCCGACCTCGCGCCGTGTCTCGACCGCCCGATCGACCAGCTCTCGCCGGTCGAACGCGCGGTGCTGCTCGTTGCAGCGTATGAGCTGAAGAATCACGTCGACATTCCGTATCGCGTCGTCATCAACGAAGCTGTCGAACTCGCCAAGACGTTCGGCGGCGCCGACGGCTACAAGTACGTCAACGGCGTGCTGGACAAGCTGGCGGCGCAATTCCGCCTTGCCGAAACGCAAGCGGCTCGCAAGTAGCAAGCTGCCGTGCACGGACCTGCCTCGCCGGCGCAAGCGTGCCTGCAAACCCACGTTTGCCGCGCGCGATTCCGGCCGGCGGCGTTCCGGCGCGCAGCCTTGCGCATTGCCTGACATGACGGCATCGCATGCCGCCACGCTTTTGAAATGGCATTTACTGTACTGACTGTATGAACTCCGTGACCGAACCGTTGGTGCGGCTTGCTGCGCGCGTCGACGCCATCCAGCCTTTCTATGTGATGGAGTTGGCGAAGGAAGCCGCCCTGCTGGAGCGCAAAGGGCGCGACATCATTCACATGGGAATCGGCGAGCCCGATTTCACCGCCCCCGAGCCGGTCATTGAAGCTGCGGCCAGCGCGATGCGCCGCGGCGTGACGCAGTACACCAGCGCGCTCGGCCTGCATGCGCTGCGCGAGGCAATCGCCGGGCATTATGCGCACGCCTATGGCATTGACGTGGATCCCGCACGGATTGTCGTGACGGCCGGCGCGTCGGCTGCGCTGCTGCTCGCGTGCACGGCGCTGGTCGACCGTGACGATGAAGTGCTGATGCCCGATCCCTGCTATCCGTGCAACCGGCACTTTGTCGCCGCTGCGGAGGGCAAGCCGGTGCTGGTGCCGAGCGGCCCGGCGGAACGCTTTCAACTGACTGCAGCCGACGTCGAGCGCCTGTGGAACGAACACACGCGTGGCGTGCTGCTGGCGTCGCCCTCCAACCCCACCGGCACCTCCATCGAGCCGGCGGAATTGAAGCGCATCGTCGAAGCAGTGCGTGCACGCGGCGGCTTCACGATCGTCGACGAGATCTATCAGGGCTTGAGCTACGGCACACCACCGGTCTCCGCCTTGTCGTTCGGCGACGATGTGATCACCGTCAACAGCTTCTCGAAGTACTTCAACATGACCGGCTGGCGGCTGGGCTGGCTGGTTGTGCCGCCAACGCTTGTCGGCGCATTCGAGAAGCTTGCGCAAAACCTGTTCATCTGCGCGTCGGCGCTGGCCCAGCATGCCGCGCTCGCCTGCTTCGAGGCGGACACGCTGGCGATCTATGAAGCCCGCCGCCTCGAATTCAAGCGCCGCCGCGATTTCATTGCTCCCGCGCTCGAATCGCTCGGCTTCACGGTGCCCGTGATGCCGGACGGCGCATTCTATGTCTACGCGGATTGCAGCCGGGTCGCCCATGCGGCGGCCGGCGACAGCGCTGCACTCACCACAGCCATGCTGCACGACGCAGGTGTTGTGCTGGTGCCGGGGATGGATTTCGGCAACCACGCGCCGCGCTCATATATCCGTTTGTCGTATGCGACGGCGTATTCGAAGCTCGAAGAGGCAGTTGAGCGCCTGCGCGGGTTCTTCGGAGGCTGAACGACGTGCATCCGCCTTACGTGGGTGCTCACCCGGCGCCAGCCGCCACTCTCGGCATCGCAACATGAAAAAAGGCACCCTCGGGTGCCTTTCTCATTTGTACTGCGCTTACTGCTATTGGTGGATCTTACGACTCGCCACCCACTCTCTCCCAGCTTCAGGCGCCCAACTCCGGCGTCGCTGCATGCTTGGCCGTGGTGCTCGCATCATCCTGCTCCGGCGCCTTGACCGGCGTGGTCGTGGTCAGCGGATGCGCAGAATCGAGCGTCACCTGAACACGCTTGACGGGCGCAGGTGCGGCACCCGAGGCCGGCGTGTTCGAAGCAGTCGTCACGACCGGTGCTTGCGGTGCGTTGATCGGCACCTTGCGGCCGCGCGCCACGTCACGCAGACGGCCACGTTCAGCCATCACCTTGGCGCCGTAACCGCCGTCGTCCTGCGAGGTCGAGCCCACGTAGAGACGCAGGCCGCCCGGCAGCGAACCGCCGCGAGCAATGCAGTCCTTCAGCACGAGCGCGCCAACCTTGATGTTGGCAAGCGGATCGAGCGCGGCGCTTTCGCCGCCGAAATACTGGAACTTGTCCGAGTGCACCTTCGACATCACCTGCATCAGGCCCTGTGCGCCCACGCCGCTTTCGGCATACGGGTTGAAGCCCGATTCGATCGCCATCACCGAGAGCAGCAGCAGCGGATCGAGGCCCACTTCGCGGCCGGTATCGAACGCGGCCTTGACCAGTTCGCCCACCGGCTCCTGGGCAACGCGATAGCGGCGCGCCAGATAGGAAGCCACCAGATCCTGCTCACGGGTCGACACCAGCACACGGTCGTCACGCGCGTCGGCAGCGACACGCTGCGACGGGATCAGGCGAGCAAGCGCGCTGACGCTTTGCACCGAGTGCGGATCGAGCGCGTTGAAAGCCGTGACGCCCAGACCGCTGGTGCCACTGCCGTCAAAGGCGCCGTCATAGCTGGTATTGCTCGTGCTGCCGTCGCTGTTGGCCGGGTTGGCAGACAGCGTATCGTCGGAACCCACTCCACTGGAGGGGCCGAACGAGGGCAGCGGGTTGCCCTGCAGCAGACGGGCGGGGCCGGCCTGCACAGCAGCGGAAATGACCGGCATCAACTTTGCGGCCAGGGTGCCGCGCCATGCCGGCATCAGCCACAACGCGAGCGCCAGCAGGATGGCGAAACCGCCAACAATGCTGAACAGGTGATGACTCATTCGCGTACCGCGACGCAAGACAGCGCGCATGGCTTGCGCTAGTCGTTCGTCGGGACGCCACGTTAACCAGGCGTTCATTCAGATCTCCCATCTTGCATGATCTGCGAACCCCACCGGTCTGGCCGGCATCAAAACACGTTCGCAGAGTCAAGACGTCGCGCGCTCTGGTTAGGGCGGCAGCGGCGTCGGGAATACGGCATCAAAACCGTCGGTGGGGAGCCATCTGGAAAACAGCTCGGTGCTGTGCCAAAAAAGCAGGCACGCAGAGGCTCCCACGCGAAAAACCAGCGTCAGGTCACGCTGGCGAGGACTGCAAAAAAGGCCGTCAATACCGCGCAGGGGGTCGGTAAGCGGTGACGCGTTGCGTCGTAAGAACCGGGGGGCGGTGGTAAAAAGGTTCACGCCCTGCAACCAATGTGACCGGATTCTAGCAGGGTTAAATAGATCGTCAACACTATAGATAGGCAAAAGTATAACTAATTGTAATAACGAACAGTGTTCAGCGCGATCAAACCCGCGCGCTGCGCGCCTCTCGAGCCAGTTACAGATTTCCTCGGGCAACGTGCGCCAACCAACGCAGGTAAAATCGACAATCGTTCCCGCGCGGCAACCGGCTGTCGCGCCCCACTTTCCGCCGCGCTGCGCGGCCCGGATCCAGACCAGATGAAATACAAAGACCTGCGCGACTTCGTCGGCCGTCTCGAAACACTAGGCGAGCTGCGCCGTATCCCGCAAAACGTCTCGCCTGTCCTGGAAATGACCGAGCTATGCGACCGGGTGCTGCGCGCCGGCGGCCCGGCGCTGATGTTTGAGAGCAGGCAGAGCCATGCGTTCCCGGTGCTTGGCAACCTGTTCGGTACGCCACGGCGTGTGGCGCTAGGCATGGGTATCGATACGGGCGCACAGGAAGGCGACAACGGCGCGCTGGAGTCGCTGCGCGACGTCGGCCGCCTGTTGTCGGCGCTCAAGGAGCCCGAGCCGCCCAAGGGCCTCAGGGACGCCGGCAAGCTGTTCTCGCTCGCCAAGGCGGTCTGGGACATGGCGCCGAAGACGGTGAGCGCCCCACCCTGCCAGGAAATCGTCTGGGAAGGCGCGGATGTCGACCTCGCCAGGCTGCCGATTCAGACCTGCTGGCCGGGCGACGCGGGTCCGTTGATCACATGGGGCCTGACCGTCACGCGCGGCCCGAACAAGAGCCGCCAAAACCTCGGCATATACCGCCAGCAATTGATCGGGCGTAACAAACTCATCATGCGTTGGCTGGCCCATCGCGGCGGCGCGCTCGATTTTCGCGAGTTCGCACTGCAGAACCCCGGCAAGCCGTATCCGGTAGCCGTCGTACTCGGCGCCGATCCGGCCACTATCCTCGGCGCGGTCACACCGGTGCCGGACACGCTCTCGGAATACCAGTTCGCCGGCCTCCTGCGCGGCGGCCGCACCGAGCTCGCCAGGTGCATCACGCCGGGTGTCGATACGCTGCAGGTGCCGGCGCGCGCGGAGATCGTACTGGAAGGTTTCATCTACCCGCAGGAAGGGACACCCACACCGGCACCGGACGGTGCCCCGCCGCGCCCCTCCAGGGGCGCGAGTGCCGCCTACGAGCATGCGCTCGAGGGTCCCTACGGCGACCACACCGGCTACTACAACGAACAGGAGTGGTTCCCGGTGTTTACCGTCGAGCGCATCACGATGCGCCGCGACGCGATCTACCACTCCACCTACACCGGCAAACCGCCCGACGAACCCGCCGTGCTGGGTGTTGCGCTCAACGAGGTGTTCGTGCCGCTGCTGCAGAAGCAGTTCACCGAGATCACCGACTTCTATCTCCCGCCCGAAGGCTGTAGCTACCGGATGGCAATCGTGCAGATGAAGAAGAGCTACCCCGGCCATGCCAAACGGGTGATGTTCGGCGTGTGGAGTTTCTTGCGACAATTCATGTACACGAAGTTCATCGTCGTGGTCGACGAGGACGTGAATATCCGCGACTGGAAGGAAGTGATCTGGGCGATCACCACCCGCATCGACCCGGTGCGCGACACCGTGCTGGTCGATCGCACGCCGATAGACTATCTGGATTTCGCCTCGCCGGTGGCGGGACTCGGTTCGAAGATGGGTCTCGACGCCACCAACAAGTGGCCTGGCGAAACCGACCGCGAATGGGGCCGCCCCATCGAGATGGATGCGGCGGTCAAGCAACGCGTCGACGCATTGTGGAGCGAACTGGGTTTGTAGCCCCGAGTTTCGTACCGTGCGCGGCGCTGTGCAACGCCATGCAATTCAGGCCTTTAAACAAGGGCTTTTTGCATCGGGCCGCAAATCGGCCAACGCAGTGAACCGCTACGCCGGGCACACCCACGCGCCTCCACGCGCCTAAAACGACAACGGCGCAACGCAGGCAAGCCAGCCTGCGTTGCGCCGTGATGACGCGCCGTTAGAACGCTCTATTAATAGTGGCGATAGTAGCCGCCATGACCGTAGTACCCGCGGCCCCAATAGCCATGGTGATAATACGGACCACGATAGCCGTAGTAACCGTAGCCACCACCCACCACTACGACGGGCGGCGGAGCATAGACCACCGGCGGCGGAGGCGGTGCGTAGTACACCGGCGGCGGTGCATAAACGGGGTAAGCGGGCGCGACCGGAATGCCGATCCCGATACCAACGGAGACGTGCGCCTCGGCGGCGGTTGCAAAGCCCACACCAAGCGCAGCGGCAACAACAAACGGAATGATCTTTTTCACTTTTCTTCTCCAAGCGCGGCCGGGTGACCGTGTCGCATGACGTGCATGCTATGGAATTCAATGTATCGAAAAAGGATCGGCGTCGCTGTTCGCATTTGTTGCAAATTGCAATCGGTGTAGATACGCCGTAATTCGCCGTGCGTGCCTGCTGTACGCAAAGCGATCGCTGAGTCTTGAAAACTAAGGGTTTGCGCGAGATTGCAGGTACGCTGCGGGCGGTTTTACCGGCAGCCGAGGCACCAGGCTCACTGCTGCGGTAATGTTTAATTACAAATTCACTTCAGTCCTCAACGGACCTGGCGCCGACTCAACGTGGGCAGCGCTTGTAAACGCAAATGCCCGGCGCAAGCACCGGGCATTTCCTACTTGAGAGACAAATCCTCAACCGACTTTGACGTAGGTGAACTCGCGGGTGACATTCGGTGGCACATAGGCGCCGCTAATCTTGACGCGTGGCGTGAGGCGCTTTTTTTGGTCCCACCAGCGGCGGCGCTGCGAATGAGTCAAGAACCGCAAGTGCTTTCGGTAAGAAAAGATGCTCATTGTGACCTCCCGAATCTGACTGCGAGACAGAGAAAACTCCAACCGCGACTGCTAAACGCAATGACCCTAGAAATTGTGAGCAGTTTTCGGGCCTGTAGGGCGCGCGGGCGCGGATGATCCGCCCCACAAGCCATATCGCGCGAAAATTGATCTGAGGAAATCATCCCTGCCGCCACCTGCGCGGCGCATTGCCGCGCCGACAGCGCCCGAGCGTAAATTGAATGCGCGATACTCCAGCTTTCAGTCCAACGTGCCGTCCGGAGCCGGAACCATGTCCCAGTCCTCTATGCCGAGTCTCGGCTTTATCGGTGCAGGGCGCCTCGCGCGCTGTCTCGCGCACGGCTTTGCCCGCGCCGGCTATCCGGTGACGGCAATTGCGAGCCGCACAGCGGAATCGGCCCGCCAGCTCGCCAGCCAGTTCAATCAGTGTGCGGCCTACGACGACCCGCAGCAGGTTGTCGACGCCGCCGATATCGTCTTTCTAGCCGTTCCCGACGACAGCATCGGTACGACGGCGAACACTTTGCGTTTCGATAATTCGCCGCCAACAGCCGGGCGCCTGCGCGCGCTCGTGCACTGCAGCGGCGCGTCGCCAGTGGAATTGCTTGCCGCGGCACGATCACAAGGCGCATCGACCGGCGGTTTTCATCCACTTTACCTGTTTGGTGGCGATCTCGCAGATATCGAGCGCATCAGCGGCTGCTCGGTGACCATCGAAGCGGATGGCGAGCTCAAGGAAGTCCTGACGGCGCTTGCGGTGGCGCTGCACTGCCATCCGCTGTCGATACCGCCCGGCACCAGGATGCTGTACCACGGAGCAGCCCACTACGCGGCCAGCTTTGCGCTATGCAGCCTTGCCGAGTGCGTGGCGTTGTGGCGCACCCTGGGTTTCGCCGAAGACGACGCGCTGCGCGCCCTGCTGCCGATGCTCGCCGGCACCATCCAGACAGCGCGCGACAAAGGCTTGCCCAACGCGCTCGCCGGCCCCGTCTCGCGCGGCGATACCGGCGTGGTGCGCAAGCAGCTTGCCCTGCTCGAAGGCCTTGGCGGCGACCACGCGGCGCTGTACGGATTGATGACGCGGCGGGCCGTCGAACTGGCACGCCGCCGCGCCACGCCCCCCGCCACGATCGACGCCATCGCGCAGGCCGTCGAAGAATCGCTCGCGCGTTCGCTGAATCAGGTGCCGGCGGGTACTAGCGTCAAGTAAGCCGTGATAATGTGACGTCCGGCGCAGCGCGCAATCCGGCTGCGCCTCGCTCCGGGACCAACCGACGAGAACGCATAATGATCAAGGTCAGCATCCTCAATCCGTATCGGGAAGAAGACGGCTATTTCGACACGGATGACTACTGCAACAGGCACATGCCGCTTGCGGCGAGGCGAATCAAAGAACCGCCGCAACGCGCAGACGCTGCCTCGCGAAACACGCACGCCAACGCAGCCAGCCTGGCGTAAATGCAAGTGCACAGCACATGAAGTTTTGAACACGACGGCTCGCAAGGCATGACGAGCCGGCGCCCGGCGGCCGCTCCCAACCGGCCGCTCCCTTGAAGGAAAAGGACACACGATGTTCGGCGATATCGCCCGTTTTTTGCTCAATACCGTTTTCACGCTGTTCGGCGCGGCGCTGCTGTTGCGCGCATGGCTGCAAGTCGTGCGCCTGCCGCCGTATAACCCGGTCTCCAACGCGGTGCTGCACGCTACCAACTGGATTGTGCTGCCGCTGCGACGCATCGTGCCGAGCACACGCAATATAGACTGGGCAAGCATTCTCGCCGCTGTGATCGCTGCGGTTGTGTATGTGATGCTGATGGTGGCCGTGACCGGCGTCGACCCGCTTGGCCTCTGGCCCACCCTGCTGATCGTCGCGGTGCTGACCGTCATCAAGTGGGGGCTCAACCTCGTCATCTGGCTGACGATCCTGATGGCGCTGCTGTCGTGGCTGAATCCGCGCTCGCCCGCCATGCCGATTCTGCTTCAGCTCACTGCGCCGTTTCTGAATCCGCTGCGCCGCGTGGTGCCGAACCTCGGCGGTATCGACCTGTCGCCGATCCTGTTGTTCGTGATCGTGCAGGTGCTGTTGATGATCGTCACGCGAGCCGCCGTGCAACTGACGTATTTCGTCATCTGATCGACCTGAGAGTGGGACGGCGCGGCTTGCGGGCCCGCGGCCGTCCAACGGGATACGCGTATCACGGCGCGACGATCGCCTCGGCCGAGCCTCTCGATGCAGTCGCAGCGAGGCTACCGGGCACGCTCGCGAGGAGGTGATCCGCGAGGCGTTGCGCGCGTTCGAGCTCGTCAGCGCTCAGGCGGGCCGAAACCCGCGCTTCGACAATCCGCGTGCCCTGCGCGTAGGCGCCGAAGCCCGGCTCAGCGGCAAAGCTCGCGAGCGAGCGCTTGAGCCACGCGTCGCCCAGGGCACGGTCGAGCATGATGCCGTCGCCGGTCAGATAGCGAATGCCGAGTTCGTATTGCATCAGCGCATCGCCCATCAAAGCCCGGTTCAGACACAACAGCGCGTCCCATTCAGCTAGTGCGTGCAGCGCCGAGCCGGACGGTGCGCGAAATGCTGGCTTGGCCGCCGCGCTCGGCGCCTGGGCGGGTGCTGCACTAGCCACTCCAATAGGCACCTCATTGGGCGCCGCATTTTGCACCCCATTGGCCACAACCATTGCCGCCTCGTTCGCGCTCGTGCGCACCATGCGACCCACACCGGGCGCTTCGCCTGACGGCGGATCTTCCAGCAACCAACGCCGCTCGTTGGCATCAAGTGTGTGCAGGTCCCCTTCTGCCAGCGCCCTGAGCGCCAGCGCAATCTCCGACGCATCGGCCTTGTTCGCCGCAGCCACGTGATGCCAACCCAGCGCGACCCGATCGTCGCGCGGCACGCCTTCGCCCAATTCGTAAAGCCGCGCGAGGTCGGTACCGGCCCAGCTCACGCCGCCCGCCGCCGCTTTCTCGAACCAGCCGCGGCTTGCCGCCGCATCAGGCGCGACACCGCGCCCGGACAGATAGGCGAAGCCGAGCAGCTCCTTGCCCATTGGACCGCCTTTTGCCGCGCGCGACGCCCACTCGAATGCCTGACGTTCGTCGCGCACGCCGCCGAGCCCGGTGAGCAGATGCCACGCGAGCGACTCTTGCGCCTCAGGGTCGCCCTGCTCCGCCGCCTTACGGAACCAGTAAACCGCCGCGCTGTAGTCGACGGGAACGCCGTTACCGAGATCGTAGGCGTCACCCAGCCGCGATTCGTACCGGGATTCGCCACGGCTCGCAAGACGCCAGATCCAGTAAGCGCGAGCACTGGTGTCCGGTCCGGCGAGAGATGGATCCAGGGCGAGCAGACGCATGGCCGAGAGATCGCCGCCACGGGCGGCGGCCGTGCACCAGTGCGTTGCGGCCACGCTGTCGCGCGCCACGCCGACACCGCCAAAATAAACGACGCACAACGCGAGCAGCGAACCTGGATTGTTCGCTTGCGCGCCACGCGTGAACCAGTCGATTGCGGCGCGCCGGTCGGCTGCCACGCCGGTGCCATTCCAGTAGAGCCGGCCCAGGATCAGGTACGCCGGAGCGTAGTGCTGCGCGGCGGCCTTCTGGATCCACGCCATCCCGGCGTCGCCGTCTCCCGCCTGCTTGCGATCGAGCAGATGAGCGCCGAGCAGTAGCTGCGCCTGCGGGTCGCCGGCTTGAGCGGCACGTTCGAGGTACTGCTCACCGAGCGTGAGATCGCGCGGCACGTTAATCCCGCTCAGGTACTGCACGCCGGTTGCGCGTGCTGCTTCGACGCTGCCGAGATCGGCCGCCTTGCGATACCAGGCGACGGCCTGAGGCTTGTCCGCTGCAACGCCATTGCCATTGAACAGCAGGCTGCCGACCATCACAATGGCCTGCGGATTGCCGCGCCGCGCCCCCTCACGGGCGAGCCGATACGCAGCCGCATGATCGCGCGGCGTTCCCTCGCCGTTAAGAGCGAGAGCTGCGAGGTTGAAATACGCGAGTGCGAGCCCCTGCGCGGCCGCCTTCTCGTACCACGATCTCGCTTCGACCAGGTTCCGCGGCTCGCCCTCGCCATGCTGCAGCATCGTGCCCAGATCGTTCTGCGCGGTGGCCACACCGGCATCGGCCGCACCGCGCATCCAGCCGATCGCGGCTACCGGATCGGCTGGGCCGCCGCGGCCGTTGCGATATTCGAAGGCGAGGCCGAACTGCGCGAACGGATCGCCATCGAGCGCGGCCTTGCGATACCACGCCCGGGCCCGTGCGTCGTTGCGCGCGACGCCGGTTCCGCTTGCATACAGATCGCCAAGGCGGCGTTGCGCGTAGGTGACGCCAGCGCGCGCCGCGCTCGACATCAATGCGAAGCCGCGGCTCGGATCGTGCGGCACGCCGGCGCCGCTCAGATAAAGGTCGGCCAGCATGGCCTGCGCGGCCGGCAGATGTTGATCCGCCGCAGCGCTCACCCATGCGCTGCCCTTCGGGATGTCCTGCGCCACGCCTTTGCCTTGCAGCAGCGCGAGACCGAGCATGAACTCGCCGTCCGCATCGCCGCCCACGGCGCTGCGCGTGAACCATACGACCGCGCCAGCGGCGTCGCGCGGCACCCCCTGGCCGTTCATCTGCAGACGGCCAGCGTTAGCCGCGCCATGTGCGTCGCCATGTTCAGCAGCAGTGACAAACAGGGCATAGGCCGCCGCATTGTCGGCGGGTGCCCCGGTGCCGCTGTAGTTCATCAGGCCGAGGGCGTCGGCTGCGAAACCGTCGCCACCGTCCGCTGCCAGCGCGAACCAGTGGCGTGCGGCTGCGTCATCGTGGGGCACCCGCAAACCCTGCTGGTAGAGCGAGCCGAGCAGGCGCGCCGCGACTAGCGAGCCGTCGCGCGCTGCGTCTTCGAGTAGCGCGATGCCGCGGTCGGCGTCAGGCTGGGTGCCGAAGCCGAACAGCACCATCTGGGCGTACAGCGCGCGTGCATCGAGGCGGCCAGTGGCCGCTTCAGCCGCGCACGTGGAGAACTGCTGCGCCGGCTTGGCGAGCGGCGACACCGCCCAGGATTCAGTGGTGCTCGACAAAGCGCATGGGGTAGTCGGATCGCTGAAAACGGCAAGCGGCGCGCGCAGTGTGACGGACGGTGCGGCGGGTGCGGCGGAGACGAGCCAGGTTGCGCTGGTTGCGGTTGCAGCGGCGGGCATGGCGCCGACGTCCCACGGCGAGAATGCCGGAGCGGCAAGCGCGAGGGCGGCGCACAGGCGGCGCAAGACTGGACGGCGCAGCGGCAGGCCACGCAAACGGCCGGTAGGATGGTTCATTCGATCTCGTGGGAGAAGCCCGTGCAACGGCAACCGGCACACGATTCTGTGCCAACCCAAGAGTATCGGCAAATGGTGAGAAAAACTTGATGACCGGCAACCGGCGGTAAGGCAGTTGCGCGTGACGCTATACACAGAGGGGATCGCTTGCCGCCGCCATCTTCTTCTGCGAAGACGGCAGCGGCGGCGGCTGAAACGCCGCTTATTGCGCCAACGTCACCTGGCCGTATGCAACCCCGCTGTTGCTCGCCGTGTGGATCACGTACAGGATCGAACGCGCGTACAGGCTGCTATTGGTGATCGGCAGGAAAACAATCGCCGCGTTACCCGAGAGCGTCGCATTCGGAATCTGGCAGGACGAACCCGTGCCGGTCGTAACGTTCAGCGTGTACAGATTCTGGCTGGAACCGGCCGTAGTCAGCATCAACGTACCGGTGACCGGGCAGTTGCTCATCGTGCCGGAAACTGCCCCGCTGCTCGAGATCGTGAGCGAGGTCTGGTTCTCCGTCCACGTCCCGGCCACGGTTGACTGGCTCACCGCGAGTGCATTAGCCGGGTCGTAGGTCCAGGACAGGTTCACCGTATTCCCGTTGGCGACATAGCTGCCGCTGAACGCGCTGTTCGCCGTGAACGATCCCGTACCCGCGCTCGCGGTGTAGTAGGAGAGCGTCTGGAATTGGCCACCCGAGGCCAGCGTCCACGTCGAGGTCGTCGGCGTGAGTACGCCAAAGAACTCTGACATGGCAATCGTAGCCATGGTGCTCAGGTACGAGATGTCGTTTTGCGGATCGATAAAGGCTGTCGTCTTGTTCAGGGACGACGACGCAGACCAGATACCTGTGAGACCGTTGCCGGTCGCCGCAGTCGAACCGGGTTGCGGGCTGCTCAGGTTAGGCAGAGATTCACCCTTGACCGCGGGCGTGGAAGCCGGCGTCGGCGCGCTCGCTGCGGCCGGTGCGCTTGCAGTCGTCGGTGAAGAAGCACTGCTAGATGAAGGTGTGGCTGAACTGGAACCCCCGCCACCGCCGCCGCAAGCGGTGAGAACCAGCGACGCAAGCAGAGACAACGCCAATGTTGCTTTGTTTTTCATATCTGTTTGTTTTATTTGGACAAGCGCGGTTGTGGAATCCGCAAGCTCGTGCCGTTAGTTTGAACGACCTCGATTTTTTGCTGTTAGCACTAATTCTCGGAATTACTCGGGAGCCCACTTGACAAAAGTCGCTTATGTGGTTCTCTGTAATAATTTGAAATAGTGCTAAAGAGGTATACGGCAAGATCCCTGCAGGCTTTAATATTTCTGTAGGGGTTTTGAGAGATTCAAGGTGAAAAGGCATTTCCCGGTGGACGATGGCGGAGTCCACGTGATGGGCTTCAGCGTCAATATCCAAGGCGCATTGATAGGGTTATCGGGTGTTCTGCGCTTATCTATGCGATTTGGATCAATATCGGAGAGCGGTGAAGTGCTGGGCGGTCTGTGTTAACGTAATCGAATAAGGACATCAATTTCCTCACACTGTCAACGGTGTTATCTTCCGAACCCGTGCAATTCATGAGTTCGCCATTTAGAGGCAATATTTGACATGCCGAGACGAAGCCGAACCCGGCTTCCCATTGACCAAAACCAATCCGGTTCATTGAACAAGCAACGCTTAATGATCTGAAATTTCTCTTTAATTCATGGAGTTAAACGAATTCAACGGAGGTGGCTCGCTTCCGCTGGATGCAGGCGCATTCTGCAGGAGGTCAGGTGCCGACAGGGTGACTTCAAGCTGCCCGGAAAACGTGCAAGGTGCGCATCCCCGGCCCCGCTTTCCACCCCGCTCGCCCGAGCCGCATTTGCCTAAACACCCCAATCCCGCGTAAAATAGCGCGCTCTGCGGGCGTCGTATAATGGTAATACCCTAGCTTCCCAAGCTAGAGCCGTGGGTTCGATTCCCATCGCCCGCTCCACATTCAAGCTGACCCTCAGCGGAATCCAGCACGAGAGCCGCCTCTATGAAGGCGGCTTTTTCGTACTGACGGCGGTAACTTGCTACGCTCGATGCAGTCGCGCCTTCCGGTGCACGCAGCGGCGTCCCTACCGCCCTCACCTTGCCGCTACCTTTTTGTAGCCATCGAAGATGATCCACGATCCGAACCAAGCCGGCCAGCCGGACGCGCTTCCCCAAACCGCTGACGACGCGAACCACGAGCCGTCCATCACCCGCGAAGACCTCAGCGAAGACGTCAGCGCCGGCGAGGCAACAGAAGCAAACGACTCGAAAGAAGCGCTGCGCCTACGCCGCATCCGCAGTTTCGTCACGCGCGCCGGCCGCGTCTCCACTGGCCAGCGCCGCGCAATGGACGAACTCGGTCCGCGCTTCGTGTTGCCCTACACGCCGCAGCAACCGGACTGGAACGCCGTGTTCGGCCGCGACGCCGCTCGCATACTGGAAATCGGCTTCGGCATGGGTGCGACCACAGCCGAGATCGCAGCGCATCGCCCCAACGACGATTTTCTCGGCGTCGAAGTCCACGAGCCGGGCGTCGGTGCGCTGCTCAAGCTGATGGGCGAACAGCAACTGTCGAACATTCGCATCATCCAGCACGATGCGGTCGAAGTGCTCGAACAGATGATCGCGCCGCAGAGTCTGGACGGTGTACACATTTTCTTCCCCGATCCGTGGCACAAGGCGAGGCATCACAAGCGCCGCCTGATTCAACCGAAATTCGTCGCGCTGCTGGTCTCGCGCCTGAAGCCGGGCGCGTATCTGCACTGTGCGACCGATTGGCAAAACTACGCCGAGCAGATGCTCGAAGTGCTGGGCGCCGAACCCGCGCTCGAAAACACGGCCGACGGCTATGCGCCGCGCCCGGACTACCGTCCGGTGACAAAATTCGAGCGCCGCGGCCTGAAGCTCGGTCATGGCGTGTGGGACCTGGTGTTCAAGCGGCGCAGCGGCGGCTAAGCGCAGCACTGTCGCCGGCTCCGAAACAGCCAGAGAGAAGCAGCAAAAAGGTCCGCACGCACGCGGACCTTTTTTGCTTTCAGGACTTAAGGACAACAACGAACCCGTCACTCAAACCAGTTCAGACCATCGCTATAACCGACGATCAGGATCAACAGGCCGAACCAGATCCGATACCACGCGAACGCCGTGAAATCATGCGCGGCTATGTAGCGCAGTAGCCAGCGCACGCATGCGAAAGCACTGACGAACGCGGCCACAAAGCCGAGCGTGAACATCCCGAGTGCATCCACCGAGAGCAGGTGCCAGCTCTTGAGCAGCTCATAGGCCGTTGCACCGAAAATGATCGGCATGGCGAGGAAAAAGGAAAACTCGGTCGCCACACGCCGCTCAAGACCAAACAGCATGCCGCCGATAATCGTCGAACCCGAGCGCGACATGCCCGGAATCAGCGCGAAGCACTGCGCGAGGCCAACCTTGAGCGCATCGAGCGGACCTAGCGCGTCGACCGACTGCACGCGCGGCGGCACAGTCCCGCGAGTGCGCTGCCGCGCTTCGGCCCACAGGATCACTACGCCGCCCACCACGAGAGCAAGAGCCACCGGCAACGGCGCAAATAGCGCCGACTTGATTGTCGCTTCGAACATCAAGCCCAGTACGACGGCCGGGATGGTGGCGATCACCACGTTGAGCGCGAAACGCCTTGCATCGGGCCGCGCCGGCAATCCAGCGAGGACCGTGCCGATGCGCCGGCGATACTCCCAGCACACGGCCAGAATCGCTCCCAGTTGGATCACGACGTCGAAAGTCTTGGCGTGTGCTCCGGTGAAATCGAGCAGGCTGCCCGCAACGATCAGATGACCCGTGCTCGAGACCGGCAAAAATTCCGTCAGCCCTTCGACGACCCCGAGTATCAACGCCTTGCCAGCCAGTAACCAGTCCATCCGTACCCCTCATCGCCAGGTTTCGAATCAGGGCGGGTCAAGCAGCAACACGCGGCCCTGCCGGCCGCGTATACGTCATTTCTCGACGATCTGCACGCGTATGCCGTTTGTAAGAATTGTAATTGTACCGGGTTCGTAGTTCACGCCGGCGAATTGCAATTGCTCGGGCTTGAAGGTGTAAATCGGATAGTTCTTCAGCAGTTGCGTGGCCAACAGTTCAGCAGCAGCGTTGATTTGCTGCGTGTAGGCCTGCGCGCCACCGCTCACGTTGACGCTGTCCACATTGGGCGACTTCAGGACCACGGAGCGGCTGGCGGCGTCGTAGGCGAGCTCGCTCGACAGCGTAAACACGCCGTCCACCGGCTGCTGCAGGAACGGGCTGGCGAGGTGCGCGTCGAGCCGCACCGTGACACGGTTGCTATCCGGCAGAAAGCCGACCACCGGATTGGTCAGCGCAACCTGGAACACCTGCGAGATGGTCCGCTGGTAAGGGAACTTGCGCTGCACGGCGTCCTGCACCTGCTGCTGCGAGAACGTGTAGTGCGATGGGATGAACGGGAAGGTCGACGACGCACAAGCCGCCAGCGACAACGTGATGCCCACAGCAGCACTGGCCGTGAGCAGGAAGCGGCGCCGGGCCGGCGCGACGGGTTGGGTCATGCGAACTCTCCAGTTGAAACAGCCCCGTGGCGGGGATCGGACCATGATGTTGTTGCGCGCAAGGACGGGATCAGACGCGCTCAAACGCGCGCCGTGGGCTGCGTCTGCGTTTCGAGCTGGATCAGCCAGGCCAACGCCTCGGTGCGCGTCGTGCCGCACATCTCCGCCTGAGGTTGCAGGCCGGAGCAGCACGCCGGCCGCTCGGGCCGGCCGAAGATCGCGCAGCGCAGATCGTCGCCGAGTTGCACGCAGCGAATGCCCGCCGGCTTGCCATCTGTCTTATAATGGGATACTAGCATGATATGAATTCTGACCACATGAGCCAACCCCTCGTCGTTTCGTACATACGCTTTTCAACTCCTCGACAGGCCTCGGGCGATAGCCTGCGACGGCAAACTGCTGGCGCACGCGAGTGGTGCGCTCGGCACGGGTGGACACTGGATGAGAAATTGTCCATCCATGACTTGGGCGTTTCAGGCTTCAATAAGGACAACATCTCGCGAGGCGCGCTGGCTACGTTCCTGCAAGCCGTCTCGGGTGGACTGGTCCCTCAGGGAAGTTACCTGATTATCGAAAATCTCGACCGGCTCACTCGCGCTGATTTACCTACTGCCGTTACGCTGCTACTGAGCATCGTGCAGTCGGGTATCACGTGCGTGACTCTGATGGATGGCCAAGAGTGGTCGAAGGAGCGATTGACCAACCCTGCGGATTTTATGCTGTCGGTCATGCTCCTGTATCGCGGGCACGATGAATCCCGGGTCAAATCGCAACGCATCCGGGCTGTCCATGACCGTGCGCGCGAGCAACTTGATAGAAGCGTTTTTGGAAGAGCGCCGGGATGGCTGCGCCGCACGGCTGATGGCTCCGATTGGGAAGAGATTCCGGAGCTAGTTGAAATCGTGAAGAAGGTGTTTGAGTTTGCGGCTTCCGGCTACGGTGGTGTAGCCATCGCTAAACAAGCTAACGCGGAAAACTGGCTGGTCCCTAGCTTGTCAGCACGAGAAAAAGGAACCGGGTGGCACACGACGCTGCCCACAAAATTGGTCCGGAATCGCGCTGTCCTTGGTGAACTTGAGTTCCACGTCATCCGTGACGGCCAATCGACGCCGAGCGGACAAGTCGTCGAAAAATGGTATCCGGAAATTATCAGCGAGGAATTGTTCTTTCGCGCGAACGCTGCAATTGACGCACGACGTGGAAAGCCGAACAGGCGGGATGCTACCTATCGCAATGTGTTCCAAGGTGTCATATTTTGCGGTCATTGCGGAGCGACACTAGCGCGCAAGGCCAAAGCCGGCAGCAAGAAAAACAGCAAAGGATATGCACAATATGTCTGCTCGGACAGACATCGCGGCGCTTCTTCCTGCCCTAACTACAATGCAAAGGAACTGGAACGTGCTCTTATCCCGCTCCTCTATCGTTATTTTTCCGAGCATTTGGGTGACGACACGCGGCTGTCGTCTCTGCGTGATGAGCTGGCGTCAGTGAAAGGAGAAATTTCAGATTTGGATAAACGGCGGTCCCGCCTTGCCGAAGCCATTGAGCAGGCGGAGCTACCCATTCCTACTCTCATAAAACGGCTCGCAGAATGCGAGCGCGGCATTCCAGCCCTAGAATCTCGCGCGGCGATTCTTGAAGCCCAGCTACGCGCTGCTTCATACGTTCCGGACAACGACAACGATGCAGATGCCGTATTGCAAGCGCTGTATTCCGATGACGACGCCTCTGAGCGTATCCGCGCTGAAACGCACATGAAAATGATTTTGTGCGTTGAGGCACTATGGATTTGGCCGCGAGAAATGGTCGTAGTCCAGTTGAAGGCAGACGCAGACACAATCGCTTTGCCGCTCCCTGACCCAACGCAGAAGCCCGAATGGATTGAAACACCTGACGGAAGAGCCGCCACCTTCACCCCTAGCCCGAGGCTTCTTGGCGCACTCACGGGTCAGTGCGTAGTTCCCACTCCGCGACGGCGAAAGAAAGCCGAAGAGGCCATCGATTAGTGGCTAATGGGAGTCCTAACGTTCGGTGTTCCGGGAGCCGCCGCGTAGCGGTGGGGCAAGGGCGTCCAGCCCGCAGCCGCCAGCGATGCGCCTCGCCCTAGCGAGGCCGAGATGGCCGGGGGAGCCGACGAACGTGAGCACGGTCCACGTGCGGGCCAGCGCCCACGCTGGTTAGTTCGTTGGGGGCACAGCCCCGCCACCCCCAGAGCGAAGCGCCGGGGCAACGCCGTCGGCGTCGCAGACCGGGGCGTCCAGCCACGCCTTTTCATGCGCGCCACAGCCCCCGCCACGCCGGGGGCTTGTGTCGTGCATGAAAAGGGCCGAGGGGGTTGCCCCGGCGCGGAGCGGCGGGGGGTGGCGCTGCTTTTCAAGCCGTGACGCGCCCTAGCGCGTAGGCCCGCGTCTCGCGTCCAGCGAGGAAAGCGGGCCGGTAGGCTGATGCGGCCGGGAGGTCGCATCGGTGTTGTCGTTGTGTCGTTCCTATACGGGTCGATGGCACAAGGGTGTTCCTGTGCCGCGACACGGGAAACGACAGAATGACCATAGACAACCGCACCACTGGCGAACGCAACATGCTCGCCATCCTCACGAACCTTCACCGTTTCGGCTGGCTGACCAGCCGGATGATTGCCGCGCTCGTCTGGCCCACTGCTAGGCAAGCGCCGGCGATGGCACGACGCGCGGCAAAGACGCTCGCCGATGACAAACTTATCCTGCGCCGCCCGCTGCCTGACGGCGGTGACTGTTATACGCTCTCAGCGGCCGGTGCCCGCCTCCTTAGCGAGGCGACCGGGTTGCCGGCGCGCAGCGGTGCCAGCCTACCGCTTGGCAACACCGTCCACCGCGCCTGCGCGAACTGGTACGTCATCGGCCATATCCTTGAGGGCACAACCGCCTGGACGGAACATGAAATCCAGACGGGCATTTCGCCAGTCGTCAGCGTTGACGGCAAGGTACCGGACGCCCTTGTCGATACCCCGTTCGGGCTCATCTGGGCAGAGGTCGAGAACGCATGGAAGAATCGGCGCGAGCGCGCGAAGGTCGTCCATTTCAGTCGCCGCTATCTGCCCACCGGCAACCGACTTGCCGAACTGGCTCCCGACCTGTACCTGGCTCGCCTTGCGATTGTCGGCACGAACGTCCACGCCCTGCGTGCGATGTGCCGCTCGTTTGCCGATGCATTCACTCAAGGCGACATCAGCGAGAGTCAGGCTGCTGATGTCGAACTCGTTCTATTGCCCGTCGACAAAAGCCTGGTCGCTGGCGAACCCGTCACGGGCAGCCTGTGGTACGACGGGCTGCTTCCCGTGCTGGCCGCCTGAACGCCTGAACGCGCTCAGTCCTCCCGGCCCGATTGAGGCCAAAGCTCAAACCGCTGCATCAGCGCAAGCATGGTTTCGCCGCCGTCGCCCGCGAAGATGTGGTGGATTTCGTATTGCGAGTTCGCGCGAATCCAGCGCATCGTCGCGAGCAAATCCTCGAACGTTGCGTCATCGGTCCACTTGCTGAGCCATGCGAGGTCAGCCGACGCATAGCGTCCGTTGTAAAGCCCGACGAGAAACGCTGCAACCGGCAACGTGTTGCCGCCGTCGTGTCGCCAGCACGCGGCGAACAGACGCCAGGCCGCCTGGGCTCCGCTTTCGGTGGCGAACCTTTCGCGCAGTGGCGGCAGTTGCGGTTGGCGTGACGGACGGCGGCGTTGGGTAACTTGATTCATTTGAAATTTCTCCGGCAAGGTGGCTGAGGCCGATGCTCAAATCGGTCCGGTTACGTAAATGAACCGGTTTTAGCCTGCACGCCGAAAAAAAGTGATACCCCAGCCCTTGCGGGCCGGGGTATCGGGCACCTCTCCCAGATGCGACGCACTCGCCGCGTCACCAACGTATAGTCACACCTCCAGCGAAACATCCTGCTGGGGCGGATTCCTACGTCATTTCCCCACTCGAAAGCAGCATCAAAGATGAGCGCGGCGTATCAGGACCGGGCGGGTCCAGCCCCCGGCAATCTCGCTGGAGACGCGTCCACGGGCATGCGCAACGTCTTCGACAAACTGCGAGAGCGGTATCCGCCGTTCACCGACGAGCCATGCATGGGTGCGCCGGGAGACTTCGAAGCCATCGCGAAGAGCGTGGCTGAGGTTGACGCGGTTGATATGCCGCGTGGCGTCGAACTGCTCAAAGGCCACGCATGCGGCGAAGGTGTCGCCGCCGTAGACGAGCCACGCAAGCCACGCAAGTCGAAGAAAGTCGGTATCGAGCATCACTGCACTCCTCTCAGGGGACGATAGCGCCCCTCCTCACGACAACGTATAGGCACGCTCGACAGGCGCGCACAGTTTCAGCGCGATAAACCGGTAGCTACACGTCGCATCCCATTGAAGATGCGACGCTGTAATGACCCACGCTTTACGTTCGACCTCTGGGGTCAACGCCCTGATTGCCCGTGCCTGCGCCGACCGCGAGCGCGAACTTCTAGCCCGAACGTTTTCGCCGCTTTTCCCTGAAGACTGTCCCTGGACGGCGCTGGCCGACTTTCCTCACTTATTTGCCGAGCGTAACGCGCCGCACCTGAAGGCCATTACACAGGCGCTCAACAACTACCGCGACGGGTTGACCGGCACCGCCGGGAGGCTCGCGAGATACCTCGACGCGACTGAAGAGGACATTCGCGAGCTGGCATTGCGCTATGCGAAGCACCACCTGCCAGAACTACGCAAGCTCGATTGGGCAAAGAAACGACTCGGTGCGCCTGTGCCCGGCAAGACCGTATCGAGCCAGTTGGCACGGGTCAATGACGCCAGGTTCTGGAGACGCGCCATCCGAACACGCCTGCTGCGCGAACGTGAACACCTCTTTCTGCGCTTGCGACTGGTCGGCCAACGTGCTGAAGCCTACGTCTCGGATGTTCAACTCTCCACGCGTGTCGCCCAGCTGCGCAGGCAGGACCAGTGGATGAAAGAGACCATCCTGTTACCGCGCTACCTGATGCCCGGCGACGAACAGAAAACCCTGACGCTGGAGCAGGTCGCCAGCTCTCCGAAATCGCGCTTCGCGAAGCTGTATGCGTTCACGAAAGCAATGGACGAACTCGCACAGGAAGCTGGACTCTCGGCGGGCATGCTGACGTTGACGCTCGAACCCGAGTGGCACCCCAACCCGAGCCACGGCACCGGTTCATGGAACGGGGCCAGTCCGCGCGACGCCCACCGCTCGATGGCAACGCGCTGGCAGTCCATCTTGCGTGACCTCGACCGCGCGGGCGTCGGCCTGTCCGGGCTGCGCGTCGTTGAGCCGCACAAGGACGCCTGCCCCCATTGGCACATCTGGCTGCTGTATCAACCCGACGCGGAAGCCGCGATTCTTGCCACCGTGATGAAGTATTTCCCCAACAAGCTGAAGGTCCGCGCGCCCAGCCGTCAGGGCGAAAAAAACACCGCCAATGACCGGATATTCGACAGCCGCGCCGACCTGTTTGCCAGGGTGAGCCGGCCATTGACGTACGCGAATGAAGGCGCGCAGGTCGAGCTGTCGCGTATCGACCGCTCGATATCGAACGGCGCGAGCTACGCCATGAAATATCTGCTCAAGACGGTCGATGCTGGAGAGCAGCTAAACAACGAGGTCGGTCTGTTTCCCGATATCGAGAATGATGCAGAGAAGAAAGCGAAACGCAAGGAACACAAGGCGGCGGCACGGCGGGTCGATGCCTATCGTAGTCTATGGGGCATCAATGCAGGCCAGCTGTTCGGCGTCGCAAAATGTTTGACCGCGTGGGACGAATTGCGCCGTCTGGCCGCAGCGCCGGACCGACCGGAGCTGCGGCATCTGTGGGCGCTAGCGCGGGGTTCCGACGAGGAAGGCCGAATCAACTCGGGTACAGGTCAGCGCGGCAATGCGAAGGGATTTATCCAGGCACTCGGCGGCCTCGCTGCGTGCGGCAAGCCACCAAAGGGCATCTCCCGGCAAAGCATCGGACGGCTAACCGAACCCGGCCTCAACGCCTATGGCGAAAACATTGAGCGAATCAAAGGAATAACGCTTGTCGAGCGTACGCGTCAGCGCGTCCCGGCCTCACGGGTTAACCGGCACACTGGCGAAATCACGACAAAACTTGCGTGGCGCTCCGTCAAAACCGTCATCGCAGCCTTGCACACCCGACTGACGGAATGGATACTCGCACCGCAGAAAACCCTTCCGATGGCCATCAAGCTGGCGCAGGCCCGTTTCGTTGAGATGACAGGCATCGACGTATCCGCCTAGTGCCTTCGATTCAGAATCTTGACGAGGTCTCCGTTGCGGTGGAGGCTGTGGCATGTCTGGACGCTGAAAATCTGTCAGCGGTGCCGCGAAACACCGCCCGATTTGGGTCGGCCACGTGCGAAAACTGCCAGTTTTATTGAGACCGGCCTTATCCACGGGGTCAGGCATAGCCTGGCACTGTGGATAAGGCCGGAAAACTTTGCCTAGTTATCCAAGCTTACCGTTGGAGACAGCGGTTAGTACAAGCATCGCGAAACGAGGCTGCTGGAGCGACTGTGAACTATTCGGAAGTTTTTTTGGTCCACGGTCTGCTAGATAGCGACTAGGCACGACGACGACGCGCTGGTCAATCGCCTGCCTAGTCTTTTAGTTCGATGCTTTCCCTTTCTTGCCCTTAGTTGAACGTCCGCGCGCAATGTCGTCGCTATCAAACTCCAAGCTCTGTTGACTGGGCACATTGCCCCCTTCGAGCAGGTGACGAGCCCGGTTAGCCAGCGTCACAAACTGCGCCAGAGCGGCTTGCAGGTCTTTTTCGCGAGCACTGTCATGGGGTAACCTAGCATCCGAGTCCGGCGAAGAACCAGTCGCCAAGCGAAATTGACATGCCGCGCCAGGGATGGCTTCGATTGAGATGACCCGGGGCAAGAGCTTCGGGAGCAAATTGAATGCATCGGGCCCGTCGAAAGTGTTGGCCATCCATGAATACTCAATCCAACATAAGTCGAATCCAGTAGACTCGGACCAGTCGAAACGCTGCCGCACTTGCCGCTCTACACCCTTTACAGCCTTGGACCACCCAGCCTCCCACGTCGACGGACCTGCCAGCCCGGCAATCAGCCCGTACCATGCGAGTGCGGTAGGGAATCGCTTGCTTACGCGACGCAGCAGGAATTCGTGAGACGTGCTCCGACCTACTAAAAATGCGGCTGCCGCGAGCAGGACAGAAGGCAGCCCGTTGTTGGCAACGTGTGCCTCTGCATTTGTCAGTTCCGTCGAAAGACGTTGAAAAGCAAGAACCCGTTCCTCGATAGAATCGCTTGAGAGACCTGGGATGTTCCGCAGTTTCATCGACGTGGGAAATAACGCGGCGCGCGCGGAGTCGCGCATAAACTTCGACGCAGCGTCGAGGACCAAGTTAGCGGTCTCCTCGGCGGAGACGGGCGGTCCGAATTGCCCTCCCGCCATCGCCCAGATAGGCATCAAATCGCTAACCGTAACTGAGCGCCGCACGAAACGTCTGTCTGCTTCGACCTGGCTCAGCCGGTCAGCACAAATCTTGGTCGCCTCACCCGTCCCATGCATACAGGCAGCCCGCGCGATTGCCATCGAGAAGCACGCTCCAGCGCGAGATAGAGGAACAGACGCCAGTTCGACATCGGTTTCACCCTGAGCTAAGACTTCACCCAGAATGACAGACGACCAAATATCCTCGCGCAAATCGCGCATGTCTTCCTGCGTCCTGCCGAAAATCCCCCAATCTTGACTAGATACTACCCGTGCGTACTGACTCAATGGTGCCGTCTCAGGGGCATATGTTCTGAGCCACGAAAGTGTTTCGACGGCCGACGCATCCCCCAGCACTAAGAGGACGGGCGGATTATAGTCGGCTCTCATTCTCGAATCACAATACCCAACGGCTACACGCGAATCTTTTAGGTCATAGGGTTCAATCGAGAAATGCGCGGGACCGCTTAAAGTATGGCGTCCACCAAATAGCACATCGGGAACAATATCCCGTGGAAATATTTGCCAACGAATGGTGGGTTCATTCATGCTGCGTCACCTGGCAGTAAATCTTCAAGGTCAAAGTGCGTTGGCTCAGAAAATGCGTTTTCGAGCGGTTTGTTCGTGTCGCCTGTGCGATAAGCGTTCAGCGCGGTTTTTGCACGCGTTATTGCTGTGAACCCCAATCGTGAACGATTTAACGGAAAATCGGCAAGCTCTTCGGTGGCGTACATATGCACCGCTCTAAATTCAGTCCCCTTAGCACCATGAATAGTTAAAACATGAATTGGACGTCCACCCATAAAAGTAGAATCAGCGTCCACTCCGTGGACTGCCACTTTATCGGCAAGGTCAGTAGCATTGAATCTTTCACGCAACTCGATTCGAGTATCTTTTTTCCCGCAAAAAATTCCGATTGTATCGCCAGCAAAAGCGTCAAGCTGGACACGTATCATCTCTAGCATCTTCTCGAACTGTTCATCCCTGCTTTTCAGGAGATGCATCTTTGCGCTAGACTCCCCTTGCTCTTTGGGGTTGTAGTTCGATGTTGCCTCGAGGCTGTTAGCACCCGACGCGGGTGGCAATAGTCGGTCAGCGACACGAGCGATACGCTGACCAATACGAAAATGGCGCTTTAAAGTGTGTTGCTGCAAACCTAGCTTTTCAGCGACAGCCAGTCCATCGCGATTATAAATTCCTTGTCGGCCATCGCCACAAATACAAACGTTGTCGCTTAAACCCAAGAGAGCTTCCAGCTCTTCGGATGTTAAATCTTGCGCCTCGTCTACGAATATTGCACTAAAGAGCTTGGGCGCGGGAATTTTGAGATTAGCCTCCTTCACCAACGCCAGCACTTCGGCGCGTGACTGGTCATCAAAATCAATATTCTTTTGCAATGCCGGCCGGCCCAAATACTGAAAAATATGGTCCGATGCCCAAGAATGATAGGTTTTAACTTGGTCGGGCGATATTAGGCCTGCGGCTCCGATACCTGTTCGAATGAAATCGGCCAGCGCACGAGTATAGGTAACAATAAGGACATTCTTCTCACCGGTACCTGCAAGAAATTCTGCACGAAGCAATAAGAGATTTGTCTTCCCCGAGCCAGGCGGCCCAACCAGTGAATGTTTGCCATATGGAGGAAGCTTGATGAACGCCTTCTGGTCGTCATCAAGTTCTTTTACTGACCTAAACCAACCCTTGTTCATTTTTTTGCTCCTTGAGGGTTAAGCAACCAGGTCGGCGTCGTGGAGTGTGCTTGCATCCGCTGCGCCCTCCAGGCGGTCAAGAGCAGAGCCAGCCGCATTCGCGACAGCACCGGCAGCCGACGCGGCCCCCTCTGCTTCATTCTCCCCGATGGTAGCTACGGCGACCAACCGCGTGCTAGTTCCGACGTTACCAACGGCCTGCGCCGCTCGCACCAGCTTTGCCCGGAGCGACACGTTGACGGTTCTTTCATAAAGCGGCTGCTGCCAATCGAAATGTAGCTCACACTCAACCGTCCATTCGGCGCTTACAGCTAAGAGTAACTGAGCAACCTGCACATCTCCAGGAGCCGACGGACGGAGCGTGAGGGGCATATCAGTTCCGCACACCTGCAAGAGTTCGGTCCGCACCATTTCGCAAAAGCGCCGGAAGAATTCGCCTCTATCGAACTCTAGCCGGGAAGCGTTTGCTGCGCTCATTTGGCCACCGGCATTCACCTTGCCTTTCGCAAGCCTAGCTCGCAATGTCGCAAGGGGGTCCTTCGCATCGCCCAAATTGAAATCCTCCCAGCCCACCAATTGGAGGCGGGATTCCAAATCCTTCACAAGGCAACGCGAAGCAAGTGATTTGAGGCTCGCCAATCGAGCAGGATTTCCGTCAGAGAATACGGGCACCTTTGAGAGCACCGCTCGCGCGACAAGCCATCTGTTTTCCAGGCTCATCTCGTACTGGAATAGAGGCTGCTTTGCTATGAGGTCGTGCAACACAGCGCCAAGCTGGTAAAAGTTCAAACCTTTCCAGAACTTCGGCGACGGCTCGTCCAGTCGGAACAGGTACTCCGGCGAACTGTACTGCGCCGTAGCAAGAAACGGTCGAGTACTTCCATGGTCCGTTATAGCGCCATCCGGCGCGTCGCTCTGCTCAACCTCTCGCACGACGCCAAGGTCGAGCAGCTTGAGCGTCGTGAAATCCGCTGAAACGTGGATGTTTTCGGGCTTGATGTCACGGTGCACTATCCCAAGCGTATCCAAAAACTTAACTGCGTCGACAAGCTGGGTGAACAAAGGAACCACAGCTTCATCAGGTACCGTGACGAGCGCCTCCGTGAGCGGCGGCCAGTCCAAGTACTCCATTTCAACGAAAGCGGTACCCTCCGCTTCGACGACTTCGAATGTCTGGACTAGCGAGGGGCAGGGATGCCCTATTAGCTTGCGTTGCACATCTAAGCGCTTTCGCTCGGCAGCCCCGGTGAGTCCGTCAAAGAATTTCGGGTTAAAGCCCTTGAACACGCGCTGACCCGTAGGGGATGGAACCAAAAACACCGCTGCGGAACCACCCGACGTCAAGTATTTCGCTTCCCCATATCCCGCTTTACCCGCGAGGTGTCGGCGAAGCCGTTCGGCCACGTCGGCGACGATTTTTTCGTCGAGTGCTGGCATGACAGTTCCCCCGTGAAGACGTCGTCAGTTTTCTTTCTATCGCCCTGTAACCGCCGAAAGGTGCGGCGCATCATTATAGCCACGCTCAATTGGGAGAAGTCTGTCGTTCCACTCTATCGAGCCAGCGAATAGCTTGCTCTCGGCTCTCCCCGCACATCTCATCGCTTGGCCGCAAAGACTGACAAACGACTGGTCTCTCCGGACGACCAAAAATCATGCATCGGTCATCTTCGTCGAGCTGGATGCAGCGTGCTCCCGCTGGCTTTCCACGAGCCATGCCTGGGATGGGGCTAGATATGGACGGGGCGATGCAACATGCACCGCAGTTGGGGCGACAGTTCATGGTGTAATTACTTGACTGACGGCTTGCCGTGCGGCATGCCGGGAATCGGACTCGAGATCGACGGCGCAATACAGCACGCGCCGCAGTCCGGGCGGCACGCATGACCCGCTACCTGAAACAGAGATTCGACAGTCACCACATTCTTCCTGAAACACTCCAACGACCGCTGACGGCGCCCCTGCAGCACGCCAACCCCGCATTGTGCCATTGCGCCGCGTGCGACCTTTTTACACAATGCAGGCCTTGGGTGCTCACGTAGACTGGCCACGATACCCAAGGCCACGCTCAGAAGGCGCCTGCCCCGTTCCATCCGGCCTAGCCGACCCGCAGGTCTCTTCCGCCCTTCCCGGCGTGGCGCCCACCGAGCCACCCATGACCACCGCCGATACCCTGTTTCGTCCCGACCTGCTCGCCAAGTACAGCGCGAACGGCCCACGGTATACGTCCTACCCGACCGCCCTTCAGTTCCGCGACAATTTCGACCAGGCCGACTATCTGCGCGCCGCAGCCGATCCCGGCGCCTCGGCAACGGACCTCTCGCTGTACTTCCACATCCCGTTCTGCGACACCGTGTGCTTCTATTGCGGCTGCAACAAGGTCGCGACGAAGAACCGCGCTCATGCCCGTCCGTACCTCGAGCGGCTCAAGCGCGAGCTCGCCTCGCAGGCGGCCTGCTTCGACACCGCGCGGCCAGTCTCCCAGTTGCACTGGGGCGGCGGCACACCGACCTTCCTCTCGCACGACGAGATGACCGAGCTGATGGCGGCAACTCGCCGGCATTTCACGCTGAGCCCCGACTCGGCGGGCGAGTTCTCGATCGAGGTCGATCCGCGTGAGGCGTCGGCCAAGACCATCGTCCATTTGCGCAATCTCGGCTTCAATCGCCTGAGTCTCGGCGTACAGGATTTCGATCCACTGGTTCAACAGGCGATCAACCGGATTCAGCCGCTGGAAATGACCGCCTCGGTGATGCGAGCCGCACGCGCGACCGGCTTTCATTCGATTGGCGTCGATCTGATCTACGGGCTGCCGCATCAAACGGTCGACAGCTTTAGCCGAACGCTCGACACCATGCTGGCGCTCGCGCCTGACCGGCTTTCGGTGTTTGGCTACGCGCACATGCCGCAGCTCTTCAAGATGCAACGCCGGATGGACGCCACCGCGCTGCCCTCGCCGGCGGTGCGCCTGGCGATCCTGCGGCTGGTGGTTGAGCGGCTGACCAGCGCGGGCTATGTGTATATCGGCATGGATCACTTTGCGTTGCCTACCGACGAACTGGCGCGCGCCCAGGCTCAACGCAGCCTGCACCGCAATTTCCAGGGTTACAGCACGCGTGCGGAGTGCGACCTGATCGGCTTTGGGGCATCGTCGATCGGCAAAGTGGGCGACGTGTATGCGCAAAACGCCAAGGATCTGTTGGGCTACGGCACCGCCATCGACGCCGGACGCCTCGCGATCGCACGTGGCATGCGCCTCACCGCCGACGACCGGCTACGCCGCGACGTCATCACCGAACTGATGTGCAACCTGGAACTGCGCCTCGACGAATTCGAGGCGGTTTATGGCATCCGCTTCGCCGATACGTTCGCGCAGGAGCTGGAGCGTCTGCGCAGTTTCGAACAGGACGGACTGGTGTCGATCAGAAACGGCAGGCTCGAAGTCCTGATGGCCGGGCGCATGCTGGTGCGCAACATCGCGATGGTGTTCGACCGGTATCTCGGTCAGCAGACCTTGGAGCGGTTCTCGCGGACGGTTTGAGGGTTCAGGCATTCATTCTGGGAACGCGGCGAGGCGTGCCGCCGCGCGGGCCGTTTGCCGCCTTATCCGGCAGGCCCGGACGGAAGGGGAACTTGCCCTGCCCGGCGTTTTCAGCCATAATCTGCGTTTCCCGCCGCGCGCAGTTCTATGCGCGCGTGTCGCAAGACAAGCCCAGGTGGTGAAACAGGTAGACGCAGGGGACTCAAAAATAGGTACTTGTACCTACGGTTAGTCTAGGTTCATCGTCTGCAAAGCCACGTCTGGCAAAGGTTTTCAGGAAATTGCGGCTCCTGAGCGAAAAGTCGGCTTTTCGAGCTAGGAGCCAATCAGGAGTCGGTACGGCGCGTACTGGCTCTTGGTAGGTCGTAGTAGGTAGTGATGTAACATCGCGTCATGCCCGAGTGGTGAAATTGGTAGACGCAGGGGACTCAGACCAAATTTGAGCCCTCTCGAAGAAATTCTTGAGGTGAAGCCCGTCAAACTCGGTGAAGGCCCTGGACGAATTCAGTCCGAGCTAATGCCGAGCCAAACCCTCGGATCGAAAGATCCAAGGGAAGGTGTAGAGAGCAGACGGCGGGCACCTAAGGCAAAGCGGTAACACGCGGCGCTATGGTGAAGGCGTGCTCCAGACCACGAACGCCGCTTCTTCGGAAGCGTCGGCGGCGAAAGTCGAAGTGGGAAGAAAATCCCCCGCCGCAAGGCGTGCCGGTTCGATTCCGGCCTCGGGCACCACCATTCAGCGAAGAGCCGCCATCTCCGGATGTGCGGCTTTTTTGCGTTCAGCACGCGAGGCGAATTTGCGTACAACGACACCGAACAAACGGCGGCAGTTGAAAAAGCAGCGGCAAGCAGAAGAGCTTCACCGGAGAGCGGACGAGCTTGAACAGAAAGAGCAAGAATTTGAAAAAGACCGCGAGATTGAATTTTACGCCGCCGCGCTCGATGGCTACTACACCACGTCGCTTGAGTACGACAAGGGTATATTCACCTTAGCGGCCGGTGGTCTTGGCTTGCTTGTAACGTTGCTCACCACATCAAGTCTCAAGACCTCTTGCGAGCTTGCCGGCTACTTGGGTGGCATCAGCGCCTTTTCGGTCGACCTGCTTTTGCTGTTGTGGATTTTTCGCTTGAACAAGGACCACATCATTCATGTGGTTCAGGGACAGGAGCAGTTAAGCACCAAGAAGCTCAAGCGCTTCGACTTTGCCGTGATGTGCGTCTTTTTCATCGGCGTTGTTTGTGCTGCGTTCGTCGGGGTCTCCGCTGCCGTGGACTCATATGACAAGGTGAAGGAAGAGGCTGATAACAAACCCGCCCATCCCGCGACTCCCACTGTTCGGAGCGACAGCGTCAACAGCAGCGCGAGCAGCAGTGTTCCGGCGTTGTCTCTTCAAGAGACTCAATCGGCCGTGCCTGTGGCAACATCTTCACGTCCAGCTTCATCAACTCCGGTGGCGCCAGCCAGCCGTCCCGCATCAAATCCAACTGATAAAGGTAAGTGACATGGATAACGACAGCAACACCAATGAGGCAAACGTTTCTGGCTTGACCCCGGCTAACGAGAGCTTTGACAGCATCAGCAAGCTTCACCCTACTTCCTTGCAAAAATCGCTTGTCGGTATCAACTCGCTGCGTCCGAACGCAAGTGGTGTAACCTCGAACGCATCGCAGGCCCAGTCCGTGCCCTCGGCCCAAGCTTCCAACTCCGCACCGGCAACCCAAGCAAACAACCCGAGTTCCAAGGGGAAGTAAAATGACGGATACCAAAAAGCCTAGCAAAACATCGAACTGGGTTGGTGTTGGTGATAGCGCTGAAGGTATCCGTCATCTCCGACCTGATGCTCTTCGGCAGGTAAGGGAGCAAATCAAGTCCATCGATAAACAAATCAAACAAAACGGCATTCGGTCGAGTACGACGCCTGTCGCATCGAACAACAAGACGACGCCGAAGGGAAAATAAACCACTCGATCATCAACTGACCGCCCAAGCCCGCGTGGTTAAAAGGATTGGCTGTGATCGACATGGGGCTTTACCGTCGCTTTTACCGTCAAAGGCACACATCTTCTTCCGGGGCGGGAGACGGAGCAATTTGCGAGGTATCGACTCTTTCGACCTCGTTATCAACCAACTCCAATAATACACTCAGGGCCCCTGTCCTTCATCGTCCTGAAAAGACTTTCTGCCGTAGGCTTCGTCACCACGGAGTGAGTATGGAAAAAATCATGTTGTCCGATATCTTTACCGACGAAGCCATGCATCGACCCATCTTTGAAGAACCGTCCGATGCGTCGGTGCGCGAAGACCCCTGGTCCGGACCGCAGGGGTTCATGATCGGCGGTATGTCGCTGCCGACCTTAAATGAGCTGAGCCAGCAATATTTCGACGCAGCTCACCTACTGATTGAATCAATCAAAAACCAGGCGTGGGAAGACTACAAGCTCGTCAACCCAGCGCTTTTCCTATACCGGCACGCGCTAGAACTTATGGTAAAGAGCCTTATCGGCAAGGTAAAAACGCACGACTTGTCTAAGCTCGCTGACGAGCTCAATTCTTTAGCCGTCACAAAGGGTGGTGCGGCGGCGCCGAGTTGGATCATAAAGCGCCTAAAGGAAATCGCTCTCATAGATCCCGGCGCGACTGCGTTTCGGTACGCCGAAAACTACAACAACAAACAAAAACGTGACATCCCCGTCGACGGCGAAATTTACATTAACTTAAATCATCTACAACGGGCGATGCTTACGCTCTATACAGCATTGAGCGGCAACCTTCCACCGATCGCTGAAATGCATCCATTGCAGTTTCCTTTATCGGATACCTAAGTCGCCCACTGGCGAACGATTGAGTCGCAGATACTGAGTTGGCATCGAACCTTATGCGGCCTGGAGAACATCCGCCATGTTCTGGACAAATTGAATACGCTCTTTGTATTTATAAAAAAGCTTTGCCTTACCTTCATCGTTATAAAATATCTTAATATGATGCATAGCAATTGGAAATTTCTTGGGTTCTAGCTGATTCTTACCCATGAACCCCTTTTCCCGAGAAATGGTCGCCTTGTCGGCAGAAGCACCATATCCTGCAATCGACGAAGCAGTGTGGATTGCAAGCAATTCAGCATCATCCATAATCACCGCTCGGATATATTCGATCAGAAAATGGGGCAACGCCTGTTCACCAAGTTTATCGCGCAATAATTTTAACGTATCCAAACTGCTCCGATTTTTTAAAATCAATTCATCCAAATCAGGAGCAAAATCAAAGACGCCGAAAGACATTTCACCTTTATCAAGCGTGACTGTTGCCTTATCAATACTCGCGTGCGACGCAACCGCGACTCGACTATCTCCAATCCAGACGGGTGAGCCCAGATTCGTCTTCACGGTGGCTAGCGCCAGTCGATGAAAGACAAAGCATCGATGCCAATCGGCATAAAGATCGGCTGGAATTGTAAGTTCAAAGTGTTTCAAATATTCGTTGCGAGCACCAAACATCCGGGCGCGCTGAATATAGGTATCCTGTTGAAGTTTGTGACGAACATTCCGTGTAAAAAACATTGCCAATAAATTTGGGAACGTGACGCCTCGCGAAACTATGTTTCCACCAATAATTATGGTAAATGGAGAGGAGGGCTCCGTGGCGCTGTCACCCGCGGCAGCCCGATCTCTCTCACTATTCAATACGACAGTGGTCGCTCGTGATGCATTGGATACGACGTAAGAAGTTAACTGATTGGCGTCTGCATCTTTATACAATTCCTGCGCCGTAGAATGAACCAATGTGACTAACCCTTCGAACCCATCACTATCACTGTCACGCAGGGTCTTTATCGAATCTTCGATCGTAATTAAATCTGTGCTGTGATCCTGTTTTTTTCCGCTCGTATGGACAAGCATACTGTAGTTTTTTTCTTTGTCTTTTACAGTTTCGTTCAAATATGCAACTGTCACCAAAAACCGCACCAATGCCGCTTGTGCTTCTTTAGCGTCCCCCGCTTGATCAAGTAATTTTAATCGGAACGAGACCTTTTTATTGATGGGGAAAAAAACGTCTTGCCCCGTATAGGCTGAATGCGGCGGGAAATTAACCCATTTTTCTGTTTTGTTGTTGAATGTATTGTTTAAATCAAGTCGAGCAGGTGTAGCAGTTACGCCGATGTAGCATCCCTTTTTCCCTATCAGTTGCTCGACCAATTTATTAATCGCGGTCTTCTTACCTTGATTTACTTTTCCATTCGGGGTTGCGTAATCAGCTTCGTCGTCAATGACCACGACCTGTTCTACGTCCTTTAATCGTTCGATCAACTTATCAAGATCTCGCGCATTTTTCTTGCAAAACACGACTAGTTCTTGAGGCTTCTGTCCCGCGACAGATTCAGGGAGTTCTGAAGAAATGCGTGCCGCCGGCGCAAGGCCCGATGCTTTAAATCGTTTTAGGTTTTGCGTTAATAGATCCACACTATCGTTCATTAAGTGAACGATAGTCTTATGCCCGCTGTCTAGCAGCTTTGCGGTTAGACATATCATCATTTCTGTCTTTCCACTCTGCGGGTCGCCATAAATAACGAGAGCTGAAGTGGTCGCCTTCGTCAAGTTCTCAATCGCTCCGTTCACCGCTGCTTCGATGCAATCTGTCGGAATGCCACTTCCAGACAGTCGAAGCAGTTGCTTCCCGTACCGATCCATGAGTTTCGATTCTTTTTTAAATTTCTCTAAATCGATAGCGTTCAACATGAGTGCCTTAGATAAACAAGAATTGGTATTCAAAAACTCACGGAATTCACTTGACATCCTACTTCTAGACTCGTCCGAACGAAAGTATTGTTTCGGTGCGCATGCGCTTCCCCAGCGCCCCATTTCCGCTCCCGCTCTTTGGCATTGGAAGGTAGCGGCTACCTGAAGGCAGATCGCGTTCAAATTCGCGAAGCGTTCGCATTCCCAACATAGATGCTGCCGCTGAAACGCCGGCAGAATTTTGAATGAACGAGCCTTTCAGGCATGAATTCCCGACCACGAAGGTGGCAACCCCACCGACCCTAACAACCCTCACAATTTCTGACATCATGCGATAAAGGTCCTCGGAATAGCGCTCGATCATTGCAACATGTCTCGTAGGCAGCGAGGTCGTGTCACACATCGCACGCCTAATTGGCTCAAACATATCCGCGGGTCTCGGCTGATCGGGTCCACGCTCAGCGCCGATGCTAGCAGAGCGGATAGTTCGCAAATCACCCAAGCGGTGTCCAAGCCAAACCAGCGAAAGACGATGTCCTCGCAAATAGTCGATCGCGTTCAGGTAAGGAGGCGAGGTCAGAACGGCGTCCACAGTCTGATTTGCGACCTTCTTGAGAGCTCGCGCATCCCCTAGCTTGATGTCGGAGATGCCCGAAGGGGGATGCTCGTCAAGTCGCTTGCGAACTTGTATGATCGAACGCTCAAGCGCCGACATTACGTCGAAATCCGAAACTTCTGCGACCTTGTGTGGCCTGCTGTGGGACGTATCGCGGGCAAGCGATGCGCCCTGTTCCTTTGTCACGATAATGCGGCTCAGCGCCACGCGAATAACGTCCGCAGCCGCATGTTTCTCCTTAGAGAACCGACGCGCTCCAAAGGCGTGCAGCACGTAGGCGATTTTTCGCAATTCGATCTGCTGAGCTTTCCCGAACCAGAAGTCGATAAAGTTTAGCGTTTCTGGGTCCTCGTCAATCCATGGGAGGTACACTTTCTTCTTACCGATCTTCCGCGCTTCATCGAGAAGGGTTTCAGCTACCGTCACGATGAGCTCGTCCGGGACCGATTTGGTCCATACTTGACTCATTAGTACTGCGAGCGGATCCATATCAAAGCCGATTGGCCGGTGCCCCATTTCAGCGGCCTGACGAATGACCGTACCCGACCCAGACATTGGATCTAATACAACACTGTTTGCGGCCAGGTCATTGAGCGTTTCAAGAGCCAGCTCTGGCGCCATGCGTGCTGGAAATGGATGGATTGTGCGAATCATAGTGTTTCCCCTCCCCCGATTTCGTCAGGGTCGTCGTCATGTAATTTTTCAAGCTGGACGGCGACCGCGTCAGCGACGCGTCTCGCACTTGCGTTAATGATAATTTTGTCTTCAGTAATCCCCACGAGATCTGGTATCAAGATCGATAGCCCCCTTACAAGAGCAATGACATCAGCCTCCTTGACGTTCGAAATCTTCAGATCTCGACGACATGTGAGTGCAATGGTCGACGCCGAAAGAACGTCCGGCACCTGCCCCTTGAGCGCCTCGAGTGCCCGTAAAAAAATGTCGATCGTAAGACGACGACTGTCCTTGAGATACGAACGAAGCTCGGACACCCACAATGTCACCGCATCCGGATCGTAAATCTTGAAAATGTCTCTCAGCTTGACAACAGAAATCGCGCCGTATTCTACAGTGTACTCAAGCAACTGCCCGAGATCACGCGCCTTTATTGGCGTGACGCGTTGCTGCTCGCATCGGGTGCTAAGTGCGCCGTCGCTGAAACCGGGTGCAACAACCAGGGCATAGTCCGCCTTAAATCGCTCTCGATGCTCAACAACGCCATCCAGTTTTATATTGCCGGTTGCGGCCACGTCATGTTTGGATGATTTGGCATCAAACGAAAAGCTATAAAGAGGCGGGTCCGGGAAATCATCGGTCGGATCTGATTCGGTCGGTGTCGGATAGGCACTAGCAATTCCTTCGGGCTCACCCGGCTTCGCCAGGTCCCGAACCTGAAATCCCAGATATCGCAGAGCATCAGAGACTGCGGCCTCCATGCGCTTGCTATTTCCACTGTCGTGCTGGGTTTGCAGCAGAATTTTGGCGATCGAAATTCCTGACTGTCTGCGCTGCATGGCTCGGAAGCGAAAAAGTCTGTCGCGATACGACCTAACGTCCTTGAGTAAGCTCGGCTCGATTCCGATGTCAAGAGCATAGACGTCGGACAGCAAGCTGACCATCGCAATCGTTCGAATTAGCTCCTTCTCGGCTTTGGAACGAGAATGCTCAATGACAAATGGATGCTCTTTATTGATAACAATCGTGTTGTCGGAAATTCTGAATTTGACAAAACTATCGTCGCCCACTTTTTCATACTTCACATGAGCGAGCGCGCTCTGGATGCTCTCGGCAGTATTAGCCCGCCAAGTTTTTCGCCGCTCCTCTCTATTCGCAATGCCTGATTCGTCAAATAGACCAGGTATGGCTGCTTGAGTACGTAATGTTTCAGATACTACGTTTCGCAAGGGGCTGAGAGATAGGACGCCGAGAGATTTTACGAGAACGTCTCCTCCATCAGGCATGTCTAGATTGACATCGCTATCGTGGTAACTGCGGACTACATTGAATACGCGCCGCAGGAACGCTCTGAAAACTTTCGTCTCCTGACGTTCCTTGAACTGCTCTCGATTAGTCGTCAACAACTCATTCAAGCCGTCCGCTCTAACGGCCATTCGAAAGCGCGCCCAAGCTGCATGACTGAGATTGTCTTCCCCAAAGCTAGGGTCGAGCTGATTCACCACTCGACCCAACACATTTACGTGGAAACCATTCGACGAACCTCGTTCATCGCTCTTTCCACCACTAATTTTCTCTTCGAATAATCGAGCCAATCCGGTGACTTTCCCTACGCCTGGTATCTCGACATAGGGAAACGGCTTGTTGCCGCTGAAAACTGCGATCCGTGTCTTCTTTGACTTACCAGCCGTGTAGGCAGCTTTCGAACTCAACTCGTCGCCCGCTGCGCTGTCTTCGGCGTCGTCGCCAGTGTCACCGTCTTCCTCAGCATCAATCTCCACATAGTCGATGCCCAAGTCCGGTCCGATCCGCCATTCTTTGACAACAGGAAAATCGGTCTTCGAGGAAAAAAGCCGGCTACCGTTTACACGAATAAGCATTTCACTTCCAAAGGGAAGTGCCGCTTCTAGCATCCGTCTCAGTACATGTAATTTTAACGCCTGGCCCGTGGGCTTGAGACCCGAAAGCACCACAAGTGTCCAGGTATCCTTCTTCGGACGCGTGAGCTCCGCTTTTACTCCCCCGAACTCGCTTGCTTGATCGGCGTCACTAAGGTCCACCTTCAACCCATTCGAGATCAAATCTAAGAGTACTTCGCCTCCTTCTGCGACCGCCAAGGCCAACTTAACATCCGCGTCGGTAGCCTCGAAAATCTCGAGTTCTAGATCGCTAATGAGTCGATCTGCTTTCAGCCCCTTTTGACGATCAATATTGCCGTAGTCCATCGTAACGCGACGTATCTTTCCGTCGGACGCTTTACAGATGAACGTCAAGCGAGAGGCGAGAACGTAAGTAGCGAGCTTTCCAATTCCGAATTTACCAACAACGGATCGGCCATGTTGAATCGGGTTATCTCGTTTTGGCGAGAAAGCGATGTGCCACAGGTCACGTAGTCCGTCCTCATCCATCGATGCGCCGTTATCGAGAATACACATAGTCGCATCCGGATTCGAAAGCTGCGGCGAGATTCTCACATCGACGAAATCTGCACCCGCATCCCAGCTATTTGAGATCAACTCTTCAAAAGCTTTTTGGGGCGAAGAATAGAGCTGCTCACTGAAGTGCTCAAGAAAGCGCGTGCTCAGCTCCACCTTCATAGTGCTTGCTAAGTGGCCGATCGTCTCCAGCGAAGGAACTGGGCCATTCATTTTCGCGTCGATTTTATTCACCCCTTCTTCGTTACAGCGAAATGCTAGCCTGCAATTCGTCCCAGGGGGCTGCAATCTTGCGCCCATCTCGAACTAGCAGCCCAGCCTCCTCCAATGCTGCGACATCAGTATGGACGTTCTTGTAGTCCCGACACAACGCATCAGCCAGCGCCTTCACCGTCACTGCTCCGTTGCGATGAACATGACGGAGCAGATCCAGACGCTTGTTCGTAAGCGTTGCAAGCAGCGTATCTAGGCCAATGAACGTCAAATGCGACTCATTGACCTCTGCGCCTGCCTCTGCGCGTTTCCATGCGTCAACGAAACGCTGCCCCATCTCATCGGCCGTTCCGACATGTAACTGTACGTTCTTGCTCATCGCGTTACCCTCCCGCCTCTCGAACATCCGCCAGAAAATCGGCGATCAACTGCTCCGGCGTAGTGGACTGATACGGTAATTCCCGGCCGTCGACGTGCCGGTGGTCGCCTTTGGGCTGCTCGTTGTCGTAACCCACAACGCGCTCGCCTGCCCGACCGAAAAACAACCGGTATTTGAATCGGTGTCGGCTACCGACGACGGGCGAAGGCAAATGCCAGATCACCATTTCGATGATGGTTCCTTTAATCGGGTTGATCTGTTTGTCGTAGAAAATCCGTTTCGCCGGCATATGGCGAATTTCACCATAAGCTATTTATGGCGTCAATGACCATAATGACGCTCGGAGCTAAGGCATCTGATGCCGGTGGACGAGACTCGATCCTCAGCGCTAAAACCTGGCGGTAGCGCAGCGGAGGCAGCACCCGAGCAAAGCAATTGTCCTTTATGGCCGCACCTGCGCCGCTTTCCGGTTGATATGTCCATTGGAGCTAGAAGCCAATTCGAGATCAACGCATTTTTAACCGATGCATCGCCTTAGGTCAGATCCACGTAGATCTCATCGCCGCCGACTACACCGTCTGCGGCGGCGGATGGTGGTAGGCCAGGTTTGGCTAATACCCAGTCGCGGCCGAACTCTTCAGCCTGCTTCCCAACGCCCCATGCGCCGAAATCTCCGATCGCCCGCCATGAACGCCTCCAACATGAGCGGAATCAGCGTTACCGCGTCGACCGTCTCGCCGTAGATCTGTGCATGTAGCACGGCGTAACGATCAAGATCCGCCTTAAGGGGCGCTGGGCACGAGAAAGTCAGCTTGACAGTCTGCGTGTCGGGAAGCGGTCCAAGCCTCAGTTTCTTCGTAGACGTGCTCATTGCATCGGCCCTCGCTGAATAAAGAGCGGCTGATACGGCCGCAGCACCAGATCCTTGTTCACCATCACGTTCACCTGGAATCCCGGCCGCACGGTCAACGTCGGCTGGATGCTCAGGTCGCGGCGCGTGATTTCCTGACCGACCTGATTGGCCGTGTCCTGCGAGCTGTCGCGCAGCGCGATGACCGTATTGCCGTTGGCGCTGCCCTGATTGGAGACGGCCAGCTCGGAGCCGACGCCGAGCATCGTGGACAGCACAGCACCCGCCAGAACGCGGCCCCAATGCCAGTCCACGCCGTCCTCCAGGCCGGCATAGCCGGCGGGGTCGGTGCCGGGCAACTTGTCGAGCGCGATTGACGAGGTATCCGGCAGCACCAGGCGCAGCCAGACCAGCAGCACCCGCTGCTGCCCGAACGCGACCTGGCTGTCGTAACGGCCAATCAGGCGCGAACCCTGCGGGATCAGCAGGTAGTGGCCGGTCGCCGTGTCGTACACGGGCTGCGTCACCTCGGCGATGATCTGCCCCGGCAGGTCGGAATTGATGCCTGTCACCAGCGCGGCCGGAATGATCGTGCCCGCCATCACCATGTACGGCGAAGCCGGCGCCTGCAAGCTGCCGGTGTTGCTGGTCGCCGCATCGCCGCCTTTCGCCATGAACGCTTCCTTCTGGTCCTGCCGGTTCTGGATCGCGGTCGGATCGTTGGGCTGCGCAGCCGTGGACGCCGGCCCGGCGCCCATCGGATTGAACGCGCCAGCCGCCGCATTGGCTACCGGCATGGTGCCCGCAGATGCGGCGGTTGCATCGGGCTTGCCTGCATCGCTGCCGGTGCGGAAGAACACGGCCGACCGCGCAATCTCGTCGGCCATGCGCTGACGATCAACACTCTCGGCCGACGGCCCCTGATTCGCCATGCCGTCCGGCAGCGGCGGCATGGCCGACGCCGCGCCCCAGTCACCGGGAAGCGGCGGCCCGAGCTGCGGCACGCTGGCCGGGGCCGTCGGCGCGGGTTTCGGCGGCAGCTTCGAGTAGTCGGCCGGCAACTGGTCGAGGTCGTCGGCTTTGGTGATCCGATCGACGTTATAGAGATTGGTCTGGTCGCCTGAGCCGCGCCGGCCCTTCGATTGCAGCGCCCACATCGACGCGCCCGCTACGGCCACCGCGAGCAGTGTGGCGGAGACGGCCAGCGTGCGGCGGTTGAGCCGCGTGACCGCGCGAGGTGCGGCGCGCAGCGCCACGCCCTCGGGCGCGACCTTCGGCGCGGGCCGGGCTTCGTGGTCAGTCGTGCCCATGACCAGCTCCCGCAGCCACGCCGTCGGTACGCTCGATACGCACGACGGCTGCCTTGTCACCGCCCAGGCGAAGCTCGGCCGCACCGAACAGGCGATCCACGATGTCGTAAGGCGCATGGAAACGATAGTTCACCAGATCGCCCTTGCCATCCGGCCCGACCACGAACAGCGGTGGCAATTCGCCCTGCGCGATGCCAGCGGGAAACTGGATATAAACATGCTGCCCATCGTCGAAGGCGCGTACCGGCTTCCACGATGGACGATCGCCCGTGATCGCATAGCGGAAATGCAGCTGGTCGAGCGAAAGGCCCTCGGCTGCCGGTGCCTGCGCATCGGCGGCTTGCGCCTGGGCCTGCAAGGCCAGCATCTGGTCCTTCGGGTATTCCCACGACACCGAGGCCATCCACGCTTTCGCGGTGGATGTGAGTTCGAGCAGATAGGTACGCCGGTTCGTCGTGATGACGAGGTTCGTCATGATCCCCGTGCGCACCGGCTTGACCATGACGGCCACGCGCCGGCTCGTGCCACTGCCGCTTGCGGTATCGCCCACGATCCACTGCACGGTATCGCCGGCCGCGACCGTCACCAGCTCCTCGCCCGGTTGCAAGCTGATGACCGTCACGCGGCCGGGACTCGTATAGACCTGATACAGCGCGCCATCGGAGAACGGCCAGACCTGGATCGCATTGATGTACCCGTCGCGCGTCGGCACCACGCTCGCATCAGCGTTGGCCTGCTCGACACGCGCCTTCGCGTCCGCCGGCTCCGGTGTCGGCTTCGCATCGGCGCTACCGGGCAACGGCTTCATCTGACCCGGTAGCGGCAAGGGCTTCGGCACTTCCACGACCGCAACCGGCTTGGGCGGCTCGGGCAACCGCTGCGCCTTGACCGATTCGTCCAGTGAGATCGCCGGCGGCGGCTTGCCTTGCGTGGCGCAGCCGGCAAGGCTGCCCGTCAGGGCAAGGATGGCAATGGCAGTGATCGACGGTTTCATGGCTTCTTGGCTCCTTCCGGTGCGTCCAGGTCGCGGCTCCAGGACAGCCCGTTGATGTAGATACCGAGGGGATTACGGCGCACCTGATGTTCGGTACGCGGCGTTTGCATGACGAGCGTGAGCATCGCGGTCCATTGCTCAGTGCCGGTGGGTGTGCCGTCGTTGAAGTGCTGTTCGGTCCAGCGCACCTGAAACGAGGTATCGGTGACGCGCACCACGCTGGTGACGTCAACCGATATGGAGTCCTGACCGACGTGGGCGAACGGATCGTGGGCGCGCGCGTAGTCGTTCAGCGTGGCCGCGCCCCGGTCGGTGGTATAGCCATAGGCTTCGAGCCAGTTCTGACGCACCACTACCGGGTCGATCGACAGCGAGCGCACATCGGTGATGAAGCGCGCCAGGTGATAGGCGATCTGCGCATCGGTGGGCTTGTACGGCGTGACGGCCGCGCCGACCGCGCGGACCTGACCCGTGTGATCGACCTCGACCACGTAGGGCGTGACGCGCGACTGGCCAGACTGCCAGACGAGGCCCGCGGCCATGAGCAGCGCGAGGCCGAGGCAGCCGAAGGCCATCAGCCGCCAGTTCTTCGCCTGCACGCGGGCGCTCCCGAGGCGTTCATCCCAGACCTGCGCGGCGGCCTGATAAGGCGTAGCGGGCGCAGGTGATTCGCTGTAGCGCACGCCGGGTCGTGTGAAGCGCATGGCTTGCCTCCCTTACTCGTTCGACGAATCGTTGAGGTCCGGCGCGGCACCGCCGCCGCCGTGATCGGCCGAACGCACGACATGCGCGGCGGTCGTTGCGCCATGTGCGACGCGCTGGCGGCGTTGCAGGCGTTGCGCCCAGTCGGGCGCCCAGTCGGGCGCCTTGTCGGCAGATGCTGGCGAGGCGCTATCGGCAGTCGCCGACGGTGTGGATGCGGCACCTGCGGCTTGAGGCGAAGTGGACGATGTGCCGGTGTTTGCGCCGGCAGCGGGTGCTACGCGGTCGCGTACGGCACGGGCACCGGCCGCGACCCGCTCGCCAGCGGCCTGCGCGCCACTGCGCGCGACGTTGGCGACGCCTGCACCGAAGGCACGCGCGCCCGTTGCACCGGATGCGGCGGCACCCGCGCGATAGGCCGACGCGGCGCCGCTGGCGGCGCGCGCGGTGCCAACTGCACCGCGCGCTGCGAGACGTGTGCCGGCGGCGACTGCCGCACCGCCCGTCGCCACGGCGGCACCACCGGCGACGGCAAGACCCGCCGCGCCCAGCGCCGTACCGGCGGCAGCGCCAGCACCGAGCTGCGGCGCACCAGATACCAGGCCCGTCGCAATGCCCGGCCCGAAGATGCCGAGTCCGAGCATCGTCAGCGAAGCCAGCATGATGGCGAGTGCGTGATTCAGCGACGGATCGGCACCAGCCGGCGTCTGGAACTGCCCGAAGATCGTTGAACCGATGCCGACGATCACGGCGAGTACCAGCACCTTCACGCCCGACGACACCACATTACCCAGAACCTTCTCGGCAAGAAACGCGGTCCTGTTCCACAGCGCGAACGGCACCAGCACGAAGCCCGCGAGCGTGGTCAGCTTGAACTCGATCAGGGTCACGAAAAGCTGCACGGCCAGGATGAAAAAACTGATGACCACGATCACCCAGGCGAGCAGCAGCACCACGATCATGTCGATGTTGCTGAAGACCGCCGTGATACCGTTCGACATCGTGCCAACCTGTTGCAGGATCGGCTGTCCGGCCTGAACACCGATCGCGGCCAGGCGTCCGGGTTGCAGGAAATTGCCGATGCTGATCGACGAGCCGGACGCGAGCAGGCCGAGGCCCACGAACGAGCGGAACACGATGCCCGCGAGCGTATTGAAGTTGCCGATGATGTAGGCGAAGGCGCCGACGTAGAGCGTCTTGCGGATCAGCTTCGCCAGCACTTCCTCGCCGCCCATCGCCCAGAACAGACCGGCGAGCGTCATGTCGATGACGATCAATGTGGCCGACAGATACGCGACTTCGCCATGCAGCAGACCGAAGCCCGAGTCGATGTATTGCGAGAAGACGGCCAGGAACTGGTCGATGACGGAAAGATCGTTCATAGTCGATCTCGCTGCGGCGCCTCGAAGCTCGCCGGAATCGGCGGCAGTTCCGCGAGCGTCTGGTACTCGCTGGCACCGCCCAGCCCGAGGAAGAAGCGCCGCGCATAGGCAGCGTCCACCACGCGACAGGTCGCGCTGTCCATGTGTGCGTGTGAAACAGCGCAGCGATGACGCAGTGCGTAAAGCCGCTGCGGATCGTGTGCGAGTGCGTCGACCGTCCATGCCGGTTCGTGCCGACCGCAAGCGGTCAGCGCAACGAAGGTGGACACGATGAGCACGTGACGCATGGCCGTCAGTTCCCGTAGAAGCTCACCGACTGCGGCGTGTATTGCGGACCGCTGCCGATAAAACGGGTACGGACCTGCTGGGCCTGCGCCTCATCGGCTGCGGCACGCGCCTGGTCGAGTGCCGTTGCGCGCTGCTGCGACACGGTGAGCTGCTGTGCCTGGATGGCCTGACGTGCAATCAGCGCGAGCAACTGGTTCGTTGCCTGGCTCGCCTGCAAGGCACCGATCGCACCCTGGCTCTGCGTGACAAGACTGCTCAATACACCCTGGTCCGACAGCAGGTTCTGCGCGGCCTGCGACTGCATCTGCGTCGAGGTCCGCAACGCCTGCACCGAGGTCTGCCAGCGCGTCTGCGCGTCCTGCACCATCTGCGCGTTGCTGGTGCCGGCCCCATAGGACGATGGATACAGCCGGTTGAACGTCGCCTGCGACTGCGTGACGTTGAAGGTCAATCCCTGTGCCTGCGAGATCAACTGGTTCGTCGTCGCCAGCGTGGACAGCAACTGCGACAACGAACTGAAATTCAGGCTCGTGAGATTGCGGCCCTGGTTGACCAGCATCGTCGCCTGGTTCTGCAACTGCTGGATCTGGTTGTCGATCTGTTGCAGCTCGCGCGCGGCGGTCAGCAGGTTCTGCGAATAGTTGGCCGCATCGAACACCGCCCACTGCGCGAAGCACACGGACGACACCGACAGCAGCGAGGCCGTGATGACGGCCAGTCCGGTCTTCTTCATGGTTCAATCTCCGTTGAGGTGAGGAACGAAGGCATCAGGTCGGCGGCCCAGTCGAGGCCGCCATGGCGCAACCAGGCACCGGCGAAGCCGGGCGTGCCGGCGTTCATCAGCACGTGGTCGATGTCGCGCTGGTCCTGCGGCGTGGATGCGCCGACGAACGCCAGGGTGGCTGGCCCCAGGTCGAGGTCGAACAGGCGGTTTCCCAGGCGCGACTGGTAGTAGTAGTCACGCCTAGGTTCGGCGGTGGCGACGATCTCGATCTGCCGGCTGTTCAGGCCGAAACCTTCGTAGATCGTGCGAATCTGCGGTTCAGTGGCCTGCGGGTTTGGCAGGAAGATGCGGCTTGCGCAGCTCTCGATGATCGCGGGCGCGATGCTCGAATCCTTGATGTCGGCGAGCGACTGCGTGGCGAAGATCACGCTGACGTTCTTCTTGCGCAGCGTCTTGAGCCACTGGCGGATGCGCGCGGCAAACACCGGGTCGTCAAGGAACAGCCAGGATTCGTCGAGGATCAGCAGTGTCGGCGAGCCGTCGAACCGTTCGTCGAAGCGCGCGAACAGGTAGCCGAGCACGGCGAGCACCGCCGCCTTGCTCGGCATCAGTTCCTCCATCTCGAAGCCCTGCACGTCGGCGCTGCCGAGCCGGTCATGATCGGCATCGAGCAGACGGCCATGCGCGCCGCCAAGCACGTAGGGCGCGAGTGCCTGGCGCAGCGCATTGGACTGGAGCAGCACCGACAGGCCCGTGAGTGTGCGCTGTTCGACGGGCACACCGGCGAGACTGCCGAGCGCGGACCAGACGGCCGCCTTCTCTTCGGGGCCGATGGCAATGCCTTCGTGCAGCAGGCGGCCTTCGACCCATTCGGCCGCCCAGGTGCGATAGTTTTCACGGTCGATGCGCGCAAGCGGCTGGAAGGCGATCGCGCCATCGGAGCCGAGGTCGTAGTGCTCGCCGCCGAGACCGAGGATAGTGGCGCGCATCGAACGGCCCATGTCGAACGCGAAGATGCGCGAGCCGTGATAGCGGCGGAACTGCATCGCCAGCGTGGCGAGCAGTACCGACTTGCCCATGCCGGTCGGGCCGACCACGAGCGTATGGCCCACGTCGCCGATGTGCGTGACGAGCCGGAACGGCGTGTCGCCATCGGTGCGCGTAACGATCAGCGGCGGGCCGCCGAGATGTTTGTTCTTCTCCGGCCCGGCCCACACCGCCGACAGCGGCATCAGGTGCGCGAGGTTCAGCGTCGAAATGCTCGGCTGCCGCACATTGGCGTAGGCATGGCCCGGAATCGACGACAGCCACGCTTCGACCGCGTTGAGGGTTTCGGGGATGGTGACGAAACCCCGACTCTGGATCGTGCGTTCGACCCTCCGCAGTTTTTCGTCGGCTGCCGCGGCGTCGGCATCCATGACCGTGACGGTCGCGGTCACGTAGCCGAACGCCACCTGATCGCTGCCGAGTTCCTGCAAGGCGGCGTCGGCGTCCATTGCCTTGTTGCTCGCGTCCGTATCGACGAGTGGCGATTCCTGCTGGAAGATGGTTTCGCGCAGCAGTGCAATGACGTTCTTGCGCTTGGCGAACCATTGCCGGCGCAACCTCGTCAGCTCTTTCTCCGCTTCGGCCTTGTCCAGACAGAGGAATCGCGTGGACCAGCGGTAGGCGAAACCGAGCCGGTTGAGGTCATCGAGCAGACCAGGCCAGGTCGAGATCGGAAAGCCGCGTACCGTGACGACGCGCAGGTGCTGGTCACCGAGCATCGGCGCGAGGCCGCCGATCAACGCCGAGTCGGCCAGCAGCGCGTCGAGATGAAACGGCACCTGCGGCACGGCCAGCGGAAAGCGCCGCGTCGAGATGGTCGCGTGCAGGTACGTGAGCGTCTCGCTGTCGTCTAGCCACGCGATCTCCGGCATCACGCCATCGAGCAGGTCGAATACCCGGTCGGTTTCGGCAACGAAGGCAGCGAGCCGTTCGCGCCAGTCCACGCCGGACGTAGGTGTGTTCTCGTACAGGAGCTTCGCGGCGCGTGCGCGCGATTCTTCTGGTGGCAGATATACAAGCGTCAGGTGATAGCCGCTCTCGTAGTGACTGCCGGTCTGCTCGAACGCGGCGCGGCGCTCCTCGTCCACGAGCCATGACAGAGCCTCGGGAAAATCCGAGCGCGGATAGTCGGCGGCCGGCCGGCGCTCGGCGTCGATGAACAGGGCCCAGCCCGATCCCAGGCGGCGCAGCGCGTTGTTCAGGCGCGCGGTCGTGGCGATCAGTTCGCCTTGCGTCGCACTGTCGAGGTCCGGCCCGCGAAACCGTGCAGTGCGCTGGAACGAACCATCCTTGTTGAGCACCACGCCGGGCGCGATGAGCCCGGCCCACGGGAGCCAGTCGGCGAGCATGGCAGGACGCTGGCGGTATTCGGCGAGGTATAGCATGGCATCGACCTCACACATCCAGCAGCGACTTGTGTTTCAGGTGCCGCGCGAAGACCTGCATGAACTGCGGATCAACCTTCGCGCCCCAAACGCTAAGCGAATGGCCGATCAGCCACAGCGCGAGGCCGGGAATCCACAGTTGCAGGCCCAGCCCGACGGCAGCGGCCAGCGTGCCGTTGGCGATCGCGACGGTGCGCGGCGCACCGCCCATCAGGATCGGCTCGGTGAGCGACCGATGCAGCGGCACCTCGAAGCCCGGCAGGTCGGTAGTCGTGCTCATACAACCGCCCCGCCGGAGAAGCTGAAGAACGACAGAAAGAAGCTCGATGCGGCGAAGGCGATCGACAGCCCGAACACGATCTGGATGAGACGCCGGAAGCCGCCGCTGGTATCGCCGAACGCGAGCGTGAGGCCCGTCACGATAATGATGATGACCGCGACGATCTTGGCGACCGGCCCCTGGATCGAGTCGAGGATGGATTGCAGCGGCGCTTCCCAAGGCATGTTCGAGCCGCTGGCCTTCGCGGTGCCGGTCAGCGCGATCGTTACGACGGCCAGCATGAGTCCCTGACGCGCGGGCTGGACCAGGCTGCGAAGACGTACAAGCGGATTTACGGAAAAACGCAGAACATGGGCGTGGCTCATGAGGGTTCTCCAGAGAGAAGCACAGATGGGGATGGCGACGGCATGGCGTCGCAAAGCTGGTAGCCGGTGGCATCGAAGCCGGTCACGCGGGCGATGCGCTCGATGCGGCGACGCCGGCCGCGGCCGGCGATGTGGATGACGACGTTGACCGCCTCGGCGATCAGCGCGCGCGGCGGATTCACGGCGACTTCGAGGATCAGTTGTTCGAGGCGCAAGAGCGCGCCGAGCGCGGAGCCGGCGTGGATCGTGGCAATACCGCCGGGGTGACCGGTGCCCCACACCTTGATGAGATCCAGGGCTTCGCCGCCGCGCACTTCGCCGACGATCACGCGGTCGGGCCGCAGGCGCATCGTGGCGCGCACCAGTTCGGTCATGGACACGACGCCTGCGCGCGTGCGCAGCGGTACGTGGTCGCGCGCCGTGCATTGCAGTTCGATGGTGTCTTCGAGGACCAGCACGCGGTCGCCGGTCGCGGCGATCTCTGCGAGCAAGGCATTGGCGAGCGTGGTCTTGCCGGTACTGGTACCGCCGGCGATCAGGATGTTCTGCCGCTCACGTACCACGTCGCGCAGGAACGCAGCCTGTTCGACGGTCATCATGCCGTCGGCGATGTAGCGATTGAGCGGAATGACGCCGACCGCGCGCTTGCGCAGCGCGAAGGCCGGGCCAGGAGCTGCGGGGGGCAGGATGCCCTCGAAGCGCTCACCGGTTTCCGGCAGTTCGGCGGTCAGGAGCGGCTGGCCGCGATGCACTTCCGCGCCGACGTGCGCAGCGACCAGGCGGATGATGCGTTCGCCATCCGCCTCGGACAGCTCCGCGCCCATCGGTGCGCGGCCCGACGACAGGCGGTCGATCCAGAGCGTGTGGTCGGGGTTGAGCATGATTTCCACCACGTCCGGGTCTTCGAGCGCGGCGGCGATCAGCGGCCCCATCGCCGTGCGCAACATGCGGATGCGCCGGTCGAGCGACGTGGAGGCGAAGGATTGGCCCTGGTTGGAAATGAGCGCGCTCATGATGCACGCTCCTGCGCTTCGGCTTGCGCCACCGCATCGTCCAGCCGTGCGGCGTCGGGGTTCAGTTCCTCCACCACTTCGCGCACGAGGCTGCGCCCGCGCATCAGGTGGCGGCCGAGCTGTTCGACGAACTGCTCGAAACGCGCCTTGCCCTGCGCACGGGCAGCATCCTGGTGAGCCTCGGGAACCGGCGTGCTGACCGTGAGGAAGTAGCGGACGAACAGCGCCAGCGTCTCGATCTCGATGTTCTGGTCACGCTCCAGCTTCTCGAACTGGCGCGAAAGCCGGTCGAGTCGTTTGGCGATCGCCGCCTCGCGCTGGTCGCCCGCGTCGGGTGAAAGCCAGGACGCGAGTGCCGCCGCAACGATCGACGACTTGGACACACCTTTCTTCGTCGCCAGCTCGTCGAGGCGTTTGGCATGCTCGGGCGCAATGAACAGGTTGAGGCGGTACTGACTCATAGCTGGAGTCCGTCGTCGTGGTCGAGGGACGCCAGCCGGGCCGTGCGCTGCATGGCCGGATCGAACTGGTGAGGAAGCGGCAACGGCAAATCGTCGTCATCGAGCAGCGCCAGGTCGCTGTCGGCGGGTTGCCGTTCAGGGTTGTATTCGGAGACTTCGGATAGCTCCGGCTGACGGCGCAGGCCGCCGTCATCAGCGGAGCCGGTCGCGTCCTCGGTCGTGCCAGCAGCGGCCGACTCTGCCGGTACGGCGGGAATCGCCAGACCGCTCCAGTCGTTCGGCCGCAACGGCGGCGCGTCGGTGTAGTGCCCGACCGCGAGCGCGGGCGGTGACAGCACGCGGCGCAGGAAATTGGCGTCGGTGTAATAGCGCAGCTTCTTCGCCTTGATCGGTGCGAGGCTCGACACCATCACCACGGCATCGTCGGGCGGGAGCTGCATCACTTCGCCCGGTGTCATCAGCGGACGCGCGGTTTCCTGGCGCGACACCATCAGGTGCCCGAGCCACGGCGCAAGCCGGTGGCCGGCGTAGTTGCGCTGCGCGCGCAGCTCGGTCGCCGTGCCGAGCGTTTCGGAAATGCGCTTGGCGGTGCGCTCGTCGTTGGTGGCGAACGTCACGCGCACATGGCAATTGTCGAGAATGGAGTGGTTCTGGCCGTAGGCTTTGTCGATCTGGTTGAGCGACTGAGCAATGAGGAAACTACGGATGCCGTATCCGGCCATGAAGGCGAGCGCCGTCTCGAAGAAGTCGAGCCGACCCAGCGCCGGAAACTCGTCGAGCATCAGCAGCAGCTTGTGACGGCGCGCGATGCCGTCGCTGCCATCGAGCGATTCGGTGAGCCGTCGGCCGATCTGGTTGAGAATCAGGCGCACCAGCGGCTTCGTGCGGCTGATGTCCGACGGCGGCACGACGAGGTACAGCGAGACGGGATACTCGGACGCGATCAGGTCAGCAATGCGCCAGTCGCAGCGCGACGTGACTTCTGCCACCGTAGGATCGCGGTACAGGCCAAGAAACGACATGGCCGTGGACAGCACGCCCGATCGCTCGTTGTCCGACTTGTTGAGCACTTCGCGCGCGGCAGACGCGACGACTGGATGCGGCCGATTTCCCTGATCCGGGCCCAGGTGCCGCGTCGTCATCATCCGGTGCAGCGTCAGCTCGAACGGGCACGCCGGATCGGACAGGAAGTTGGCGACGCCGCGCAGCGTCTTGTCTTCGCCCGCATAGAGCACATGCAGGATCGCGCCGACCAGCAGCGCGTGCGAAGTCTTCTCCCAATGGTTGCGGCGTTCGAGCGCGCCTTCGGGATCGACCAGGATGTCCGCGATGTTCTGCACGTCGCGCACTTCATGCGCGCCGCGCCGGACTTCGAGCAGCGGGTTGTATGCGGCCGACTTAGTATCGGTCGGGTTGAACAGCAGGCAATGCGAGAAGCGTGTGCGCCAGCCTGCAGTGATCGCCCAGTTCTCGCCCTTGATGTCGTGAATGACCGCCGACGCCGGCCAGCTCAACAGCGTGGGGATCACCAGGCCCACGCCCTTACCGGAACGCGTCGGCGCGAAAGACAGGACGTGTTCCGGGCCTCCGTGGCGCAGGTACTGGCCATCATGCAGGCCGAGAAAGACACCCGCCGGTTGCGTCAGACCAGCTTTGCGAACATCGCGGGCATCAGCCCAGCGAGCTGAGCCGTATGTGGTGACGAGGCGCGATTGCCGCGCACGCCATACCGACATGCCGATGGCGACGAAGGCTGCGGCAATGCCGCTGGTCGCCGCGATAGCGCCACCCTTGAGGAATAGGCGCGGCGCGTAGGCGTCGTACCAGTACCACCACTCGAATAGCCGCCATGGGTGGTAGAACGGAATGCCAAGGCAGTCGAACCAGGGCGAGCCAAGGCGTAGCTGATAGCCCAGGCGTGCGGCGGTCCATTGGGTAGCAGCCCAAGTTCCCGCGACCACGATGCCGAACACCGTCAGCATCTGGCCGAACAGCACACTGGTCCCGTTCATGCCGGCCTCCGACTTTCTCCTACTTCACGCAGCGAAAACGTGCCGCATAGCCAGGAGCATCGGTGCCGGGTCAGTGCCGGTCAAAGACCGTTATAGCGATAAGAATGATTAAAACAACAAGATTTCCAGCTAGAGAAATGGGTAGCGCATCACGGCGCATTCGCGCATGTAATGACGTAAGTCGCAGCGCATCACGAAATATGTTGCGTGCCCAACGACTCAGAAATTAGGAGGCTCTTTCGACGGCGCGTATTGCGGGCCGTTTCCTATGAACAGGCGGTGGCGCGCTTGGGACGCCACATTACACTCAGCAGCACCGACCTGCGCGTAATTGTTTGCACATTGCTGCTCGATCTCACGCAGTCGGTCAGGGTGAGCAATCAAATAAGCCACGGCGTCCATGGGGGTAGTTCTGTTACATGCCGCCAGCAAGGAAGCTGTCAATACCAGAGCGGATTTGTTCACGAAATATCCTCCTGCCGCTAATATCCAGACACAACACCTAGGGCTTTGTCGTTCTACGTCGAATCAATATCAGGCTTGAGTCGCGCAATAAAATTCCGCAGCGTTTCAGAAGGCTCACCGTGCGGCCGCAATACATACGTCGTCAAACTAACTGATCTGCCTGCCAAAGGACGGACGACAACGTCAGCATGGCGGAAGTCTTCGACCTGGGTTGCATTGGTCAGACCGATACCGTAACCCGCGGCCACCAGCGCTATTAGCATGTCATGTGTCGTCACGTGGTCGGCAACGATTGGCTCAGAGTCGACCATACGCAGTACCCGGTTGATCTGCCGACTGCTCCCCTCACAAGTTTCTGGGTGGCATAGCACCAATGGGTAACGCAGTACGTCTTCTAGGGGAATGCGCTTATGCCTCAGCAGTGGATGGCGTGCCGGCACCACGACAACTAACGGGTCGCGCCAAACGGGCGTGGCACGGATACCTTCACCAACGTGATCCGACTGTGCGAACCCAACATCGTAGAGATCGTTGCGAAGCCCTCTAACCTGTTGTGAAAACGGCACATGGAACAATCGGATTTCCACCTCCGGTTCTTCTGCACGATTTTGTGCAAGCAGCGTTGCCAGACGCGAAGGAACAATACCGTCGGAGAGAGCAAGACGAAGAATGCCGCGGTAACCGTTGGCGGTAGCTTTCACATTGGCACGGGCTTGGTCGAATGCTGTAAAAATGCGACGTACATCTTCGAGGAAGACTTGGCCGGTCCACGTCAGTCGAGTACTACGAGTAGTTCGATCGAATAGCCGCGCTCCCAAGTCTTCTTCTAGCTCCTTGATAGCACGCGATAGCGGTGACTGCTCAATATGCAAACGCTCAGCAGCCCGCGCGAAGTGAAGCTCTTCGGCTACGGCAACGAAGCAGCGCAAGTGTCGAAGCTCCATTGGGCTTTAGATGACTTTGATTGAGCGCCAGATGCTCATGTTCTGCCTGCTGGAACGAGCGCACTCAGCACGTGATCGCAAAGAGGTGGCCGTCCTCGTCGACGAAGTAGACACGCCCTGCTCCGTCCAACTCGAGGTCATCGGTTTGACCATTTCGCGTGTCGTCGTGCCGGTTTCCGACCGACACGCCAAGGTTGTGCAGTCGTCCCACAATAGTATCGAACTGTTCCTCGCTCACACGAAAGGCGACATGCGCAAGATCGATAATTTCGGCCGGGTTGAATAGCACGAAAGTGCCGTGTCCAAAGTCGCGCCGGCTCATATCGCCGTCAACACCATCGACGATGGGCTCGCCAATCCCAAAATCTCTGCCGAGTTGAATGCCATGTCGTACGTTGTGCAAAATTATCCTCTGATGTTATGAACGATTGCACCCTAACGACAAGGGACATTTTGGAAAGCCCGAAGCGAATATTCCTCCTAGAAACGTTGGGTACGGCCTGAACTGCTGGGCACAGCCGAATCCGCAGCGACGAGGGAGATGGGCCCAGTCGGCGACGCATCACCACCGCATGCCGAAAGAATTCCGGCGCACGGAGGAACGGCAGCTCATTGCACGGGCTGCAGTTAGCGCGACGCAAAGTCCCGCTCTCTCCCCGAACTGGACCTGCCCACAACGCTAATCGTGAGCCACCAGCACAACATTCCAGAATCGACATTTATTTTATCCAAATATTCCATTGACGACTGTATTGACGAGTTGCAAAGTCAGGGCAAATTCAGCCTGACGGTGCCCATTCATGATCTTTCTCGCAACGCGTCTCGATTGTATTCAGCCTTCCCCGAGTATCACGGCAATGACGCGGGCCAAAGCACTCGCCGCTGAAGGCGTCGACATCTGCAACATGACCGCGGGGGAGCCAGATTTTCCTACACCCCCGCACATCGTCGAAGCCGCAGCAAATGCTATGCGTGCGGGCACAACTAAATACACTGCGACCGACGGCACAGCCGATCTCAAGAGGGCAATCGTATCCAAGTTCGAACGCGAAAACGGCTTGCGGGTGACGCAGCAGCAGGTCTCCGTCGCGAACGGCGCGAAACAGATCATATACAACGCTCTGACTTGCACTATCGATAGCGGCGACGAAGTTGTCGTACTCGCACCCTATTGGGTTTCGTATCCGGACATTGTCAGGCTCAACGGCGGCGTTCCAGTAGTGATCACGGCCGACGCGACGCAGCAGTTCAAAGTAAAGGCCTCTCAGCTGCGAGCCGCGATCACGCCGCGCACGAAGTGGCTCGTGTTGAACTCGCCAAATAACCCGACGGGCGCCACCTATACCGCGAGTGAGTTACGGAGCTTCGGTGACTTGCTGCGCGATTTCTCGCACGTTTATGTCATGACCGACGACATCTACGAGCACCTGCTCTATGACGCCACTCACTTTGCTACTTTTGCGGCGGTCAACCCAGACCTCGCCGATCGCACCCTGACAATCAACGGCGTGTCCAAAGCGTATTCCATGACGGGTTTTCGAATCGGCTATGCCGCGGGTCCGGTTCACCTTATCGAGGCAATGGAAAAGCTGCAGTCCCAGAGCACCAGCAATCCCGCCGCAGTGAGCCAGGCAGCCGCACTTGCTGCTCTATCGGGCCCGTTTGACTTCTTCCGGGAATGGCGGAACACCTATCGCGCCAGGCGCGACTTGATCGTTTCCCTTCTAAACGGGAAAGCTGGGCTGAGCTGCCCGCGACCCGAAGGGGCGTTCTACGTTTACGTGTCCTGTGCGGCGCATATCGGGAAGACCACGCGTACGGGCAAGATCATCAAAGACGATAGCGACTTCGTCATGTATCTGCTCGATGAATTTAAGGTCGCGACCGTGCAAGGAGCCGCATACGGGCTGTCGCCAGCGTTCCGGATTTCGTTCGCCACTTCGACGGAGGTCATCACGAAAGCGTGTGACCGCATCCTGCAAGCCTGCGAACAACTTCGATAACTAGCCCCAAAACCAAGGAGACATCGTGAAACCACTCGCAACCCTTCTGACAGTCTGCTGCGTGCTGAGCCTCAATGCCCATACAGACGAGCTCGCCGATATCAAAGCGAGCGGCACGCTGACATGTGGCGTGTTCGGCGACATCGTGCCGCTCGGCTATCAGGATCCGAAGACACGTTCCGTAGTCGGCTTTGACGTCGACGTATGTGCTGCCATCGCGCAGGACTTGAACGTCAAGCTCGACCTGAAGACCCTATCGGTGGAGGGTCGCATTCCAGCCCTTCTGACCGGCCGGGTCAACGTCGTCGTAGCGGCCATGGGCTACACACCTGTACGCGCCAAGCAGATCGACTTTTCCTCGGCCTATTACCAGATGCCAATTCCGCTACTGGTCAAGTCGGATTCGGGCCTCAAAACGCTCGCAAACCTAAAAGGAAAAAGCATCAGCGCGATTCGGGCGTCGACGCCGGAGCTCTTCGCTCGACAGGTACTGACGGACAGCAACATCGTCACCTTCGACGATGGCCCGTCAGCCAAGTGTTATGCAGCGAGTTGTACGATCACTTCGATCTCGACTGTCATGTCGCTAGGTAGTGACGACGTCCCGACGGCTGATCGAGCATGACGGCCCGTTTCGCCAAATACATTAATGAGCAAATCGGAGCAGCCATCAATCACTTTCGGATGCGAAGTGAAGGTCGGTGCAGCGTTTACCATTCCCAGAACTTTAATGAATGCCTTGATTCGGCTCAGTTCTCCAACCGCAGATTTGAGCGTGGCAAGAATGTTCAGCGCAGTGAGTTGCGCGTCAGCGTACGCGCCAGGAATCTGGTCGTCGCTTGAGATCCTTCCACTTCGGTAGGTGTTGTCGGGGAGCCTCGGTCCGTGCCCCGCGAGAAATATCATATCTCCAACCTGCCTGTACGGGATGTAGCTGAAGCGCGGCGGCAGAGCCGGCGGTAGCTCAAAACCCAGAGCGACAATTTTTTCTTCCGGTGACATGTGATTTCTCCTGCGGCCATTGGCCGGTTGCGATTGGGTTGTTAGCCTAAGACTGGCACTGCAATCGTGCCCTGAAGATATATCTGCATTCACCGGTAAGGCGAGCGCGGTCATCGTCAAGAGAACAGTGTATCTCTCCACCTCTGTCCGATAGCTGCCGGGCATGTAATTGCGTCTTGCCAAAACGACGGCCCCAAAATGGGGCAAGAGTGCAATGCGAGGTACCGGTGATGGGATCTTCGGGCACACCTTTCGTCGGTGCGAAATATCGGGAAACGAAGTCGCAGTCGCTACCTCTTTCCGTTGCGATCAATACCGGGAGCGGTAGCGTCGACGCCTGACAGACGTTCACATTCACATCGCGAACCTCCGCTTCGCTACCGAGAACGCATACGTAACGACCAACGCTTTCTCGCACCTCGCTTATCTCGCAATGGAGCACGCACTCCATCTGCGCTTTTGGGGTGGTCGAGCGTGCGCACGCCTGGTTCGCCGGCTTCGGCAAACTGCGCATTCGCTTCGAGCGGCGTCTCGACATCCATGCTGCGTTACTCTCCCTGGCCGCTGCCGTTATCTGCTCACGTTTTGTGGTTTACTTGTGTCAGCGACTCTTAGACCAACCCTGCCCTGACATCGGCTTCATAGCGAGCCTGATTTTCCGTGCTCATGGGATAGAGGCCGCTGAGCGGCGCTCCTGATTTGACCTGTCTAAGAATCCATGACTCGCTTTGCTCCTGAGCTAGCGCGACGTCAAGCACGTCGAGCAACAACTGGGCAGGAATGACGACCGCACCGTCGTCGTCAGCAACGATCACGTCGCCCGGGATAACAGCCACGCCTCCGCAGCCGATTGTTTCTTGCCAGTCGACAAAGGCGAGTTGCGCGACGGCCGGCGGGGCGGCGACCGCGCTGCACCACACGGGCAATCCTGCGTCCGCAATGCCCATACGGTCGCGCAAAGCCCCATCCGTCACTAATCCCACTACACCTTTTTGATGCATGCGGGCGCACAGGATGTCGCCGAAAATCCCCGCATCGGCAACGCCCATAGTATCCGCGACGACTACACATCCTTCCGGCATTGCTTCGACGGCCGCTCGAGTTGATTTTGGCGACGACCAGGCCGCCGGCGTTGCGACGTCCTCGCGCGCGGGCACAAATCGCATCGTGAACGCTTCACCCACGATCCGGCGTTGACCATTGAAAAGCGGCGCCGTTCGACGCAGCCAGACGTTTCGCAAGCCTTTCTTGAAGAGAATCGTCGTTAATGTTGCAGTCGTCACTTTCGACAACGTCTCAACAATGTCTTTACCAATCATTGAAATTCTCCACCGCAGACATGAAGCTTCTGTTCAACTGATGTATCCCGCGCGACTTGCTCGCTACCCTAGATGCTGGCGATCAGACCACCGTCGACGCGTACGGTCGAGCCGGTGATATAAGACGCGCGCTCGCTGACAAGAAAGGCGACCATATCCGCGTACTCATCCGGGCGCCCGTAACGCCCCGCTGGAATTGAGGCGGTACTTTCAGCCGCGATTGCGTCTACCGGCTTTCCTTCTCTCTTTGCTTTCTGCTCGTCGAGGAATGCGATGCGGGCCGTCGCGATGCGCCCTGGAATGATAATGTTGGTCGTCACGCCGTACGCCGCAACCTCTCTGGCCAGCGATTTCGACCATCCGACCAAGGTCGAACGCAACGCGTTGGAAACGGCCAGGTTTGGGATCGGTGCAATTACGCCCGACGATGCGCTCGTGATGACGCGCCCCCAGCGTTTAGCGCGCATGCCCGGCAAAACACGATCGGTGATCGCTATGGGTGGCTGAACCATCTTCTCAAAATGCTCCCGCCAAACTGCCGCACCAAGCCCATGCGCCGCCGAAGGAGGCGGTCCACCGGTGTTGTTAACCAAGATATCGACAGTCCCTAGGCGCGACTCGATCGACGCGATTTTTTCATCTACCGCGTCTAAATCGGCCAGATCCCAGACGATCGAATGACAATCCAACTGCGACTCCGCCAGACGCTCTCTCACCGCATCGAGCGCCTGGCTATCGCGGTCAGCAATGACAACCGATGCCCCCTCGCGCGCCAACGCAAAGGCGATCGCCGAACCTAGTCCGCCCGCGCCGCCTAGGACGAGAGCGGTCTTTCCAAAAATTCCAAGATCCATTCGTGACCTCATATGTGTGCCGAAAGCCTGTGTCCAAGCACAAAACTAGCCGCGCTCGCACAGACCTTAGTGGCATGGTAGAGTTCCGAGTAATCATTCCACAAGCGACTTTTTATCCCCCAAAATCGGAATTTTTTTCCAAATAACTCGCGCGCCAACTGTGGTCACACTTAAGCAACTGGAAGGTTTTTATTGGGCAGCAGAATTGGGCGGGCTCGAGCAAGCGGCTTCTCGCTTGAACACGACTCAGTCCGCGATTTCGAAACGCCTGCAGGAACTGGAATCGCTGCTGGGCGTGGCCCTATTCGATCGCACTCACCGCAAGGCGATGATCACTCCACAGGGCGAGCGGCTGCTCGTCATGGCAAGGGAAATACTGGAGGTGCGCGACCGTATCATGGGCATGAGTGCGGTGATGGCGCCCACACTGAGGGTATTGCGACTCGGTGTGACCGAACTAACGGCGATGACTTGGCTCCCGGCTCTGGTGCAGCGTATTCGCGGCAGCTATCCCGAGATCGCGCTTGAGCCGACAGTGGATTCGAGCGCCCATCTCATGGAGAAACTCGCTCAGGAGGAACTCGATATGGTTGTCGTGCCGGACACCTATCGGGACGCACAGTTCGAGCTGATGGCGCTTGATTCGGTCGAGTACGCCTGGATGTGCAGCCCCGGGTATCTCGATAGCGCTAACGAATTGCCACTGCGTGACCTGTGCCGACATACGATCATCGTGCAGCTGCACGCCTCCGGCCTTGGCGATATGATCGAACGATGGCTGCAGGACAACCGAGTCAAGATCGAAAACACGTTGTCGAGCAGCAGCCTCACGGCCATTGCTTCTCTCACATTGGGTGGGCTGGGGATTAGTTACCTGCCCAAGCGGATTTTCGATAACCTTATCTCCGCTGGGCAGTTGCGACTGCTACGGAGTAAGCCGCCGCTTCCTCGAGCACCCTACGTGATGATGTACAAGAAGGCTCGCGCCGATGACTTTTTGCGGTATGTCTCGTCGCTGGCATCTGATGTTTGTGATTTTACTCGAACTGCTCCGGCCTATTTTTCTCCGCGGTAAGGGTTGCGTGGTGCATGGTCGTTCACTCGCGACTCACTGTTGACGGGCGCAGATGTCAAGCCCTCGCGCCGCGAGCGCCGGCCTTTGCAGCAACGATGTTCGGGCGGGCAGCGCGTCAGAAAAAGCGGCTCACTCGCGTCTAGATCTCGGACGCGCGCAGAAAAAAAGTCGACCTACGCCGCGGCCTCGTACATCTAAGCGTGTCTAGGGAGCGGTTACGTGAGTTCGCGTCGGTTGACACATGCTCTTGGCGCGCCTGTCGCCGGATAGTCCAACACGGTCTTGAGCGCGAGCCGTCGCAGATCGAGCACGCTTTCGGGGCTGAAGAACGCAGTATGCGGCGTCACCAGCAGACGCCCCTCCAACCATGGTTCCCTGTCGGTCCACGCCTTCACCAGCGGATGCGGACGGTCGGGCGGCTCGGTCGGCATCACGTCCAAGCCAGCCGCTCCGATCCGTCCACTTCGCAGTCCGTCTTCGAGTGCGTTCAGATCCACGACTTCGCCACGGGACGTGTTGATGAGCACGACGCCGGGTTTCATGCGTGCGATCGCCGCGCGACCGACGAGATTGCGCGTGGCATCGGTGATCCGAGCTACGTCCGATCAGGACCATGCCGATCAGCGCCGCAACGGAAGGAATCGCCGTCACGAAGCCAGTCTGCAAATTGTCGAGCCCCAGCGACTTGACGATCTGCGGTAGACAGAAACTAATGCCGACCGTGCAGGTCACGAGCCCGAAATACGCGAGCACGAGACCGAGTGTAGACCCGTTCGCCAGGGCGCGGAAGAGCGATGCAGATTGAGCCTCGTCGGTCTGCTGCCGTTCGCGAGCAAGCCGTTCGCTGAGCCAGCCCTTTTCTTCGTCCGAGAGCCAGGTCGCGTCGGCGGGTTTGTCCGCAAGCATGAACAGCACGAGGACGCCGAGCAATACGGCAGGCACCCCTTTGATCACAAAAAGCCACTGCCAGCCGCGCATGCTCATCGCGCCATCGAGTTTAAGTAGCAGGCTAGACAGCGGCGCGCCGATCACGACGGAGACTGGAATTGACGTCATGAACATCGAGACGATCCGCCCGCGATAGGCTTTGGGAAACCACAGCGTTAGATAGAACAACACGCAAGGAAAGAATCCGGCTTCGACTGCACCCAGCAGAAATCGGATCGTGTAGAAGCTGAGCGGACCACTGATGAATGCGGACGCTGTGGCAAGCAACCCCCAGCAAATCACAATGCGCGCGAACGATAGCCGCGCGCCGAACCTGTACAGCGCGAGATTGCTCGGCACTTCAAGGAGTACGTACCCGAGAAAGAAAAGTCCGGCGCCTGCACCGAACACAGTGGCCGTGAAGCCGAAATCCTTGTTCATCGTGAGACCAGCGAAGCCGACATTCACTCGGTCGATGTAAGCTGCGCATAGCACAGCATTAAAAACGGTACGATCCTGCGCGATAGCTTGCGCATTGTCACCGCTTCAATTGCATCCGGCTCTGTCACACTTACTTCCTCCATTGGTTGCCGCAGCTCGCGGTTTTTGTGCCTCACGGTAGGAGGGGGCACGTCGAGAAAAAAGCGATAAATCTTCGCCGGTTTGAGTCGGGAAAGGAATGTGTCAAAACAAAAATGCTAAGCCGTCAACGAAGCGCATGCCCCCCGATACCTCCGCCTTCTTCATAGGCTCGCACGACACCACGTGGATGCGCGGTCTTCCAGAGCCCAATCGGTGATTGGGCATTACCATGCGCAGCGAGTGCGGCGAGAGGTGCAAACTCGTCCGGGTGAGCCGCGGTGTAGCCGCCCCGCTGATCGCCGACTTGATGTCCCGTGTCGGCGATCACGCGGAATTCATGCGAGCCGCTGATAGTGCGAAAGCTGGGTTTGTCCGCTGCTAGCACGGCTGCGTCGCTCCACGCCTTGCTTGCGATATGGCCGGAGGAACTGTTCGGGAACGTGTGGGCGCTTTCGTTGGCGTTGCGTACGGGTGAGCCGCGATCGTCCATGATGACCGCGGCGGCACTGATATAGATGTGGGAGCCCTATGGGATCACGACAGGACTGCATTGGAGAATTATTCCAACACAGTTCTGCCTCACGTTTGGAAGTATCAGGACTCAGCACATGGACGACCGACACGATGCACGATGCACGATGCCGGAGATCCCACGCGACATGGTCAGTTCCGTCAGATGATTGCACGCACGCGTCTTGATATCTTGTTCAACTCTCCGACGGCCTCTCGTCTCCACAGCGAGTACCAGCGAGGAATGGCCTGATCGTCGGTTGCGTTTGACCGCACTACGTCAGATGATCGACATTCCTCGCTGTCGCCCAATCTCCCAAGAGACCCCGCTATTGCGCACCGTCGCGGCGAGCTGTTGTCCCAATCGCTGTTCGATCACCGGCTTCCACGGCACCAAGCTGAATCCTGTTCCCTCGTCGAGCATCGCGTAGCGTCCGCTGGCGAGCATCACACTGCGCCGGTAGATACCGGCCACGCGCTGCCCGTCGGCCACCGGCCGATGCTCCAGGCCGGTTTCGATGGCAATGTCCTTCGCGACCTGAGCCAGCTCGCGCCCGCGCAGCGTCGCCAGCAGGTTGCGGGCGACCACGACGCGCTGCCCGCGATGCTCGGCCAGCCCCTGTTCGGCCAGGAAGTCGGCGCGCTGGCGCAGCGCATCCTTGACCTCGGCTCCAAAGCCCAGGTCGCCCAGTCCTTTGCCACCGCCGATCAATTGCTGGTCGAGCCAGGTGGCGCCGATCACGCGGGCCTGCCGCTCGATGGGCAGGTGCGATTTCAGATACACCGCCACGCCGCCGCCGAGCCGCCGAGCGTCGTATTGGCGACCACGCTCGGCCAGGTTCCCGGGCACACGCCAGACGCCTTCGGCCTCGCGCTCCACGATGCCGACCCGGCGTAGGGCTTCGAGCCGGCGCACATGCGCGGCCACCACCTCGCGCGGGTCGCGGTCGGGCGTGGCCTGACCTTGGGCGATGGCCAGGTGATGATCGGTGCGGTACACGCCATTGACGGCCAGCGCGGCGACGTTTCGGTCGGCGGCGCGCACGTCGGCCGCACCTTTGACTTCCACCACGGCTCCGGTCGGATACTGCCCCAGTTCCGCCCTCGGCAACAGCGCGACGTAGTGCGCCTTGCCGTCCGTGCCATCGACGATCAGATAGCCTTTGTCATATAGCTCGTCGGCCAGCCCTTTGCCGGCGACGCGGCCGACGATGGCGCGGCCATCCCCGCCGGCATGGAACACGGCCAACTCGCGCTGCTGGCCGCTCATGGCCAGCTGCATGGTGCGGATAATGTCGCCGCGTTCGCCCATTGCCCGCAGCGTGGTTTCGGCGTCGGCGTGGACGGCCCACGCGCCATGCTGCTGCTCGGTCGCCAGCCCCATGCGCTGCAGGTGTTGCAAGCGGCCAATCAGCACTTGCCGCAGACGTTGCAATCGGAGTTCGGCAAAGCGTTCCACACGCACCAAGGGATCATTGCCGGCCTCGCGCTGCAAGGCGCGATCCAGGCCCGTCCATCGCTCCTGTTCGACTTCGCGCTGCATGGCGCGCTGCATCTCCAGTTCGGTGCGCGGCCCCAGCCATTCGGTCGCCAGCTCGGATGCTCGCCGGCGCATCCCCTCGGCGATGTAGTCGCGGGAAATGATGAGGTCTTTGCCGGTATCGTCCTTACCGCGCAGGACGACGTGCGTGTGCGGATTATCTGTGTTCCAGTGATCGACCGCGACCCACTCCAGCCGCGTGCCCAGGTCGGCCTCCATGCGCGCCATCAGGTGCCGGGTATAGGTGCGCAGGTCGTCAAGCTGTTCGGCATCCTCCGGCGAGACGATGAGCCGGAACTGGTGGCGGTCGCCTTCGCCGCGCTCCTTGAACGCTTCGAGGTCGGCATCGTCAGTCACCGGCCCGTAGGCATGGCCCGGCCCGCCCTGACGATCGACGCCTTCACGCTCGATGTAGCGCAGGTGCGCGGCGGTCGAGCGCGGCCCGGCCTGTTTCAGATTCACCAGCCTTGTCTTGATCGTCACGCGCCGGGCGTTCGCTCCAAGTCCGCGACCCACGAAGCGCGCCGCGGCGTGGCCGCGCCCCAGCCGGGAACCGGGGCGCTGACCGACCTTGCCGGCCGCCTTGCCGAGCTTCGTGCCGGCCTTGTTGGCCTGCCGCAGCACCTTGTTGACGTAGGCATCGCAGCGCTGTTTCGGCACACCCGGGCGGACGCGGAAACGGTCATCGTCGCGTTGGCTCATAGTGTGGCTCCAACCAAGACTGGCGCAGTCCAGCGGACGAAGCACGCGACTTCGCCAATTCCGATGCGGCGTGGCGCACCTTCGTGGCACGCTGCTGCCCCGTGGCGCGTGCCGCGCTCCCCCCATGTGCAGACAAGGTTTTCAAGCGGCGATGTGCCGCGACCTTTTATCTTGCCTTCCGCCTTTGCCCATCGCTGTCGCTCCGGGCATCGGCGGCCCGGTGGCGCGGTGCTGCTTGCAGCCCGCGCGCCGGGGAACGCGGCCACGGCCATCGGCCGGGCGCGTCCAAGGCAAGATGCCTGCACGGGGGAAAGGGTCGCCGGATGTTGCGCGACGTGCAGCGCCGAATACGCAAAATCATCGCTCGCACGACACGCGCAGCGAAATGGCGGTGACCAGAGGAAGAACATGCCGGATGGCACGATCGGATGCACGATGCCATGCAGCGAATCGGCAGCCATCATCGGCGTGTCTCCAGCCAGACCGGATGCGCGACGCCGATTACAGCGGATGCGCTCACTGGCCCGAAGTAACGGCTGTCGAACGACGCCGGATTCGTCGTGCTCAACAGGAACAGCTCGCCCGGTTTGAGGCGTCGACAGTGCTGCCACGATGTCAGCGGACGGCCCATGCGGTCGGCACGCAGCACGGCGGCCGCAGGCACGCCGTCGATGCGGACGATGCCGCCCGTGATGCACACCACCTGCGGCGCAACGGCGGCGACCGACTTGAGGAGTGGAATGCGAGTCGGCAGGTAGCCACGCTGCGCAGCCAGTGCGGCGGCTTTGGCCGGGAGCGGCACCAGCACGATGCTGCCCACGGACGGCGGACGTGGCAGCGAGGCGGTGCGCGGATCGAACGGTGTGATGCGATACCAACCGACCGCCACGCTGTCGGACGGGTTGTAGGTCAGGCGCGGCAGCGACGACACGAGGGACGCCCAAGCGAGCGCAGCGAAACCGACGGCGGCCAGTGTCGCTACGCTGATGCGAACCTGCCAGCGCGAGTGAGGATGCGACGCGGTTCCGGATGGGTAAATGGTCATCGCGGCAGCCTCCTCCCGGCCAGCCAGACGGCGTGCCGCTCGGCGGTGTAAGCCGGCCGCGGCAAACGCGCAGCGAGCCGGTTGCCGAGCGTGCGCCAGTACGCAGGTGCCACGTCAGCGGGCGCGATGTTCTGCGCCTCGATGGCGTCAAGTTGCGCCAGCACGGCGCGCACGGCGGGTTCGCTCTCGGCGTGCAGCAACAGGTACGCGCCCGGCAGTACGCCGGGGATGCGCTGCGCCGCGTCCAATGGCGTGCAAGCCTGCATCACCATGAGCTGCCAGCGGATCGTGCCGTAGTCGTTGGCCTGCCAGCGAATACGGCAGAACATCGCACGCGGCAGGAACACCGCGACGCGACGCCAGCGGTCAAGCCGGATGGTGCGAGCCGGTTCGCCAAAGCGCAGATATACGTCGATGCGTTGTTCTATGTAGGTGAGCGAAACGCGGGTCAATGGCGCGATGCCGGCCTGGCCGGCGAGCACAGCAAGCGATGCCGGCGGCGCAGCCGTTGCCGCCGAAGGTTTTGCGTTCATGGCGTTTTCTCCGGGAACTCGCGTTCCAGCAGTGCGCGCAGTAGTTCGGCGACGGTCACGCCGCGCGTGAAGGCCGACACCTTGATGCGCGCCCGCATGGCGGGTGTAATGTCGAGGGTCAGGCGCGCGGTGTAGAGGTCGCCTTTCTGAATGCCGTCGGCGTCGCCTTGGCGAACCCACGCCTCAGCGTGCGGGTTCGCCGGTGGACGTGCGCCGATGCCGACGCGCTTGCCGTTGCGATGGCTCATGCCGGCCACCGCAGCAGCTCGTCGGTCAGCGCAGCGATCTCCTGCGCGGCAGCGCTGTCGGGCGCCGTCTCGTGGGCGAGCCGGCCAGCGGCCACACTGTCGGCGAAGACGATGCGCTGATGCACTTCCGCGCGCAGTGCCGGCAGCGGCTGTTCAGCGAGCGCGTTGCGCGCCTCGCGGCCGATGATGGTGGTGCTGACGCGCCGATTGACGACGAAGGCCGCGCGCAGCGCAGGCCGGAATACCTGGGCCTCTCGGATCAGCGCCACCATCTCCGACGAGGCCCACAAGTCGTAGGGGCTGGGTTGCACGGGAATCAGCACGCGCTCGGCCGCCAGCAGCGCGGAGCGCGCCAGGGCAGCGATGCGCGGCGGGCCGTCGATGACGACGTGATCGGCATGACGGGCCAGCTCCGGCGCTTCCTGGTGCAGCGTCTCGCGGGCGAGACCCACGGCGCTAAACAGCCGTGGCAAGCCTTGCTGGCTTCGGCGTTGCGTCCAATCCAGCGCCGAGCCTTGCGGGTCGGCATCGAGCAGGATGACGGACTGCCCGCGCATTGCCAGCTTGCCGGCAACGTGGGTGGCGAGCGTAGTCTTGCCGACGCCGCCTTTCTGGTTGAGGAAGGCAACGATCATGGCATGCTCCGCCGTGCTGGAGGAACGACGCAGGCGTGCCGTTTCGTGGTTGTCCACCGACGCGGCGTGCTTCTACTATCTGTTAGAGCTTTTAAGTTAGATAAGTTAGAGGGCGTTGAAACCCGCGCCGTTATTGGCTTTTCGACGATTTTGCACGCCTGATAGCACGATAGGGACACGCCTGATAGCACGATACCCGGCACGCCTGATAGCACGAGGCCATTCACAGCTTGTCCCGCAGTTATCCCCGTGCCGTGAGCGGCACAGATCGGAAGGTCAGCAGTTCGGTGTTGCTGTCCGGCATCCGCTCGATGCCGAGCACGTAGCCGGGCAATGACTGCCGCGCGACGAGCGCGCGCAGGTCGCAAGCGAAGTCGTAGGGCTTCGCCGTGCTGCCCGATTTCTTGTGCAGGTGCCGGAAGTCGAATTGCCAGCCGCCGGGCTGCTTGCCGCCGTGCTTGCGCACGAGCCGATACAGCCACCGCTCGATGCCGCCCGTGAGCCGGAAATACGCCGGGTCGATGGTCAGCACCAAGGCGGCGTCGAGCACGCTGGCATAGAACCAGTCCGGCAGGATCAATTCGATACCCAACGGTGTGCCGCCGGCGTTGGCCAGTTCCTTCCATTCGTTGATCCACGAGAAGCGATGCAGTCGCCGCCCGGTCGTCTCCCGGATGGAAGTCGCTACGGTCGTCGATTGGAGCCGGTCGAGCGCGGCCTTGAGGCGCTGGTAGTCGCGCAGCGACACACCGCGCCCGATGAAGCGCAGGATCTCGTAGGGTGTGGCGTGCATCAGGCGCGACGGGCGCAAGCCCGCGTCGCGCGCTTCGACGATCTGCGAGGCCGCCCATATCAGCACGTCTGCATCCCAGATCGTGGCGATGCCGTGCTCCTGCGTGCCCTCCACGCGGATCGTGACGTTTCCGCTCTTGAAGTCGATCGGCGCGGTGCGCCGCGACTTCGCCAGTGAGAAGAACGGAAAGGCCATCAAATCCTGGCTGTCGCGCGGCACCATGCCGTCGCCCGGCAGCGCGCGGAACAGGTCGAGCTGGTTCCGCTCCTGCGATGGGCTGGACATGGCGACGGCCACCGGCGAGCCAGCAATCAGCGCGCACGGCTGTCGGCCGAGTGATGCTCGGCGTATTCGGGATCGGACGTGGTTTCGTAGCTGCGCTGGTCGGCCCAGGCATCGAGGTCGGCGACCGCGTACATGACGCGGCGGCCGAACTTGCGAAACTTCGGCCCGTTGCCGATGACGCGCTGCTTTTCGAGCGTGCGCGGCGACAGACGCAGATACTCGGCAGCTTCATCGTTGGTCAGGTAGCGTTGGGGCTGTGCGGGCGTGGCGACGGGTACGGCGGCAGGCCGCAAGGGAGCGGGACGCATCGGATGGACCTCCATCGGTCAAAAACGCCGGCGGCACCAGCGCAGCCGGATGGAGGCAGTTTCAAGATAGCGATGCGTGGCGCAGAGGGTCGTTTTGCAACGCAGGTAATACGACCCTGTGCAAATCAATCGATCTGTGTAAGGCGGCGGTAGCCGCCGCGCATCAGCGACTGGCCGCGCCGCACCAAGCGGCGCACGCGCGAGCGCAGGCCGCCGTCGGTGTACCAGCCAGCGGCCACTGCCTCGGCGCCGAACACCCCTGCGGCGGTTTCGCGCAAGGACGCGCCCGCAAGGGTCGCGTCGAGCGCCTGCAAGGTGTGCAATTCCAGCAGCGCGGACGGCGTGGGCCGGGAACGGGCCACCGCTGCAGGCGCAAATCCGTCCTCTGTCACCAGCTTGTCCAGCTCGGCCAGGATCGTACGGTAGCTTGCGCGAGGGGTGAGGCACGCGCGGACGGCATAGAGGTAGGGCATGCCCTCGGCCAGCCCTGGCGCGAGGACGAGCCGCACGCGGTAGCGGAGCCCGCGCGACACCAGCACCAGGCGCTTGCCGTCGTGGGTCAGCTGCTTGTGGCCGGGGATGCGCCAGAACTCGAACACCGCCGCATTGGGCAGTGGGTCGGCGTCCGGGTAGAGCTGGAGCACGGTGTCGTGGTCGGGGAACCAGATCGGATGTGCGTCGCGCGCATCCAGCGCCGGGTCCTCTAGCAGGCGCAGGCCCCAGGCCTGCGCCAAGTCCGGCCGGGGGCGACGGCGCAGCCAGTCGCGCCGGTAGCCGGGATGCCGGCGCAGGTATTCCCACGCCAGCGCGGGACCGTCCAGATGCAGCACGTAGAGATACGCCGCAGTGGGATACCAGGCATTGGTGCTTCGATCAGCCACGACGCAACCTCCTGTCGAGCAGGCACGTCGCCACGGGCGTCGAACATGGGAGCTACGATATCGGCAACATCAAAACGCCATTCAGTAGGCGAGAACTCAAACTGTAACGATGGGGTAAAGGCCGATTGGCTCCGAAACCTGGCACGGATCGTCCGAGTGCGGCGGCTACGCCGCACAGAAATGACGCGCGGCACTCGACACCCTGCCGCAACCCGTACCGCGCATCATGTCTCTTTTAGTCGGGGTTGCACTCGTCTGGTGCAAGAGTGCGGATCGAGACCGTATTCGTCTGACATTAGACCGGAAAAGACACAATACGCTGTGGTCAGTCGGGGATGGAACCATCGCGTTGCGCGAGCTGGACGTACTCTGATAGCGGCCGTGCTGCATAGAAATACAGGTCGCGCACGATGGGCCGCTGCTGCGGCCCGACGATGCTGGCCAGGTCGGACAGCTTGACTATCCCCAGCGCCGGCATCCCGATGCCAAGGTCAATCAATCCCCAGGCGGTATCGCCATCAGCCGGATCGAGCGCAGCGAGCAGCCAGATGGCGTGCGCGTCCGGGGTAAACAGCCGTATCACCGGCATCGGGTCGATGCTTTGGCCGGCCGCGCGCGCGGTGCCGTTGATGAGCAGTTGCGCACGCTCAGCGGCGGTGGTCAGCGGCTGGGTCATGTCAGAAACCCCGTAAAGCCGAGGATGCACGGATACGCTTCTGTACCGAGGCACGGAACCGCGAAACCGGATTCGTGCTTTCATGCAGAAGCACGGATGCGCAAGCCATCGAATCCGACCATGCAGGAAAACGCCGAAGCGGAATTGTGCTGGTCAGGAAAGACACGGATGTGCCTCTCTGGTTCAGTTGAAATCCGCCGATGCGGATTTCAGCAAAAGCACGGAAGCGGATTAAATTGCCGCCAATGAGTTAAAGATAACGTGGTTTTAATTGTCCCGCGATTGGACGCTTCTGTCCATGCAGAAGCGATCCATCCAGCGCGGCCGACCGGCCGGTGCCACCACCTTCGATGCTGAGCTGGCGCAAGCCTTCGGCGCGTCGGTGCGCGCGCTGCGAACGGAACGCGGGATTGCGCAGGAATCGCTGGCCAACCTGGCTGGCATTGAGCGTTCCCACATGGGCAAGATCGAGCGGGGCGAGCACATGCCCACGCTGGCGATCATTTTCAAGATCGCCAGCGCGCTTGGATGCAGTACGGCCGTAGTGATGACCGCCACGGAACGCCAGCTCGCGGTGTCCGAGGCGTAGGCATCACACGGAGAGCGCCCCGCCGCAACGGACGGGGCGCGGTGGGCGGCGGTCAGTCCGCCGCCTGTGGCTTGCTGCGCGACCAGATCAGGTCGTGCGTGCCTTCCTCGTTCTCGATCAAGCGGGCATAGACCGTTGCCGGGAACGAAGGATCGTCGAGGGTCACGGACACGTAGGGCCGTTCGGCCTTGCTGACTTTCTTCCACGCCGCGCCGATGTCGTGGCTTGCCGCCTGCACGCGGAAGTCGGGGGCGTTCTCGTTGTCGCCTTTGTCGTTGGGAACCAGCTTGACCTTGACGTTGAGCGTCAGGGTACGGAGCGTGCCGGTGAAGCCGTCTTTCTCTGCGGTGAAGGTGCCGATGTTAGCCATGATGTTTCTCCTTTCGGGTTGAACAAGGTCGCGCCCATCGCGTCCTTGTTGTGAACCGGCCGGCGAGGGATGGGCGGGCTGCATCGCGCAGCGGGCGCAACAGCGTGGAGCACCTGGAAGCGAAAAGAATTTGCTGCGCGAGGAAGCCGCGCAGCGGCGGGGAAATTGTTTTCGCGGGAAGGTTGCAGCCATGAAGCCCAAGGCGCAGCCGTGCCCTCGCCAGGATTCACGACAAGCCAAGGACGCAGGGGCCGCCCACTCCCGAAAGGAGATATGGCCGACCTCGGTATCAGCGCATGACGGCTGCACTGGCTTGTGCCCTGACGCAGGCAAGGCCAACACAAACTACAAGACGAGAATGCTCCTGCTGCAGCATGCGGCCTCGTGCGTGAGGCGTGGTGTGGACGCTCCTTAGGCAAGGTCGAACGGCGTGTCGGTGAACCATCCTTCGTTGACGGACAGGCGAACCGCCAGCGTCGAGGACGGCACGCTTTGGCGCGACCTGCCGCAGCAAGCTGGGGCGTAGCCCCGCATAAGCCCCGTCCATTGCGGCGGAGCGCGGTTGAAAATCTTGCCCGCGTCAGCGGGCACCGATTCACTGTGTCGCGCGCAAGCTGCTTGCGCGCCCGCCCCGTCGCCGCCTGATCGAAGGCGACGACGGGCGGTTTTGCTGTGGACGTCGAAACCTGCCGCGCCCGGTCTTGGATGAAAGAAAGCCCCGGCGTGTTGCGCCGGGGCTATGGGACTACCTCACGCGGCCAGCGCGTGCGCTTCCACTTCGTCGGCGGCATCTTCCGGCGTATCCGTTTCGTCTGCCGCCTCCGGTACGCCTTCCGGCTCGGTGTCGTGGTCGATGTGGAACACGGCAGGCATCCAGCCGGTGCCCTCGGCCAGCCGTTCGGCTTCGCTGGCAATGTCGCCTTTCTTCAACTTCGACAGGCGGGTGACGTGCGCCGGAGCGTACTGCCCCACGGCTTCCAGAATCGCGGCCTTCGGTACGTGCCGGAAATAGCTTTCGCCGGTCGGCTTCCACCATGCCGCCATGTCCAACCCCACGGCCTGCGCCAGTTCCGCGCCGGGCGGGCGCTGCGCAGCGCGAGGCGTCACCACGTCCACCGTAGACGCCACGCATACGGCCAGCAACCGCACCAGTTCGTCCTGCGACTTCGCCAGCAGCGCCGCGAACAGTTCGGCGCTGACCTGCGGCAACGCCTCGCCCGCGACCCGCTGAAACTCGCGCAACGCCACGGCGGCAGACGATTCCGACCAATCCGGTGCCACGCTTTCCAGCCGGTCTTGCACGTTCACGCGCACGCCGAGCGGCAGGCTATCACCGCTGTAGGTGTGGGGCTGCAAGACGGTCTGCACCATGCCATGCACCAGCGCGGCCAGCGCGACGTGCGGATGCTGCGCGACTTCGATTTGCAGCGCCGCCGTGCGATGGGCGCTCAACCGCTGCGCCAGCCGGTCAGACAGGTTCGCGGTCTTGGGCGCTTCGTCGGCATCATCGCCTTCCTGGTCGTTCGCGCTGGCGCCTGCACTGAAACCTTGCCGCAACTTTTCCAGCGTGCGCAGCGCTTTCGCTTCGGCCTCGCGCAGCAGGCCGCGATGAATGGCGGCTTCACCATCGCGGTCGAGCGTGACGATGGCACCGGCCACGGCGCGCACGTCCGGGGCGTAGTCCTGCAAGGCGTCATCGATGGCTCGCAGTTCCCCGGCTACCTGCTGGCGTTGTTCTTCCAGCGTGGCCACCTTGTCCTCGTCCTCGGGGTCGTAGGCTTCTTCCAGTGTCGTGTCGATCTTGTCGAGGCGAGTTTGCAGTGAAGCGATGCGGCGGGCTTCGCGGGCGGTCGGCTCGCGCCGCTGGCGTGGTGCGTTCTCGAACGTCTGCCTGTCGGCATGGCTCATATGCGGTACGGTTTCCACCCATGCCCAACCCTCGTCGCGCACGTCCTCGGCCAGCGCGTCCAGCTTGCCTCGCACCAGCGTTTCCAGCAGCGTGGCGTCGGTCAGATAGGTGCCGCTGTCATCGTCGGCAAACAGGTCGCGCCGAATGCCGCCACCCGCCATCGTGTAGGCATCTAACCCGACGAAGCGCACCAGCGAATGCGTGGCGTCAATCTCGCGTTCGGTCAGGCGCTCGCGCAGCGCCGATGCGCCGCGCTGCCAATCAGGCGCGCTGTAATACGCGACTTCCTGCGCGGCGTGATCGTCGGTGACGGTCAAGGCCGTCAACTGTTCCAGCGTCACGCCACCATCGCGGTAATCCGTCATCAAGCGCGGCGACACGTTCGCCAACTTCAAGCGGCGTTGCACCGTCAACGGAGACACGCCGAAATCGGCGGCAATGTCCTCGATGGGTCGGCCTTCCTTGACCAGCGCGGCGAAGGCCGCGAACTGGTCGGCGGGGTGCATGGCCTCGCGTTGCACGTTCTCGGCAAGGCTCACGGTACGGGCGGACGCATCGGCCACCAGCAGGCACGGCACTTCGTAATCGGTGGCGATGCGCTTCTTCTTCGCCAGCAGCTTCAACGCGGTCAGTCGGCGGTCGCCCGCAACGACTTCGTATTGCTCGCCATCGGCGGACAGGATGACGATGAGGTTTTGCAACAACCCGACCCGGAAAATGCTTGCAGCCAATTCGGGGATGGACTGGCGTGCCATCGTGCGGACATTGCGCCTGGAGCGGCGCGGCAACAGTTGCGACAGCGGAACCAGAATCAGGTTCTTGGTCGGGTCGGCCACTTCCAGCGGCTCGGCAGTTTCGAGGGCGAAGGCTTTGGTTTTGGTAACGGCGTTCATGGTGACAACTCCTAGCGGTTGAGATGCAGCAGCGAAAGAAGCGGCGAGGGCTGCTGCCTGCCCCTGCCGCTGTGGGGTTCAGACTTTCAACTGGCGCAGGCCATCGGCCAGCAGCCACAAGGCGCGATTGAGGCGGATACCGTTGTCGATGCCTTGCACCGGGCGCGTGGTCTGGCGGCGACCGTTCGCGGCGCGGGCGGACAGCCCGCCTTTGATGAGGTTTTCTTGCGTGCGGTTGAACACGCTCCACAAGTCGCTGCGGCTGTCGTCGTGACGACGTGGCATCAGGATTTGCGATTCGGTGATGGGCGCGGGCGTGGCCTCGTCGTACTTCAACGCCAGCGCGGCGCGGGCGAACACTTCCGATTCCCCGCTGTCCAGCGTGATTGCCTGCATGGCATCGCGAGATTCCTGCGCCCGGTCGAAACCGTGCAGGACTTCGTAAGCGCCTTCGATGACGTGCCCGGCCACGTCGCCCTTGTGGGGTACACGCACGTCCGCCACGGTGTTGCCGCAAACGAGGCCGTTCTGGCACACGAAGCGGAACATCCCGGCCAGCATCTGATAGCTGCTCGTGCCATCGTTACGCGCAAGAGAAAAACGATGGACATCAGCCTGAGCCTTGAAAATACTGGAATCGCCAGTCTGCGGGACGTCCATCAGATTAGAAGAAAAAGTGGACAGAACG
>NZ_SCNV01000024.1 GCF_005503145.1 Burkholderia sp. 4M9327F10 | reverse complement strand
CCCTCAGGCCATCCCCGCACCACCTGTACGCCCCGCCACACCCTGCCCGTACTTTCCCGTCTTGACTGCGCCAGCGCGGGTTCTATGCTGAAACTGCCGCTTGCACTATCTGTTTAAATACGCGATCCGGTGCTGTTCCCACACGCAGCCACACCGCCATCCGTCCTGCTCCATCCGACGCGTCAGCTAGCGCGCAGTCCGTCGCGTCGACACCAACAACAACGAAGGAGACGTGATGTTTCACCAACTATTGACACCCATCGGCAACTCGCTTTTGCTGTCGTTCCTGGTCGCGGCGCTGCCGATCCTGGTGGTGCTCGTGCTGCTCGGCTGGGCCCGGCGCCCGGCATGGCAGGCGTCGCTCGCCGGACTGATTGTCGGGCTGCTGATAGCGGTCTTCGGCTGGCAGTTTCCGGCCGGCCTCGCCGTCGATGCGGTCGCCGCCGGCGCGGTGTTCGCGATCTGGCCTGTGATGTGGATCGTGTTCGCCGCCATCCTGCTTTACAACATCGCGCAACGCTCGGGCCGCTTCGCCGCGTTCCGCATGTGGATGATCGACAACCTGCCCAACGACCGCCGCATTGTGCTGGTCGTGGTGGGCTTCTCGTTTGGCGCGCTGTTCGAAGGCATCTCGGGCTTCGGCACGCCGGTCGCAATCACGAGTTCGCTGCTGATCCTGCTCGGCTTTCCGACGCTGGAAGCACTCACCTTCACACTGATTTTCAACACCGCGCCGGTCGCCTTCGGCGCGCTCGGTGTGCCGATTACCGTGCTTGGCGCCGTCACGCATCTGCCCACCGACTCGCTAGCCAAAATGGTCGGCCGCCAGTTGCCGTTCTTTGCCTTCTTCCTGCCGTTCTATGTGATCGCCGTCTACGCGGGCTTGCGCAACATGCTGCGCATCTGGCCGGTGCTGCTGGTCTCGGGAGCGAGCTTCGCGCTCACGCAATTCGTCACGTCGAACTACGTCAATTACAGCCTCACCGACGTGCTTTCCTCGCTGATCTCGCTGATCGTCACGATTGCGTTTCTGCGCGTCTGGAAACCGGCCGCCGATCCGAAGTTCGCGATCAATATCGACCGTGTTGCCGAAGTCCGCACCGCGGTAAGCGGGGCACAGGGCTGGTATCCGTGGCTCATCGTGTCGGTTGTGGTGATCGTCTGGACCGTCGCGAAGATCTTCACGATCGGCGATATCAAGGTGCCGTGGCCCGGCCTCGACAAAGCGGTCTACATCACGCTCTACAACACGCCTTACGCCGCGGTCTGGGACTTCCAGCCGCTCGCCACCGGTACGGCGATCCTCGTCGCGGCACTGATTACGGCCTTCATCGTCCGTATGAACGCGCGGGAGTTCGGCGGTGCGATCGTCGACACCTGGGTGCAGACCCGCATCGCCATTCTGACCGTGGCGACGATCGTCGGGCTCGCCTATCTGATGAACTACTCCGGGCTGAACTACACGCTCGGGCTCGGCGTCGCTTCGGTCGGGGCATTCTTCCCGCTGGTATCGGCCTTCCTCGGCTGGGTCGCCGTGTTCCTGTCGGGCAGCGATACCTCCGGCAATGCCCTGTTCGGCAACCTCCAGGTCGTGGCCGCCCGTCAGATCAATCTGAACCCGATCCTGATGGCCGCCACCAACTCCTCAGGCGGGGTGATGGGCAAGATGATCTCGCCGCAGAACATCTCGACCGGCGTCGCGACCACCGATCTCAAAGGCAAGGAAGGCGTGGTGTTCGCGAAGACCTTCAAGCACTCGCTGATTCTGACGATCGTGCTCGGCATCATCGTGTGGCTGCAGCAGAACTATCTGCAAGGCATGATCCCGCATTGAGCGCAGGCACGATGCGAGGTAAAAAGGCACGTCTTATGGCGTGCCTTTTTGTTGCCCGACGGTTCCCGCTTTGTTTCCCACTGGCCTCATCTTCCGCTCGCGCGCGCCCTCCGCTGCCAGCCGGCACCCATGCTAATTTTTTTCACATATCGGTGAGAATTGCTCGTTTTGCGCTAACCTTCACGGCGCTTACGCTAGAGCGCTAAAGGATGCGATCAGGAATCAAGCCAGGCATCGACATCTTGCTGTTTCATTCCAGCCTGAAACATCCGCGAAACCGCGCTGCTACCATCGTTTCGTGTCCCGACTCAACTGCGCGGGACACGCCTTTCATGAATACGAAAAACCTGCTTCAACTCCTCGCTCTCGCTGCCCTATGGGGTGCGTCGTTTCTGTTCATCCGGGTCGGCGTAACCGACTTCGGCGTGGCGCCGCTGATGGCGTTGCGCGTGGGCATCGGCGCGCTGTTTCTCATCATCCTGCTGGCAGCCCGGCGACCCGTGCGCCAGTCCGTCGCCACGCTGCGCGCCCGCGCGCTGCCGCTGCTGGTGGTCGGCATCCTGAATTCGGCCGCGCCGTTCTGCCTGTTCGCGTACGCCGAGCTGACGCTATCGGCGGGCGTGACGTCGGTCATCAACGCCAGCACGCCGCTGTGGGGCGCGCTGGTGGCGTTCCTGTGGCTCAAGGACCGCCTGAGCGCGCTGCGCAGTCTCGGCCTTGCGGTCGGCTTCCTCGGCGTGCTGATGCTGGTGTGGGATCAGATCGCCACGCCCCACGGCAGCAACGCCACGCCGCTGACCGCCGCACTGGCGGCTGCGGCTGCGCTCGGCGCGACGCTGCTGTACGGCATCGCCGCCAACTACGCGAAGCGCCATCTGAGCGGAGTCGAACCGCTTACCGTCGCCACCGGCACCATGAGCGCCGCCACCGTCGTGCTGCTGCCGCTCGCCGTGGTCTACTGGCCGGCCACACCGGTCTCGCTGCACGCGTGGGGCTCGGTGATTGCACTCGGCGTCGCCTGCACCGGCATCGCCTACATGCTGTACTTCAATCTGCTCTCGGTGGTCGGTCCTGCCCGGGCGATGACCGTGACCTTCGTGATTCCGGTCTTCGGCATCCTGTGGGGCGCGCTGTTTCTCGACGAAAGCGTTTCGCCGGGGATGCTCGTGGGCTGCGGCGTGATCCTGATCGGCACGGCCCTCGCGACCGGCATGATCAAACGCATTCCGTGGTTCGGATCGCACCGCCCGAGCGGTGCGGATACCTGAGCAGGCCGGCAAACACTGCCGCTGCTGTCGTCGGCCCTGGGCCGTCCGCCGTCCGCCGCTCCTGCGCATTCTCTCGCCGCACCCAAACCGCCGCCTAAAACCCCGCGCGCAAAAAAATAGCCCGCGCTCCAGTGGGGCGCGGGCGAAACCGTCGCCCTACGAGGATAGGCGACGGGGCCAACGGGGCCGCGCGCTACGCGCGCAAGCCATCATTCGGCAACACGCCGGTTCGTCATCCGGCGCGCAAACAACGTGTTTCGAGGTAGGCCGGCACCGCGCGCAGCTATCACAAGTGAGCTTGCCGCCGCGGCCATCCGGCCCCATGAGGTACATAAAAGCAGCTTGTGTGCCAAGCTAAAACATCGTTGACGCACGACCGCAAGCTTTTGATTTTTATGTCTATTTTTTTAGCGAGCGGATAAGGGAGGGGGTTTTTGCGGCGCGTTACGCCGTAACGTCACGTTACGCGCAGGCCGCACACAGGGTAGTAAGACGGCGCCTAGCGCAGCCGCCATTTGCCGCGCTGGCCACGCGGCTGCGGCTGGCGCGCACGCAAGACGCTGTGCTGCGGCTCATGCGCCGAGAGGGCCGCGCCGCATACGAGCGCGAGGACGAGCAGGCTGACTGCCCACATCCAGTAGGGAATGACATCGAACATGGCCGGTCTCCTTGGTGTTGGTCCGGCCTGAGAAGCAAGCTCCATGCGCAGCGGGTCGATCCGCCCAAAGGGCGCCCCGGCCACCGCGCCGCCAGGACGATGGCCATAAAAAAACCCGCCTGGAAACCACCCAGGCGGGTTTTGCAGCAAAGCGATTCGCGCGGCGAGCCGCGCGGTGGATCAGCGCAACTGATCGACCACAAGGCTCATGATCTGCTTGGCCGGCGCCGACGAATCGATATTGCCCTTGTCGTCGACCACCGCCACGCGGGTCTGGTCAGGGGTGACCGCGCGCACGTTGACGAGGTACTGCTTGGCGACCTTTTCAGTCTTGCCGTGGAACACCTGACTCCAGAAGCCCTGCTCGGCCGACGTCATATCCTTCGGATCCACGTAGCGCACCGAATACAGGCCGCGGGTACGGTCGCGGTTGTCGACCGTGAAGTTGCTGCGGTCGAGCGCGATGCCCACGCGCACCCAGGCGCGGTCATACGGCTCGCCGAGCGTGAGCTCGGTGGACGTGTATTGCCCCGACGTATTCGCCGCGTCCAGATCCGGCGTAGGCTGCTGCGCCGCCAGCGCGACGTTCTGGGCCGCCGTTTTGGCCGCAGCCGAGTTCGCGCCTGCCGCCGCTGCACCTGCCGCTGCCGGAGCCGTTTGCGCGCCGGCCGGCGACAAGGCCGCGCCCTGCGTGTCGCCAGCGCCGGCACGCGAATCGGCCAGCGCGAGCGACGCCATCAGGCGCTTCAGGTACTCGGTTTCGAGGCCCGGATCGTTCGGCTTGGGCTGCCACGTGGTCGATTCGTTGTTGGCGCCGCTCAGGGCTTCCTGCATGCCCTTCTGGCTGACGAACACGTAGGTGCCGCCGTTCGGGGCGATTTCGAGACGGGTGCGGTACTTGTTGCGCTCGGAGGCGACATACGAGTTGCCCATGGCTTTCGAGAGCGTGTTGCGGATCAGGCCGTCGTTGATCTGCGCGTGGGTTTCGTTCCAGTCGGTCTCCATCACGCCCTTGTCGCGCTGGTCGACCACCAGCAGGAAGCCCTGTTCCTGCCAGAAACGGCGGATTTGCGGCCAGACCTGATCCGGCGTCTTGCCGTCGATCACCAGCCAGCTTTCCGTACCGTCACGCTGGATATGCATGCCCTTGACCTGCGGCACCACGGTCAGGTCCGAAACCGGCGCCTGGGCCTGCACCTGGTTGAGCGTGGACAACGAGGTCTCGCCGCCCTGTGGCGGAAGCGAGCGCTGATCGGACGTCTCATCGATCAGGTTCGGCGGCACGGCCAGCGACACCTGTTTCGATTTGGAGTCGCTTCTGTAGTCAATCTTGGTCGGCGACGAGGTACCGCAACCGGCGACCAGGCCGCCTGCCATCAGCAATGCTGCAAACCGCTTGGTAAGACGAAGATCAGTCATGTTCAGGGAATCCTTCCGCTACGCCACGGCAAGTTTCCGTGGATCAACCCGTGATTTTACCGGTCCCGGGCGAACCTGTGCAAAAAGCCGGTATGGCCCCCGCCGGAGACGGTCGCAAAGGCGGCTTTCTGGGGGTGATTCCGGCGTCCGGCGAGTCCGCGGCCGACGCATCGAAACGGGTCATTTGACACATGCCAATACCCGCTGGACGGCGCACCTTGACGGCCCTCTGGCGCGCCCGATTTAACACTTCGCAACGTTCCCCACACCAACATCAGACAACCCTGTCAGATGCACTATCCCCTTGTTTTTCCGGGCGATTCCAGAATTGCACGGCGGACTTTTTTGATATTTCAAATTACCGCTCTTAGCCTTGCCAGCATTGCTCAGGAAACCTCAGTGATATCTTAAATTCACTGTCTTAAAAAAATGACGAGGCCAGCCATGCGGGTATCGAGGAGCGCCCTCCAATCGTTCAGCCGCGGCGCCGCACGAGCGGCGGCGCTTGCCGCCTTACTTTCCATGACATGCGCCCACGCCGAGCTCGGCGGGGCTATCGCCGCCCCCGGGGCCGGGACCGCAGCCACCTCGGCGGGGGCCGCAGCGGCGCCGCTGCTGAACGGCGCCGTGCTGAGGCGCACGAACGTCGACGCGGGCGGCACGACGATCAACGAGTACGCGTCGAACACCGGCGAGATCTTCGCCTACACCTGGCAGGGCCCGACCATGCCTGATCTGCCGGCGCTGCTGGGCGCCTATGACGCCTCCTACCGGAGCGGCGCCACCGCGGGTTTCCCGGCAGCGCACGACCTGCACGCCTCGCGCGTGGTTCAGCCCGATGTGGTGGTGGAGTCGGGCGGCCAGATGCGCAGCTACGTGGGCCGCGCCTGGCTGCCGGGTGCGCTGCCCGCCGGCGTGACCCCTGACGACCTGCCCTGAAGGAGCGCGCTCATGTCGACCCGCTCCCTATTCCTGCCATTCCTGTTCCTGATCGCCGGCGCACTCTGCGGCACCCTCGCCGCCTGCGGTGGCGGAGGTAGCGGCGGCGCCAGCAGCGCCGCGACCGGCGCCGCCGCCTCCCCGGCCACAGCCTCCGGCGCCCCGAGCACACCCGGCACGCCGGGCAGCGCGGCCAGCAGCCCGGCGGCAATTCCCCAGTCCAGCACGCCGAACGTCCAGCCGATCGCCGTCACCACTGCGCCGGGTTTGACCCGGAATATGCTGACAACCAGCGTCACGGTCTGCGTGCCCGGCACCAGCAACTGCGCGACCATCGACAACGTGCAGGTCGACACCGGCTCGCAGGGTCTGCGGCTGCTCGCCTCGGCGCTGCCGTCCACGCTGCAGTTGCCGGCGCTGCAGGCGGGCGGCGGCAACGCCGGCGAGTGCGCGGTATTCGGCGGCGGTTACACCTGGGGGGCGGTACGCAGCGCGGACGTGCGCATGGCCGGCCAACTGGCCGCCGCACTGCCGGTCCAGGTGATCGCCGACCCCACGGTGCCCACCGTGCCCTCCGACTGCAGCGGCGCCGGCGTCGCCATGCAGAGCACCGCCAGTTTGCGCAGCAACGGCATTCTCGGTGTCGGACTGTTTGCCGCGGATTGCGGCAGCACCTGCGCAGATAACGCCACGCCGCGCTGGTACTACAGTTGCGACACGAGCGGCGCCTGTCAGGCAAGCGTCCAGGCGGTCGCCCAGCAGGTCACGAACCCGGTGAGCGCCTTTGCGCTCGACAACAACGGCGTCGTGATCGATCTGCCGGCCATCGGCGCCGGCGGCGCGCCGAGCGTGAGCGGCTCGCTGATCTTCGGCATCGGCACCCAGGCGAACAACGTGCTGGGCGAGGCGACCGTACTGCGGGCGAATACGCAAAACGGCTATGTCACGACGGTCAGCAACAGCCAGACCTATTCCCTCAGTTATCTGGATAGCGGCTCGAACGCGTTGTTCATTGCCGACGCCGGAATGCCGGAATGCGGACTCTGGTACTGCCCCGCCACGCAACAGACCGAAAGCGCGACCATCAGCGGCAGCGACGGCGCCACGGCAACGGTGTCCTATTCGGTGGACAATGCGACGGCGCTCTTCAATTCGTCCGATAACGCGTTCAACGATCTCGCGGGCATCTCGAGCAACAGCTTCGGCTGGGGGCTGCCGTTCTTCTATGGGCGGCGCATCTACACCGCCATTGAAGCCCGCCTCACTTCAGCCGGCGCCGGGCCGTACTACGCGTTCTGATTAAATGCCGCGCGCTGACACGGAAAATTCCCAAAATATCCGGCCAGGCATATTTGATATGGGCCAACGGCGATAATTCGATCCTGGATCGACATCGGCCCATAGTCGTTAGCCATGCTTATCTTTTGAGCGTCCAGCCAGCGCGACCAACCCGAGGCCTTGCGTCGCCGGCTCAGTGAGCCACACCTTTAGCCACACCTTTAGCCGTACCAGTTTCCACAGAAGATTGAACCGATGGAAGAAACTTTCTCGCTCGACGATTTCGAGCAACTCGTCTACTCCCACGCGTACGATCAAGCCGCGCTCAAGTTCATCTCGGCGCTCGCGCTCATCCACAAGAAGCGTGGCGCGCTCGACGAAGATTTTTCTGCATCGGGCATGACCGGCCTGCCCCCGGACGAACAGCGCGAGCGTTTCTGTACCCGTCTGACCAGCGCGGCTCTGACGCTGTTCGCCAACCCGCAGTTTCGGCCCGCCAACGAATTCTTCAGGCTCATGCTGACGCTGCACGAGTGGATTGGCATGCTGTTTTCCGCCACCGCTTTCGGCAATGCAGATCACGTCACCCGCCACCTCAATCCGCGCGGCCCCACGAACCGGCAGTTTCTGCCGGGCGATCAGTTTATCGAGAAGCTGTGCGTGCTCTATTCGAGCGAATCGGAACTGGAAGTCGATTTCGCCGCGCTGTGGGCGCACGATAAAACCGTCGCGGCCTGTCTCGCGCTGGTGCTGATGGCGCCGCAATTCCATGGCTCGGCGCCCGCGCACGGCAAACGCGAAGCGCTGCTGGAATGGCTGCCCGGAAAACTGCAGCAGATCGGCGACCTGGACGACCTGCCCACCGCCGTGCTGCACAACACCTATATGTTCTGCAGCTACGCCGACACGCCGCGGCGTCATGCAATCAAGCGCGACATCAACGTGCTGGTGCGCCGCAAGCTCGAGCGGCTGGGGCTGACCGATCTGCCCGCGCCGGCCCCTGTTGCAAAGGGCCCGCGGCATGGCAAGAAGCCGTTGATGGTCGTGGTGACGGAATGGTTCGGCGGCGCTCATTCAATCTACCGCACGCATTCGCGAACCATCGAAGCGGCGCGCAAGCACTTCGAAGTGGTCGGCTTCGGTTTCGGCTACGCGATCGACGACGCGGGCCGCGCGATCTTCGACCGCTTTATCGAGCTCGAGAAGCCCGATTACCTCGGCGATTGCCTGAGGACAATCCGCGCTTTCGCCGAGGCCGAGCAGCCCGAGGTGCTGTATATGCCGAGCGTCGGCATGTTCGTGCTGACCGTGTTCATGTCGAACCTGCGCATCGCGCCGCTGCAGATCGCAGCCCTCGGACATCCGGCCACCACCCATTCGGACAAGATCGACTACATCAGCGTCGAGGAAAACTACGTCGGCGACCCCGCCTGTTTCAGCGAACGCCTGCTCGAACTACCCAGGGACGGCCAGCCCTACCGGCCGTCGCAGGCACTGCCGGAAATCGCCCCGCGCGTGCCGGAGCGGCGCGAGACGATCCGGATCATCGTCACGGCAAGCACCATGAAGCTCAATCCGGCGTTCCTCGATGCCTGCAGGCAGATTCAGGAACGCGCGAGCATGCCCGTGCAGTTCCACTTCATGACCGGCGCGCGCCAGGGCTTGCCGCTGCTGCACATGCGCCGCGTGATCGGCAAGGCCGTGCCGGGCGCCGTGACGCATGGCTTTCACGATTACGCCTCGTACCTGGCGCGGGTCGACGACTCGGACCTGTTCCTGAGCCCGTTCCCGTTCGGCAACACCAACGGGATTGTCGACGCCTTCACGATCGGCCTGCCAGGCGTGTGCAAGACCGGTCCCGAGGTGTTCGAGCATATCGACGGTGCATTGTTCGAACGCGCCGGCATGCCTGGGTGGACCACGGCCGGCACTGTGGAAGCCTATATCGAGGCCGCCGTGCGCATGATCGGCCAGCACGACGAACGCGAAGCGTTGCGCCGACAGCTGATCGAAACCAGCGCGGTCGAGCGGTTCTTTGAAGGATGCCCGGAAGCTTTCGGCGAGCGCGTCTTGAGACTGGTGCGCGAGGCCCGCAAGCGCAGGGCTAAACCGGCGCAGGCCGTGAGCGTAGTCTGAGGATAAGGGGCGAGCACGCCCCTGCTACTGATGGTGAACGGCCGGGCGCCTGAGCATCGCGGCGCTGAAGTCCGGCGCTGCGAAATCCATGCCGCGAAACGCAACGCCGAGGGCGGCAGCGCTTACTCCGTGCTGTCGTTTGCGGCGTCCTCGTTGGTCTTGACGAGCTCTGCCGGCGCCAGCCAGCGGAACGACGCCAGATTCAACCCCGTGAAGGTGCATTCGACAGCCGCGGCCTTCACCACTTTCTTGGGTTTGACCGGTTTTGCAGTTGCCGCGGTAGCGGAAGCGCCCGAGGCGGCCGCGAGCGCCGTGGCCGGCACGGCCGCGGAAGCGGCCGAGGGGGCCACGGCCGCGCCGGCCGCAACGCCCGAAGCGGCGCTCGCCGTAGCGGCTGAGTCAGCCGTAGCATCCGATGCGGCCGCTACCCCCGAAGCGCCCTTCGGCGCGGACGCCGCCGCCACTTCCGAGGCGGTCTGCATATGCGAAAGCGAGGCCTCCACGACAACCCGCGTGCCGTGGATACCGGTACCTGTATGGTCGACGGAGAGCTTGTCGATCGACGCCTCGGGGAACTGTTCGGGCGACACGTCAGCCAGCTTGCTGCGCATCATCTGTTCACACGCGCTGGTGTTCTTGTAGAAGGCCGTACACCCCGCGAGCAGCACGGCGGCGGTCGTTACGCATGCGAGAGATAAAGTGCGGATCTTCATTGATATTCCGGTTTTCAGGCTGACGGCATTGTAGCGTATGGGCCACGCCACGCGCACCGCGGCGGCCCGCGCGCCGCGCCCGCGCGAAACCGCCGCGCCCGCGAATGCGCAGGCTGCCGTCGAGCCTTACCGGATTGTTCGCCGTCGCGCCGTCAATCAGTTCGCCGGCGGCGGTTGCACATAAGTGCGCACGCCCGCCAGCGGTGAACCGTAACCGCCCGCCTCGGCATTGTTCGGCAGCCCGTTCACCAGTTGCGCGCGCGGGTCGACCGGGTTCAGGTTCATTTCACCCGCCTGCTGGTTGCCGTGCGACGGGTATTCGCTGCCGAGCGGCGCGTTCGGCATCAACTGTTTGCCGTTTTGCGGCGCATTCACATCGTCCTGCGGGGTGAGGCCCTGGGCGCCCGCCTGAGCGGCGGCGCCCAGCGCTGCTGCACACAATACGGCCTGCAATAGCTTCGATGTCAGCTTCATGTTGCCTCCAGCACAAAGAAGTGGGTCGGGTACGGCCAGCGTGCGCGGCCGCCGGAAATACACGGGACATTGCTTACCTGCATGAACGAGCGACGGCGGTCTTGCCGAGCCCGGCCGCCAGGCGCTCGTCACTTATACGCATGAACGACGCGACTGGTTTCAATTGTCGTGCGCCCACCCGGCACAACGCCCGCACTCAAGCGCGGAAAAAGCGGTTTTCCGGCCGCGGCAAGCCGAGATTTTCGCGCAGCGTCGCCCCTTCGTATTCACGCCGGAAAATACCGCGCCGCTGCAGCTCCGGAATCACCTTGTCGACGAAATCGTCGAGGCCGCCCGGCAGATAGGGGAACATCACGTTAAAGCCGTCCGAGCCCTCGCCGACGAGCCACGCTTCCATCTGATCGGCGATCATCGCCGGCGTGCCGACCATTTCGAGCCCCGAGTAACCGCCAATACGCTGCGCCAGTTGCCGGATCGTCAGATTGTCCCGCTGGGCCCATTCCACCACACGCTGCCGGCTGGTACGGCTCGCATTGCTCTCCGGAATCTCCGGCAGCGGGCCATCCGGGTCCAGGCCCGACACATCGTGTCCGAGCGCAATCGAAAGCGAGGCGATGCCGCTGTCGTAATGCACGAACGTGTCCAGGCGGGCACGCTTTTCCAGCGCTTCATCGAGCGTGTCGCCCACCACCACGAACGCGGCGGGCAAGATCTTCATATGATCGCGCGAACGCCCGAGTTTCTCCATGCGGCCTTTGACATCCGCGTAAAAGCGCTGGCCGTCGGCGAGCGTCGTCTGCGCCGTGAAAACCGCTTCGGCGGTTTCGGCGGCAATCTGCCGGCCCGCTTCGGATGAGCCGGCCTGCACGATCACCGGCCAGCCTTGCACCGGGCGTGCAATATTGAGCGGCCCGCGCACCGAATAGTATTCGCCCTTGTGATCGAGCACATGCAGCTTGTCAGGATCGAAGAAGATGCCGGACTCGACGTCGCGAAGCAGCGCGTCGTCAGCCCAGCTATCCCATAGTCCGGTGACGACATCGAAGAATTCGCGTGCCCGCCGATATCGTTCGTCGTGCTCGACATGCTCTTCGAGGCCGAAGTTAAGCGCGGCGTCGGGGTTCGAGGTGGTGACGAGATTCCAGCCGGCCCGGCCGCCGCTGATGTGATCGAGCGAGGCGAAGCGGCGCGCGACGTGATACGGCGCGTCGAACGTGGTGGACGCCGTGGCGACCAAACCAAGGCGTTCGGTCACGGCAGCAAGCGCCGGCAGCAAGGTCATCGGTTCGAACGAAGTAACCGTGTGACTGCGCTTTAACGACTCCACCGGCATGTTGAGCACGGCGAGATGATCGGCCATGAAGAAGGCGTCGAAGCGTCCGCGCTCGAGTGTCTGTGCAAAGCGCTTCATGTGCGCGAAATTGAAGTTGGCATCGGGGTAGGCACCCGGATAACGCCAGGCGCCGGTGTGTATCGTCACGGGGCGCATGAAGGCGCCAAGGCGCAACTGGCGCGGCGGGCGTGACTGGGCAGACGTAGACATGCAGGACTCTCCGCTTGAATCGACGATCCCCGCTCACCCTGCTGGCGACGCGGGATTGAGATGTGCACTGTGATCCCGGCTGTACCATCAGCCGCACACAGCTGGCTCGCGAACTACCATACGCTGAAACCGCGCCACGTGCAGAACGCGCGCCGTGCAAAACGCGCTGCAAACGCTTATCGTTAGGCCTGTTTTCGCTCTTGCTGCCCTTGCCGCTCTTGCCAGGGTTCACCGCGGCTCACCCGAACTCACCCCGGACACCATGACTCACTACTCCACTTCGCTGCTCCGCACGCTGCGCTACACACTCGCCGGGCTATCGGCTGCACTCCTGCTGGCGGGCTGCGCGTCGGCTCCATCCAGCCAGGACTCGCTCGCCTCGGCCGTCGCCGGCCCGCAACGCAGCGACGCCGCGAAGGCACGCGACATCTACCGTCATCCACAAGGCACGCTGCAATTCTTCGAGATCTCGCCGACGCAAACGGTGCTCGAAATCGCACCCGGCGGCGGCTGGTACACGGACATTCTCGCGCCCTATCTGCATGATCGCGGCACGCTCTATGAAGCCGAGTACGTGAGCCCATCTCCCTCCGCTGCGGCGGAGGAACAGGCCGGCCATGCCGCGCTCGCGCGCAAGCTCGCGGCGACACCGGCCATCTACGGCAACGTGGTGGTCGGCACGCTGCAAGCGGGCCAGTTCAACGGCTTCGAGGCGAACGGCAACATCGACCGCGTATTCACGTTCCGCAATATCCACAACTGGATCAAGGACGGCCAGCTCGACGCGAACCTGCGCGCCTTCTACCAGGCGCTCAAACCGGGCGGCATACTGGGTGTCGAAGAGCATCGGGCGGCGCCGGGCACCTCGCTGCAGCAGATGATCGACAGCGGCTACGTGACCGAGGCCTACGTGATCGAGCACGCGCGCGCCGCGGGCTTCGAGCTTGCCGGCGAGAGCGAGATCAACAGCAACCCGCGCGACACCAAGGACTATCCGCACGGGGTGTGGTCGCTGCCGCCCACCTACGAAGGCGGCAGCGTCGACCACGCACGCTTTGCCGCGATCGGCGAGTCGGACCGCATGACGTTGAGATTTGTGAAGCCAAACTAAAGACAGCTGTGAGCGGAACCGTGACCGGGACCGCGCAGCGCCTGCCGGCACTGACGCGTGCGCACCCGGAACAAGGGACGAGCAGCGCCGGTCAAGCGTCATTTCCAGCGTTGCAACGCCGATAAACGCCGCCGCCACTCCGGCATGCCTGCAATATCGCTGCCGCGGGTTTCCATGTGATTTTTCATTGGTTACTGAACGCCGCGTCTTTCATTACATTGATCGGTTCACACAACTCGATCTATGGATACTGGGAGACCACCCATGAAGCGGCTCTTCAATCATGCGCTAGGCCTGCTGGCAGTACTGGCGTCGTGCCTCGCGGCAATGGCGGCGGCGCATGCCGCCACGCCGCCGGAGATCCGCGTCGACTACGCGTACTACTCGCCTGAAAGTCTCGTGATCAAGCGCTATGGCTGGCTCGAAGACGAATTCAAACCCGATCACGCGCAGATCACATGGGTCTTGAGTCTCGGCAGCAATCGCGCGCTCGAATATCTGAACAGCGGCGCAATCGATATCGGTTCGACCGCGGGTCTCGCCGCCGTGCTCGGCAAGGCAAACGGCAATCCGATCAGGACCGTGTATATCTTCTCGCGTCCCGAGTGGACCGCGCTGGTGGTCCGCAAAGATTCGCCCATCAAGACGCTCGCGGACCTGAAGGGCAAGAAGATCGCCGCCACCAAGGGCACCGATCCGTTCCTGTTCACCTTGCGCGCATTGCATACGGTCGGACTGACGCGCGACGACGTCGAACTCGTCAACCTGCAGCATCCGGACGGCCGCACGGCGCTCGCGAATGGTCAGGTGGATGCATGGGCAGGGCTCGATCCACACATGGCGGCAGCGCAGATCGACGACGGCGACCGCCTGCTCTACCGCAACGTCGATTTCAATACCTACGGCTTTCTGAACGCGCGCGAAGCGTTTCTGCAGCAGTATCCCGAGACCGTCGCACGCGTGCTGAAGGTCTACGAAAAGGCCCGCCTGTGGATCATCGCGCATCCCGACGACGCCGCAAAGATCGTCGCCGAGGAATCGAAAGTCTCGCTACCGGTCGCAAAGCTGCAGTTGCAGCGTAACGACTTTAGCCAGCCGGTGCCGGGCGCGCAGCAGATTGCCGCGCTCAAGGCCGCGGCGCCGATCCTCGTGCAGGAGCAACTGGTGAAACCTGGCACCGACCTGTCGCAGGTGATCGATGCGCTGGTCGACTCGCAGGTCGCGCAACCGGTGGTGACGGCGGCAAGGGCCCAGTGAGTGCGGAGATGGCAGCGAGTTCCGATGAGACTTTGCCGTTCGATGCTGACAAGGTGCGCAGACCGGGAAGCCATGCGCCGTTAGCAGATCGTGCCGGCCGTGCAACGCCGCCCTCACGCCAGCAGCGGCAGCAGCAGCGCGGCCTGCGCCGCTGGCGGATCGCCGGACTGCTCCTGCCGCTTGGCCTGCTCGCGCTCATCGAAGTGCTGGTACGCACACACGTCGTGCCGGATCATCTGCTGCCGGCCCCCACCACGATCGCCGAAACGCTCTGGCAAATGGGCGCAGCCCGGCTCGGACGCCATATCGCGGCCAGCACGCTGCGGGTGCTGGCGGGCTTCGCTATCGGCGCGGCGCTCGCGCTCGTGCTGGGCGCCGCGATGGGTCTGAGCCGCCGGCTCGATGCGCTGCTGGAACCGTGCTTCCAGGCGCTGCGCTCGATTCCGTCGCTGGCGTGGGTGCCGGTGCTGCTGCTGTGGATGGGTATCGACGAAGCCCCCAAGATCACGCTGATCGCGATCGGGGCATTCTTCCCCGTGCATCTGAGCGTGGTGGCCGGAATCCGCGGCGTCGACCGCAAGCTGGTCGAGCTTGGCGCGATCTACCGGCTGACCCCTGCTGCGCTATTCCGGCGCATCCTTCTGCCGGCGGCGTTGCCGCAGATTTTCACAGGCCTGCGCACGGGCCTGAGCCTCGCGTGGATGTTCATGGTCGCCGCCGAACTGATTGCGGCGACTCGCGGCCTCGGCTACATGCTGAGCGACGGCCGCGAAACGGGCCGCCCCGACCTGGTATTCGGCGCGATCCTGCTGCTCGCCGTGCTCGGCAAGCTGAGCGACGGCGCGATGCGCTGGCTCGAAAACCGCGTGCTCGGCTGGCGCGACGCCTTTGACGCGTTCCATGATTCGTCACGTGCGGGAGAGCAACGATGAGCGCATCCCCTCAAGCGGCGCTGCTGGACGTGCGCATCGAAGCCAAACACTATGCGGCCCGGACCGTGCTCGAGCATTTCTCGTTGCGCATTGGGCACGGCGAAATTGTGAGCCTGGTTGGCCCGAGCGGCTGCGGCAAGAGCACGCTGCTGCGGATCGTCGCCGGACTCGACCGGCAGTACCAGGGCGAAGTGCGTATCAACGGTGCGCCCCAACACGGGCCTTCCCCGCAGATCGGCGTGATCTTCCAGGAACCGCGTCTGCTGCCGTGGCTCACAGTGGCGGACAACATCGGCTTCGAGGCGGGCCGCGATGGCGGACGCGATCCGCGGGTGGCGCGCCTGCTCGGCGAAGTCGGCCTCGACGGCCAGCAGCATGCGTTGCCCAAGGCGCTCTCCGGTGGCATGGCGCAGCGCGTCGCGATTGCGCGAGGACTGTTCTCGCAACCCGAGCTGCTATTGCTCGACGAACCGTTCAGCGCCGTCGATGCGATGACGCGCATGCGCCTGCAGGCCCTGCTGCTCGCGGTGACGCAAACGCACGGCACGGCCGCCCTGCTCGTCACTCACGATCTGGACGAGGCGCTCTATCTAAGCGACCGTGTGCTGTTGATGGCGGCGGCGCCTGGACGGATCGACCGCGAATACCGCGTGGCACGGCCACGACCGCGCGAGCGGCGCGACCCGGTGCTTGCCGATCTGCGTGCGCAACTGCTCGAACGGCTCGATTCCTTCGAAGCCGTGTGAAGCGAGACTTTTCCGTCACAACACCTCTATCGACGTCACAACGCCGGTTCTGTCTGCGCAAATGCGCGAATCAGATAACGGTATGAAAAAAGCTTGGTTCTGGATTGAGCCTCGCTTGTCGAGAATAGCCCCGTACGCTGCGTGAGGCGCGCGCCTCGCATGACGTTGCACCGCGAACGGGCGCAGCGCCGAACACGCGCGCCGCCGAAGGGGCACACCAGCCATTCCCATAATCGACCCAGCATCTGTCATGTCCAACCGTCCGACCCGCTCCGCCCCGCCGCCATCGACTCACCGCCCATGGTTCTCCGCCCTGACACGGCGCGCCCTTGGCCGTACCGCCCTCGTGCTCGCCGCCGCCCTAGGTGCGAACGCCGCCCATGCCGACAGCACGCTCGATCGCATCCACGAGCGCCACAAGCTCGTAGTCGGCGTGATCCTCTCGGGGCCGCCGTTCGGCTCGCTCGACCCGGCCACGCAAAAGCCGGTCGGCTTCAACGTGGACCTCGCCGAGAACCTCGCCAAGCAGCTCGGCGTGGACATCGAAATGATTCCGGTGCAACCGTCCAATCGCGTGCAGTTCCTCCAGCAGGGCAAGGTCGACGCGCTGATCGCCAACATGGAAGTAACCCAGGAACGCGCGCAGATTCTCTCCTATCCGCCCACGCCGTTCGAGGAAATCGGCGGCGCGCTGATCACGCGCAAGGACAGCGGCATCAAGAGCTGGAGCGACCTGCGCGGCAAGGCCGTGTGCGTCTCGCAAGGCAGCAACTACGCCAAGCCGCTCGCCGAGCAATACGGCGCACAGGTCAAGGCCTTCCGCGGCCAGCCCGAATCGCTGCTCGCCCTGCGCGGCAACAACTGCGTGGCCGCCGTACACGTCGCGCCGACGCTGCGCCTGCTGGTCGCGCGCAACCCGGACTGGAAGGACTACACGATTCCCGTCTCGAACGATCTGATTCCGTCGCCGTCCGTCATCTGGGTCCGCAAGGGAGAAACCGATACGCAGAACGCGTTCGAAAAGGTTGTCGAGGACTGGCACCGTTCCGGCTGGCTGATCGACACCGAGCACAGGAACGGCATGCAGCCGTCGCAGGCGGTGCTCGACCTGCACGCAAAATTCAAGGCGCAACCGGCATGAGCGTGGCGCTGGCCGAACAGGCGGTGGCCGCGCTCAACAGGCTCGGTCTCGACTACAGCTTCGTGCTCGCCGCCGACGAACGCGCCTCGTTCCTGCACGGCATGCTGGTGACGATCGAACTGTCGGTGGTGACTGCATTCTTCAGCCTCGTTGCCGGCGTGCTGCTGGCTGCCATGCTGAGCTCGCCGCGTGCGGCGCTGGCACGGCCGGCGCGCGTGTTCGTCGAGATCACCCGCAATACGCCGACGCTGGTGCAACTGTTTTGCGCGTTTCTCGTGCTCAACATGTTGCTAAGCCAGGCACTGCGCGAGCTGGGCGGCAACCCGTTGACGCCGTTCATCTGGAGTGTGATCGTGATCGCGCTGCATAAGGGCGCGTTTCACGCGGAGGCGCTGCGCGCCGGCATCGAAGCGGTGCCGCGTGCGACGCTCGAAGCCGCGCAGTCGCTCGGCTACAGCCGCAGGCAGCGGCTCTGGAATGTGCAGTTGCCGCTCGCGCTGCGCTTCGCCTTGCCGGCGCTCGTCAACAACATGGTCGATCTGGTGAAGATGACCACCATCGCCTCGGCCATCGCGGTCGGCGACGTCACCTACGCGTCGATCATGATCTGGACCCAGCGCGACAACGTGCTCGAACTGATGATCCTGATCCTGCTGTTCTTCGGTGCGCTGACCTTCCTCGTTAACCGCGCGGGCCGCTGGCTCGAAACCCGTTTGAGGATGCCCGGCTATGGCCACTGAGCCGTTCGCTTTTAGCGCCGCCGGCGCGCCCGTGCGCCGTCAGTGGGTCAAGGTAATCGGCGTCGTCGCAGTGGGCGCGCTGCTGGCACTGCTCGAACGCGAACTGGCGAGCCACGCGCACAACGTCATGCTGGCCGCGCTCGTCACCTGGGCTCCGGCGCTCATCAAGGCGCTCTGGGTCAACATCGAAATCAGCCTGCTGGCGATTGCGATCGGCACCGTGGCGGGACTGGCGCTCGGGCCGCTGTTGCTGTCGCCGCTCAAGGTGGTGCGCGTCGTCACACGTGCCTACGTGCAGGTGTTTCGCAACGCACCCTTGCTGGTGCTGATCTACTTCTCGACCTACGTGTTTCCGTTCGAGATCGCGCTCGGCCATCACACGCTGCCCTTTCCCGACTGGTTCAAGGTGACGCTCGGCCTCGCCTTGCCGGCGAGCGCCAATGTGGCGGAGATTTTCCGCGGCGCGATCCAGTCGATCCCGCACGCCCAGTGGGACGCGGCCCGCTCGCTCGCCTTCAGCCGCGCCCAGGTGCTCCGCTGGATCATCCTGCCGCAGTGCGTAAAGCGTATGCTGCCGCCGTGGATGAACCTGTACTCGAGCATCACCATGGGCACCGCCCTCGCCTCGCTGGTCGGCGTGCACGATCTGCTCGATACCGCCCAGGTGGCAAGCAACACCGTGGCGCGCGCCGACTTCACGGTGCTGGTCTACTTCACCGTGCTGGGCCTCTTTTTTGTCTACTGCTACCCGATTGCGCGCTTCACACGGCGCCTCGAAAAACGCTATGCCTTCAGTTGAACCCTCAGTTGAACCTTCAGTTGAACCGCTCCCCGCCGCCCGCAACGCTGTGCGCCCGCTCGTCAGCCTGCGCGACGTGCATCTGTCGTTCGGCGCCAACCCGGTGCTCAACGGTATCGACCTCGACGTGTTCCGCGGCCAGGCCGTCTCGATCATCGGCCCGTCGGGCTCGGGCAAGTCGACCATCCTGCGCTGCATCACCGGCTTGCTCAAGCCGCAGAACGGCACGATCGAAGTGGACGGGACACGGGTGGACCAACTCAGCTCGGAGCGCGACGAGATCGAACTGCGCAAGCGCGTGGGTTTCGTGTTCCAGCAGTACAACCTGTTTCCGCATCTCAGTGTGCTGGACAACCTGGTGGTGGCGCCTGTGCGCATCCTGCGCCGCGACAAGGCCGAGGCCACCCGCACCGCTTACGATCTGCTCAAGAAAGTGCGGCTCGCCGACAAGGCCCACGCCTATCCCGGCGAACTATCGGGCGGCCAGCAACAACGGGTGGCGATTGCACGGGCGCTGGCCATGCAGCCGGATCTGATCCTGTTCGACGAAGTGACTTCGGCGCTCGACCCGGAGACGGTAGGCGAAGTGCTGACGGTGATCCGCGATCTGGTCAAGGACGGCATGACCTGCGTGCTGGTCACGCATGAAATGCGCTTTGCGGAAGAAGTCAGCGATGCGGTGTATTTCACCGAGGCCGGCGTAATCGTCGAGCACGGCCCCGCGCAGCGCCTGTTCCGCGAACCGGCAAGCCCGCGCACGCGGGCATTCCTGACGCGTTCGCTCGCCGCCGCCAATGACGAACGCGAGGCCGCGCGCAGTGAAGCCGCGCGCGTGTCGATTCCGCTCGATCTGCGGAAATTCGCTATTTGATCCGGCTACTCTGCCGCCGCGTAGCGGCTTGCCGGCCGCGGCAAACCCAGATGGTCGCGCAAGGTCGTGCCGCTGTACTCGGTGCGAAACAGGCCGCGCCGCTGCAACTCCGGCACCACCAGTTCGACAAAGTCGTCGAGGCCGCCGGGGAAATACGGCGGCATGATGTTAAAGCCATCCGCACCTTCGCCGACGAACCATTCTTCCAGCGCATCCGCGACCTGGACCGGCGTACCCCACACGATCCGATGCCCGCGTGCGCCCGCCACCAGGTGATACAGCTCGCGCAGGGTGAGATTTTCGCGCCGTGCCAGATCGGTCAGCAGCTTCGCACGGCTTTTCAGTTGCTCCGATTCCGGCAGCTCCGGCAGCGGGCCATCGAGCGGATATCCGGAGACATCGTGACCGAGGCGATCGGACAGTAACGTCAGTGCCCCCGACGTATCGGTCCATTGCTGCAACTGCGCGTACTTGTCCTTGGCTTCCTGCTCGGTCCTGCCGATCACCGGGAACACGCCCGGCATCACATGCAGTTGCTCGCCGTCACGGCCGAACTTCGCCAGCCGCCCTTTGAGATCGCGATAGAAGATGCGTGCTTCGTCGAGCGTCTGCTGCGCGGTGAACACCACTTCCGCGGTGCGCGCCGCCAGGTCCTGTCCCGGGCCCGACGAACCTGCCTGAATCACAACCGGGTGCCCTTGCGGCGGGCGCGACGCATTCAACGGCCCTTTCACCGAAAAGAAGCGGCCCTGGTGAGCCAGCGTATGCACCTTGGCAGGATCGAAGTAGACGCCGCTTGCCTTGTCGCGCACGAGCGCATCGTCGTCCCAGCTATCCCACAGGCCCTTGACGACATCGACGAACTCGCCCGCCATCTCGTAGCGCAACGCATGATCCGGGTGATTGCCGCGAGTGAAATTCGCCGCGGTGCGATCGTACGAGGTCGTCACGACATTCCATGCGGCGCGGCCCTGGCTCAGATGATCGAGCGAGGCAAAGGCGCGCGCCACGTGATACGGCTCGCTATAGGTCGTCGATGCCGTGGCGGCAAGGCCGATATGGCGCGTGCCCATGGCGAGCGCCGACAGCAGGCACAGCGGCTCGATGCGCATCGCCATCGACGGATGCGCGTCCGGGCCGCTCGTCAGGCCGTCGGCGAGAAACACCATGTCGAACCTGGCGCGTTCGGCGGTCTGGGTGATCCGCTGCATCAGGGCGAGATTCTCGCTGCCGGCCTGGGCATCCGGGTGACGCCAGCCGGCCACGTGGTGGCCTGCCCCCTGGATAAACAGCCCGAGGCGCATTTGCCGCTTCGCGGCGGAAGTTTGAAAGGTACTCATGCTTTGATCTTGGCGAAGGACTGAAAAATGATGGCGAGATCGTCCGCGCTCTGCATCGTCTCGACGAGCGCGGGCAGCGTGGCGAAGCCGGCGTGCTGATCGACCGCATCCGCGAATTTGGCCTGCAGGTCTTCAGCACTGTAGAGACGGTCGGTCTTGTGGCTTAGCACCGTGCCGTTTTTCAACGTGATCGTCACGGCGGAGAAGCGCGTCGACGGATCGGTCGAGGCACGCGGCGCGCTCTCGTCGTGCGTGCGCGAGACGCGTGCGGCGAGCGTCGCCAGTTCCGCGCGCACCGGCACGTCGGCGAAGGTGGCGACGCCGGCCGCGCCGTCGGTCAAGGCGGCGGCCAACGCGTACTCCACGCTAAAGCGAGCTTCGAGGCCGGTGGCGGGCGCATGGCTCAATAGCGGGGTATCGCCGCCGGGCGGAAAGGTCACGAGCACGTGCTCGATCTCGTGCGGTGTCAGGTCATGTGCACGGCGCAATGTCAGCGCCGCATGCAAGGCGTAGTGCGTGGCCGTGCAGCAAGGCCACGGCTTGAAGTACAAACCGGGTGTGACGATCTGCCAGGGCGCGCCCCAGCCTTGCAGCACGCGCTCGGGCTGCGCCGCGCCGGCGCCGAATACGCCGAAGAAGCCGGTCGGGCCGTCGAGCGCGCCTCGCGAGCCCTGCAAGCCCGCGGCCGCAAGCTGTGCGGCAAACAGTCCGGCTCGCGCGGCCTGTCCGGCGTGCAGCGGCTTTGCCTCGCTGCCGAACTGCAGGCGCAGACCGGCCGATTGCGTGGCGGCGAGGCCCAGAGCGTTTTCTATCGCGGCCTCATCGAGCCGCAGCAGAAACGCCGCAGCCGCCGCGGCGCCCAGCGTGCCGAGCGTCGCGGTGTTGTGAAAGCCCTGCTCGTAGTGACGGCTGCCCAGCGCAAGACCGAGGCGCGCCATCGTTTCGACGCCCACCACGTAGGCGGCCAGCAATTCGCTCGCGCTGCTGCGCCGGCTCTGCGCCAGCGCAAACAGTGCGGGCAACAGCACCGTGCCCGGATGGCCGCGCACGCTGCTATGCACGTCGTCGTAGTCCAGCGCGTGGCCGGCGTAGCCGTTGAGCAAGGCGGCATCGAGCGCATTGACGCCGGCCGGGTAGCCGATCACGGCGGCCTCGCCGCGGCTGCCGGGGCCTGTTACCGCCAGCAGTTTGCGATAGCCCGCATCGTCGGCGCCCGCGAAGGCTGCGGCAAGAAAATCGAGCACGCCGCGGCGCGCGGCGGCAATCGCCGCGGCGTCCGCGAGAGGCGCCGAAGCGGCAATCGCGCGTGCGAGTTGGCGGGTCACGCCGTCAATGGGTTCGGGAATGGCAGATACGGGTAGGCTGGACATATCGGGCGGTGAAGGTGCGGATGAGCGCGAGCCGAATCCAGCGCAGTTTGCGTAAGCAGGAAACCCCGATGAATTCGAGCGGCTCGATGGCGGGCATGCAAGCGCGCACGTTCAAACGTGCGGCCGGCACGCGGCTACCCGATGGATGCTAGCGAAGCGTGGCATGAGTCACAAACAAGATTTCCCGCTTTCGATATCGCGTTTACAGCGATGCTCGAACGGAGGCGGCCGCTGCGCCGTTCGGCCAATCCTCGCGGGGTTGTCGCGGGGCAGCGTCACCCTTTACTTCGTCACTCGACCCACGCATCCGGCAAATGCTGCGTCAGCGTCGACACAAAACGCGCGGTCTGAGCTTCGCGCGGCTGCGTAAAGATCTGCCGCGACGCCCCCGCCTCCACCACCGCGCCGTTGTTCAGAAACACGACGTCGCGCGCAATCGTCGCGGCAAGACGCAGATCGTGCGTCGCCATCAGCATCGTCATGCCTTCGCTGGCAAGCTGCCTGAGCACCTCGACCACTTCGGCGGCGAGTCCCGGATCGAGCGCCGAGGTCGGTTCGTCGCACAGCAACACCTCCGGCGAAGGCGCGAGCGCGCGTGCAATCGCTACACGCTGTTGCTGGCCGCCGGAGAGCGTGACCGGCCAGGCATCCGCCTTCTGAGCGATGCCGACCTTCGTCAGCAGTTCATGCGCGCGTTCGCGGGCCCGTGCCTTGTCCCACTTCTGCACGGTCAGCAGCCCTTCCATCACGTTCTGCTCGACCGTCAGATGCGGGAACAACTGGAAGTTCTGAAACACCATGCCGGTGCGGCGCCGGATCGCCAGCACCGCGTCGCGTGCGGGCTTGTGCTCGCGGCTGAACTCGAGCCGCTGCGTACCGAGTTCGAGCGAACCGCCTTCGGGTATCTCCAGCAGGTTCACGCAGCGCAACAACGTACTCTTGCCGCTGCCAGACGGACCGATCAAGGCGGTGACGTTGCCCGGCGCGAGCGTCAGATCCACCGCGCTCAACACCCGATGTTCGCCAAAGAACTTCTCGATTTTTTCCAGCTTGATCATGCGTTGCCCGCCTGGAAAAGCGCGTGACGGCCGAAGCGTTGCTCGAGCCTGACCTGCGCCGACGACAACACTGAACTGAGCACCAGATAGACCAGCGCCGCCTCCGTATAGAGAATCAGCGGCTCATAGGTCACCGAGGCAATCCGCTGGGCGGCCTGAAACACTTCGGGTACGGTCAGCACGGCCGCAAGCGAGGTGTCCTTGACGAGCGAAATAAACGAGTTCGACAAGGGCGGCAACGCCACCCGTGCCGCCTGCGGAAGGATGGCGCGGCGCAATGCTTCGCCGCGCGTCATCCCCATCGAATACGCCGCCTCCCACTGCCCTTTCGGGATCGACTCGATCACGCCGCGGATCACTTCGGAGTTGTACGCCCCGACATTGAGCGAGAAGCCGATGATGGCCGCCGTCAACGGATCGAGCACGATCCCCACGTTCGGCAGGCCATAGAAGATCACGAACAGTTGCACCAGCAAGGGCGAACCGCGGATCAGCCAGACATAGAAGCGCACGATCGCCACCGCCCAGCGCGGGCCGAACAGGCGGATCAGCGCGGCCGCAAACGCCAGCAGCAGGCCGAGCGCGAACGAAGCGAGGGTGAGCGGCACAGTGAACACAAGCCCCGCGTAAACGAGGGGCCACAGCGACTGCGCCATCAGATGCAACCAGGCTGGCATGATTCGAACCTATCCCGCGCTTACTGGGAGACGTCCTTGCCGAAATACTTCTGCGAGATCTTCGCGTAGGTGCCGTCCGCCTTGATATCGGCGAGCGCCTTGTCGATTGCCGCCACCAGCTCCGGGTCGCCCTTGCGCAGCAGCACGGCCGACTTGTCGCTGTCCGAAGCATTGTCGAGCGCGACGATCTTCACCTGCGCGTCGGGCTTGTGCTTCTTGAAGTCGAGGAACGACAGCGAATCGTTGACCGTCGCATCAACGCGGCCCGAGGTCAGCAGATCGATCGACTCGTTAAAGCCCTGCACAGGCACCACATCCGCGCCGTGGTCCTTGGCGATGTGGCCGAAATTGCTGGTCAGGGTGTTGGCCGACTTCTTGCCCTTCAGGTCGTCGAAAGACTTGATGGTGGTGTTGTCCGAGCGCACGATCAGCGCCGCATGCGAGGTAATGTACGGGGTCGAGAAGTCGTATTTGAGCTTGCGTGCATCGGTTACCGCGACTTCGTTGATGACCGCGTCATAGCGGTTCACGTCGAGGCCGGCAATCAGGCCATCCCATTTGCCTTCGACAAACTCAGGCTTCACGCCGAGACGCTGCGCGATCGCGGTGGCGATTTCCACGTCGAAGCCGGTCAGCTTGCCCGACTCGTCGTGATACGTGAACGGCGCGTAAGTGCCTTCAGTGCCGACCTTGAAAACGCCCGCTGCCTTGATCTGGTTGAGCTCGTCCCCAGCGAATGCCGGAGTGAGCGCCGCGGCTTGCAGCAAGGCGATCAACAGGATTGAACGAATCGATTTCATGAAAGGATGCTCCGTAGAAGTTATTGTATGAAGATACCGCTGCTGCCTGACCAGCCGCCCCGGTTGAGTGGGCGGACTGTAGCAAACGGCCCCTGGATCTACAAAGCATCAAGTTTTCGAAGAATATGCGTCCTCGTGATAAGCCGCCGGCACAAGGGTTTGGGGCGCTTGGGCGCCATGATGCGGCGGCGCCCCGGCGCCGGTCAGCGAGTGCAGGAGTCCGCTACGAGCAGGCTCGCGGCAGGGTCATGGCAGTCGAACTTCTGCTCGCCGCGTGGGCAAGGCCGATTCGCTACCGGCCCTGTTGCTGAAGATACTGCCTGACGTCGCTCATGGTCACACTGCCCTTGTGGCTGGTATCGATCTGATCGAAGTGCTTGGCCACATAACCGAGCCCGTCGGCCTGCGCCTGGGCTTTGGTCACGGCCGCGCCGTTGCTGAGCGCCGTATTGCCGCCCAGGCGCGCTTCAAGCCGCTGCTGGGCCTGCTGCTGAAGCGTCGAACCGGTCGAAGGCGTAACAGGTGCCGCGCGGTTTTGCGGAAAGAACGGGCCGTCGACGCCACGGGCTCCGTTAGGCAGCGTCGCGGGCGCCACCGCCTGAGGCGGCAGTGCATGCGCGCTGCCGATCAGGCAGCCCAGCACGATCAACGGAGAAATACGTCGCAACATATCGAAAAGAGACATGATGACTCGCATTGTTCAAGTGAATGGAGTACCGCCAACGCATCACATGGTATCGGTCACGGCGCCGCCTGCGCCGTAGCGGTCGGCTGGCTGGCCGGGCTTTCGTCGCTCCAGGGCGGGGGCAGCGTCCACAGCGCCAGCGCGTCCGGAAGCGGCGTGCCCCGGTAAAAGCGCACCAGATCCCGTTTCATCGCCGGCCGGGCGACGTCATCCAGATAGATCATATGCCCGCCCTGAAAGAAGTTGACCTGCAGGTCCGGGTTCAATCCAGGCACCGTCTGCAAGCGCGCCAGTTGCTTCTCGGTATTGAAGAACGGCGTAGCCAGATCATGAAAGCCGTTTTCGGAGAGCACCCTGAGCTTCGGGTTCAATGTCAGTGCACCTAACAGATCGGGAATCGTATCGGGCAGAGGCTGCCCGTCATGCGCGAAATTCCACACCTCGATGATGTTGTCGTTCAACGGCACATACGTCGCGTTCGGCGCCGAATACCCAAGATAGTCCGGCAACTGCGTCGCGAGCGCCGTCGTGAACGGTTGCGAGATCAGAATGTCCGACGGATCGGAATCGCTCTGCAGACGCGGATCCGAATTCGGCAACGACACGCGTCCGTCGTACCGGCCTATCGTCGTGCCGGGAAGCAGGCTGGTCGAGAAAGGATTGGTGTTGAAGTAGCCTTGCAGCGCCTGCAAGGTCAGGCCGGAAGGCAATGTCCAGTCCTGCAGTGTGGATGGACGGGGGAACACCGGTGTGCCCAGGGCATCCGGAATGCCAAGCTGGCTCAGTACCCAGGATTGCGAAAAACGCCTCAACCGCTGGTACTGGTCCGTGACGAACAGACTGGTCTGCAGCGCGTAAAGGTCCTGATTGAGCGGCGTCGGCGATGCCTGGTTGTAGTAGGCCGCGACTTCCGCATAGCCGGGGAAGTAGCCCGCCAGCGTGTCCGTATCGAGTGCAAGCGCACTCGTGGAGTCGGTAATGGCGACCGCCTCGATCGCGTCGGCAAAGTAGTTCAGGATGGACGACTGCAGCACGATACCGGTCAGATGCACGCCCGCGGATTCCAGCGCGAGTGCCAGCATGTCGGTGCGCGGCGTGCCGTACGACTCGCCATACAGATAGAGCGGCGAACTGCTGCGGTTATTCACCGTCACATAGCGCTCGATAAAATCCCGCATGATGTTGACGTCCGCGTCCGTGCTCCAGAAACTCTGGTTCGTGTTGGGCAGAATCGCCTCGGATAGTCCGGTACCCGGAGGGTCGATATACACCAGATCCGTGGTATCGATCAGGCTGTCCTTGTTGTCGACGAGCGGGTAATTCGGCCAGTTTCCAAACAGCGGATCGGGGGTGGCGACTCGCGTGGGCGCAAATGATCCCAGCCGCAGCCATATCGAAGACGATCCCGGGCCGCCGTTATAGACAAAGGTGACCGGCCGCGGCGCACCGCCGGCGCCCGGCGCCGTGTACGCGACATAGGACATCGTGGCTTCAGGATTGCCGCTGGAGTCCATGGCGGTCAAATGTCCCGTGGTGGTCGTGTAATTGACCGGCGTACGGCCCAACGACCATTGGTAGTGCATGATGGCCGCCTTCTCCGCGACCTGTGACGCGGCGAGACCGTCGGTTGCGTTGGTCGAATAGGCGACCGGGTCAACGTAGGGCTGATTGGCGGCTGGCGTCTGCGCTTGCGATTGTGTCTGTGCCGTCGACTGTGTCTGGGCTTGCGACAGGGCCGTGGCCTGCTGGTTCGCCGCCGTCTGCTGCGCATTGGCAGCGGTGCCGGCCACCGAACCGCCGTCGCCTCCTCCGCATCCGCCGAGCAGCGCAGTCACGAGCGCCACAGCCCCTAATACCGGCAAGCAGCGCCGGTCGCGCCGGCGCTTGCCGGCAAGACCCTCATCTCGTTTCATCTCTATCCTCGGTGGTGGGTTCAGCTACCGTTTCACAAAGGCCGCTATCGTCGAAGAGAATCCGTCGGAGCCGTGTTCATACGGATTGCCGGGGATTGCCGTGGATCGGATCAGACAGCGGTTGAGAGCCAAGTTGATTCAACGGGCATAGATTCGAGCAGTCATGCTAAATCATTAGCATTCCTGTTTATTCAGATTGGATAATCCGCTCACATGGGTGGCGATATCGTTTAGTTGAATCGTCGCGTTCGGACTGCAGATGAAAAATAGGAGACGCGGTACGCGTTTGTCAAGGAAGCATCGGCGCAGCATCAAGCAAAAAATCGACGAGGATAAAACCGCGAAACAATGACCGGAAAAACGAAGTCATCCGGTGCCGTGCTACCCAAATTTACCTCATGATTTCGCAATACCGGTACGCAGCATTCAACTTTTTGGAAACCGTTCGGAATCCTCGTGAAGCACTTACGACCCGTGGTCTTTTGCGACGCACAAACCCGCTCACTTCCCCATCCACACCACGTCGCGATTCACCGCATAGAGCTGGCAGCCGGTGTGTCCGTTGGCGCACGCAACCAGCGCATCGTTGATCGGATCGACACCCGATCCCGCGCCCCAGGCTCCATCCGGGGCAATGGCAAATGCGCGCGGATTGCGCGTGCCCAAAAACCGTTTGTATGCCTGACGACCTTGCGCATTCAGATAAGGAACGGCCTCAACGTTAGCGAGCGCGGCGAACCTGGTGCCCGGTGGCTCGCCTTCGAGCCGCGGCCAGACAACCGTATTGTCGACCGCGTAGATCTGGCAATAGCGCGTCAGCTTCCAGCATTTATCGAGCGCCGAGAGACCTGGATCGAAACCGCCTGAAGCGGAGACCGCATTCGTCGAGCCGATGGCAATGGCGCGCGGCAACGGCGCCGCCAGAAACCGCCGGTACACCGTGTCGAGCTCCTTGTCATTCATATACGGCACAGCGCTCAGGTCGTTGATGTCCGCATACGCGCTCGCCGCGCGGGCGCGCTCCGGCAGGTACTCCGGATTGACCTCCTGGCTCGGCATGCCGATGCCGGCGAGAAACGTGTCCGCTTTCTGCACCCACAACGGCAAGCCCGCGCCCGATGCCGTCATCCCGTGAGCATCCGTCTGGAACACGCCGTAGTCCACCAGTTCGGCACGGGCACCCGCCGCGGTGTACTGCCTGAACATCCCTTGCCATGTCGAAGTGGAAAAGATCTGGTCGTTCTCGCCGAAGAACCAGATCGAACGCAGCTTGGTTCGTGCGCCGAATTGTCCCGCCGCGCTGATCAGGCTCGCATCCGGGCTACGGCAATCCGACTCCTTGACGCCACCCGCAAAACTCAGGAGCCCCTTGACGTCGGGTGGATTGAGCGAGCCGAACGCCAGCGTGTTCCATCCGCCCATGCTTTTGCCGGCGACGATAATCTGCGAGGCGTCGATGCCAGGCAACTGCTTGACGTAATCGAGCACCTTGCGGATGTCGCGCGCCGCGTCAAGACCGATCCCGGCGACGTCGCAGCCATGCGGCCGCTGATAGCCCCCGGAGCCGGCATAGCCGCGCATCATCGGCATCGCCACCGCATAGCCGCGCGACAGGAAATAGTAGGGAATGAAGTTGTCGCCCACGCGCGGCGCGTTCGCCGGAACCGGCGATGAGCCGTGATTCACCAGCACCAGCGGAAACGGCCCGCCGTGCGAGGGCATGAAGAGCGTCACCTGCAGACGCACCGGCGGCGAGGTTTCCACCGGCACGCTCAGGATCTGTTCGTTGAGCGGCGCGCGCGGCGCGTCCTCGGGTGGGATCGCCGGCGGCGCATCGGCGAAACCGGGCCGCATGAACAGGACAAGCGGCGCCACCAGAAGGAGCAAAAACAGCGAAGAGATCAGTCTCGACATAGACGGCCTGAATGAGGCGGCACCTGCCCGCATCTGGATAACGGCCATCCCGGCGGAAACTGAAGCTTCCGGCCGCGCCTGCGGGTTTGCTTTCATGCATTTGCGAGTTTTGGCGCTATATGCCTGGCGAATAATCAATCCGCCCACCTCATCGGGTTTCTAAAGAAATGAACTTGAATGCCGATATAAAAGCAGGCATTAATCAAAAACCAGATAACCACAAAGGAAGCCATGCTTCGTCTCGCTACTGCCGTCACGTTTGTCGCCCTGCTCGCCGGTTGCAACGCCACCCTTCACGTCGATCAGCCGGACCCCACCACCGGCCTGTACGCGACGCACTCCACGCTCAAGCCGGAAGACGTCAAGGTCGTCGACAAGTTCGATCCCGCCTATACGCAAATGCTGTATCTGAAGATCAATGCCGAAACGCCGAACCCGCGTTTCGTGGATTTCTTCGTTGCGGCATTCAAGGATATGCACACCTTCAAGAAGGTCATGACGAAGGATGACCTTGAGGCGCTGGTGATCGAGCGCAACCTCGGCAGCAAGGTGCCGAACGTTTCCGATCTGGTTGGACTGAATAACCTAAGCAAGGAAATCGGCCCGTTCCTGATCGTCGAGCCGAATGCCATCTTCAAGGGCGGTTATGTGTTCGAAGGCACCATGAAGGCGGTTGACGCGAGCACCGGAAAGACCGTTTTGCTGATCGATACCAGCGCAGTCAACATGGCGGGCCTTGATGACCCGCTGTTTCACCCGATGCTGAACGGCTTCATCAACTGGACTCAAGGCAAGCCGGTGGTGCCGGGTGCGCCCGCGAGCGCGCAGGACGAGCACGCGAGCCCGTCCAAGCTTTAACGAACGAAACGCAGCGAGCGCGCAGCGGTACCCGAACACCGTCCGCGCGCGCCCTAACGGTTAGCGCTCTACCGCATGCGGCTCCTTGAGCTTGTTGGCCACCCGGATCGCGTCGAAGTAAGCGGCGTTGGGCGGACGCTTCAGATATTGGCCCGCGCCGCGCACCGCCCGCAGATCGCCATCGCTCCACGCCAGCGCGCCGCGCGTGAGCGTATGCGTGGCCACGCCCTGCACCGTCATGCCTTCGAACACGTTGAAATCCACCTTCTGGTGATGGGTCTTGACCGAAATGGTTTTGGTGGCTGCCGGGTCCCACACCACCAGGTCGGCGTCCGCTCCAACCTGCACGGCGCCTTTGCGCGGATACAGGTTAAAGATTTGCGCCGCATTGGCTGACGTGATCCGCACAAACTCGTTCGGCGTGAGACGCCCGGCGTTCACGCCGTGATGCCACAGCACCGACATGCGGTCTTCAACCCCGCCGCAGCCGTTCGGAATCTTTGTGAAGTCCTCGCGGCCCATCGCCTTCTGCGACGCGCAGAACACGCAGTGATCGGTTGCGGTCGTGTGTAACTGCCCCGCTTGCAGTCCGCTCCAGAGCGCCTCGCGATGCTCGCTGGAACGGAACGGCGGACTCATCACATGCGCGGCGGCACGCGTCCAGTCCGGATCGCGGTAGACAGCCTCATCGATCACGAGATGCCCCGGCAGCACTTCGCCGAACACGCGCAAGCCCTGGCTACGCGCGCGCGCAATCGCATCGACCGCGTCTTTCGACGACACGTGCACGATATACACCGGCACACCGAGCACCTGCGCAATGCGGATCGCCCGATTGGCCGCTTCGCCCTCCACTTCGGGCGGCCGCGAGAGCGGATGCGCTTCCGGTCCGGTAATGCCTTTCGCCAGCAATTGCCGCTGCAACTGGAACACCAGTTCGCCGTTCTCCGCATGCACGGTGGGCAGCGCCCCCAGTTCGAGCGAACGCGCGAAGCTGTTCACCAGCACTTCGTCGTCCGCCATGATGGCGTTCTTGTAGGCCATGAAGTGCTTGAAGCTCGACACCCCATGTTCATGCACGAGCGTGCCCATGTCGCGATGCACCGATTCGTCCCACCACGTCACCGCGACATGAAAGCCGTAGTCGGCGGCGGCCTTTTCGGCCCAACCACGCCATGAGTGAAAGGCCTCCATCAGCGACTGGCGCGGGCTTGGGATCACGAAGTCGATGATGCTGGTGGTGCCGCCCGAGAGGCCCGCCGCCGTGCCCGTATAGAAGTCGTCGCTCGCCGTGGTGCCCATGAAGGGCAACTCCATATGCGTATGCGGGTCGATGCCGCCGGGCATCACGTATTGTCCATGCGCGTCCACAATCGACGCGCCCGCCGGTGCCTCCAGCTCCGGCCCAACCTGCAGGATCGTACCGCCGTCCTGCGGGTCGGCACACAATACGTCCGCCCGCCAGCTACGGTCCGCGTCGATTACCGTGCCGCCGCGAATCAGAGTCGTCATCTTGCTGCCTCCTCATTGACTGCTACGTGTTCGTTACTGCGCTTACCGCGGCGGGCATGCTAGCGTTGCGCAAGGCATGCCCGTCTCATGCTTAATGCTTCATGCTTCACACTGCATTTGCAGACCTTTCAAGGCCTCAGGCGCTCGCCACCCGCGCGCTCGGCCCCTTGCTCAGTTTCATCCACGCGCTATAGACGATGGATGCCAGCGCGAGACCCACAAACCATGCATACGTGTACAGCGTGTTGAAAAACGCGGGCACATTGGGAAACGCCGCCGGAAAGGCGGTATGCAGAAAGCCCGGCAGATTCGGCAAGACCCCCACCAGCAGCGCGACCACCGCGCCGATATTCCAGCCGCCCGTATAGCTGTATTCGCCGTTCTCATCGAACAGTTCGCGCGAATCGAGCCGCGTGCCGCGAATCAGGAAGTAGTCCACCATCAGGATACCGGCCACCGGTCCAAGCAAGGCGGAATAGCCGACCAGCCACGTGAAAATATAGCCTTGGGTCGTGGCCAGAATCTTCCACGGCATCATCACAATGGCAATCGTCGCGGTGATCATGCCGCCTACGCGATAACTAATGCCCTTCGGCCACAGGCTCGAAAAGTCGTAAGCCGGCCCCACGAGATTGGCGGCAAGATTGCAGCACATCGTATCGAGTGTGAGGATCACCAGCGCAACGCCCACGCCGATGCCAGTCATGCGGCTCGTCAGATCGATAGGATCCCAGATCGCCTTGCCGTAGATCACCACGGTGGCCGACGTCACCACCACCGAGATCACCGAGAGCAGCGCCATGGGCGCCGGCAAGCCGATCGACTGGCCGATCACCTGGTCGCGCTGCGAGCGGGCAAAGCGCGTGAAGTCGGGAATGTTCAGCGCGAGCGTGGCCCAGAACCCGACCATCGCGGTCAACCCCGGCCAGAACGTCACCCAGAAGAGTCCTTCTTTCTTGCCGCCCGCCACGAATTGCGACGGCGCCGACAGCATCGAGCCCAGACCACCGGCCTTCGACGTCGCCCACCAGACCAGCGCAATGCACATCACGACCTTGATCGGCGCGGACCAGCTTTCGAGCCAGCGGATCGAGTCGGTGCCGTGCACGATGAAGTAGATCTGCAAGGCCCAGAACACGAGGAAGCACGCCAGCTGTGCGAGCGAGATGTCGAGAAACGGCAGCGCCTCGCCATGCAATGCATTGCCGGTGAGGATATTGAGCAGCGTATAGATCGCACTGCCGCCAAGCCACGTCTGGATGCCGTACCAGCCGCAGGCCACGATCGCGCGCAACATGGCCGGCAGTTTCGCGCCCTGGGTGCCGAACGAGGAGCGCACCAGCACCGCATACGGAATGCCGTGTTTTGCCCCGGCATGGCCGATCAGCAGCATCGGCACCAGTACGATCAGGTTGCCGAGCAGCACCGTGAGCACCGCCTGCCACGGCGACATGCCCTGCTCGGTCAAGCCGGCCGCGAGCATGTACGAAGCGATATTCATCACCATCCCCACCCACAGCGCCGCGAAGTGATACCACTTCCAGGTGCGCTGCGCGACGCCGGTCGGCGCCAGGTCGTCGTTATAAAGACTGCTGCCCTGCACGCCGGCCGCTAGCTGCGGCTCGGCGCCTTGCGCTGTCGATTTCATTGAACAATCTCCGGTTCGTCGTTGTGGCCCGCGCCCCTCTATGCGTGTTTGCGGGGGCGTCGGGCCGGATAGAAACTCACATCGTCACAAGCGCATCGTGTGCTGCAATCCTGCTTCGCCGCTCAGGCCACCCGGGCCGTTTTCGGGCCATTCTCGGGCCGTTTTTCGGGCCACATTTCAGGCCGCTTTCGCGGCGGCGTGGGCTTGGGCGTGTTGCGCCGCGGTTTGTTCTGCCTGCGGTTCGCCTGCCTGCACCCGCGCCGGGTTGTTCGGGTGCGTGGTCCAGTTGGCGTATTCACCCGCGTCGACCCGTTCCATCGTAATGCATTGATCGACCGGGCAGACATGCATGCATAAATTGCACCCGACACACTCGGAGTCCACCACTTCAAAATGCCGCACGCCATCTTTTTCTCGCGTGATGGCCTGGTGCGAGGTGTCCTCGCAGGCGATATGGCACAAGCCGCACTGAATGCACTTGTCCTGGTCGATGCGCGCCTTGATGTCGTACTTGAGGTTCAGGTACTGCCAGTCCGTGACGTTGGGCACCGCGCGAGCGCGAATCGCGTCGAGCGTCGCGTCGCCTTTCTCGTCCATCCAGTTCGACAAACCGTCGGCGAGGTCCGAGACGATCCGGAAGCCGTAATGCATGGCCGCCGTGCAGACCTGCACGCTGCCCGCGCCCAGCACGATGAATTCCGCTGCATCGCGCCACGTTGAAATACCGCCGATGCCGGAGATCGGCAGATTGGGCGTTTCGACATCGCGGGCGATCTCGGCCACCATGTTCAGTGCAATCGGCTTGACCGCCGGTCCGCAATATCCGCCGTGCGTACCCTTGCCGTCGACGATCGGCATGGGCGCCATCACGTCCAGGTCCACGCCGACAATCGAGTTGATGGTGTTGATGAGCGACACGCCGTCCGCGCCGCCCTTATAGGCCGCACGCGAGCCCATGCGGATATCGCTGATGTTCGGCGTCAGCTTCACGAGGCAAGGCAGCTTCGTGCCCTCCTTGACCCAACGCGTGACCATCTCCACGTATTCCGGCACCTGGCCCACCGCCGCACCCATGCCGCGCTCGCTCATGCCGTGCGGGCAGCCGAAGTTCAGTTCCACTGCATCGGCGCCGGTGTCTTCGACGAGCGGCAGAATCCATTTCCAGTCGCGCTCGTTGCACGGCACCATCAGCGAGACGATCAGCGCGCGGTCCGGCCAGTCGCGCTTGACCTGGGCGATCTCGCGAAGATTGACGTCGAGCGGGCGATCGGTAATCAGTTCGATATTGTTCAGGCCGGCGATGCGCTGGCCGTTCCATTGCACCGCGCCGTAGCGCGAGCTGACGTTCACCACATGCGGGTCGAGGCCGAGCGTTTTCCAGACCACACCGCCCCAGCCCGCCTCAAAGGCGCGGTTGACGTTATAGGCCTTGTCGGTCGGCGGCGCGGAGGCGAGCCAGAAAGGGTTCGGCGAGGTGATGCCGGCAATCGTACAGCGCAGATCGGCCATGTTCGGCTCCTTGGGGACTCTGTTTTGTCGTGGTGTCGCTTGGTGCGTCACTCATTACGTCACTTGGTGCGGGGCTTTGCCGCTCGCTAGGCGGCCTTGACCGCCGTGCGGGCAAAATACGCGTCGATGGCAGCAGCGGCGAGCTTGCCGTCCTGTACCGCCTGCACCGTCAGGTCGATGCCGCCCGTCGCCGCGCAGTCGCCACCGGCCCAGACATCGGGCAACGAGGTCTGCCCATTCGCATCGACGGCAATCCGGCTGCCGTCGAGCGTCAGCAGATCGCGCTCCACACCCAGCGCCACCAGCGTCTGGCCGATGGCCTTCAGCACCATGTCCGCCTCGACAGCGAAGCGCTCCACACCCGCGGCAGAGGCGCGCTCGAACTCGACGCCCGTCACCGCGCCGTCGCTGCCCAGCAGCCGCACCGGCTTCGCATGCGTGATGAGCGTCACGCCCTGGCTCTGCGCGAATTCGCGCTCGGCCCAGGTCGCGCTCATCGTCTCGACGCCGCGCCGGTAGACCATCGTCACCGTCGTCGCGCCAAGCTTGCGGCTTTGCACGGCGGCATCCACCGCTGTATTGCCGCCGCCGATCACCACCACACGGCGCCCCACCGGCACCGTGGCGAGATCGCCCGCCTGGCGCACCTGCTCGATGAAATCCACTGCATTGAGCACGCCGGCAAGCGCCTCGCCTTCCAGCGCCAGTTCACGCACGCCAGTGAGGCCGATGGCGAGAAACACCGCGTCATGCTGCTTGCGCAACGCGTCGAGACTCAGATCGCGGCCGAGCGTCACGCCGGTCCTGATTGAGATGCCGCCCACTGACAGCAGCCACGCCACTTCACGCTGCGCAAAATCGTCCACTGTCTTATAAGCGGCGATGCCGTATTCGTTCAGCCCGCCGGCCTTGTCGTGCGCGTCGTAAATCGTCACGGTGTGACCGGCCAGCGCCAGGCGATGCGCGCAGGCGAGACCCGCCGGACCCGCGCCGACCACGGCGATATGCCTCCCGGTCTCGGGCGCACGCTTGAACAACACCTCACCACGCGCCAGCGCCCAGTCGGTCGCATGACGCTGCAGCGCGCCGATCGCCACCGGTTTCTCGTCCTGATGGTTGCGCACGCAAGCACCTTCGCAAAGAATCTCGGTCGGGCAGACCCGCGCGCACATGCCGCCCAAAGGATTCGCCGAGAGAATATCCACGGCGGCGCCCTTCAGGTTGCCGTTGCCGATCTTGCGGATAAAACCGGGAATGTCGATCTGCGTCGGACAGGCCTGAATGCACGGCGCGTCGTAACAGTAGTGACAGCGGCTCGCCGCCACCGCTGCGGCGGCCGGATCGAGCAAGGGCGCGATATCCGTGAATTCGCAGGAAAGCTGCTCGGGCGACAGGCGCTGCGCAGCAATGTCGCCGGTATGCTTGATGGCCATACACGTTCCTTCTTCAATGTGAGGACGTAGCCGTGCCCGCCGGCCGCACTGCAAGCGCGGTCGGGACGACGTGTTTTATAGGCGATACGGTCAGGCTTGTTCTGAAGGCGCTAACGCAGACCCGGCTAATCCAGACCCATCAGTGGCCGGCACAGCACCCCATCTCCTCTCGCACGTTCATGAAGCCGGCTCGCACGCGCGCTCCACCATCGCATGCAGCAAGACGTTGGCGCCCGCCTCGATCCATTCGAGCGTGGCGTCTTCGATCTCGTTGTGGCTGATGCCGTCGACACAAGGCACGAACACCATCGAAGTCGGCGCGACCTGCGACAGGTAGCAGGCATCGTGTCCCGCCCCCGACACCATGTCGCGATGCGGATAGCCGAAGCGCTGCGCAGCGGCGCGCACAGACTTCACGCAGTCGGCGTCGAACTTGACCGGGGCATAGTAGAAAATCTGTTCGAGCTGGGTTTCGAGGCCAATGCCGCTCGCAATCCGCTCGACGCCTTCGCGCAGCGCGGCGTCCATCTTCGCGAGCACGGCATCGTCGGGATGGCGAAAATCCACGGTGAAGAAAACGCGCCCCGGGATCACGTTGCGCGAGTTCGGGTACACCTGCAGCATGCCCACCGTCGCACAGCCGAACGGCGCATGATCGAGGCCGATGCGGTTGACCAGATCGACCACGCGCGCCGCGCCCAGCAGCGCATCGCGGCGGCGCGGCATGGGCGTCGGGCCGGCATGCGCTTCCTGGCCGGTGAAGGTGATTTCGTACCAGCGCTGCCCCTGGGCATCGGTGACGACACCGATAGTCTTGTGTTCCGCTTCGAGAATCGGTCCCTGTTCGATGTGCAATTCGAACGCCGCATGCACGGGCCGGCCGCCGCACGGCTGGTCGCCGGCATAGCCGATGCGCTTGAGCTCCTCGCCGATCGTCTTGCCGTCCACGTCCTTGCGTGACAGCCCGTACTCGAGCGTAAACACGCCGGCGAACACGCCCGAGGCCACCATCGCCGGGGCAAAGCGCGAGCCTTCCTCGTTGGTCCAGATCACCACCTCCACCGGATGCTCGGTCTCGATGCCGTGATCGTTCAGACTGCGAATTACTTCGAGCCCGCCCAGCACACCATAGATGCCGTCGAAGCGGCCGCCGGTGGGTTGCGAATCGGCGTGCGAGCCGGTCATCACCGGCAGCGCGTCCGGATTGCGCCCGGCGCGGCGCATGAAGACATTGCCCATCTGATCGACCGTGACCGTGCAGCCCGCCTGTTTCGCCCAGCTCACGATCAGGTCACGCCCCTCCTTGTCGAGATCGGTCAGCGCCAGGCGGCAGACGCCGCCCTTCGGCGTTGCGCCGATCTTCGCCATCGTCATCAGGCTGTCCCACAGACGCTTGCCGTCAACCTTGATCGACGTAGCGGGTTCAGCATGCTTTAACGCCTCGGATACCGCGTTCATTCGTCTCGCTCCTTTCAGTGAACCGACCATGCCAACGACTGCCAACTGGTGCATCTACGGCGGATTTTGGGGCGTCGCCGCACGGCCGCGGTGCATGCATTGCCGTTTCCCGTGAAGCACACACCCGGGGCAAACCCCGGGGCACGGGCCGCTCTCCCAATCCTGTCCAGTTGGACAGGTTGTAGACGATTAACACCGCCAAATCAATGCTTTTCGTATGGACGAATACAGAGCGAGAAGCGTGCCATTGCGACGCAGCATGCGCTCTTTGCGCATCGCGAACCGGCGCGCCCCAGCTAGCTCAATGCGCACCTAAACGACTAGAATGAAGCGCGACGCGGCATGCGCGCCGCGCGAGGCCAACAATGAAACACGACGAAGTGGCAGCCGACATGGCTGAAAACGATGAGACCCCAGCCCCTTTGCGGCGGCGCAAGGCGCACATCCGCGAATCGAACGAGGCCCATCTGCTGGCGTGCGCGGAAGCCGTATTTGCCGAGCGCGGGCTGGAGGGCGCCAGCACGGCGATGATCGCCGAACGTGCAGGCTTGCCGAAAGCCAACCTGCACTACTACTTCCCGACCAAGCTCGCGCTATACCGCCGGGTGCTCGAAGACCTGTTCGAAGACTGGCACCGCGCGGCCGACACCTTCGAGGCCAGCGACGATCCGGTGGAAGCCATCAGCGGCTATGTGCGTGCGAAGATGGAGCTGTCGCGGCGGCGCCCGCTTGGTTCGAAGGTGTGGGCCAACGAGATCATCCACGGCGCGGAGCATATGCAGGACATCCTGACGCAGCGCGTCAAGCCCTGGCTCGAGAGCCGCGTCACGGTGATCGACGACTGGATTGCGCGCGGCCTGCTGGCCCCGGTCAGTGCGCAGACGTTGATGTATATGATCTGGGCCGCCACGCAGCACTACGCGGATTTCGATGCGCAGATTGTGGCGCTGGGCGGCAAGCGCGCGCTCAGCCAGAAGGCGTTCGACGCGTCCACTGAGGAAGTGGTGCAACTGGTGATTCGCGCATGCGGTGCGGTATCGCCGAAGCGGCGGGAAGGCAAGGAGTAAGAGCGCTGGCCCGCGCCTCCCAGGATGCGAAGGCCAGCTCGCGTATCAGTACGTCTCGAGATGCAGCCGCCCCTCCCGCTTCAGACGTGCCCACAAGCCTTCCCAATCGAGCCCGTGCAGTTCGCCGATTTCCTTGAGCGCCTGCAACACGCCGTCTTCCATGCCCTTGAGACCGCAGACGTAGATATACGTGTTGTCGTCCTTGAGCAGTTGCGCGACATCCACCCCGCGTTCGCGCATCGCATCCTGCACGTAGCGTTTCGGCTGGCCGGGCGTGCGCGAGAAGGCCAGATTCGTGTCGATGAAGTCTTTGGGCAGATTGGTCAGCGGTCCGAAGTACGGCAATTCCTCTTTCGTGCGTGCGCCGAAAAACAGCATCAGCTTGCCGGTTGCGCCTTTCAGGCGGCGGCGCCGGCGATACTCGGTCATCGCCCGCATCGGCGCCGAACCCGTGCCGGTGCAGATCATCAGCAAATGCGAGTTCGGATGGTTCGGCATCAGAAACGTGCCGCCGAACGGCCCGATCACGTTGACCACGTCGCCCTTCTTCAGATCGCACAGATAGTTCGAGCACACGCCCGTCGTGGCGCTGCCGTCATGATCCTGGGTGACGCGCTTGACCGTGAGCGAGACGTTGTTGTAGCCGGGACGCTCGCCGTCGCGCGGGCTTGCGATCGAATACTGGCGCGCGTGATGCAGCCGGCCGTCGGCAGTGGCGCCCGGCGGCAGAATGCCGATCGACTGCCCCTCCAGCACCGGAAACGGCATCGAGCCGAAGTCCAGCACGATGTGATGGATGTCGCTTTCGGTGGCGGCGTCGGTGAGCCGGTAGTTGCCCACCACTGTCGCGGTCGTGGGCGCCTTGTGCGTGTAGAGGTTCACATAGGGCTTCGCCGCGGACCACGGCGGCACTGTCGAACCGCGTACCGTATCCGCTTCCACAGCGGGCGCATCCGGTGAGGCATCGTCCGCCGCCAATGCGTCTGGGTCTTGCGCCGGTGCTGCCGCCATCGTGCCCTGCTCCGGCAGCACGTCCCAGCCCAACTGTTCGTCGATGCTGTAGGCGTCGGGCTTGAGCACCATGCGCCAGTTGTCGATTGCGCCGGTTGGGCATGGCGGCACGCAGGCCATGCAGCCGTTGCAGAGGTCTGCCTTCACGACGTAGTTGTTTTCGTCGTGCGTGATCGCATCGACCGGACAGGTTTCTTCGCAGGTGTTGCAGCGAATGCAGATCTCCGGATCGATCAGGTGCTGCCTGAGAATATCGATCGATACTGGGCCGTTCATGCCTACCTCCTACCTTGTTTCCGCACTACCCGATCAATCAGTTAAAGCGCACGTATTCGAAATCGACCGGCTGACGATTGACGCCCATCGCCGGTGGTGCAATCCAGTTGGCGAACTTGCCGGCTTCGGTCACGCGGCCCATCAGCGAGGCCACATAGGCACGGTCTTCCGCGCTGGGCAGCCAGTTCGCTTCATGGGCGGCCCATTCGGCCGCGCTGATCACACGGCCATCCGGCGATACACGGGTGCCGGCGAACGTGCCGATCTGGCGATTGAACGCCTTATGCGGCACGCTCAGGCGAAAATCGATGCCTGCCTTCTCCAGCACCTTGTTCCAGCGGTTCACACCCGCCACCGAATCCTTGATGTAATCGTCGCGCAGCACTTCGTTCATGGCGTTGAGCATCGGCACTTCGCGCTCGACCAGCTTGCCGTCCTGCACGTCGAGCAGTTTGTAGCTCTGCCCGTTGAGCTGATGATCGTCGTCGCGTTTGGTTTCCTCATAGCGGCCCTTCAGGCCCGAGCTATAGAACGTCGCGGCGTTCGACGAATGATCGGCGCCGAACAGATCGATCGTCACCGAGTAGTGGAAGTTCAGATAACGCTGGATCGTCGGCAGGTCGATTACGCCGGCGGCGCGAATCCTGTTCACGTCGTCGGTCTTCAGTTCGTTCATGACCTGCGCGGTGCGCTGTACCACGCGCGAGACGCCGGACTCTCCAACGAACATGTGATGCGCTTCCTCGGTCAGCATGAACTTCGTGGTCCGCGCGAGCGGATCGAAGCCCGATTCGGCGAGCGCGGACAACTGGAACTTGCCGTCGCGATCCGTGAAATACGTGAACATGTAGAACGCGAGCCAGTCCGGCGTCTTCTCGTTGAAAGCGCCGAGAATGCGCGGATTGTCGTCGTCGCCGGAGCGGCGTCCCAGCAGCGCTTCGGCTTCTTCGCGGCCGTCGCGGCCAAAGTAGCGATGCAGCAGATACACCATCGCCCACAGATGCCGCCCCTCTTCGACGTTCACCTGAAACAGGTTGCGCAAGTCGTACATCGAAGGCGCGGTCAGCCCGAGGTGACGCTGCTGCTCCACCGAGGCCGGCTCCGTGTCGCCCTGCGTGACGATGATGCGGCGCAGGTTCGCACGATGTTCGCCGGGCACGTCCTGCCATGCCGCTTCGCCCTTGTGCTCGCCGAACTGGATCTTGCGGTCCTGCTCGCCCGGCGTGAGAAAAATGCCCCAACGGTAGTCGGGCATCTTCACGTGATCGAAATGCGCCCAGCCGCCGGCGTCGACACTCACCGCCGTGCGCAGATAGACGTCGTAATTGTGCGAGCCGTCAGGACCCATATCGCCCCACCATGACAGGAAGTTCGGCTGCCACTGTTCGAGAGCGCGCTGCAAGGCGCGGTCGTCGGCGAGGTTGACGTTGTTCGGGATCTTTTCGCTGTAGTTGATGGTGGACATGTTCGGTTCCTTGGTCGGGAAACTGGCGTATCGGGTTCGAGAGGCGCGTAGCGATGCGCTGAAATCAATGGGTGCAATATGTGCAGTGCGTGTATCAGGTGCAGTGCAGGCAGCGGGCCGCAAATGCGCGCCGTCAAACCCGCGAGACGTCGAATTGCGCCTTGCTGCCCTTGCCGTACACCTTGAGCGCACCTTTCTCGCCCACCGCGTTCGGCCGGTTGAAAATCCAGTTCTGCCAGGCAGTCAGGCGGCCGAAGATGCGCGTCTCCATCGTCTCAGGACCGTTAAAGCGCAGATTCGCTTCGAGACCGGTCAGTGCATCCGGCGACATCGCCGCGCGCTCTTCCAGCGCGATGCGGATTTCGTCGGCCCAGTCGATGTCGTCCGGCGCGGCGGTCACGAGCCCGAGACGCTCGGCCTCCACCGGCTTGATGGCCGTGCCGATCTTCGCGCGCACCGCATCGAGGGGCGCCGCCTCCTCATAGAAACGGCGTGCGAGCCGCGATTGATGCGTAACCAGCGGATACAGGCCGAAGTTGACTTCCGACAGCGTGAGCGCCGGCTCTTCATCCTCATTGCCCGGCAACGCCGCCATGTAGGTGCGATCGGCCGCGAACGCGAGTTCGGCGAAAGTGCCCGCAAAGCACGAGCCCGGTTCGATCAGCGCGAACAGGGAACGCGACGAGACATCGATGCGCGCCAGCGTGCGGCGCAGCAGGCCGATCGTTTCGCGCACGAACCAGTGGTCCCTGTGCTGCATCAACGTGGCGTCCGCGGCCAGCACGTTGCGGGCATCGCCTTCGGTTTTGAAGATCCACGTGCCGATATCGAGTTCGTTGGTGCGCATCGACAGGATCGCATCGTCGAGTTCGCGGGCGAATTGCAGCGGCCACCAGCCTGCGCCTGCCGCGACAATGGCGTCGATGCCGGCGGGTTGCGTTGCGCGCGGCGCTTTGGCGGTAAAGGTGGCAATACGCTTTGCACGGTCGATGCTGATATCGAGCGTCGCGTAACCGAGTCCGTCTTCTCGCTCGCTGCGTTCAATGCGCGTCAGTGCCACGCCTTTCGCATCGGCAGGACGGTCGCTCTGCGCGGCCAGTTCCAGTGCACGGGCCGCAATCGCCTGATCGAACTGGTTGGGCTTCACCACCTCGTCGACCAGACGCCATTCCTTGGCCCGCTCGCCGCGAATCCCTTCGACCAGCGTGCAGAAAATATCCGCCCGGTCGTGACGCACACGGCGCTTGTCGGTCACCCGCGTGAGACCGCCCGTGCCCGGCAGGACACCAAGCAGCGGCACCTCAGGCAGCGACACCGACGAAGAACGGTCGTCGACCAGCCAGATCTCATCGCACGCCAGCGCCAGTTCATAACCGCCGCCCGCGCACGCGCCGTTCACTGCGGCGAGAAACTTGAGACCCGAGTGGCGCGACGAGTCTTCCAGACCGTTACGCGTTTCGTTGGTGAACTTGCAGAAGTTGACCTTCCACGCATGCGTCGAGAGACCCAGCATGAAGATATTTGCGCCCGAGCAGAACACGCGGTCCTTCAGGCTCGTCAGGACCACCGTCCTGACTTCGGGATGCTCGAAGCGGATGCGCTGGATCGCGTCGTGCAGTTCGATATCGACGCCAAGGTCGTAGGAATTCAGTTTCAGCTTGTAGCCGTCGCGGATTCCGCCGTCCTCGGCAATATCGATGCCGAGCGTCGCAACGGGACCGTTGAAGCTCAGCTTCCAGTGCTTGTACTGCGAGGGATCGGTGCGGTAGTCGACTGGGGCAATCAGAGTTTGCGCTGCGGACATGGGCGTCTCCTGGACAATGCCTAACTGTGTTTTGAACAATAGTGCATTGTCACACCCACGTAAAGCACTTTAATGCATGTTTACGTACAAACCCTTAGTCAACCCGCCCTAACGTGAGCACATCAGGGCGCACGTCAGCGCACGCTCAGCCCGCCCGGGTGTCGTCGACGGTTTCCGCCGCCAGCCGCGCAGCCAGGCGGTCGCGCAATTGCAGGTAGGCGTCGGCCAGCGTTTTCTCGCTGGTGTCGAAGCTCATATCCGCGCGGCCATACAGTTCGCTGCGGCCGGCGAGAATGCGCTTGAGGTCGTCCATCGCCTCCTTGTTGCCCGACATGGGACGCAGATCGCCTTGTGCCACGACGCGGCGCATGTGCTCTTCCGGCGTGGCCTGCAGCCAGACGGTGTAGCAGTGTGCGAGCAGCGCGTTAAAGGTGCCCGATTCGGAGACGAGGCCGCCCGGCGACGCGATCACCGCACGCTCATGCTCGTGGATCACCGCCTCCAGCGCCCGGTGCTCGTAGCGGCGATAGGCGGCCGCCCCATACAGCGAATGGATCTCCGACGGCGGACAGCCGGCCAGTTGCTCGATCACGCGCGTGAGCTCGACGAACGGCACCTTGCGCTCCTGCGCGAGCATCCGCCCGAGCGTCGACTTGCCCGCGCCGCGCAGGCCGATCAAGGCGATCCGGTCCTTGCGATGCGGATCGCGCGGCGCCTGCGCGAACATGTCGGCGAGCGCGATACGGGCGCGCTGCAATGCCGCCTGGTCGCGCCCCTGCAACAGCTCGCGGATCAGCAGCCATTCGGCCGATGAGGTGGTTTCGTCGCCGATGACCTCGGCGAGCGGGCAATTGAGGGTCGCCGCGATCTGCCGCAACACCAGCACCGAGGCGTTGCCGACCCCCGATTCCAGATTCGCCAGGTGCCGCTCGGACAGGCCCGTTTCGGTAGCGAGCGTCTTGCGCGTCATGCCGCGGCGGGCGCGCAGCAGGCGCACGCGCTCACCCATCGCCGTCAGGAACGGATCGCGCTCTTCCCGCTCGCCCCGCTCCTCGCGGGCGCGGTCGTCGGCGGGCTCGTCGGCGGGTGATGCTGGTGCTGCGGAGTAATTCTGATTCATGTTTCACGCTCCCAATACCACGATACATGTACTATAGTGCTTGACAAGCACTGCATGACCCGTTAATTTTCGCCAAATATTGATCCAATAACAAACGCCGCACGGTTTTTCTGGCGGCGCATCGGAGACGGACGGCACGCGCGCATGAAATAAGGTGCGTGTGCGCCGTCGCTGGAGGCTTGCATGTCCCCTGCAATATCCCCTGAAGATTTCGAGCGTCTGATCGCAGGCGTGACCGTTCAACTCCAGGGCCGGCCACTCGACCACGCTCTGGCGGCGTGGCTGAACGCAACGTGGCCGGCTGATGGCTCCACGGCCGGTCCGGGCGCCGGCACGACCTTCCACGAGCTAGCTCAGGCCTGCCGCACCGGCGTCGCGCAAGGCTGGCTATGCAACCGTGAAGACGGCGGCCTCCGCTATGGCCGCATCTTCAAGCCGCTGCCGGCCACGCATGGCTTTTCCGTCGACGTGGTCGACATGCAGGATATGGCCGGCCCGCACCATGTCCATCCGCACGGCGAGATCGATCTGATCATGCCGCTTACCGAAGGCGCGACGTTCGATGGCCATCCGGCGGGCTGGTGCGTGTACGGCCCCGGCAGCGCGCATCGTCCGACCGTCGCCAATGGGCGGGCGCTCGTGCTCTATCTGTTGCCGCAAGGCGCGATTGAATTCACCCCTGAACCCCTCGCAGAGACCCGCCGCCATGACTGAACTGCTGAAGAACTACGTGGCCGGACAATGGCTTGCCGGGACCGGCGCGGGCATCACGCTAACCGACCCAGTGACAGGCGAAGCGCTGGTGCGCGTGTCGAGCGAAGGGCTCGATCTGCCGCACGTCTTCGGTTTCGCCCGTGAACACGGTGGCGCTGCCTTGCGAGCGCTGACCTATGCCGAACGTGCCGGGCGCCTTGCCGAGATCGTCAGGCTGCTGCAGGCCAAGCGCGACGACTACTATGCGATCGCCACGGCCAATTCCGGCACGACCTGCAATGATTCGGCGGTCGATATCGACGGCGGCATTTTCACGCTGACTTACTACGCGAAGCTAGGTGCGGGATTGGGCGATGTGCATGCACTGCGCGACGGCGAGAGCGCATCGCTCAGCAAAGACCAGTCGTTCAGCGTGCAGCATGTGCTCACGCCCACGCGCGGTGTCGCGCTCTTCATCAACGCGTTCAATTTTCCGTCGTGGGGGCTGTGGGAAAAAGCGGCCCCCGCACTGCTCTCCGGTGTGCCGGTGATCGTCAAGCCCGCTACCGCCACCGCGTGGCTCACGCAGCGCATGGTCGCCGATGTCGTCGACGCGGGCATTCTGCCGGCGGGCGCGTTGTCCGTGATATGCGGCAGTTCCGCCGGCCTGCTCGACCAGGTGCAGGCTTTCGATGTGGTGTCGTTCACCGGCTCGGCCGCCACCGCTGCAACGCTGCGCGCGCATGCCGCTTTCGTGCAGCACGGCGCGCGTCTGAACGTCGAGGCGGACAGCCTGAACAGCGCGATTCTTTGCACCGATGCGACGCCACAAACGCCTGCCTTCGAACTGTTCATCAAGGAAGTCGTGCGTGAAATGACCGTCAAGTCCGGGCAGAAATGCACAGCCATACGCCGTGTCTTCGTCCCAGACACGGTGCTCGATGCGGTTGTCGAAGCGCTCAAAGCCAGGCTTGCTAAAGTGACTGTTGGCAACCCGCGTAACGAGAACGTGCGCATGGGGTCACTGGTGAGCCGCGAGCAGTACGAGAACGTCCTCGCGGGCATCGCCGCGCTGCGCGAAGAAGCGGTGCTCGCCTACGACGGCTCGGGCACGCAGTTGGTCGACGCAGACCCTGCGATAGCAGCGTGCATGGCGCCTCACCTGTTCGTCGTCAACGATCCCGAGCGGGCCACGCTGTTGCATGAGGTCGAAGTGTTCGGCCCTGTCGCCACGGTCGCGCCGTATCGCCTTGCCACGCACGCGGCTGGATTGCCCGAAGCTCACGCCATTGCCCTCGCGCGCCGTGGCGCGGGGTCGCTCGTCGCCTCGATCTATGCCAACGACGATGCGCATCTGGCGCGCGTCGCACTCGAACTCGCCGATTCGCACGGACGGGTGCATGCCGTTTCGCCCTCCGTGCAGCAGAGCCAGACGGGACACGGCAACGTGATGCCGATGTCGCTGCACGGCGGCCCCGGCCGGGCCGGCGGCGGCGAAGAATTAGGCGGCCTGCGGGCGTTGAATTTCTATCACCTCCGCGCGGCCATCCAGGCGTCGAGCGCGGGCATCGAAGCGTTGATGCGCACGACGCAACCGGCCGGCACGTGAGCACCACCCCGTTGATCGGCGTCGTTCGGCGCCGATCAACGGCACGAGCGACAAACCTTGGTACCAGGCATTAGCGCCACAGAATCGTAGGACCCACCCGCCTCACGAGTCCAGGCCGCCCCCACCGCTGGAGGAAACATGGAAGCCCTGCAGGAATCGCCAGCCAGTCAGCCCGAACCCACGCTGAACGTCGAGCCGCCGCCGGCCCGATTCAATTTTGCCGCGCATGTGTTCCACCTCAATCGGGCTCGCGCCGGCAAGCCCGCGTATATCGACGACCGCGGCGTCACCACCTACGGGCAGCTCGAAGAACAGGCGCGCCGCTTCGCTAACGTACTGCCCACGCTCGGCGTGCATGCCGAGGAGCGCGTGCTGCTGGTGATGCAGGACAGCGTGGAACTCCCGGTCGTGTTTCTCGGCGCGCTGTACGCGGGCGTCGTGCCGGTGGTGGCGAATACGCTGCTGACCGCGGCGGATTACGTCTATATGCTCACGCACAGTCACGCCCGCGTCGTGATCGCTTCAGGCGCGGCGCTGCCTGCGCTCGAACAGGCGTTGAGCGTGGCGGAACACGACGGCTGCCTGCTGATCGTGTCGCAACCATCCGACGGCGACGGCGACGCACCGCACGCGCCCGTGCTGAGCGCATTGCTCGAGGCCGCCACGCCCGCACCCAAAGCCGTCGCCAGCGGCTGCGACGACATCGCCTTCTGGCTCTATTCGTCAGGTTCGACCGGTAAGCCCAAAGGTACGGTGCATACCCACGCGAATCTCTACTGGACCGCCGAGCTGTACGGCAAGCCAATCCTCGGCATCGTCGAAAGCGATGTGGTGTTTTCCGCCGCCAAGCTGTTCTTTGCCTATGGTCTCGGCAATGGACTGACCTTCCCGCTCTCGGTCGGCGCCACTGCGGTGCTGATGGCCGAGCGCCCCACCGCCGAGGCGATCTTCGCGCGTCTCACGCGGCACAAGCCCACGGTGTTCTACGGCGTGCCGACGCTTTACGCGAGCATGCTGGCCGCGCCGAGCCTGCCCTCTCGCAACGATCTCGCGTTACGCATCTGCACCTCGGCAGGCGAAGCGCTGCCGCGCGAGATCGGCGAGCGCTTCACCGCACGCTTCGGCGCCGAGATTCTCGACGGCATCGGCTCGACGGAGATGCTGCATATCTTTCTGTCCAATCGCGCCGGCCAGGTCGAATACGGCACCACGGGCCGCCCCGTGCCGGGTTATGACGTCGAGCTTCGTGACGAGAGCGGACACGCGGTCGCCGACGGCGAAGTGGGCGACCTGTTCATCAAGGGGCCGAGCGCGGCGCTGATGTACTGGAGCAATCGCGAGAAATCGCGCGCGACTTTTCTGGGCGAATGGATCCGCAGCGGCGACAAATACCGGCGGCTGGCGAACGGCTGTTACGTCTATGCGGGACGCAGCGACGACATGCTCAAGGTGAGCGGGCAATACGTGTCGCCGGTCGAAGTGGAGATGGTGCTGGTCCAGCACGACGCCGTCCTCGAGGCGGCGGTGGTCGGCGTCGATCACGGCGGTCTCGTGAAGACGCGCGCCTTCGTGGTGTTAAAGCCGGATGCCGCGGCCTCTGGCACACTGGCGGACGAACTGAAGGCCTTCGTGAAAGAACGGCTCGCACCCCACAAGTACCCGCGTGATATCGTGTTCGTCGACGATCTGCCGAAGACGGCGACAGGCAAGATCCAGCGCTTCAAACTACGCGAACAGCTTTAAGGTGGTTCATGCACAAGCCCGCGGTAACGGATGAGACAAGAACGGCGTCAGCGTCAGCGTCAGCGGACGATAGCCAATTCGCGCGGCTCCCCGCGACAACCACCCGCAGTGCGCTCGATATCGAATACCGCTGGCTCAATCCCGGGTTAAGCGCAGCGCCGATCGCGCTGTTTCTGCACGAAGGGCTTGGTTCGATCGCCATGTGGCGCGACTGGCCACAGACGCTGTGCGACCAGCTCGGCATGCGCGGACTGGTGTATTCGCGTCCCGGTTATGGACGCTCGACGCCACGGCCCCATGACGAGAAATGGCCGGTGGATTTCATGAGCGCCCAGGCACAGGACGTATTGCCGGCGCTGCTGGACGCCCTTGGCATCGAGCCTGACGAACGTGCCCGCATGTGGGTCATCGGCCATAGCGACGGTGGATCGATCGCGCTGCTGTACGCCGCGGCCTTCCCGGCGGGGCTCGCAGGCGCTGCGGTCATTGCGCCGCACGTGTTCGTCGAAGATATCTCGGTGCAGAGCATCGCGCAGGCAAAGCTCGCTTACGAGCAAACCGGCCTGCGTGACAAACTGAGCCGCTATCACGCCGATGCCGATTCAGCCTTCTACGGCTGGAACGACATCTGGCTAAGCCCGGCGTTCCGGGCCTGGAGCATCGTCGCTGCGTTGCCGGCGATCCGCTGCCCGTTGCTCGCCGTACAGGGACATGACGATCACTACGGCACGATGGCACAGATCGATACCATCGCCGCGCAGGTGCCGCACGCGCGGCTCGCCAGGCTCGACGCTTGCGGGCACTCGCCGCATCGCGATGCGCCAGCGGCGCTGAATGCGGCGATTGCCGCATTTATCGAGGCAACGCGGTAAGCCTCGCCCCGATGCGCGAGCCGGCTCCGGGCCCGCTCATCAAACCACGGCTGACAATCCCAACGTGAACAGCAGCGCCGTCAACGAAATGATCGTCTCGCACACGGTCCACGTCTTGAAGGTCTGCGGCACGGTCATGCCGAAGTACTCCTTGACGAGCCAGAAACCGCCGTCGTTCACATGCGACAGAATCAGCGACCCCGCGCCGGTGGCAAGCACCAGCAACTCGGGACGCACGCCGCCAGTACTCGCCGCCGCAGCCGCGATGGGTGCGATGATGCCCGCGGCGGTTGCCATCGCAACCGTGGCCGAGCCCGTTGCGACGCGAATCAGCGCCGCCACCAGCCATGCCAGAATCAGCAGCGGCACGTGCGCGCCCGTGGCCACGTCGACAATCGCCTTCGACGCGCCGCTATCGATCAGGATGCGCCCGAAGCCCGCGCCTGCCCCCACCACCAGCGTGATACCCGCGGTCGGTGCGAGACACTCGTTGGTGAACCTGAGAATCTGCTCGCGCCCGAAACCGCGCGCCGTTCCGAACGTATAGAAGCTCAGCAGCACCGCCAGCAACAGCGCCATGTCCGGGTGGCCGATCAGATGCAACACATTGTTGGCGGCCGATTTCGCGGGCACGATCAGGTCGGCCCAGCTCCCTACCAGCATCAGCAGGACCGGCAGCAGCACCGTCAGCAAGGTAATGCCGAAGCCCGGCAACTGCTGCTGCGCACGCTTCGCATCCTGCTCGATGAACTGCTGCGCCATCGGGTTCACGCCTTCCAGCACCACGAAGCGGCTAATCAGCTTCGAAAACAGCGGGCCGGCAATCGCGGCCGTCGGAATGCCGACAATCAGCGCATAGAAGATCGTATGGCCGATATCCGCGTTATACGCGGTCACCGCCAGCAAGGCTGCCGGGTGCGGCGGGATCAGGCCGTGCACGACGGACAAGCCGGCCACCATCGGAATGCCGACGCGAATCATCGAGGTGCCGGTGCGTTGCGCGACGTTAAAGGCAATCGGAATCAGCAGCACGAAACCGACTTCGAAGAACACCGGCAAGCCGACCAGAAAGGCGATGCACATCATCGCCCAGTGGACGTTCTTCGGTCCGAACAATTCGATCAGCGTGCGGGCGATCCTCTCCGCCCCGCCCGACTCGGCCATCATCTTGCCGAGCATGGTGCCAAGGCCGACCACGATGGCAATATGCCCGAGCGTGCCGCCGACGCCGGTCTCGAACGACTTGAGAATCGACGTCATCGGCATGCCGACCGCGAGCGCCAGCGCGACCGACACCATCATCAAGGTGATGAACGGATTCATCTTGAAGCGCGCAATCAGCACGACGAGCGCGATGATTGCAATCAATGCGTAGACGAGTAACAGACTTCCCTGAACTGTCGCCATGGGTGCTCCTGGTGAATGAGATCGGCCACACGCGCAGCGTCCGCACCACGCGCATGTGCAGGCGGGCCGCGCTTGCGGCGCGGCCCGCCCGTTGGCCTTAGAACTTGTGGCGGATACCGGCGACGGTCACGAATTGCCCATTGGTGCTCGACGGATTCGAAATCCCTTCGATCCAGGCCTTCGAACCGGCGGCGTTCTGATAGATGCCGTTCAGATAGAGGTCGGTGGTCTTCGAGAGGAAGTACTCGCCGCCGACGCTGATCTGGTTGTAATGCGCGCTCGGTGCGGTAGCCGAGCTGCTGTTCTGGCTCGTGTAGATATAGCCGAGCGCGAGCAGCGTAGCGGGCGTCAACTGGTAACGCACGCTCGCCTCATAGTTGGCAAAGCGCAGGCTGCCGCCGCTGATCAGTTCAAACTGCGAGTTCGTGTACAGCAGTGCGACCGTGGCAGGACCGAATGCATAAGCACCGCCCGCGCCCCACACCTGATTGCGCGCCACATTGGTCGTGCCGATGATCGACGAGCCCGTGCCGTAGTAGTTGTCCGAGGGCGCCGCGCCGGTGGTATTGCTGGCCGGGTTATCGACCAGCGAATACGCCGCGTCGAGACGCAGCGGGCCGTTCACGTAGTCGGCGCCGACGCTCCACGCGCGGTTGTTGGCGAACTGGCCGGCCGTGTTCGAAAACGCGTACATCGCGTTGGCGGTAAAGCCGGCGAGGGTCGGCGTTGTGTATTTCACCGCGTTGTCGGTGCGGTAGGTGTTGTTGAGGTCGTCGTTGTCGTAGATCGCGTTGCCATACTGGCTCATCGCGCCGACGCCGTTGATCTGCAGATTCGACAGATAGTCCTGCACGCTGTTGTACTGGCGCCCGAGCGTGATCATCCCCGCCTGGTCGTTGCTCAGCCCGACCCATGCGCCGCGGCCGAACATCCGTCCCCCTCCGCCCAGCGCGCCTGTCTCAAGGTTGAAACTGTTTTCCAGTTTGAACAGAACCTTGTTGCCGCCACCCAGATCCTCGCTACCCGTCAAACCCCAGCGCGAGCCTTGCACATTGCCCGGGGTCGCCTGATAGGCCGACTGCCCCTTCTGGTTGTTGGTGTAGGTAAAACCGGCATCGACGATGCCATACAGCGTGACACTGCTTTGCGCGTGAGCGGCGGCAGCGCCGAGCCCGGTTACGGCGACGGCGAGCGCCGTGCGGAGAATCTGCTTGTGCATCATGGTTTCCTCAAGTCTCTGGTCGAAAGAACAGCAAACACCGGTGGTTAGGGATTGTCCCGGCTATATAAGGTGTACTAAACGTGCAAGGTAAAGCGACACCGGAATGGCTCCGGTGTGACGGTCAAACAATCGGGTTTTCAGCGCGGGTTTTCAGTGCGGCTTTTCGGCCGCACTGGCCGCTTCCTGCTGCTCAGTCCGGCCAGTTGCGACGACCCGCCAGACGGCGCGCGTCGCGCTGGTGGAACGGCGTGACGAGCGGCTCAGGCGCGGCTTGCGCCCGCTCGAGTTCGGCCACGAGCCGCGCCAGCACCACCTGTTCTTCGCCGGGATGCAGGTTGCACGGATCGACGAAGAAGAAATGCTGTTCGGCCTCGTGATCGCGCACGATCACCGGGGCGGCGCCGGCCGGCGGGTGCGCCAGTGCATCGGCAAGATCCCAGGCCGTCGTGCGCGCCTTGTGCGGATCGATCTGCAGTTTCAGGCGTTCGAGTGGATTGCCAGTCGGATCGGCATCGAGTTCGGCGCGCACCCCGGCGCGTCCGTTCAGCGTGTCGCGCCAGAGCGTCAGATAAGCGTGTTCACGGGCCCGCAGCGCAGCGTGATCGCGCGCTTGCCACTGCTCGAGCGCAGCCATCGCACCGACGATGCCTTCCTTGCCGACCTTCATGCCGCGGCCGATACCGCCGTTCTGGAAGTAGGCCGCGCGCACCAGCTCCTTGCGCCCGGCCACGATGCCAGCGGTGAGACCGCCGAGAAACTTGTGCGCCGAGTAAAGCGCGAGATCCGCACCCGCCGCGATAAAACGCTTCAGGTCGTATTCCGAAGCGGCATCGACAATCACCGGCACGCCTTGTGCGTGCGCCACGGCGATGAATTCTTCGAACGGGATCAGGCCGTACTGGACCGCGTGGTGCGACACGACATAGAGCGCTGCAGTGGTGCGCTCGTTGATGGCGTTGGCCAGCTGATAACCATGCGCTTCGGTGGCGGCGCCCACTGGAACGACACGCGCTCCGGCGAGACGGATCGCCTGATCGACCGGTGCGCCATAATTGACGAGTTGCCCCGTCTGGATGACAACCTCGTTGCGCAAACCGGCGGTATCCGGCAGCCGCTCGATCAGGCCCAGGTTGTCGCCGGTCATGGTGGCCGCGAGGCTCAAGGTGATCGCCGCCGAACACGACGCGGTGATATAGCCGGCTTCGCTGCCGCAAGCCTGTGCAATGACAGCCGAGGCCTTGCGTTGCAGGTCGTCGATCTCGACGAACTCCGGCAGGATCTGCGCCACCGCCTCAATGACCGGTGCGCGAACGATGGACGCGCCTAGACTCGTCATCGTGCCCGAAGCATTGATGACGGGGCGTAAACCGAAACGGGTACGGATGTCCATCGAGAAGCGCCTCCAAGCGAGTATTTCTTAATTATGGAATATATGTTGTAATTGAGGATCAGTCTAGCATACAATGTCCCTGCGTCAACTGGACAAAAAACCACCAGGCATACATCCGGCACTCACAGGCCGGCCTCAGAGGAGCACGATGGCCCGCACGTCCCGATCCACCTCCGCAGCGCTCGACGCAACCGCCCCTGAAACGGCCGCCGGGTCCGCCGCCGAGACCGGCCAGGGCGATCAGGCCGCCCAGACGCCCCGCACCCGCACCAGCGCGCTTGACCGCGCCGTGCAGATTCTCGACGCGCTGCAAGCGGCCAACCGGCCCGCCACCGCGTATGAGGTGGCACGCATGGTGGGCGCACCGTTGTCCACGGTCTATTCGATCATCAACGACATGGTCGAGAAGAACCTGCTGGCGCGCGGGCTCGACGGCGCGATCTGGCTCGGCTCGCGCCTGTACGGTTATGGCCTCACGTATGCCGGCTCGCTCGACTACCTCGCGGTGGCCGCCGAGGAAATGCAGCGCCTGTCCGCCGAGGTCGAAGAGACCGTGCAGGTTTGCGGGCTTGAGGAAGGCATGATGGTGGTACTGCAAATGTCGGAGGGACCAGGGCATTTTCGTGTCACCTCGCGCGTGGGCAGCCGCGTGCCGCTCAACTGGACCGCCTCGGGCCGTTTGCTGGTCGGTCATTTGCCCGACGCTGAACGGATTGCGTTTTTTACCCAGCATGCGCAGGCCTCGCCGACCGGCCGCGCCGAAACCCGTCCCAAGGTGCTCGCGCAGATCGCGAGAGACGCGCTGCAAGCGCGCCTCTCAATCCAGATCGGCGAATCCGACGCGTCGGTGGCCTGCCTCGCCGCTCCCGTACTCGATAACGCCGGCGTGTGCGTGGTGACGATTTCCATTGTGATGCCCGAAGCGAAAGCCGCGCTCGGCACCGAGCGTTATGCGCAAGCGGTGCAAGCGGTCGCCGCGCGCATCGAAGCGCGACTCGGCTGGCGTCAGCGCGAATCGTGACCGTCTCGTGAAGCTTAAGTGAACGAAGCTTTCAGACGCCCTGCGCGCAGCGTCGCATCGAACCCTGCTGCGGCCTGAGCGCAGCGCGATTGCCACATGCATGAATGCAATCGCGCTGCGTCACACGCCATTCAAAAATCCTTCACTCACTCGATCCCAGATGAACTGTTATGAACGGCTGCATTCGCGCGGCCTAAAACTTCCGAAAGTGCCCTCACCCATCGGCAATTTCTGCCACTGCACCCGTGCAGGCAATCTGCTATTTCTCTCGGGCCAGGGACCGCTCGACGAAACCGGCGTGCTCATGACCGGCAAGGTCGGCGCAAGCGTCAGTACCGAGGAAGCCTACCGGCATGCGCAACTGGTCGGACTCAATCTGCTGGCGGTGCTGCATGATGAACTGGGCGATCTGCAACGCGTGAAGCAGATCGTCAAACTGCTTGGCATGGTCAACGCTACGCCTGCTTTCACCGAACATCCGCGCGTCATCAACGGCTGCTCCGATCTGTTTGTCGACGTGTTCGGCGATGCGGGCCGCCACTCGCGCTCGGCGGTCGGCATGGGCTCGCTGCCGGGCAATATCACCGTCGAGATCGAGGCGATTGTCGCGGTGTGGGAGTGACACCACAACCCGCCACAACCCGCGTTCAGCACCTCAAAAGTATCAATTTGTAAATTCCGCAAACATGCACAATTGCAACTTCTTACCCAACGTTCATAAATCTTACACAGGTAAGTAGTTATCCTTCGACGGAGCTGAGCCAGGGTGTACGGACCCCGCCAGCGTCCCCCAAATACCGTCAAAGGCCTCCCATGTCCACCTGGTCTGCGCGCAGCGCGTTGTTCGAATCGAGACCGGCGAGCAAACGTTTGGCAGCGGCGCTGTTCGCGTGGCAGCGCAGGCGCAGAACGGCGCGCCTGAGAGCCCGCGCATCGGCCGCTGCCCTGACTGCGGCGTTGTGCATGACGCTCGCCGCCTGCAGCAACGACGACAGCAAGACGCCCGACACCACCGCCACCACGACATCTGCAGAACAGATCAACAACGCCCCGCCGGCACCGTATGCGGTACCCAATGTGGCACCCAACGCGACGTCCTACGCACAGGGGCAAAACGCTTCCACGCAGCCGGCCCAGGCCGTCTTGCCGGCGAACGCCATCCAGACTCCACCGCCCAGCGCCGCACAGCTTGGCGCTGCCGCATCCGACAGTCTTGTAACACCCGTGATTCACACGGTTGACTGAAGTTGACTGAAGTCGTCTGAGTCCCCGCGGCGGTTCTGCCTGCTGGTCCACCGTCGCGCATATTCCTTCCCCTGAAGATCGAAGCCCACCATGACATCAAAAAATCGCCGTGAGTTTCTACGCGCAGCCGCCTCGGCTGCCGGTTCTGCAACCGCGTTGAGCATGCTGCCGCTCGGCATTCGCAACGCACTTGCCATCCCCGCGAACAACGCCACCGGCAGCATCCAGGATGTCGAGCACATCGTCATCCTGATGCAGGAAAACCGTTCGTTCGACCACTACTTCGGCACGCTGCGCGGCGTGCGCGGCTTTGGCGACACGCGCGCCATCACGCTGCCCACCGGCAACCCGGTGTGGTATCAGCCGCTGCTCGAAGGCGCCGTCGAAGATCTGGGCTATGTGCTGCCGTTCCGCCCGAGCGCGCCGAATCTCGGCCTGCAGTTCCTGCAGGATCTCGCGCACGACTGGAACAGCACGCACACCGCGTGGAACGGCGGCCTGTACAACCAGTGGGTGCCGGCAAAGGGCACCACGACGATGGCGTACATGACGCGCGACGACATTCCGTTCCACTACGCGCTGGCCGATGCATTCACGATCTGCGACGCGTATCACTGCTCGCTGATGGGCCCGACGGACCCGAACCGCTACTACATGTGGACCGGCTGGGTGGGCAACGACGGCAGCGGCGGCGGCCCGGTGATCGACAATTCCGAACTCGGCTACGGCTGGTCGACCTATCCGGAAGTGCTGCAAAACGCCGGCATTTCGTGGAAGATCTATCAGGACATCGGCACCGGCCTGAATGCCAACGGTTCGTGGGGCTGGACCTCCAATGCGTACATCGGCAACTACGGCGACAACTCGCTGCTCTACTTCAACCAGTACCGCAACGCGCAACCGGGCAATCCGCTGTACGACAACGCACGCACCGGCACCAACGTGGCAAACGGCGGCACGTACTTCGACGTGCTCAAGCAGGACGTGACGAACAACACGCTGCCGCAGGTCTCGTGGATCGTCGCACCGGAAGCCTATTCCGAGCACCCGAACTGGCCCGCGAACTACGGCGCATGGTACGTCGACCAGGTGCTGCAGATCCTCACGTCGAACCCGGAGGTGTGGAGCAAGACGGTCCTGCTCGTCAACTACGACGAGAACGACGGTTTCTTCGATCACATGGCGCCCCCGTTTGCGCCGGCTTCGAGCGCCAATGGCCTGTCGACGGTCGCTACGACCAATGAAATCTACAGCGGCAACGGCCAATACACGGCGGGCGAATATTCGAATGGCCCGTATGGTCTTGGGCCGCGCGTGCCGATGATCGTAGTGTCGCCGTGGTCGAAGGGCGGCTATGTGTGCTCGCAGGTGTTCGATCACACATCGGTGATTCGCTTCATCGAAAAGCGCTTTGGCCAGAATCACGATCTGGGCGAATCGAACATCACGCCGTGGCGCCGTGTGGTATGCGGCGACCTGATGTCCGCGTTCAACTTCGTCAATCCGAACGACGCGACGCCGGCTCTGCCGAGCACGGCAAGCTATGTGCCGCCGGACCAGTCGCGTCATCCGGACTACGTGCCGCTGCCGCCGCTCGTGCAGGCCGTGCCGAAGCAGGAACCCGGCGTGCGCCCGGCGCGCGCCCTGCCCTACGAGCTGTTCGTGCGCCTGCACAGCGAGGCATCGCAAGGCAAGATCGCCATCCGCTTTGTCAACAACGGCAAGGCCGGCGCGGCATTGCTCGTCTACTCGACCAATAGCGGCGCAGCACCGCTCAGCTATACGATAGAAGCCGGCAAGCGCCTCGACGACCACCTCCCGCTCAACGCCAACGGCACCTACGACTACACCGTGTACGGTCCGAACGGCTTCCTGCGCCGCTACGCGGGCAAGCCGCCTGCACCGTCGAACTGGTGGAGCAACTCGGAAGTGGCCCGTCCGGAAGTGGCCGAGGCTTATGACGTCGCCAACGGCAACCTGCAGTTGCGTCTCGAGAACCCGGGCACGGCACGCTGCGAATTCACCATCACCAACGCGTACGATCCGAGCACCTTGATCAAGCGCACCGTGAAGGGCGGCAGCAATGAGGACATCTACCTCGACCTGCGCGCGGCCTACGGCTGGTACGACCTGACGGTGACCGTCGATACGGACCCGACCTTCACGCGGCGCCTCGGTGGCCACGTTGAAACGGGACGCAGCAGCATGAGCGATCCGGCTTTGGGTAGCTAAGCAAAGGGAAAGCATGAGTCCGGATTGCGCAGACGGCTTCGCGCAATCCGGACGGCTCGGGTTTTACCGCAGTGGCGGTTCGTCCGAACAACCCGGCCCCTCAAACCACTAGAACCACTCGAACCACTCGAACCCGTCAAACCACTCAGGCCGCCAGCGTCGCACAGCTTGCGGTCCGCTCACGCTCGCGTGCCGCAATCGCCTGCACGACATACTCCGCGTCGCGTGCGATCCCCGAGAAGCGGCCGGAGCCCCAGGTGTGCAGCCACGGCAGTCCCACGAAATAAAGCCCCGGCATCGGCGTAATACCGCGCTGGTGGGCAGGATAGCCACGTCCGTTGAAGACCGGCGCATCAATCCAGCTGAAGTCCGGCGTAAAGCCGATACACCAGATGATCGCAGCAATGCCGGTGTCTTCGAGTGCAAGCGTCGTGCGTTCGCGCGGCGGCTGCCATAAGGGTTCATAGACAGAGGCCGGCGGCGCCTCGATGCCCTGCTTTTCAATGAAGCCGTCGATGCTCGCGTTGATGCGGTTATAGGTATTGTCCGCCTCGTCGAGATTCGCCGCGAGGTTCGCCGCGAAATGCAGTTGCCCGTCGCGCAGGTCTTCGAGGCGTCCGTATAGCTGCATGCCTTCGGCGGCGAACTTGCGCAGGTCGATATCGCGTCCGCCGTCGCGGCCGGTCACATAGTGATTGGTGTTGTCGCGCACACCTTCGCGCAACGGATGCTGTTCGACCGGCATGTCGTAGTACTGCATGTCCGCCAGCCAGTCCACCACATCCTTGCCGCGATAAAAGCGCGCGCAGCGCGGCGCTTCGCCCACCGCCAGCACCACCTGGCGACCGGCCAGATGCAGGTCCTCGGCAATCTGCGCGCCGGACTGTCCCGAGCCCACCACCAGCACTGCGCCGTCGGGCAGCACCTGCGGATTGCGGTACTCGGACGATTGCAACTGCACGATCTGCGCGGGCAGGCGCTCCGCCATGCGCGGCACGATCGGCGTGTGATAGCCGCCCGAGGCCACCACGATCTGGTCTGCGCTGAAATCGCCTTGCGTGGTCGTCACCGCATAGATGCCGTCGTCGCGCCGCTTCACGCGGCAAACCGCGGTGTGCTCCAGCACCGGTGCATCCACCATAGCAATAAAGCCGTCGAGGTAGGCGATGATTTCATCCTTCTTCATGAAACCATGCGGATCGTCGCCGCTGTACGGGTAGCCCGGCAAGGCGCATTGCCAGTTCGGCGTGACAAGACAGAACGCGTCCCAGCGCTGCCGGCGCCAGGTGTGCGTAACGGTCTGCTTTTCGAGCACCAGATGATCGATACCGGCCTGTTTCAGGTAGTAGCTGATCGACAGACCGGCCTGCCCGCCGCCGACGACGAGCACACGATAGTGCCCATTGCCGCACGGCGCCGCGCTCGTGGAGTGCGCCAGGTTCGACATGATGTGTCCTTGCAAGAAGAGAATGGCTTCAGATCAGTTCGATGACTTTCACGCTCGCCCCCGCGCACTCGCGAAAGCGCTCGGCCTCGCGTTCGATCTGCGCGAGTTGATCCAGCGCCGCCGAACACGCGAACCCGTACTTCTGCCGCACGCGCTCCGAGGCGATGCCGAGCGCCTCGCGCGAACGTTGCACGAAGTCCTCGAGCGGGTACGCGTGACCCGGCGTAAAAAACTCGCTGACCACCCGTGAGGGCGAATAGCAATTCGCTTCGCCGCCATCGGGCCACTGAATCCGAAAGTGCATGACAGGCATGGAAAATCCCTTGTGCGAACGGCTCATTGATCCGCTGGAACGATGAACGGCTCGCCGCTAAAGTCCCACAGCACGGCCGCATCGTCGCCGCTGTGCACGACCACCTTGCGCGATGCATCGATCGTTCCAATCTCGGCGCAGGCCAACGCGCGGGCCTCGAATTGCGCCAGCACCCGCGCAACCCGTTCTTCGCGCACCGCGAGCAGATAGCCGAAGCTCGGAAACGCCGTGATCCAGCGCGCCAGCGGCACCCCGGGGGGCTGGGGAAGCGCGTCGAGATCGATGCGCGCCCCCACCTTCGAGCACTCGAGCAACATCAAGGCGGTGCCCAGCGCGCCCGCCATGCTGATGTCCTTGGCTGCATCGCATAGCCCGCTCTCCGCCAGGTGTGGTAGCAACGCCAGATCGCCGCGCAAACGCGCGGCATCCGCCCCCACCGACGCGTTCCAGAACGGATACGGCTCCTCGAAGCGGCCGCGCAGGTCGACCGCCATCAGCAGGCGGTCGCCGGGGCGCGCGTTGAAACTCGACAGCAGCGCCTTCGCGCGCCCCACAATCGATACGGCCAGTTGCGCCCGGTCGCTGCGCGCATTGGTGTGACCGCCGACAATCGGCACGCCATACGCGAGCGACGCCGCCGCCATGCCCGCCAGCACCTCATGCGCAGCCTCGATGCCGTCGCTCCAGAGCGCATCCACCACGGCGAGCGGCCGGCCGCCCATCGCATAGATATCGCTGACGTTCACCATCACGCTGCTGTAGCCGGCGAACCAGGGCATGGCCTGCACGAAGTCGCTGACCATGCCTTCGATCGCGAACAGCAGGTAACCGTCGCCATCGGCCAGCGCCGCGCAATCGTCGCCGAGCGCCACGGCCTGACCCAGCGCGCCCGCGCCTCCCGGTAGCCGCTGCGCAAGAGACGACACCACACCCGCGATGTCGGTCTTGTGCCGGAAGCCGCGGCTCTCGCGCAAGCCGGCGACCAGCTCCGCGACGCTCATGACACGCTCCGCGCTTGCGTGACAAAGCCGCTGCGCGGCGCCGTGCACGGCGGATAGTGTTCGAGCTGCGCCTGCATCAGATGGTGCGGGCGCCCGAGCAACGTCTCCTCGGCGAGCACATCCCAATGCAAGGCCTGGAACAAGGGCACGTTCTGGCTCTGCACGTGCGCCAGAAAGGTCTCGCAACCGAGCGCGTGAGCGCTGGTCACGGCAAGGCGGATCAAGGTCGCGCCAATCTTGCCGTGGCGCCGAAACGCCGCGTGCACCGCCAGCCGCGAGCCGTACCACACGCCCGGCGCCTCCTGATGGATGCGCACCGTGCCCACCACCTGCTCGGGCATCCCGGCAATGCAGCTCACCGCCACCAGTTGCTGGGCGCGTTCGTCGATCCCGTCACGGTCGTCGCCGACGAAGATGCCCTGCTCGATGCAGAACACCGCGCGCCGCAGCTTGTAGGCCTCCTGAGCTTCCCACGGCAGCGTCGTCCACTTGATGCGGTATTCGGTCGGCGCGTACAACACCGACGCGAGATCGAACTCTTCGGATACGCCTGCGATCGCTTCGCCAAACATGGTTACACCTCGTACGAAGACAGCGACGAACACGCGCCGCATCTGCCGCAACCGGCCTTGATATCGCTCGAACGCAACCCGGCGGCGGAAAGCATGGCCCCAAGCGGCTGCAGCACCGACTTCATGAATTCGGGTGTGGGCGCCGGATGGTCCTCGAGCGGCGTGCCGCTGATCGGCACGAACGGCACCACGAACGGATACACGCCCAGTTCGATCAGCTCGCGCGAGATCGTCAGAATCGCTGCGGCGCTATCGCCGAGGCCCGCGAGGATGTAGGTGCTCACCTGGCCGCGGCCGAATACCGCCACCGCCGCCTTGAACGCCTCCATGTAGCGCGACACCGGGACGCTCGACTTGCCCGGCATGATGCGTTCGCGCAAGGCCGGCGTCACCACTTCCAGATGCATGCCGAGCGTGTCGATGCCGCTCGCCTTCATGCGCGCGAACCAGCGGTCGTCGTCGGGCGGTTCGCACTGAGCCTGGATCGGCAGATCGACGGCGGCACGAATCGCAAACGCGCTGTCGCAGAGAATCTGCGCGCCGCGGTCGCTGGAAGGCGGCGTACCCGTGGTCAGAACCATGTGCTTGACGCCGTCGAGCAGCACCGCTGCGCGCGCCACTTCGGCAAGCTGTTCCGGAGTCTTGCGCGCAATCGTGCGGCCCGCCGCAAGCGACTGGCCGATTGCGCAAAACTTGCAGGTTTTGCGGCGGCTCTCGTAGCGGATGCAGGTCTGCAATACGGTAGTCGCCAGCACGTCGGCGCTGTGCAGCGTGGCGATATGCGAATACGGCACGCCGTCGAGCGTCTGCATGCCGTAAAAACGCGGCGCCTTCGGAAAGCTGATATTGGCAATCGGGATCGTGCCGCGCAGCAGCGCACTGACGCCGTTTGCGTCTGCGGGCGCCGCCACGAACGGCGAATGCCAGGCGCTATGGGTATGCACCGGCACCATGATGGTCACGCCATCCACCGTCACGGCCTTGTGGTCCGACGGCCCCGCGCCGCCGCGCCGGCTGCCGGCTCCCGTCCCCGGATCGGCAAGCCTCAAGCCCGCCGACTGCAGCTCAGTCATCAATTGCCGGCTCGCGGCCGGCAGGGTCTCGCTGGAGTTCATCGCGGCATCCTTCGGTTGAGTTGAAATCGGCACCCGCATGGGCGGCCGCAACGCTGCCCCACGCAGGCATCGGCGTTACCGTCGCGGCGGGCCGTTCGTTGATGACGAGGCTCAGCAGTTCAGGCCGCGCGTAATGACCGACCGAATCCATCATGCGTTTTCGCTTGGTGATCAGCGCCATGTCGAGATCGGCGATCACCATGCCCTCGCCCTCACGCAGCGGCTGCGCGAGATGCTGCCCTTCGGGCGAGACGATCGCCGTATTGCAGCCGCCGCGCAGCGCCCTTTGCAGATTCGTGTCGCCCGTGACCGAGGCGATCTGCGCTTCGGTCAGCCACCCGGTCGCATTGACGACAAAGCAGCCCGACTCCAGCGCATGATGGCGGATCGTGACTTCGATCTGTTCGGCGAAAATCGGCCCCACTAGCGAGCCCGGAAACTGGCTGCAGTGAATCTCTTCGTGCTGCGTCATCAACGCGTAGCGCGCGAGCGGGTTGTAGTGCTCCCAGCAGGCGAGCGCGCCGACCCGCGCAAAGGCTGTCTGCACGACCTTCAACCCGGCGGCATCGCCTTGCCCCCAGATCATCCGTTCGTGGAAAGTTGGCGTGATCTTGCGGCGTCTGAGCAACAACTGACCGTCCGCGTCGAAGATCAGTTGCGTGTTGTAGAGGCTGCCGTGATCGCGCTCGTTGACACCGAGCACAACCACCATGCGATTCACGCGAGCCCGCTCGGCGACGGCGTTCGTGACCGGCCCCGGCACCACCACCGCTTCTTCGTAGAGCCGCATGTGATCGGCGCCGGACGCCACCGGCGGCCTCACGAACGAGAAATACGGGTAGTACGGCACGAAGGTCTCGGGAAACACGATCAGTTGCACGCCTTCGCGCGCCGCCTGGTCGATTGCCTCGCAGACCTTGTTGAGGGTGCCGTCGCTGCGTTCGAAATCCGGCGAGATCTGCACCGCAGCGGCACGGACAATGCGTTTTTCAGACATGGTGATAGCCGCCTGTGCTCAGACCGTCCAGGTGTGGATGATTAGCGCGTTGTCCTTACGATGCAGCAGCTGGATATCGAGCACATCGAGCGGGCTGATTGGCCGGATCCCTTCGATCAGCGAGGCCTCGCCATGCCCATACAGCGCCTGCAAGGCAAAGCGGCACGCGTACACCTTGCCGCCCTCTTCCATGAACTTGAGCAACTGCTTGTTGAAGTTCAGATGGCCGGGAAACGCCTCGTCGCCAAGCGTCGGAAAGCCGCGCTGCAAACCGAGCGTGACGCCCGGCCCGTACAGCAGCACGGACGTCTCGAAGCCTTTGCGCTGCAGGCGCGTGGCCTGCAGCATATTGACGAAACCGATCGAGCCTTCGAACGCCACCGTGTGAAATGTGACGAGCGCCTTTTCGCCCGGCTCGGCCTTCACGTCCTCGAAGACCTTCTCTTCGTAATCGACGAGGTAATCGCCCTTCTGATGCAGCGGTTTGTTGACGGCTGGCATGGCACTCTCCAAGGTGAGTTGCGTGAACAGGAATGTCGCGGGGTTGCGAAGCAACGGGCAGCGCCGCATGACGTCTGCGCCGAGCCCACTTACGCAACGGCCGTGCCACTGATCGCCGCCGCCGATGCGATCACTTTCCAATCAAACAGACGATCATTCGTCAAGCGAGTCGAAAAAATTTTTGGCCCGAAGCTTGCGTACTGCCAGCGCAACCAGGCGAAACGCCGTTAGAGACTCGAATCGCACCAGCCAGGTGCGATCCGGCTGGTGCAGGTGCGCAGCGCCGGTGCGCCCATTCACCAGATACGATCAGTCCGATCAATGGAAGCGATCACTTTTTGACCTGTTGCGAAAACGATGAGTAGCCCGACACATCACTGGATCAAACGCCTTGCCGAACTGCGCAAGCCTGCTTACCTCGCGATTCCCGAATTGATCGAAGAGGACCTCGCCACCGGGCGCCTGCGGCCGCGCGACCGGATGCCCGGCCTGCGCGATCTCGCCGGCGAACTCGGGCTCAACTACACGACCGTGGCGCGCGCCTACGCCGAAGCGAAGAAACGCGGCCTGCTCGATTCGCGCGCCGGCAGCGGCACTTTCGTGCGCGGCCGCACCGCCACGCTGCCGCTCGCGGGCGGCAGCAGCATCGAAATGACCATGAACACGCCGCCGGAGCCGGCCGACCATGCAGCGCGGCTACGCGAATCGGCCGCGCGTTTGATGGCCGCAAGCGATCCCTATCAGCTCCTGCGCTATCAGGACTTCGGCGGCACACCCGCCGACAAGGCGGCCGGCGCGGAGTGGCTCAAACGGCGCCTGCCCAGTTGCCTGGCCGACAACGTGCTGGTGTGCCCCGGCATTCATAGCGCGCTGGTCGCGCTGGTCTCGCAACTCGCGCGGCCGGGCGGCATGATCTGTCTGGACACGTTGGCCTATCCGGGCATCAAGGCCATCGCCGCGCAACTGGGCGTGCGCTTGCAGGCGCTCGCGCGTGACGACGAGGGGCCGCTCGCGCATGCCTTCGAAGCGCTCTGCAAGACCGACAAGCCGAGCGCGTTCTATTGCAACCCAACGCTGCAAAACCCCAGCACGCTAACGCTCACGCACAAGCGCCGTGAAGCGCTGGCGGACGTCGCGCTGCGCTACAGCGTGCCGATCATCGAGGACGACGCCTATGCGATGCTGCCGCAGCAGGCTCCGGACGCACTGGCGAGCTTCGCACCGGAGCTGACCTACTACGTAACGGGCCTGTCGAAGAGTCTTGGCGCCGGCTTGCGGGTCGCCTACCTGCAGGCGCCCACACCGCGCCAGACGCTGCGCCTCGCCGGCGCGTTGCGCGCCACCACCGTCATGGCGAGTCCCTTCACGGTGTCGCTCGCGACCGCGTGGGTCAACGACGGCACGGCCGTCGAGATGCTCAACGCGATCCGCAGCGAATCGAAAGCGCGCCAGCTTATCGCGGCGCGCGTACTCGACGCGTGGGCTTACGATGCACATGCAGAAGGCTTTCATCTGTGGCTGCCGATTCCCGGCGAGGACGGCTGGAGCTCATCGGAGCTGGCGCTGCAGTTGCGCAACCAGGGCATCGCCGCCGTGGCAAGCGCGGCGTTTTCTACCGATGGCAATCCGCCCAACGCATTGCGCGTGTGCCTGGGCGGTTCGAAGAGCCGGGAGGAATGCGAGGCGGCGCTGCATATCATCGCCGAGGCGTTCGAGCATCCGCATCATCTGCACTCGGCGATGATGTGAGACGCGCCGGCGGCACAGTTGCCAACGGCTCGCCGCCATAGCGCACGCCTGCGATAAGTTCATACAAAAGCAGAAGCGATATCTACAGACAAATACAACGCAGCGCGTCCCCAGCATGTGTTGAAAAAGCGAAGCCGTCGGGCAAAATCGCTTGCCGTCATAAAGTGCCTTGCCACAAGGGCTAAAGCCACCTCCTGTAACGCGACGAAAGCGGCGGCCAGAGCGCCCCGCTCAAGTCTCCCGCCGCGCCGCCGTATACCGGAACGAGGCGCATAGCCTTGCCGATTCCCGAACACCCCTGAAAGGCGCCCATCATGTTTTCCTCCATTCGCGCGCGCATCGTCGCGCTGTGCGTCGCCATCGTTGTCGTGGCGCTCGCAGCCAATGCGGTTCTCAACTACGTTGTGGCCAATGGATACAACACCGATTCGATCGACAGCAGCCTCACGGCCGTCGAAAGCGGTCACGTGGCCGGAATCAACCAATGGGTTGCCGTCAATAGTCAGATGATTACCTCGCTGCAGGATACCGTGCTGCAGCCCGACCCGGTACCGGCCTTGAAGCTGATGGCAAGCGCCGGGAACTTCACCAACGTCTTCGTCGGTTATCCCGACAAGACCTACAAGTTCTCGGACCTCACCGGCATCCCGTCCAACTACGATCCGACCAGCCGCCCCTGGTACAAGCAGGCGGTGGCGGCAGGCAAGCCGGTGGTGACGCAACCGTACGTGTCCATCTCCAACGGCCATCTGATCGTCTCGTTCGCCTCACCGGTCATTCGCGACGGCGCCTTGAAGGCCGTGGTGTCGGGCACCCTCGAAATGGACAACGTGATCGCCAACGTGAAGGCGATTCATCCCACGCCGTCTAGCTTCGGCATGCTGGTCAACAGCAGCGGCCTGATCGTCGCGCACCCGGACCCCAAGCTGACCTTGAAGCCGGTCACCGATCTCATGCCCGAGCTGAGCGCCGACAAGCTCGCCGCGCTCGCCACGGCGGCCCATCCGCTGCAGGTCGACGTGGGCGGCAGCCCCAAGCTGCTGCGCGCGCTGCCGATTGCCGGCACCGACTGGATCGCCATCGTTGCGCTCGACAAGGCCGAAGCGACCGCCGGCATGCGTTCGCTGCTGACGGCCTCGATCATTGCGCTGATCGTGATTGCCGGCCTTGCTGCGGCCGTCGTCGCCGCAGTGACCGCGGTGTCGTTCCGGCGTCTCTCGGAAGTCCGCGACGCGATGGATGCGATCGGCTCCGGCGAAGGCGACCTGACCCAGCGCCTGCCCGCTATCGGCAGCGATGAAGTGGCGCAGATCGCCCACGCGTTCAACACTTTCATCGAGAAGCTGAGCCGCGTGATGCGGCAGATCCGCGAGGCCAGCCAATCGGTGCACGTGGCCGCCAACGAAATTGCCGCCGGCAACGTCGACCTGTCAGGCCGCACCGAGTCCGCTGCCGCGAGCCTGCAGCAGACCGCGGCATCGATGGAAGAAATCACCGCGACGGTCGGCCAGTCGGCAAGCGCGGCCAGGCAGGCCGACGACACCGCCGCGTCTGCTTCGCTGGTCGCCTCGCGCGGCGGCGTGGTGATCTCCGAGGTCATCACGACGATGCGTGAAATCGAAAGCGCCTCGGTGAAGATTGCCGACATCATCGGCGTGATCGACGGCATCGCTTTCCAGACCAACATCCTCGCCCTGAACGCGGCGGTGGAAGCGGCGCGCGCCGGCGAACAGGGCCGCGGCTTCGCGGTGGTGGCGGGCGAAGTGCGCAGCCTCGCGCAGCGCAGCGCGCAGGCCGCCAAGGAGATCAAGGGGCTGATCGAGTCGACGGTGGCGAGCGTCACCTCCGGCTCGAACCAGGTGCGCCATGCCGGCGAAACGATGACGGAGATCGTCAGCAACGTTTCCAACGTGACGACGATCATTTCCGAAATCACCCAGGCCGCCAATGAACAGACGCGCGGCATTCAGGAAGTGAACCGCGCGGTCAGCCAGCTTGACGAGATGGTGCAGCAAAACGCGGCGCTGGTGGAGCAATCCACCGCCGCCGCCGCGGCGCTGCAATCGCAGGCGGTCAACCTTGCCACGGCCGTCACCCAGTTCCGGCTCGATTGACCCGGGCCGTTGGTCGCATCGGCTTATCGTGAGTAGTGCGAATACTCGGAATGTCATTCTCGGGCTTGCGGCGCACTTCACCGTGCCGTAAGGTGCCGGCCTGTTGAACCGGCGCGAGCCGCGGCGCCAATGCCACAAGCGTAGACGCCAGGCGCGCGAAGCACATAACGTATCAGGAGTTGCTGTGTCGTTTTATAGAAATCTGAAGATTGCCGCCAAGCTGGCGCTACTGGGCGCCGTGCTGCTGGTGGCGACGATGGTGGTCGGCCTGGAAGGATGGCATGCGCTGGCCGACACGCACGCACTGCAGGTGCAGTCGGCCCAGACGCTCGAGCAGTACGCGCAGGCGGCCGACACGGCGCGCGTCGCCCAGGTCGAATTCAAGAAGCAGGTCCAGGAGTGGAAAGACCTGCTGCTGCGCAGCAGCGATGCGGCCGCGCTCGCCACGCACCAGCAGGCGTTTGCCGCGCAAAGCGACAAGACCACGGCCGCCTTGCAGAAACTCAGAGGCCAGTTGAGCGCGTTAGGGGTGAGCCTCGACGGCGTGGACAACGCGCTTGCCACCCATGAATCGCTGCAAACCACCTACCTCGATGCACTGAAGCATTTCGACGTCGCGGACCCGAATAGCCCGCACGTCGTGGACAAGCTTGTCAAAGGCATCGACCGTCCGCCGACCACGGCAATCGACGCGATCGTCGCCTCGGTCATGCAACAGGCGCAAGCCTCCGATCAACGCATCGAACAGGCCTCCGCGGATGCCTACCGGCTCGCCTGCTCGCTGCTGCTGGCAGTCGTGCTCGGCGCGCTGGTGATCGGCGCGGCGGCCATCTGGTTCCTGAGCCGCAGCATCACCGTGCCGGTCAGGCAGGCGGTAGGCGTCGCGCAGGCGGTCGCCGCCGGCGACCTGCGCGCCGACGTCGAAGTGTCGAGCAGCGACGAAACCGGCCAGTTGCTGATCGCGCTGAACGACATGAATCATCGTCTGCGCCATATCGTCAGCGAGATCCGCGAGGGCGCCACGACCATCTCGTCGGCCACCCAGCAGATTGCCGCGGGCAATCTCGATCTGTCCGCGCGCACCGAACAGCAAGCGGCCTCGCTCGAAGAGACCGCGGCCTCGATGCAGCATTTCACCGACTCCGTGCAGACGAACGCCACCCATGCGCGCAACGCGACGACGCTCGCGCAAACCGCTGCGCAAGCGGCGCACGACGGCGGCGCGGTGATGAGCGACGCCGTGCATACGATGGAACAGATCAACGCTGCCTCGAAGCGCATCGTCGACATCATCGGCGTGGTCGAGGCGATCGCCTCGCAGACCAATATCCTCGCGCTCAACGCGGCGGTCGAAGCGGCCCGCGCGGGCAGTCAGGGGCGCGGCTTTGCGGTGGTGGCGAGCGAAGTACGCAGTCTCGCGCAACGCTCGGCCGACGCGGCGCGCGAAGTCAAGGAATTGATCCGCGAATCGGTCTCCACCATCGAAGCCGGCACGCAACTGATCCAGCGCGCCAGCAGCACGATGAACGGCGTGGTCGAAAGCGCCGGCAGCGTGACCAAAATCGTCGAAGCGATTGCGACCGCCACGGTGGACCAGGCCACCGGCATTGGCGAAGTGAACGACGCAATCAACCAGATGGATCAGGTCACGCAAAGCAACGCTGCGCTCGTCGAGCAGGCTGCCGCCGCCGCGGACGCAGTGCAAAGCAAGGCTTCGGGCCTGGTGCAGAGCGTGAGCTTCTTCAGACTCGGGGCCGCAGCCTGAATGCCGCCACCGTTTCGTTGAGCTGGCGCCCCTGGTCTTCCAGCGAACGCGACGCCGCGGCGGCTTCTTCGACCAGCGCAGCGTTTTGCTGCGTCACGTCGTCCATCTGCGTGATAGCCAGATTGACCTGGGCAATCCCCCTGCTCTGCTCGTCGGATGCCGCCGCGATCTCGCCCATGATCGCGGTCACCTGGCCCACCGCATGGGTGACTTCGGACATGGTCTGCCCCGCCTCGCTGGCAAGCGCCGAGCCTTGATGAATCTTGCCGACCGAGGCGCCGATCAGTTCCTTGATCTCCTTGGCCGCATTCGAGGAGCGTTGCGCGAGACTGCGCACTTCGCTCGCCACCACCGCGAAGCCGCGGCCGTGCTCGCCGGCCCGCGCCGATTCCACCGCCGCGTTGAGCGCGAGAATGTTGGTCTGAAACGCAATCCCTTCGATGATGCCGGTGATATCCGCGATGCGGCTCGAGCTTTGGCTGATATCGCTCATGGTCTGGACGACGCGCTCCACCACATCGTTGCTGCGGCGTGCGACATCCGAGGCATTCGCGGCCAGTGAGCTGGCTTGGCGCGCATTGTCGGCATTCTGTTTGACGGCCGAGGTCAGCTCCTCCATGCTGGCGGCGGTCTCTTCGAGCGCCGCCGCCTGCTGCTCGGTGCGCGCGGACAAGTCAGCATTGCCCGCGGAGATCTCGCCGGTGGCCACGCGCAGGGTTTCGCTGTTGGCGCGAATATTCAGCAGCACGCCGTTAAGTTTCTCGACGAACGCGTTGAACTGCGCGGCCAGCACGCCGACTTCGTCGTTGCTCGTGACCGGCAGGCGCTGCGTCAGGTCGCCATCGCCCGAGGCAATGTCCTGCATGCCGTTCGACACCTGGCGCAGCGGCGCCGTCAGCCGGCGGCCGAGCGCGGTGGTCAGCGCCAGCGCGGCAACTAGCGCGAGCAGCCCCGCGCCGATCAGGACCGCGCTCAGGCGGTTGGCCGAGGCCATCATCTCGCCGTGCGGAATCAGGCCGATGTATTTCCAGCCCAGCTCCGGCGAGGTGTAGATCACGGCGTCATAGCGCGTGCCGTCAACGACGATCGACTGCGCGCCGTTGGCGACGTCCGCGAGATCGCGGTAGCCGTCGCCGAGATCCTTGAGCGGCTTGAAGTTGTGCGACGGATCGCGCGGGTCGACCAGCACCGTGCCGCTGTCTTCGATCACCATCAGGTAACCCGTCTCTCCGAAGCGCACCTGGCCGATCATCTTCGCAAAGCCGTCAAGCGAGATATCCATGCCGAGCACGCCCACGGGCTTGCCCTGCGCGTCCTGAACGGTGCGCACGAAACTGATGATGACGTTCTTGTCGCCGCCCGAATTCGCGTAAGCGGGAGTGCGGCGCACATCGCCCGCGGCCTGCATGCCCTGGGTGAACCACGGGCGCTCGCGCGGATCGTAGTGATCGCTGGTGAATGTGCCCTTCGGCCACTGCACGTAGCCACCCCACTTCGTGCCGAGATAGACGTATTGGAGATCCGGGTGGCTGTCGCCGAAGCGCTGCAGCAGATGGAAAATATCGGTTTCCACGCCGCCGTTGGTGTCGGGCGTCATCTGGCCGCCGTGGGTCAGATAGTTCGCCACCGACTCGTTGGCCGACTGCACGAGCGGCGTATCGGAGAGAAACACGACGTTGTCGTGAATCCGCCTGAACGTATCCTTGAGGCTCGCGTCGATCTGGTGAATCTGGCCGTTGCTCGCCTCGTTGAAGCTATCCACCGCCTGGCGGCGGACGTTGAGCGTTGCAAACAGCGTGATCGCGAGAATCGTGGCGGCGAGCGCCGCGCCGAATATGAGGCTCAGTTTGAGAGCAATGGAGCGCATGCCCATGAGAAGGACTCCGTCCGTTAGGCGATGAATGAGTGACGCGCAGGGAAAACACACCGCAGCGTCACGCCTGGCCGGTAAAGGTTTGGCCCCTACCCCTTACTGGCTTGACGTAACCGACATGCGTGTACCGCTTGCGTCTCTTTCGCTGATTACGGCGCTCTTTCGCCCCGGCTGAACGGGATTCATTTTTAATAATTGACTGGCCCGGGCCTGGCGTTCCGCTTCCTGCGTCCCGCGTAACGGGCTTCAGGACTCGAAGTCGAGACCGCCTAACAGGATCTCGGGCGCGCCCTGGGTATGCGAGCGAAAATCGACCTCGCGGGCGTTGCGCCATGCGTCGAGCTTGCGCGGGATGGCCTTCAGGTAACCGGCAAAGCGCGCCTCGCCGCCTTCGGCCATCAGGCGCTCGATCTCATCGCTGTCCCAGGTCAGGTGCAGGTTCAGCTTGTGGGGATAGTGACGCAGCACTTCAATCGGCTCGGCCCAGATCCTCACGCAGGTTGGGTGGCCATGGCCGCCGTAGGGCACGACTTCGGCGTGCAGGCCGGTGTCGAACAGTCCGGCAATGGTGGCAGCGATACGGGGGGCAAATTCGCGGTCGAACCTCGCGACGGTCTCCGGGTGCATGGTCTCTCCTTCACGCTCTGCGGCAATCGTAGCATGCGCCGGCCACGCGCCGGCGGCACAGGCGTTGTCGCTGAATGGCCGCGAAACGCCACGGTGGCGGCCATCTGCCGTGTTTTCGCTTGTTGCCACGGCGGCGGTTTTTTATAATCCGCGGCTTACCTGAATCGCAAGGACAGTCGATGCTGCAAACCCGTTCCGCCCTGCTCGCGCTGAGCCTCGGCGCGCTTTCCGCTCACGCGCTGGCCGACGAGCTGGTCGCCACCCGTCCGGGTGTCATGTGCGTCTCCGCCGACGCGCTGGCCCGCCTGACGCTGCCCAGCGGCGACAGCCGCACGCATGCCGCGGCCGTCGCGCCGGAAACGCAGAGTCTCGCGGCCTCCGGCGGTTGCGTCGAGATCAAGCCGGGCATTCGCGTGACGGTGCAAAAGGCCTTTAAAAATACCTCGGTCGTGACGTACCGTGCCGCAGGCGCGCAGAACGAACAAACCTTCGTTATCCCGAACATTGACTTTGCAGCGGCCACGGGAGGCGTAACGCCTGTGGCTGCACAAGCGGCGCCGGCCCCCGCCTCCGCCACTAACGCTGCCACGGCGGCTCCCGCATCTGCCGCAGCCGCGGCCACTGCCGCGCCCGCTTCCGCCGTTGCGCAAGGCTATCGCGTCGCACAGCGCGTCCCGACCGCGGACCGCGCAGGCACCGTCCTCGAAATTCTCGAAGACGCACGCGTCACACCCGAGCTGCACAAAACGCTGTGGGGCAGCGGCGAAGGCGCCGACGGCCTGCCGGACGGCGTCAGCCACGCGCCGCTGCTGGGCGCGCAGGTGCGCCTCGTGTCGGCGGCGGGCGCGGTGCTTGCCACCCGCAAGCTGGATTACCCGCTCGCCAGCCTCGAAGCCGCGCCGCTGCATGGCTTGCCGTCCCCGGCCTGGTTCCTGACCATCGACGCCACCGCGCCGATGGGTTCGTATAGCGGTCCCGGGACCGAGATCCTGGTGCCCGCACAAAGCGGCCTCGAAGCGCTCAGCTATACCTCAGCGCAGGGCGCGGCAGCCCCGCTGGTTCTCTCACGCACCGGCAAGGCCGACTGGAAGATCGTGCCGGCCCGCGCGGGCGGCACCGAGGAAATCGAACACGTGTTCTGCGAGTTCGCTGGTGGCGACAACTTCGTTACGACCTACCGCACCTATCGTTTCGCCGGCGGCAAGTGGCAAGCTGCCTCGCGCCAGTTGCGCGGACTGTGGGAAAGCGACCGCGAGTTCCCGGCGCGGCCGGACTTCCCCTGAGCGCCAGCCTACTGCACGACCTGCTGCCCCTGCGCATACACCTTGCACCCGGACCACTTCGCCTGACAGTGTTCCAGCGCATGTTGGGCGGCTTCCTGCCCGGTACGCTCCATCACGTCGGAGTTGCAGTGGCCGCCTTCCGCGGTCACGAACGCCTTGCCTTCATTGCGTGAGGCCCCATACTCGTCGAAGCTGTCGCGGCAGCCGCGATTCAGACCCGCCGGCTGCGGCAAACCGGCCAGCGGCGGCATCTCCACCACGAGCTGGGTCGGCAGGTTCAACGATTTCAGGAACGGCTCGACGCTCGGCCACCACGCTTCGGCCGGCGCTTCATAAAGCAGTTCATGCCCGTCCTCATGAAACGCCGGCAGCACCGTGAGCTGCGCCTGAGCACCGTGCGCGGTGTAGGCGCTGAGCATCTGGCGCGCCAGCTCGGGACTGAAATAGTGATCGTTCTCCGACCAGACCCACTGGCTCGGAATCCTGGCGGTCGAGCCATACTCGCCCACCGCCGCGACCAGTTGATCGGAGCGGCACACATAATCTGGGCTGCTCGAGCCACGCCCACCGGCAAAATCCAGCACACCTACCACGCCTTGCGGGTTGCGTGCCGCAGCCGCCAGCACCGCGAAGCCACCGGTCGACTTGCCGAGCAGGATCACGTGCTCGCCATCCACCCAGGGTTGCGCGCGCAAGGCCTCGAGCGCCGCGAGCACGTCATCGGCAGACGCCTTGCCCGGTCCGAGATAATCCTCGTTGTGGCAGGAGCCGCTACTCTCCGCATACGGCCCATCGGAGTGGCCGAAGCCGCGGCGCAGCACCACCACCGAGGCGTAGCCATGCTGCGCGAAAGCCACCGCGGCGCTCAGCAGCAGTTCCGGCGCGCGGTCCGCCACGCCCGCCCCGGCGCTGCGCGGCGTACCGGGCGTCATCAGGACCAGCGGCCAGCGGCCCGGACGGTCAGGGCGCACGACCAGCGCTTCGAGCGTCGGTTTGGCGCCATCGGGCAGACTGATTGGCAGTCCGATGTGCTCGCGCACGAGACCCGGCAGCAGGGGGACGGAGGCGGAAGAACCGCCGCTGGCCAGTTGCGGCGCCGCGGCGGGGGTTTGCGCCAATGCCTGACGTGGTGCGCCAGTCAGCGCCAATGAAAGCAGGAGCAAGGGCAAGAGCAACAGCGGTTGCGCGTGAGCCCGCAGCCGGTGCGAGCTTTGTCGTAATAACTGTGCGCAACGCAGCCGGACGGTTTGGGCAGGCTTGTCTCTCATGCTTGGGCGCCTTTGCAGGTTGAGTGTCGGGGAGCCGCGGCCGGAGCCGGCCACGCGGCGTCATCGCACCCGATTCTAGTGTGCGACCGGCCCGGCGGTCTACGCCACTGGGTCCGCCCGGCCCGCGTCCTCCGCGCCCGGTTATGCATCCAGCATTGATTGCGCTACCCCAACAAAAAAGGCCCACGGTTTGCACCGCGGGCCCTTGGCTCAACCAGCAAGCTGACGGCCAGCCGGCCGCCTTGCCCGCCTAGAACTTATGACGAATGCCGATCGCAGCGACATCCTGCGAGTTGCTGCCCGAGCTCACGCCGAAGTCGCCGACCGATGCCTCCGCATTAACCGTCGCGCCGCTCGAGTTGAGCGTCTTGCCGCTCGCCTTCTGGTAGCCGAACAGCGCGTACAGGTCCGTGCGCTTGGACAACGAGTAGTCGCCGCCAAGGTTGACCTGGTTGTAATGCGCCGACGACGGCCCGGTCAACGACGTGTAGTTGTAGCCCACACCGGCACGCAGCGCCGGCGTGAACTGGTAGTTGAAGAACACCGAGCCGTTGTTGAACTTGGCGGTTTCGCGGAATGCGGAGAACGCGTCGCTGCCGTACTGCGTGTTCGAGTAAGCCGCGCCAACCGTCGCCGCGCCGATCACGTACTGGCCGCCGACCTTCGCGATCTGGATCGACCTGGCGCTGGCAAAGCCCGAGTTGATCACCGTATTGAACAGGCTGTCCGAGCTGCTGGTCCAGGTGCGCAGGCCGTTGGTCAGCGTATTGCCGCCGTTGGCGTAGAAGTAGCCGGCGCCAAGCGACAGCGGCCCGGTCCCATACGCCGCGCCAAAGCTGTAGGTCCGTCCGCTGCCGGTCGCACCGGCCACGCCGCCGAAGCCATACAGCGCTTCCACCTGGAAGCCGCTGAACACCGGGCTGACGTACTTGACCGAATTGCTCACGCGCAAGCTGTTGTCGTAGTTGTCGAGGTCGCCCGGCGTGCCGAACACGCCGCCGAAGTAGGCGTCTTCGGTCAGCCCCTGGACCAGATCGACGACCGGATCGTATTGCCGGCCCAGCGTGACCGTACCCCACGTGTTGCCGGTCAGGCCCACCACCGCCTTGCGGCCGAACTCGCGGCTGCCCTGGCCGAGCGCGCCGGTGCCCACGTTGAAACCGTTTTCCAGCTGGAAGATCGCCGCGAGGCCGCCGCCCAGGTCTTCCGTACCCTTGAGGCCCCAGCGGCTGCCCTGGACATTGCCGCTGCTGAACTTGACCAGCGTGGACTGGTTCTGGCCGTTGCTGCTTTGCGCGTTGTGCACGTAGGCGATACCCGCGTCGACGATGCCGTACAGGGTCACGCTGCTTTGCGCCTGGGCGACGGCGGACAGGAGCACGCCGGCAGGCAAGGCCAGCAGAGAAAGGCGCTTTTTCATATGTTGATTTCCCGTAATCGAGGTTTTTCTTTTGATGACCGGGGTGAACGATAAGAGAAGCGGCTGCCGGCGAGAACCAAGCATTTCTTCGATCCATATGAAACGTCTCGTTCGAAGGACGCACTAGCGGGACAGACTCATTTATCATTCACCATTCAGAGCAGGCCCGCCGCCTCGCCGGCGAGGCTCCGCCCCACGCACCCCGATCGCCGCCCGACAACGATGGTCTACCCCTCACTGCGCGACTGGCTGTTCTCGGTCAAGACCTTTGCGGCGGCCATGCTCGCGCTCTACATCGGGCTCGCGCTGGAATTGCCGCGTCCGTACTGGGCCATGGCGAGCGTTTATATCGTCTCGAATCCGTTCGTCGGCGCGACCCGCTCCAAGGCGCTCTATCGCGCGCTCGGCACCGCCATCGGCGCGTCCGCCGCGGTGCTAATCGTGCCGCCCTTCGTCGAATCGCCCTACCTGTTCAGCGTGGTGGTCGCGCTGTGGACCGGCACCCTGCTCTATCTGGCCATCTCCGACCGCACCGCACGCAGCTACGTCTTCATGCTGGCGGGCTACACCATGCCGCTGATCGCGCTGCCCGCGGTATTCAACCCGACCAGCATCTTCGACCTCGCCATCACCCGCACCGAGGAGATCCTGCTTGGCATCGTCTGCGCCAGCGTGGTCGGCAGCGCGGTGTTTCCGAACCGCCTCGCGCCCGCCATCATCGAGCGCACCGACGGCTGGTTCCGCGACGCCGTGGTCTACGCCACCGAAACGCTCTCCGGACGCATTGCCGGCGCCTCGATCTCGGCCTGCCGCCAGCGGCTCGCGGCCACCGTCAACGGGCTTGAGCTGCTGCTGAGCCAGCTTGCCTACGACCATACCCGCCCCGACGTGCTGAACCGCGCGCACGCCTTGCGCGGCCGCATGCAACTGCTGCTGCCGATCATGTCGTCGCTCGCCGATCCGCTTGTAGCCCTGCTCGGCGGCCAGCGGGAGCGCCCCGCCGGACTCGAGGCGCTGCTCGCCGACGTCGTCAAATGGTTCAACACGCCGTTGCGGCCAACCCATGACAGCGTACGGCCCGACCTTGCAGCCGACGCGCTGCGCGAGCGTGTCGCCGCGATGCAGCCGGCGCCCGCCGAGCTGGCCAGTTGGGAAGGTGCGCTGCTTTCGAATGCGCTATGGCGTCTGAAGCAGCTGATCGACGTCTGGCAGGATTGCCGCGCGCTGCGCCGCATCATCGTCGAGGAAGGCGCCACAGGAACCAGCAGCTGGCGGCCGAGCTTTCGTCACTGGCGGCTCGGCGGCACCGAGCGCTATTTCGACCGCGGCATCATGCTGTTTTCGACCGCTTCGGCGGTGGGCGCTATCACCCTCGCGTGCGCGCTGTGGATCAGCTCGGGCTGGAACGACGGCGCGGGCGCCGTCACGCTGGCCGCGGTGGCCTGCTGCTTCTTTGCCGCGCTCGACGATCCCGCGCCGCAGGTGTTCAAGTTCTTCACCTCGACCGCCGCGAGCGTCGTGCTTGCCGGGCTGTATCTGTTCGTGGTGTTGCCGAACGTGCACGACTTCCCGATGCTGGTCATCATGTTTGCCGGACCGTTCATCCTGGTCGGCACGCTGATCCCCCGTCCGCAGTTCACGCTGGCGACGATGCTGGTGGCCGTCAACACCGCCACCTTCATCAGCATCCAGGATGCCTACGACGCTGACTTCCTGGTCTTCATGAACAGCAATCTCGCCGGTCTCGCGGGTCTGCTGTACGCCTTCCTGTGGACGATCGTGACGCGTCCGTTCGGCGCCGAACTCGCCGCCGCCCGCCTGATGCGTTCGAGCTGGGAGGACGTGGTGCTGAGCGCCTCGGCCAAACCGATCGAAGATCAGCGCAATCTCGCCGCGCGCATGCTCGACCGCCTGATGCAACTGATCCCGCGCCTTGCCGCGACCGACGACCGGCGCCATCCGTCCATCGAAAGTTTCCGCGACCTGCGCATTGCCTTCAACGCGCTCGACCTGCGGCGTCTGCGCCTGAAGCTCGGCGGCGACGCGCATGCGGCGATCGACGGCGTGCTCGATGGCATCCGCAGCCACTTCGAAACCTGTATCGCCCGCCGTGTGCGCCAACCGGTGCCCGAGAGCCTGATGTCCGCCATCGACACGGCACTTGCACGCGTCACCGCGCTTGGCCTTGCCAATGCGGCCAACAGCGCAGCCAACGGCGCGGCCAACAGCGCGAACAACAATGCGGCCAACGGCACGGCCAATAGTGCGACCAACAGCGCGGCGCTCTCCGCGCGCCAGTTGCGCGATGCCTTGCATGCGCTGGTGGGCCTGCGCCTGTCACTGTTTCCAGCCACGATCGCCTCGTTAGCTCCACCCGCTCCGCCTGAAGAGGGCCCTGCGGCCTGACGAACCCCATGCCCCCTACGACCCCTATGAATCCCATGCGCCCCTTGACCTCACCTCAGCGATTCGGACCATGATCGGCGAGATCGATATCTTCGGCGTGTTCGTGCCGAGCGTGCTCGTGCTGATGTTCGTCGCCTATCTGATCAACCTCGTGCTGCGCAAGCTGCTTGCGGGCATCGGCTTCTATCGCTTCGTCTGGCACCGCGCCATTTTCGACCTCAGCATCTACGTGCTGGTGCTGGGTCTTGTCGCCATCGTCTCGCACCGGCTCATAACGTGAAAAAAACCTGGTTCTCCATCGGTCAGATCGTGCTGACCCTGATCGTCGTCGTGATCGCCGGCTTTGCGCTGTGGAAGCTGGTCGACTACTACATGTATGCGCCGTGGACCCGCGACGGTCACGTACGCGCCGACATCATCCAGGTGGCGCCGGACATCTCGGGCCTCATCACCGAAGTCGACGTGGCCGACAACCAGCAGGTCAGGCAGGGCCAGACGCTGTTCGTGATCGACCAGGCGCGCTACACGCTGGCGCTGCGCCAGGCCGAAGCCACCTTGCAGCAACGCCGCGCCACCCTCGATCAGGCTCGCCGCGAGGACGTGCGCAACCATCAGCTCGGCGATCTGGTGGCGCGCGAGGTGGCGGAAGAAAGCCGCTCGCGCGTCGAGCAGGACGAAGCCGCCCTCGCGGACGCCACGGTGGCGGTCGATACGGCGAAGCTCAACCTGCAGCGCACCAGCATCGTCAGTCCGGTGGACGGCTACCTGAACGACCGCGCGCCGCGCACCGGCGAGTTCGCGGCGGCGGGCCGCGCGGTGGTGTCGGTGGTGGACATGCATTCGTTCCGTGTCGACGGTTACTTCGAGGAAACCAAGCTGGGCGGCATCGACATCGGCCAGGCCGTGGATATCAAGGTGATGGGCGAGCCCAATGTGCTGCGCGGCCACGTGCAGAGCATCGTCGCCGGCATCGAGGACCGCGACCGCAGCGAGGGGGCCAACCTGCTGCCGAACGTGAACCCGGCCTTTAGCTGGGTGCGTCTCGCGCAACGTATTCCGGTGCGTGTCGTGCTCGATGAGATACCGAAGGACTTTCGCATGATCGCGGGGCGCACGGCCACGGTGTCCGTGCGTGGGCTGGCGCCGTCGCTGGGCAAGCGGGAGGCGGCGGATCATACGGTGGCGTCAGGGGTGACGCCGCAGTCTGCAGCGAGCGCCGCACAATGAAGCGGCTGCGCGCACTCCCCGCCCTGCCGCTGGCGCCGCGGCTGCCGCTCGCGTCGCTGCTGCCGCTCGCGCCACTCGCACCACTCGCGCCGCTGCTGCTCGCGCTATGCGCCTGCACCGTCGGCCCGAACTATTCGCTGCCGAAAGCCGCCATGATCAACGCGCCGTTCGCCGACGCGCCGCTGCCCGACGTCGACGGCAGGCACGTCTCGCAGCAGCCGGTGCCGCCGGACTGGTGGCATCTGTACGACGACCCCGTGCTCGAGCAGCTCGTGAGCGAGGCCCTGCAATCGAACACCGATCTGCGCGTGGCTGCGGCGAATCTGGCGCGCTCGCAGGAAGCGCTCGGCGTCGCCCAGGCGCAAGGCGGTTTTTCCGGCAAGAGCTCGGCAGAGTTCGATCGGGCCCAGGAGTCTGCTGAACAATACCTGCTGTTCAGCAAACTGCCAGTGGAATACGAAGGCGATGTCGGCATCAGCATCTCGTACGAGTTCGATCTGTTCGGCAAGCTGCGCCGCGGCGTGGAAGCGGCGAGCGCGGATAGCGAAGCGACTCAGGCAGCCGGCGATCTCGCCCGCATCACCGTGGTGGCGAACGTAGTGCGCGCCTATCTCGAGAACTGCTCGGCGGCGGAGGAACTGGCCATCGCGCAGCAGTCGCTGGCGCTGCAGAAGCAGCGTGTGGACATCTCACGCCGCTTGCGCGATGCCGGGCGCGGCAATCAGCCGGATGTGACGAGCGGCCAGACCCAGGTCGAGTCGCTGACGGCCGATCTTCCGCGCTACACCGCACGCCGCAAGATCGCCCAGTATCAACTGGCCATGCTGCTCGCCCGTGCGCCGTCCGACCTGCCGCCGGCCGTGCTCGCCTGCAACAAGGTGCCGCAGATCAAGCAGGCGCTGCCTGTCGGCGACGGTGCAGCCCTGCTCAGGCGGCGCCCGGACATCCGCGAAGCCGAGCGGCAGCTTGCTGCCTCGAGCGCGCGTATCGGCGTGGCCACCGGGGCGTTGTATCCGACCGTGAGTTTCGGCGCGTCGACGGGGTTGACCGGCATTCTCGAGGATCTCGGCACCTCACCCACCGCGCGCTGGAGCTTCGGACCACTGATCAGTTGGACCTTCCCGACCAATGGCGCACGCGGCCGCGTCCGCGAGGCCCAGGATGCAAGCAGCGCGGCGCTTGCCCACTTCGATGGCGTGGTGCTCAACGCGCTGCGCGAAACCGAGACGAGTCTGGCCACCTACGTCGCCGATTACACGCGCGCCGACGCCTTGCGCGCGGCGCTCAAGTCGGCGACGGCGTCAGCCAGCGAAACGCACCGCCTGTATGTGGGCGGACGGGAGTCGTTTATCTCCGACCTGGATGCAACGCGCACGCTCACGGCGACGCGTGGCCAGGTGGCTGCGGCGGAAGGGCAGGTAGCGATCGATCAGGCCAATCTGTTCCTCGCGCTGGGGGGCGGCTGGGAGACACAGACAGCAGCGCAGGCGCCAACCCCGGCACCCGCGCAGACGCAGTCACAGACCCCGGCGGCGCAATAACCCGCTGCGCGTCAAGCCATCTGCGTGAGCGCAGCGGCGAGTATCATCTCGTGGCTATTGGCGGGGCGGTGCTGCCCTCGCGCGCGCGGCTTGAAGATCGCTGTGCCGCGTTCGATCCGCTGGCCCGTCAGGGCACAATAGCCACCGTGACGCGCACTCACCTGAATCCACACCTGGTCGACGTAGTGACACATGGTGGGATCGCACCATGAAACGAGCGCGGACGTGTCGTCCTGCCGCTCGATCGAGGTGATCTTGCTGCGGCAGTCCGGCAACGGCATGCGCTGATGCGGCTCGCGCGCCCTGCCCGCGAGGCCTTCGGGACGCGCCTCGCAGCCGGCATGCCAGGCATTCTCGTCAGGCGACTGCGCCGCGCCGGCAAGATGCGACAGAAGCGAGACGACCTGATTCCACGGGTTCACTTGTTCCATGTCCTTATGCCTCTCAGATAAGCTCGGGAGATGTGCCGGAACGCTCCGGCGACCCATCGTTCGACGCTAATGCTGACGACGTTTGACGGCACCTGTTATTGTCTGCTTGTGCTTGCTTATGTCGGTTTTTGCCTGGTGTCGGGACAAGGAAGCTCGCGTTGTTCGAAGCGGCGGCATGAGCGCCACCGCACGCAAGCGCCCGGCAGTTTCCTCGCAGGCTCATGCTCATTCTCACGCTCAGGCGAGCGTGAGAATGCCGGACAGTGTGCGTCGCGCTACGACTGCAGGAAGGCGAGCAGATCGGCGTTGACCTTGTCGGCCTCGGTCGTGCACATACCGTGCGAGGCGCCCGGATAGACCTTGAGCGTGGCGTTGCTGATGATCTCCACGGACTTGCGCCCGGAGTTATCGAGCGGCACGATCTGGTCGTCGTCGCCGTGCAGGATCAGCGTCGGCACGTCGATCTTTTCAAGGTCGGGCGTGTAGTCGACCTCCGAAAACTGCTTGATGCACTCGTAGAGTCCGAGAACACCGGCCATCATGCCCTCGCGCCAGAACTCGTCGATTGCGCCTTGCTGGACCTTTGCGTCAGGCCGGTTATAACCGTAGAACGCCAGCGCCAGATCCTTGAAGAACTGCGAGCGCTCATTGGCGGTGCTGGCCCGGATGCCGTCGAAGACCTCCTTCGGCACGCCGCCCGGGTTGGCTTCGGTCTTCAGCATCAGCGGCGGCACCGCGCCGATCAGCACCATCTTCTTCACGCGCTTCGTGCCATGACGGCCTACGTAGTGCGAGATTTCCCCGCCGCCGGTGGAATGGCCCACGAGCGTGGCGCCCTTCAGGTCGAGCGCCTCGATCACGGCGGCCAGGTCGTCCGCGTAAGTGTCCATCTCGTTGCCGAGCGCCGTCTGGCTTGAACGGCCATGGCCGCGGCGGTCATGCGCGATCACGCGGTAGCCCTTTTGCAGCAGAAACAGCATCTGCACATCCCACGCATCCGCATTGAGCGGCCAGCCATGCGAGAACACAACGGGCTCCCCCGTGCCCCAGTCCTTGTAATAGATATGCGCGCCATCTTTAGTCGTAACGAAGCTCATCGAACGTACTCCTGTGTGTGCAAAGGAACGGCCGGCGCCATGCCCGTCGGCACGGCCGGCCGGGTGGGAAATCACAACGGATGCGCAGCACGCATCCGGGCCAACGGCCCTGCTACCTCTATGCCCGCAGCAGACTCAGCGCAGGTTGGTCTTCACCAGCTCCACGATTTCGTCGCCACGGCCGCTCAGGATCGCGCGCAGCATGTACAGGCTGAAACCCTTGGCCTGCGACAGCTCGATGGTGGGCGGCATGGCCAGCTCATGCTTCGAGGTCACCACATCCACGAGCGCCGGTCCGGGATGAGCGAACGCCTCCTTCAGCGCTGCGGCCACACCTTCCGACTCCTCGACGCGCAGGCTGAAGATGCCCGCGCCCTTGGCAATCGCGGCAAAGTCCGTCTTGCTCAGATCGACATTGGTGTCGAGGTAGCCCCCCGCCTTCAGCTCCATTGAAACGAAGCCAAGCAGGCTGTTGTTGAACACCACGACCTTGATCGGCAAATCGAGCTGGCGCGCGCTCAGCAGGTCGCCCAGCAGCATCGACAGGCCGCCGTCGCCGGAGAGCGACACCACCTGCCGCTTTGGATGCGCCGCTTGTGCACCGAGCGCCTGCGGCATCGCGTTGGCCATCGAGCCGTGATTGAACGAGCCGTGCAGTTGCCGCTTGCCGTTCATCGTCAGATAGCGCGCTGCCCACAGGGTGGGCGTGCCGACATCGGCGGTAAAGATCGCGTCCTCGCTCGCCGCCTCGTCGATCATGCGGGCAAGGTACTGCGGATGAATCGGCCGGCCTGGGCCGGCCGGCGTGGCCAGTTCGTCGAGCCCCTTGCGGGCCGACACATAGTGCTTGCGCGCATTGTCGATAAAACGGCGCTCCGTCTTGCGTTGCAGCTTCGGCGCGAGCGCACTGACCGTTTCCTTGACCGTGCCGACCAGACCCAGCGCAAGCGGCGCACGCTTGCCCAGTTGCGAGCCCTTGTGGTCGATCTGCACGACCTTGGCTTCAGGCGGGTAGAACGGCCGGTACGGAAAATCGCAGCCGAGCAGCAGCAGCGTGTCACACGACATCATTGCGTGGTAGCCCGAGCTGAAGCCGATCAGGCCGGTCATGCCGACGTCATACGGATTGTCGTATTCGATGAAGGGTTTGCCGCGCAGCGCGTGGACAATCGGCGCGCCCAGCGTGTCGGCGAGCGCGACAACCTCGTCGTGCGCCCCGGCCACGCCGCTGCCGCACATGATCGTCACCGCCTCCGAACCGTTCAGCAAGGCGGCAAGACGTTCGAGGTCGGCATCCGCCGGCACGATGGTGGACGGCGCGCTGTGGCTCCATTGCGGCGCTTCAGCCGGGCCTTCACTCAGCGCGATATCGCCGGGCAGCACGATCACGGCCACGCCGCGTTCCTCGATGGCGGTACGCATGGCGCGCTGCAGCACGCGCGGGAACTGCGAGGCATTGGAGACCAGCTCGGCGAAGTGGCTGCACTCCTTGAACAGTTCCTGCGGATGGGTCTCCTGAAAGTAGCCGAGACCGATTTCCGTAGACGGAATATGTGCGGCAATGGCGAGCACCGGCTGATGATTGCGATGGCAGTCGAACAGGCCATTGATCAGATGCAGGTTGCCTGGGCCGCAGCTTCCGGCGCAGACCGCGAGCTTGCCGGTGGAGGCCGCGTCGGCGCCCGCTGCGAAGGCGGCGACTTCCTCATGACGCGTATGCATCCAGCGGATCGAGCCGAGCTGGCTCAAGCTGTACGACAGTCCGTTAAGACTGTCGCCAGTCACGCCCCAGATTCGCTCCACGCCTGCGGCAGCGAGGGTCTGAGCGAGATAGTCGGCGATGGTGTGGCGGGCCATGAGCTACTCCTTTACGACAGCGGCGACCGGACCCGCGTACTGCGGTGCGAGCCCGATAGCAGCGGTCTTGTTAGTCAACAGTAAGAGAGAAGAACGGCAATGCTGAACGCACGAGACAAGGAAAAAACAGGCACAGCACAAGGGAAGAAACACGTGAACCTTCAGGTTAGGTCGATTCGCCTTAAAAGTCCTTAAAAGTCTCAGTAGCGACACGAATTCTGCGAATCAAACACCTTGCCACGCGGCGCACGCGTTTCGCCGTGCAGGAGATAGACCGCCCGTGCCGCCGCATCGTTCACTATCCGTGAATAACATGCCCGTGTGACCGCGGCGTTGCGGCCGCGCCGCGAGCGCCGTGCAGCTTGCGCATGCCATCGCGCAACCAGTGCGATAAGCCGCGTATCGAGGTTTTGCCGGAGAGGCTCGCGCCGCGTCAGGCTGTATCATTCCTGTGCGCTAACCATCGCGCACAAGAAAAGGAAGCCAATGGTACAGAAGACACGCCGGCGCGTGCTCGTGGCCGGTGTGCTCGCAGCGGCCGGCCTGACAGTTTCGAAGATGACCGGGGCGGCGCCCACGGGCAAGACGATCGCCCTCGTGCTGAAGTCGCTCGCTGACCCGTTCGCGGTCGCCATGACGAGCGCCGCACAAAACTATCAGAGACATTTTGCCTCGCAGTTCGACCTGAACGTGCTCGGCACCAGCACCGAGCTCGACACGCCCAGCCAGATCCGCATGGTCGAGACGCTGATCGCCGCGCGCACGAACGCCATCGTGCTCGCCCCGACCGATTCGAAAGCACTCGTGCCGGTGGTGGCGCGCGCCATCGGTGCGGGCGTCATCGTGATCACCATCGACAATCCGCTCGACGAGGCAACCCTCGATGCGGCCCACCTCACCGTGCCGTTTGTCGGCCCGGACAATCGCAAGGGCGCGGTGATGGTGGCGAATTACGTCGCCAGCAAACTGACGCGCGGTGACGAGGTCGGCATCATAGAAGGCGTCACCAGCGACAGCAATGCGCAGCAGCGCAACGAGGGCTTCCGCAGTGCGATGAGTGCGGCGGGCATGAAGATTGTCGCGGCGACGCCGGGCGACTGGGTCTACAGCAAGGGCAAGGCCGCGGCAGCGGCAATGCTCGCGCAGCATCCGCGGCTGCGCGCGCTGCTATGCGCGAACGACAACATGGCGACGGGCGCCGTCGACGCGGTCCGCATTGCGCGAAGAACCGGCCATGTGTACATCACGGGTTATAACAACGACGCGGATATCAAGCCGCTGCTCGATACCGGCCGGATGCTCGCCACGGTGGATCAATTCGCGGCGCGCCAAGCCGTGTTCGGTGTGGATGTCGCGCTCAAGGCGCTCACGGAAATGACCCGGCAGCAGGATCTCTCGCCGTTCATCGAAACCCCGCTGCAACTGGTGACGGGAGCGGGTGGCTGAGCGCGCCGCCGGGACGACTGCGACGTAACTTCAGCGCAACTTCAACGCAACTTCAACGCAACTTCAACGCAACTTCAGCGCAACTTCGACGCAAAGTCAGCGCAACCTCACGACAGCACCGGTTTGACGGCGCCCTCCTCGAGGCCACTGGCTTTCTCCACCAGCAGGCGGCGCAGATGCGAGACCTGATTGACCGCGTCGGCTTCGACCAGTGACAGGTGCTGACGGGAAAACGTCTCATGCGGCGCCCCCTGCCGCCCGCTGCGCAGGTGCGCGTCGAGCTCCTTGCTGACCGCTGCAATCCATTCGATCAGCGCAGCGTCCGCCCTTGTCTTGTGGGCGGCGAGCCGCATGCGGGTCGCCGTGCCGGCCACGCGCCGCAGCAGCGCGAGCGCGGTGATGGCGGCGCGGTCGGCCAGCGAACTCTCCAGCTTCTCCAGTCGCAGCCGGTTAAACGCCTCCTCGGCGTTGTTGCTTGCCAGGCCGGCGGCGCGGCGCAGCCGCTCCACTTCGGTGTCCTCGCCGCCGGCGTGTTGCAGCGAGCCCATCAGATAGTCGAGGTTTGCCGCCACCGCATCGGCCAGCCGGGTGCGGAAATCGACCGGTTCGCGGCTCGGCCAGAGCAGGAAGGTGGCCAGCAACGCAATCGCGCAGCCGAGCACGTTATTGCCGAGCCGGGTGAACGCGTAACCCCACTGGGTCGCGGCGGGCGCGGCGAAGTCCGCGACCAGCACGAAGCTTGGCGTCAGGAACAGCACGAACAGGCTGTAGCTCACCGTGCGCAGCGCCATGGTGGCGCATACCAGCGGAAACACCACGAGCGAGATGCCGAGCGGCGAATGGATGGCGACGCCGATCGCGGCCGCCAGCAGCCCCCCGGCGATACTTCCCGCGGCCCGCTCGATACTGCGTGGCCAAGTGCCGGCAATCGAGGGTTGCAGGATCAGCAGGGTCGCCATGGTGGCCCAGTAGCCGAACGGCACATGCAGGGTCCGCACGATCATGAAGCCCGCCGTCACGGCCACGCCGACGCGGGCGGCATGGCGCAGCCCGATCGACTCGAGCGACGCGTTGGCCTTGAGCGTCATCCAGGCGCGCGCCACGTTATCGAGTGCGGCGTCGAACCAGCCGAGCTCACGCCGCGTCGGCGGCTCGATGTCGAGCGGACCCGCGTGAAGCTTGAGCGACAACGGCTCGCCGAGCGCCGTTTCCAGCGCCCCCGCCAGCTTCTGCAAGCGGCGCTGCAACGCGGCCGATGTGGCCCGCGGCTGGCCGCCGCGCGGGTGGTCCGCATCGCCCGCCTTGCCTGTTTGCGGCGCGGGCCTCGCGCCCGGATCTTCGCTGACGGCGCGGCCGATCCGCAGCAGCACCTCGGCGAGCGCCGAGAGGACACGCGCCGCCCGCTGCGGCTCGCGCAGGTTGTGATGGCCGCGCTCGCAGGCGTCGGTGACGGCGATCAGATAGGCAAACAGGCGCTCGGTGTCGGCCAGCGCCAGCAGCAGGTTCTCGTAGCTCTCGCGCTTGTCGACCCGCGAGTTCGGCACCTTGGCCAGCACCTTGCGGGCCGTCTCCAGCGCAGCGCGCGCCTGGCCGCGATAGGTTGCCGCATGACGCGCCCACAGGCCGAAGTCGGCGCGCTCGCGGCGCAACAGCCGCGCGCTGTCGAGCGCAATATCGGCAAGCCGTCCGTAGACGGCGCGCAGGGCCATGCGGCTCGGGCCAAACGGATGGATGCGCCAGACGGTCAGACTGAGCACCACCGCAAACAGGCAACCCGACAGGTAGATGGCAAGGAACAGCAGGCCGCCGCGCACGCTATGCATCGGCCTGTCGACCGTCACCACGCAGGCGGTCGCCGCCAGAATCCCCACTTGCGAAGCCGCCGCGCCCCACACGCGGGCAAACGCGCCAGCCGTCGCGAACACCAGGATCGCAATGGTCGCGGCCAGCGTCCCGGCGCCCGAGGCGAACGAGGTGAGGCCGCCGCAGAGCGTGGAGAGCAGCGCAAAGCTCAGCATCGAAGCGAAGCGCATGCGGTTGGTCCCCGCCGCATCGGCGAGGCAGGTCCAGAACGCGCCGATTGCCGCCCACGCAAACATCGGGTTGTGCAGCAGGTTGCCGAGCAGCAGCATCGCCGTGGACGCGCAGGCCGCCCGCAGCCCCTCGGAAAGATTCGTCTCGTCGACCGCGAACGACACCATCCACACCGGGCGGCGGCGCGCCAGGGTGTCGGCGAATGCATGCAGGGTGTTCAGGCGGCGGTTGCCCGCGTGTTTTGCCTTGCGCTGGAAATGACCAAACATTGAGCCTTGGCGATGAAAACTGGGTTGGACCGGGGCTTCGATCGCGGCGGTGGAAAAACTGAAAACGATTCCACCTGCGATCTTTGCAGAATTCAAGATAATACGGGTTAACCCTGAAAACAAATATGAGTTCGCTTCATGCCGAAGATGCCTTTTGCCCATCGCTGCCGATTGCCGAAGCCCGCTATCCATTGTGCGCCCGCCCTGTGCGCGTTGTGCAGGCTGGACGCTGCCGCTAAAACTCATGCCCTGCCGCGTTCATGGCGAACTGGAACCGGTTCCATTTATAATCAGCCCGCAAACACCCCACAACGGCCTTACGTCGAGAACAAAAGAGGAACGTCAAATTGAACCGAGATGACTCGCACGGCGACCCTGCCGCGAGCGCCGTGCGCTCCGAGGCGCCGCTAGCATCGGCCGGCCGCCGCCAGTGGCTGCAGGGCGCGCTCGCGTTGAGCGTGGCCGGGCTGACCGGCTCGCTGACCCTGCGGGCGCTGGCCGATAGCAGCACAGCCGCTCCGCTCGATGCATTCATGACCCTGTCGCAGGCGCTGACGGCCAGGTCCGGGCTCGATCGCGAAGTCGGCGCGCGCCTGCTCGCCGCGCTGCAAAAGTCCGCCCCCGACCTGGCCTCGCGCCTGCCGCAACTGGCGGGAGCGCTCGCCGCCGGGTCGCCCGGCCCGCGCGACCAGACGCTCGCGCTGCGCATCATGGAAGGCTGGTATCTGGGCACCGTCGATAACGTCGTGGTGACCTACGAAGAAGCGCTGATGTATCGCGTCGTATCCGACACGCTGATCATCCGTTCGTACTGCCCCAACAAGCCCGGCTTCTGGGCCGCCAAACCTCTAGAAAAACAATCCTGACATGGCCGATACCCTGCAAGCCGACGTCGTCGTAGTAGGCTCGGGCGTGGCGGGCGCGATCGTCGCGCACCAGCTCGCCCTCGCCGGCAAATCCGTGATCCTGCTCGAAGCGGGGCCGCGCATGCCACGCTGGCAGATCGTCGAGCGCTTTCGCAACCAGCCCGACAAGTCCGATAACTCCGCGCCGTATCCGTCGAGCGCGTGGGCGCCGCATCCCGAGTACGGCCCGCCCAACAACTATCTGATCCTGAAGGGCGAGCACAAATTCAACTCGCAATACATCCGCGCGGTGGGCGGCACGACGTGGCACTGGGCCGCGTCGGCGTGGCGCTTCATGCCGAACGACTTCAAGATGAAGACCGTCTACGGCGTAGGCCGCGACTGGCCGCTGCAGTACGATGATCTTGAGCACTACTATCAACGTGCCGAAGAAGAGCTGGGCGTGTGGGGTCCGTCCGATGAAGAACTCGGCTCGCCGCGCAGCCAGCCCTACCCGATGCAGCCGCTGCCGCTCTCGTACAACGAAGCGACCATCAAGAGCGCGCTCAACGGCTACGATCCGAAGTTTCATGTGGTGACCGAACCGGTGGCGCGCAACAGCCGTCCGTATGACGGGCGCCCCACCTGCTGCGGCAACAACAACTGCATGCCGATCTGTCCGATCGGTGCGATGTACAACGGTATCGTGCACGTCGAAAAGGCCGAGCAGGCCGGCGCGAAGCTGATCGACAACGCGGTTGTCTACAAGCTCGAAGCGGGCCCGCAAAAGCAGATCACGGCTGCCCTGTACAAGGACCCGCAAGGCAACGAGCATCGCGTCGAGGGCAAGTACTTCGTGCTCGCGGCGAACGGCATTGAAACGCCGAAGATCATGCTGATGTCGACAAGCCACGACTTCCCGAACGGCGTAGGCAACAGCTCCGACATGGTGGGCCGCAACCTGATGGACCACCCCGGCACGGGCGTCACGTTCTATGCGAACGAGAAGCTGTGGCCCGGCCGCGGTCCGCAGGAAATGACCTCGCTGATCGGCTTTCGCGATGGTCCATTCCGCGCCACCGAAGCCGCCAAGAAAATCCACCTGTCGAACCTGTCTCGCGTCGACCAGGAAACGCAGAAGATTTTTGCCGAAGGCAAGGTGCTCAAGCCCGCCGAGCTCGATGCGCGGATTCGCGACCAGTCGGCGCGTTTTGTGGAGTTCGACTGCTTCCACGAAATCCTGCCCGCGCCGGAAAACCGCATTGTGCCGAGCAGGACGGAGACCGACGCAATCGGCATTCCTCGCCCCGAAATCACCTACCGTATCGACGACTACGTGAAGCGCGGCGCTGCGCACACACGCGAGGTCTACGCGACGGCGGCCAAGGTGCTGGGTGGCACGAACGTGCACTTCCAGGACGAGTTCGCGCCGAACAATCACATCACCGGCGCGACCATCATGGGCAGCGACCCGCGCGATTCGGTGGTCGACAAGGATTGCCGCACCTTCGACCATCCGAACCTGTTCATTTCCAGCAGCGCGACCATGCCGACGGTGGGCACGGTCAACGTGACGCTGACCATCGCGGCGCTCGCGCTGCGCATGGCGGACCAGTTGAAGAAGGAAGTTTGACATGCTGAAGAAAACCTTTTTCACGCTGATGGCAACCGCGCTGGCCGCCGCGCTGGCCCTGCCCTCGTTCGCCCGCGCCGATGCGGCGGATTCCGCCAATAGCGCCGCCGGCAACGCTGCGCTGATCAAGCAGGGCGAGTATCTGGCGGTAGCCGGCGATTGCATGGCCTGCCATAGCACCGTCAAGGGAAAGCCGTTTGCGGGCGGCCTGCCGCTGAAGGTGCCGATGCTCGGCACGATCTATTCGAGCAATATCACGCCGGATGCACAAACGGGCATTGGCACGTGGACGCTCGAAGACTTTGACCGCGCGGTACGCAAAGGCGTCGCCAGGGACGGACACAACCTGTATCCGGCGATGCCGTACGTGTCGTACGCGAAGATCAGCGATGACGACGTGAAGGCACTGTATGCGTACTTCAGATTTGGCGTCGCGCCTGTCAATCAAGCGCAGCGTCAGAGCGATATTCCGTGGCCGCTCAACATGCGTTGGCCGCTCACGGTATGGAACTGGGTGTTCCTGAAGGAAGGCGCGTATCAGGCCAAGCCGAGCCAGAGCGTTGCATGGAATCGCGGCGCGTATCTGGTACAGGGGCTCGCCCATTGCAGCACCTGCCATACCCCGCGCGGTTTCGGCATGCAGGAAAAGGCGCTCGATGAAACCGGCAGCGGCTTCCTGAGCGGTTCGGTGCTGGCGGGCTGGGACGGCTACAACATCACGTCGGACCCGAACAGCGGGATCGGCTCGTGGAGTCAGGCGCAACTGGTGCAGTACCTGCAGACCGGCAGCGTGCCGGGCCTCGCGCAAGCGGCCGGGCCAATGGGCGAAGCGGTACAGCACAGCTTCTCGCACATGAGCGATGCGGATATCGACGCGATTGCGACGTATATCCGCACGGTGCCCGCGGTCAGCGACGGCGCCGCACGCTCGCGCTCCGCCTGGGGCACCCCGGCAACCGACGTGACGCGCCTGCGCGGCGTCGCATTGAGCGAAGCGCTCGATCCGGCACGCCTCTATCTGGGCAACTGCGCGACCTGTCACCAGGCGCATGGCCAGGGCACGCCCGACGGGTACTATCCGCCGCTGTTCCATAACTCGACGGTCGGCGCGTCCAACCCCGGCAATCTCGCGCAGGTCATTCTGCACGGCGTGCATCGCAAGGCAGGCGGTAACGATGTCGGCATGCCCGCGTTCGCCACCGAGCTCTCCGATGCGCAGATCGCCGCGCTCACCAACTACGTGACGAAGCAGTTCGGCAATCCGGCAGCGACGGTGAACGCCAACGACGTGGCCAAGCTACGGTAAGCGATTGCGCAAGGAACGCCTGAGCTCTTCGCGTTGCGGGGCAGCGGTCGCTGCCCCGCCTGCTCATGGCGCTCACCCTGCAAGATCGGCGACGGCGAGCCGGCGTTGATAGAACGCCCAGAAGTTGGCCACTAACGGCTCATCGAGGATCTGCCCGAGCTTGGCTTCGAGCTCGGCGCGCGGGGTCGAGTGGTAAGGCTGCGACGTGGAAAGCAGCGTCAATTGAGAGCAGCACGCCCGCTCCAGAAACAGCCCCATCAGGACACATTGCGCAACCGAAGCTCCAACGTAGCTGATGCCATGATTGCGCATCAGCACCGTCGAGGCAGCGCCCAGCGCGGCGGCAAGTCCCGCTCCCAATGCCGGTGCATCGATCAACCCCGTGGTCATATCGAATCGTCCAGGCGGCCCGCCCAGGTAGGCCGCTTCATTCGTGACCGGCTCGAGCGCAACGTCCAGCGCTGAAAACAGCGTGGCATGGAACGGATGGCTATGCCCGCACACCACCACGTCCGGCCGCGCTTTCATGATCTCCGTGTGGATCGGCCACTCCTTATGGATGCGGCCCTCGCCGGCGAGGCGCCGGCCGTTCCAGTCGAGCAGCACGAAATCGGCTGGCCCGCGCACTTCCGCGAGTGCGATACCCGAGCGCTTGAGCCACACGCCGCGCCCCGCCGGGTCGCGATAGGCCAGATGCCCGAGTGTCAGGTCAGCGTGGCCTTCCATATGCAGGACCCGGCATCCCACAGCGAGTTCGTGAAGTTGAGTTTCAATCGATTCATTCAAGACGGATTCCCTCGGATGTTGCGTCGCGAATTCGACGCACACCCAGCTTAGGTCCGCCCACGGCAGAGCCGTTAGCGCGTTGCGTGCACTCCGTACTTGCAGCAAACGCAACATGCCCCCATGCCATAATCTGCGCAACACGGCGACCCTCCCTGAACCCATGGCCACGCGCGACCTGAATCTGCTGCTGGCGCTCGATGTCCTGCTGCATGAGTCGAGCGTCACCGCGGCCGCCGAGCGTCTGCACCTGAGCCCCTCGGCCATGAGCCGCACGCTCACGCGCCTGCGCACGCTACTGGACGACCCGATCCTCGTGCGCGCCGGACAGACAATGGTGCCGACGCCGCGCGCCGCCGAGCTGCGCGAACGGGTTCGCCAACTGGTCGAAGAGGTCGATGCCGTGCTCGGCGAAGCCGTGCCGCTCGACCTGGGCACCCTGGCGCGCACCTTCACGATCCGCGCCAACGAGGGCTTTATCGAGGCGTTCGGTGCACAACTGCTGCAGGCCGTACTCGCAGCCGCGCCACACGTGAAGCTATATTTCGCACCGAAGGCCGGTAAGGATGTCACGGCGCTGCGCGAAAACCAGATCGACCTGGAAATCGGCGTGATGGGATACAACGCCCCCGAGCTACGCGTACAGACGCTGTTTCGCGACCGTTTTGTCGGCGTGGTGCGTCACGCTCACCCGCTGGCATCCGGGGCGCTCAGCAGCGAACGCTATGCCTCGTTCCGGCATATCAGCGTGTCGCGGCGGGGATTGTCGAACGGGCCGATCGATGCCGCGCTGCAAGCGCAGGGGCTGACCCGCGAGGTGGTCGCCATCGTGCCGAGCTTTCCAGCCGCATTGGCGATGAGCCGCGTGACCGACCTTGTCGCCAACGTGCCGGAACGTCAGACCGAGCGGGCCCGCGAGGGCATGTTCACGTTTGCACTGCCGGTGCCGACCGAACCGGTGGTGGTGGCGCAGATGTGGCATCCGCGTTCCGAGCGCGATCCGGCGCACCGCTGGCTGAGAAGTTGCATCAAACAGGCATTCGACCAGGATGCGGCGTTACGTTAACTCAGCTTGCGCACCGGCAGCGCCAGATCGAAGCGCTGTCTCTGTCCCAGGTTGTCCCACGGCGGCTCACGATAGAGTTCGTAAGCCTTGACGACTTCGTTGACAAACTGATTGGCGGCGCCCACCAGCCACGTCACGCTCAGCACCCGGTAGCTCGCAAAAATCTCCTGATACGGCGCGTGGTGTTCGAGCATGGCATAGGCGCCGGCGGGAACCTTGAGCGCGGTCAACGGTGCGCCTTTGAGATCGAAGCCGGTGTCGACAATCGCGCAATCGTAGCGAATCAATTCGTTCGGCGTGATCTCCGGGCTGTCGTGCGCAATGCCTACGGCCTGCAGCCTGGCAAGCGGCAAACCGGCCTCGCGAAGCACCATGGCAAAGCGCTTCCAGTGCGCCTCGATATTCGCATAAGGCCCATAAAAACGCGCCGCCAGCAATGGTAAGGACTTCAATGGGGTGACGCGCACACTCTGCGCACGGGCCTGATCCTGCGGCTGCGGCTGGCTCGACGCGCGCCGCGAGAACACCCGGTATTGCGTGGGCACCAGACCAAACTGGCGATGGAACGCCCGCACGAATGCTTCGTGACTCGAATAACCGGCCGCGAAGGCGAGCTCGATCACCTGCAGATCGTTGTTCCAGAGGCTCACGGCGGCCTCGTCGAGCCTCACGCGGCGCAGATAGACGGCGGGGCTCTCGCCCATCACGTCCTTGAAATAGCGCTGAAAATGGAATGGACTGAGGCCGACGTGTTCGGCCACGTCCTTCAGTTGCACCGGGCCCTGCTCCATGAAACGGATGGCCCGCGCGATGCGCAGGTCGTCCAGCATCGGCGGCAGCGGCTTGCGCGCCGTGGGAACATGACGCGACCCGGCCGGCGGCCGGACATGCAGCAAGCTCGTTTCGCTTTCGATCAAGGCTTGCGCCTCGCCGTACACGCTCACATCGTTGTCGCTCATCGGCCCGGCTCCGGACGCAGGGGTTGTGAGGGAGAGTCGCCGTTATGCGCGCGCCCATTGCGCGAGTATGGCCGGCAGATGTTCCATCTTCTCGAACACCTTTGCGACACCGGCGTCACGCAAGCCTTCGGGGCTGCTGTGAGCAAGCCCGGCGGGACTGTAGCCGAATACCGTCGCGCCCGCAGCGACGCCGGCTGTGGCGCCGGTCACCGTGTCTTCCACAATCGCACAGCGCTTCGGGTCCACGCCCAGGGCCTGCGCGGCAGCGAGGTAGACGTCGGGATGAGGCTTGCTGCGCGGCATTTCATGGCCGCTGAAGATGCGCCCGGCGAAGCACTCGAACATGCCGGTCTTCTTCAGTTGCATCTCGACCTTGTGCCGGTCCGCGCCCGAGGCAACCGCAATGCGGCCATCGAGCGCCTCATGAAGGGTTCGCACGGCTGCGGCCGCGCCGCCGATTTCCACCAGTTCGAGTTCGAGCGCCGCGTTGCGGCGTTCGCGGAACTGCGCGATCCATGCATCCGTAATGGCGACACCCGTGTTGGCCTCGATCAGCGGCGCCTCGTCGCGCACCGTCTTGCCGATGAAGATGCGCGTGGTGTCTTCGACGCTGATGGGCCAGCCGAGCTCGCCTAACATCTCCGACAGTACGCGGTTCGTGATCAGCTCGGAGTCGACAAGCACGCCGTCACAGTCGAACAGGACGGCGTCGAAGGGGATAGCAAGCATGGTGTCCAGCGGAAAAAGAGTTTCAAAGCGCTAAAGAATACTGTAGGTTGAGATTCGCTGCCGGGAGCCACTCAGTTGAGCGGCCCGCAAAACGGCACGTTGTCTCGCGGCAAGGCGCCTGGGGCGGCGGGATTCTTTCCAGCCGGTAAGGCGACTGAAACGGGGTTGTGTGTGGTTTTGCCTGGTTGCGCCCGGTTTTGCCCGATTTTGCTTTGCGGCTCCATCCCCGGCCAATGGCTCTCTATTCGAAGGCATTTTTAATGCGCATGGAATTCGGCATCTAAAGGCTTTCCGCGTATTACGAAAAATACTCAATTTCGTGAACTTGCCCGTCACGATATTAATGCAGAATGAGTTGATGGTGTTCGGATTCTCGATTTATTTTAATGAAACGGGTATAAGCTAAGAGTAGTAGCGGCTTCGCCTCATGGACTCATTCTTTAGGCAGCAATGCAAGCGCCAACGAAAATGAACGATCGCTCACCGCGGCTCCCTTTCCACGTTTTCGTCACGTTGACGGAAGACGATTACGTCGCGGCGAACATCGTTCTGTATTCGACGGGGCGTACGGCAAAGCGGCGCATGAAGTCCGTCGCAGGCGCACTGGTCGTCGGCGCGCTGATAGGCTGGTACTGGTGGCAAACCCATGACGAACTGGCCAATCCGTGGCCTGGCGTGATCCTGTTCGCCGTTGCCGGCGCTGCACTGACATTTGCCATCCAGACCGTGTTCGTTCCCATGATCCTGAGGCGCGTCATGCAGCGCGCAGTTGCCTCGCTGAAAAAGCGTGGCCCGATACCGTATCTTGGACGGCAACAGGTCACGTTCGACGAAACCGGCGTGACCGGCGAGTCGGGTTCGTCGTCGATACGCCTGAACTGGTCAACGCTGAACGCACGCGTGGATGACGCGGATCGTATCTATCTGCTCTCGGGCGGAACTGCGTTTGTGGTGCTGCCGCGCCGCGACTTGTCGCCGGTCGAGCTCACTTCCATTGAAGATATTGTGTCGCGTTACATGCCCTCAGCGATCTCCGTCACGAATTGATGACGCATGCCGGCATAGCGCCCGCACTTCGAGTTGCATATAGGGAAATAAGGGCAACTGGCTTAGCACATCATGCAATTGTGCTGGGCTTTCTACATCGAATACGCTGATATTCGCGTAGTGGCCGGCGATACGCCACAAATGCCGCCACACACCTTCTTCCTGCAGTTTCTGCGACATCGCTTTCTCATCCGCCTTTAGCCGCGCTGCGCGCTCTGCGTCCATGTCAAGCGGCAGGTTAACGGTCATTTCTACGTGGAACAGCATTGCTTACCCCTCATCAGTCATCCAGGTCCGGCTGCGCTGCGAGGCAGCCGCAACCGGTCACCATCCCAAACGCTATCAACGACATGAGCACGCGCTTCAGACCTGGGCACGCACACGTTCGACTTCGGCATCCGGCAAGCTGTTACGCTCCTTGAACAGGGTGAAGTCGAAATCGATCAGCGCGAAATTTCCCTCCACCCCATACGGCTTGCCTTCCGCGCCCTCGGCCTGCTTGACGGCCGGCACGAGACCATCGCGCGTGGCAAACGCAAAGTCATCCCACAGATAGGGATCGCCGTCGATGTTGATCTGCGTGGTCAGCTTGCGAAAACCCGCCGCCGAGACGAAGAAGTGAATATGCGCCGGACGATGCCCATGACGGCCAAGCTGATCGAGCAACAGTTGGGTCTGACCTTGCGGCGGCACGCTGTAGCCGACCGGCACGACACTGCGAAAGCTGTAATTGCCGCCCGCATCCGTGCGAATCGAGCGGCGCAGGTTGAAGGCCGGTTGTGATTTGTCGAAGTACGAGTAATTGCCAAGATGGTTTGCGTGCCACACCTCGACCAGCGCGTTTGCGAGCGGCTTGCCGTCTTCGCCAAGCACGCGACCGCGCATCACCAGGGTCTGGCCCGGATCGGTACCGTCGTCGAGCCGCGCATGACCCTCCGACACCGGCGCACCGGCCACATACAGCGGCCCTTCGATGGTGCGCGGCGTGCCGCCCTCGACGCCCGCCTTCGCTTCCGCTTCGTCCAGACGCAGATCGAGAAAATGCTCGAAGCCGAGGCCCGCGGCCAGCAGGCCCAATTCGCCGCTCTTGCCAGCGTCACCAAGATAGTTCAGCGCCGTCCAGAATTCGTTCGGCTGCACGTCGAGGTCTTCGATCGTATAGAACAGATCGCGCACGATACGATTGACGATCTGCCTCGCGCGCGGGTTGCCTTCATTGATGGCGCTGTCGTTGATCTTCTGCAGCAGTGAGTCGATAGCTTGCCTGTTCATGGGGTATCTCCTTCATGTAATGTTATGGATAGCTAATTTAAATTTACTTAGCCAGCGGTAATACTTGTGCCCTTGTGCGTATCGCGCCGTAGACGGTCAATCTTGCTCCAGTCAAGGGCGATGCCGAGACCCGGCCCTTGTGGAAGCTCCAAGGAAAAATTCTCGTAGCGCAGCGGCTCGGCAAGAATCTCTTCGGTCAGCAGCAACGGCCCGAACAGTTCCGTGCCCCACTTCAGTTCGCTGAAGGTACTGAAGAGTTGCGCCGAAGCAATCGTGCCCACCGCACCCTCGAGCATCGTGCCGCCGTACAGATCGATATTCGCGGCAGTGGCGATCGCCGCGACGTGCGCGGCGCCGGCGAGGCCGCCCGATTGAGCGATCTTCACGGCGAAAACGTCGGCAGCGCGCATGCTGGCGAGGGCAAAGGCATCGGCTGGGCCATGCAGCGCTTCGTCAGCCATGACCGGCACCAGCGCCAGATCCGTGAGCCGTTTGAGACCGGCGCGATTCGCCGCGGCAATCGGCTGTTCGAGCAGTGCGACACCTGCTTCGGCAAAACGCCTCGTGGCCCAGATCGCTTCTGCTTCGCTCCATGCCTGATTCACATCGACACGCACTTCAGCGCGTCCTTCGAGCGCCCGTTTGATCGAGACCACGTGTGCGACGTCATCGGCCACGGAGCGCGAGCCGATCTTCAGCTTGAACACGCGATGACGCTTCGCTTCAAAGACCCGCTCGGCTTCGTCGATATCGCGCCCGGTATCGCCGCTCGCGAGCGTCCACGCAACCTCGACGCTATCGCGCACCCGGCCGCCGAACAGCTCGGACAAGGGCACGCCAAGGCGTTGCGCCTGAGCGTCGAATAGCGCGGTTTCAACGGCGGATTTGGCAAAACGGTTGCCCTGAAACAACGCACGCAGCTTCGCCATGGCAATGCCCGGGCGGGTCGCATCCATACCTTCCAGCAATGGTGCGAAGTAGGTGTCAACGTTGACCTTGATGCTTTCCGGGCTTTCCTCGCCATATGCAAGACCGCCTATGGTGGTGCCCTCGCCCACACCGACGAGGCCGTCGGCGCAGCGAATACGCACCAGCACGAGTGTCTGGCAGTTCATCGTGGCGACCGAGAGCCGGTGCGGGCGGATCGTCGGCACATCGACGAGAATCGTCTCCACGTTCTCGATCCTGACGGGTGTTGCTATCATTCCTTGCGCTCCTGAACTGCTTTGCCGAGGTCACCATCTTAGGAACAAACCTGGCAGGCAGTCCAACACCCATTCCGACTACTTCCATACCTTAGAGGTATGCATGGAAATTCGCCAACTGCGCTACTTCATTGCGGTCGCGGAAGAAATGAACATCACGCGGGCAGCCGATCGCCTGCACATGACGCAGCCGCCGCTTAGCCGCCAGATCCAGCAGATCGAGGAAAGCGTGGGCCTCGCGCTGTTCGAACGCGGCTCGCGGCCGCTACGCCTGACCGAGGCCGGCCGCATCTTCTATGCGCAGGCGAAGCGTCTGGTCGGCGAAGCCGATGAACTCGCCCCGCTCACGCGGCGTCTCGCGCAACTGGCGGAACGCATTGTGATCGGCTTTGTGCCGTCGACGCTGTACGGTGCGTTGCCTGCGGTGATCCGTGCATTCCGAGAAGCCGCGCCAAAGATCGAAATTTCGTTAATTGAAATGTTTACCATCGAACAATTGGGCGCGCTCAAGGGCGGGCGCATTGACGTAGGCTTCGGCCGTCTGCGTTTCGACGATGCACAACTGGCGCGCGAAGTTCTCGTCGAAGAACGGATGATTGCGGCGCTACCGCAGGACCATCCGTTAGCGCGGCAAAAGAAGCCGCTGACGCTCGCCGCACTTGCGCAGGAAACCTTGATCGTCTATCCGAGCACGCCGCGGCCCAGCTATGCGGACCAGCAACTATCGGCAATGCACGACCATGCGCTGGAGCCAAAAGCGATTCATGAAGTGAGGGAATTGCAGACGGCGTTGGGGCTGGTCGCGGCGCAGGTTGGCGTGTGCCTCGTGCCGGAGAGCGTCGAGGGATTGCGGGCCCATGGAGTGGCATACCGGGCGATTCCCGCGGCGAATGCGGTGTCGCCGATCATCATGAGCCGCCGCTTGCAGGACGAATCACCGGCGACCACCTTGCTTTGCTCGCTGGCGCGTGAGCTGTTTCGGGGTGGATGAGTCCGCGGTTTCTGCGTGTCTGGCCATCCGCCCCCCTTGCAACCCATGCACACGAGAAACAATCCCGAATTCCATTTCGGATATCGATTCAAATCAGTTTTCATATTTTTTAATTCGTATTCCTCATCTACATCGAATAATCATGCGCCTCGCATTTTTCGATTGATTTATGCGATTCACCGCTATCGCCCAGTGCAAAAGCGCTGAATTTCCACATCAAGCTGATAAGCCTGCCAGTATCCTGGCCGGCAGTGAACTCCCAATAATACGCTGCCGCTATTTCGCTTCATTGCATGTGAAGCAGCGGTGCCGTGCTGGTCGAAATTTCCCCATTAGCCGAAGATCAGAAACGTGGAGAACGCTATGCTTTTCAGAATGAAGAAAGGACGGTCTGCAACAGTAATGCACGCAGCATTGAATGTCGCGACAGCTTCGCTGCTGTTCGGAACGTCATTTGGGATGTCATATGGACAGGCGTCAACAGTTGCCGCCTGGGCGCCCGATACGTATTACGCGGCCGGAACCATTGTTAGCTATAACGGCGGCGATTACCAGGCACTTGTCAATCAAACGGATTATTCCAGCGCGGGATGGAATCCGACGACGGCCACTTTGTGGGCACTGGTTGGTTCGGGTTCGGGTTCGGGTTCGGGCACCGGTACGGCAGCAGGATTCATCTACAGCCCGTACAAAGACACGTCGATCTCGATGGACTGGAACACCAACACCATCTCCACGAACGTGACCGGCAGGCTAAGCCCCGTGTTGTCCGTGCTGCCGACGGGCGTACCCGCACTGTCTCTCGCGTTCGCAACGGGCGAGTGCGGCAGCGAAAATTGGGCTGGCGTCGGCGGCAGTGCTCTCGCCACGGCAAACGTCTCGCTCTTCACCGCTGCAAACATCAACTACATCATTTCGACGGGCGGCGCGGCGGGAATGTTTACGTGCGGAACCGACGCGGGCATGGCAACGTTCATCGGCCGCTACGCATCCAAAAACCTGGTCGGCATCGATTTCGACATCGAGGGAGGACAAACCCAGGCCATCATCAACAGCCTCGTACAACGCGTCGTAACAGCCCAGCAGCAATACCCGAATCTGCGTTTCAGCTTTACGCTCGCGAGCCTTGCCCCTGCTCCGGCAGGCGCAAGCCAGGCCACCTCGTGGGGTTCCAGCGCGCCGGACAGCTTCAATACCTACGGCGACTGGGTCATGCAGGCCATTCAGACCTATGGACTGAAGAACTACACGATCAACCTGATGACGATGGACTACGGTTCGGCGATTCCAGGTAATTGTGTCGTGTCGAACGGCGCCTGCGAGATGGGGCAGTCGGCCGTGCAGGCGGCGATGAACCTGCACGATCACTGGGGGGTGCCGTACAGCCAGATCGAGATCACGCCGATGATTGGTGGCAACGACACGGCAGGCGAGACGTTCACGCCCTCCGATGTCGACACCGTCTCGGCCTTCCTGAAACAGAACGGCCTGGCAGGCGTTCATTTCTGGTCGTTCGACCGCGATGCCGACTGCGCGCCGGGGGCCGCATCGCCGACGTGCAATTCGATCGGCGGAGTTGGCGCGCTGGGTTATACCAACCGGTTCCTCAGCGATCTGGGTCTGTAACGCGCGCAACCGGGTGTGACGGGGCTCGGCTCATCTCCATTGAAATGCGCCGGTAGTTCGCTGCCTGCACGCACACGCGAGATGAGCCTAGTCAGCCCGGCTGCCTCCGCATGGTCACCCAAAAAAGACTTTGAAACAGATGGAATGTTTTCTCCGAGACTGTGTTCGCCTCTTCGTACACCAGCGTCCAGCGTTCGCGTGCTGTCGACAGCACTGACTGGATGGTGAGCTGGGTATGGTTCGCCTATCGGCCCGCAACAGCGGGTCAACGGAATCCGCACATTTTGTCCCTTATCTCTCGGAGAAGTCTCATGAAGTTGAATTCCTTTGTCCTCGCCGGTCTTGCCTGCGCCACGCTGCTGGGCGCCGCACCGTCATTCGCGCAAGACAGCGCCGCGCCGGCCGGCCCCGTCAAGAACATCGTGCTGGTTCACGGACTGTTTGCAGACGGTTCGAGCTGGGCGAAAGTGATTCCGCTGCTGCAGGCGAAGGGCTATCACGTCACCGCCGTGCAGAATCCGACGACCTCGCTCGATGCAGACGTGGACGCCGTCAAGCGTGTGCTCGCGCAACAGGATGGTCCGACGCTGCTGGTCGCGCACTCGTACGGTGGCATGGTGATCAGCCAGGCCGGTGACGATCCGAAGGTAGCGGGTCTGGTCTACATTGCCGCGCGCGCTCCGGATGCCGGCGAGGACTATCCGGCGCTGACGAAGAAATTCGGGCCTGCGCCTGCGTCGGCTGGCCTGCAATGGTCGGCAGACGGCTATGGCAAGCTCTCCGAGCAGGCCTTCATCAACGACTTCGCCGGCGACCTGCCGAAGGCTGAGGCAGAAACGTATTACGCGGTTCAGCAGCCGATCGGCAAGCCGATCACGATGGCGAAGACCACGGTCGCGGCATGGCACGACAAGCCGACCTGGTACGCCGTGTCGACCGAAGACCGCACCATCAATTCGGATCTGGAGCGCTTCATGGCGAACCGCATGCATGCGCATACGGTCGAGATCAAGGCGAGCCACGTGTCGCTGATTTCGCAACCGGTCCAGGTGGCCGACCTGATCCTTGAAGCGGCTGGTGCGCAGAAGTGATGGTGCGTATGTTGTCTCTTCGGGTGGGTGCATAGGGGCAGGCGGCCGGCCATTGATGTCCAGAATCAGTTGGCATGTTCAGTAGTGCGAATCTTTACGCGCCGGCTTCTGACCGAAAGCAGGTGATCCGGGAGAGGCTTACAGATCAGGCGTGTCGGTCGCATTTTCCGCAGGGCGGCACGGCCTGAATTTCAGGAACTTCCAATATCCCTTCTGCGTTGCGCAAATTTCAGGCACCAAAGAAAAACCCGCACAGCCTTACGGCTGTGCGGGTTGGATCTTGGTCGGGGCGAGAGGATTTGAACCTCCGACCACCTGCACCCCATGCAGGTACGCTACCAGGCTGCGCTACGCCCCGAACAGCTAAAAATTATAACAGACACTTCAATCGATTAGAACCGCCAGTCACCAACAAAACCGTGAAAGACGCTATTCAGTGACCCAGCAGGTCGATGATGTGAAGCAGTTCCTTGCGCAACTGATCGACATCGACCGTAGCGCTTGTCCTGGCGGGCGCAGCTTCGACCACCTCACCCTGCTGCTCTTCGACATCCTCTGCCCCACCCTGCACCGCACCATGCGAGTCGAGCCGGTTGCGCGCGCCGTTGATCGTGAAGCCCTGCTCATAGAGCAACTCGCGAATCCGCCGGATCAACAGCACCTCATGATGCTGGTAATAACGGCGATTGCCGCGCCGCTTCACCGGCCTCAACTGCGTGAACTCCTGCTCCCAATACCTCAACACATGCGGCTTCACACCGCACAGTTCGCTCACTTCACCAATGGTGAAGTAGCGCTTCGCCGGAATCGGAGGCAAGACGACTTTTTCGATCGTCGCTGTCATCGTCAGTTAGCCGTCGTGGTGGGTTGCGCAGGAACGCGCCAGTCGATCAGCGCGCGAAGCTTGCCTCAGCGCCGTTCTCAACCAGCGCCTTCAGTTTTTGACTTGCATGGAACGTCACAACGCGGCGAGCGGCAATCGGAATGGCCTCGCCGGTCTTCGGATTCCGGCCGGGACGCTGGGGCTTGTCGCGCAACTGAAAGTTGCCGAAGCCGGACAGCTTCACGCTGTCCCCGCTCTCCAGCGCATCGCGAATCACCTCGAAGAACGCCTCGACCATGTCCTTCGCTTCCCGCTTGTTGAGTCCGACATTGTCGAACAGCAACTCAGCAAGCTCAGCCTTGGTCAGCGTGGGCGTTTCCGCCGAGGTGTTAGCGGGTGATGTCGGAATATCGCGAATCATGGCGCTACGTTGCGCCGTCAGAAGGGCTTCGAAATCACTCGAGTTCATTTCATTCATATCTATCAAATGGCGCGTCACCCAGAAACCGGAGAATGCGAAAACTGCCGCATAAAGAGTATCCGAGGGTTATCCGCGCAACCGTGCGCCATATACTCGAGCCAGACGATCCACCAGGGTCTGGATGGCCAGATCGACCGTCTCATCCTGAAGGGTTCCGCCAGTATCTTGCAAGGTCACACGGAACGCAAGGCTTTTCTCGTGAGCTGCCAACCCACCGGAAGTATTTGATTTTGGACGGAATTCGTCAAAAAGCGCAACCCTGCGCACGCTCTTGCAAGCGTCCTCGGAAAGCGTCTTTTGCAGCTCGTCCAGCAGTGCCTGAACCTCGACTTGCTGATCGACAACCACCGCGATATCGCGACGCACCGGCGGAAACTTCGATACTTCCGACGGAACCGGCAATGTGCGCTGAATTAATGCTTCTGCTTCGATTTCAAACAGAATCGGCGCATGCGGCAAATCATATTTCTGCATCCAGCGCGGATGCAATTCGCCAATCCAGCCCACTGCGCGGCCATTCAATTCAATGCGCGCACTGCGTCCCGGGTGCAGCGCCGGATGCTCCGCTTTCACGAAACGCGCCACTGCCGGTGCGAGCAAGGCTTCCAGATCGCCCTTGACGTCGAAGTAGTCGACCGCACGCGATGCCGCGCCCCATTGCTCCTCGAGAGCCGGGCCGTAGGCCACTGCGCCAACCATCTTCGGCTGCGCGAAACCTTCCACCGTCAGTTCGCCCGCCTTGATGGCCGGATCGTGCAGGAACACGCGGCCGGCTTCGAACACGCGTACGCGGTCCGCCACACGACGGCTCAGGTTCGTACGCAGCACCTCGATCAGGCTGCCGAACAGCGTGGTGCGCATCACCGAAAGCTGGCTCGCGATCGGGTTCAGGAGGCGCACCGGCTTGTCGTTACCGGCGAAATCCTGCTCCCATTGCGCGTCGACGAAGCTGAAGTTCACCGTCTCGGCATAGTCGCGCGCGGCGAGCGCGTGGCGGATGTCGTGGATGGTGCGCTGGGTTTCGTTGGTCGCGCGCATTTCGCTCGTCGCGACCGGCGGACGCGCCGGGATCTTTTCGAAGCCGTAGATACGCGCAACTTCTTCGATCAGGTCTTCTTCGATCTCAATGTCGAAGCGGTACGACGGCGGCGTCACGGAAAACAGTTCGTCGCCCTCGCGTTCGAACGCGAGGCCCAGGCGCGTGAAAATCTGCGCAATCTCGTCGGCGCCAATCGCAACGCCGATGATGCGGTTGGCGCGTGCCACGCGCATCTTCACCGGCGCGCGCTGCGGCACGTTGACGATCTGGTCGTCCACCGGGCCGGCCTCGCCGCCGCAGATATCGAGGATCAGTTGCGTGATGCGTTCGATATGCTCGACGGTGGTCGCATAGTCGACACCGCGCTCGAAGCGATGGCCGGCGTCGGTCGAGAAGTTGTATTTGCGCGACCGGCCGCGAATGCTATCGGGCCACCAGAACGCCGCTTCCAGATAGATGTTGGTCGTATCCAGCGTCACGGCCGTGCTGTCGCCGCCCATGATGCCCGCGAGGCTTTCGATATGCCGGTCGTCCGCAATCACGCCGACCGTCTCGTCGAGCTCGACGGTGTTGCCGTTCAGCAGCTTGAGCGTCTCGCCCTTGCGGCCCCAGCGCACATCCATGCTGCCGTGGATCTTGTCCAGGTCGAACACGTGCGAGGGACGGCCCAGTTCGAGCATCACGTAGTTGGAGATATCGACCAGTGCGGAAATACTGCGCTGACCCGAGCGTTCGAGACGCTCGACCATCCACTGCGGCGACTTCGCGCGCGCATTCACGCCGCGAATCACGCGGCCGGAGAAGCGGCCGCACAGGTCCGGAGCCGAGATTTTGACCGGCAACGTTTCGTTCAACTTGACAGTGGCCGGCTTGATCTCGAGCGCACGCAGCGGCGCACCCGTGATGGCCGAGGTTTCGCGCGCCACGCCGAACACCGACAGGCAGTCCGCCTTGTTCGGCGTCAGCTTGATTTCGAAAACGGTGTCGTCGAGGTTGAGCGTCTCGCGGATATCCTGGCCGATCGGCGTGTCTTCCGGCAGGATCATCAGGCCGCTATGGTCTTCCGAGAGCTTCAGCTCGCGGGCCGAGCACAGCATGCCCTGGCTTTCCACGCCGCGCAGCTTCGAGAGCTTGATCGCGAACGGCGCACCACCCTCTTCAGCGGGCGGCAGTTCCGCACCCACCAGCGCGACCGGCACCTTGATGCCCGGCGCCACGTTCGGCGCACCGCAAACGATGTTGAGCGTCGCGCCCGTGCCGGCGTCGACCTGACACACGTTGAGCTTGTCCGCGTCCGGGTGCTTGACGACCTCGAGGACCCGGCCGACCACGATCTTCTTGGTCGCAGGCGCGGCGGGCCGCAGGCCTTCGACCTCGAGGCCGGCCATCGTCAGCGCGTGCGACAGCTCGTCCGTCGTCATCTGCGGGTCGACAAAGCTTCTTAGCCAGGATTCCGGGAATTGCATGGTTCTGTGTACGTTCTGATCAGGTTAGTCCACGTCCGGCCGGGACATTCTCCGGTCACCTCCTGGGTAACCGGGCGCCCTGCCGGTGGCACTTTCTTGCGGCGCGTATCTGCCTGTGTCTCTACATCTGGCAGCGTGCGCGGCCGCCCTCGTTACGCGTTTGTTGCTCGCTCGGTTGCTTGCGGCTTGCGATGTGCAGCGTCAGGCAAACTGCCGCAGGAAACGCAGGTCGTTTTCAAAGAAAAGACGCAGATCCTGCACGCCGTAGCGCAGCATCGTCAGCCGCTCGAGGCCGCTGCCGAACGCGAAACCGATGTAGCGCTCCGGGTCGAGGCCCATGTTGCGGATCACCGTGGGGTGAACCTGGCCGGACCCCGAGATTTCGAGCCACTTGCCGGCGTTCTTGCCCGTTTCGAACAGCATGTCGATCTCGGCCGACGGTTCGGTGAACGGAAAGTACGACGGACGGAAGCGCACGAGGATGTCGTCGCGCTCGAAGAATTTTTTGAGGAAGTCGGTGTAGACGCCCTTCAGGTCGGCGAAGCTGATGTTCTCGTCGATCCACAGGCCTTCGACCTGATTGAACATCGGCGAGTGCGTCGCGTCGCTGTCCACACGGTAGGTGCGGCCCGGCACGATCACCTTGATCGGCGGCGTGTTGGTGCGCGCGTAGCGGACCTGCATCGGGCTCGTGTGCGTGCGCAGCAGCAACTGGCGGCCGTCGGCGTCTTTGCCGTCTACGTAGAAGGTGTCCTGCATCGAACGCGCCGGATGGTTTTCCGGGCTATTCAACGCGGTGAAGTTGTACCAGTCGGTTTCGATTTCGGGGCCATCGGCCACGTCGAATCCGATCGTACGGAAAATCTGTTCGACGCGTTCCCACGTGCGCATGACCGGATGCAGGCTGCCTGCACCCAGGCCGCGGCCGGGCAACGTGACGTCAATGGCTTCAGCGGCGAGGCGCTGGTTCAGGAGTGCGTCGGCAAGCGCCTGCCGGCGGGCCGTCAAGGCGGCTTCCACCTGCTGCTTGACGACGTTGATCCGCGCGCCTTCCGTCTTGCGCGTCTCGGGATCGAGTTTGCCAAGGCCCTTCAACAGCTCGGTCAGCGCACCCGACTTGCCGAGAAAGCGGGCCTTCTCGTTCTCGAGGGTGGTGACGTCGTTGGCTTCCCCGAAGGCTTTTTGCGCGTCAGCGACAATCTGGTCCAGATCCATTGATCCCATCATTTCAACGTCAGTGTTCAATTGATGCAAAACTGGCTCGACCAACAAAAAAGGGGCTCGGTGAGGAGCCCCGTTTTTGTTGCAGCGTCACCGAGACTACCGGATCTTCGCTGCAACGAACCACGCAGTTTAATTGCCCAAAGCGCAATCAGGCTGCAACGGCGGCTTTCACCTGCTGAACGATCGCAGCAAAAGCAGCCTTGTCGAACACAGCCATGTCGGCCAGCACCTTGCGGTCGAGTTCGATCGAAGCCTTCTTCAGGCCGTTGATGAACACGCTGTACGTCATGTCGTGCTGACGCACCGCCGCGTTGATACGCGTGATCCACAGTGCGCGGAACACACGCTTCTTGTTGCGGCGATCGCGGTAGGCGTATTGGCCTGCGCGCATGACCGCCTGCTTGGCGATGCGATAGACGTTATTGCGACGGCCGCGGTAACCCTTGGCCAGCTTGATGATCTTCTTGTGACGGGCCCGTGCGGTAACCCCACGTTTTACTCGAGGCATGTTTCGCTCCTATGAGTGTCGGTTAAGGGTTAAGCGAACGGCAGCATTGCGCGCACGGAGTTCATATCGGAATCATGAACTGCCGTGGAACCGCGCAGATGGCGTTTGTTCTTGGTGGTCTTCTTGGTAAGAATGTGGCGCTTGAAGGCCTGACCGCGCTTGACGGTACCGCCCGGACGCACCACGAAGCGCTTTGCAGCACTCTTCTTGGTCTTCATCTTCGGCATGACAACTCCATTATTGATGGATATGGGTGTGCGGTCGACCAGTTGGCCACAACCCGCCCTTCGAAACCCAGTCCACTTGGTATGCAGCTGGCCGGTGGTGCTGGCCGCTGCTTTTCAGAAACGGTGCCCATTTGCTTAGGCGCTGTTCCGAAACCTGCTGGTCTTCGCCGCGGATGCACACGCAGGCGGCAAAGCACGATTCAATCTTTTCACAACAACGGCGCGCGCCTCACGGCGCGCAGCCCGACAACTCAACGGATAACCCAGGCGAGTTGCTTACTTCTTTTTCTTCGGAGCGAGCACCATGATCATCTGGCGCCCTTCCATTTTCGGCATTTGCTCGACCTGACCGACTTCGTCCAGATCTGTGCGCAGACGTTCCAGCATGCGCATGCCAATTTCCTGGTGGGCCATTTCGCGGCCACGGAAACGCAACGTGATTTTCGTCTTGTCGCCGTCGTCGAGGAAGCGGATGAGATTGCGCAGCTTGACGTTGTAATCGCCGTCATCAGTGCCCGGCCGGAATTTGACTTCCTTGACCTGGACAATCTTCTGCTTCAGCTTGGCCTCGTGCTGCTTCTTCGCTTCCGAGTACTTGAACTTGCCGTAGTCCATCAAGCGGCAAACTGGCGGTACCGCTTGAGGAGCGATTTCGACCAAGTCCACATCTTGCTGTTCCGACATGCGGAACGCATCAGCGAGTTTCACGATGCCGAGCGGTTCGTTCTCGACTCCGACCAGGCGCACCTCAGGTGCAGTGATTTCACCGTTGATGCGGTGCGCAGACTTATCAGTAGCGATGTTACGTTTCCTCTAAAAATTAAAAAAACGAGCCGGGCTGCCAGGTGGTTTACCTGAACGACTGCACGTCCTCACGCAGACGCTCAATGAAGGCGCTGACGGGCATTACGCCCAGATCAACCCCGCCACGGGCACGCACGGCTACCGTTTGGGCATCACGCTCTTTGTCGCCGACCACAAGGAGGTACGGCACCTTTTCTAGCGTGTGCTCGCGTATTTTATAGCTAATCTTCTCGTTGCGCAAATCGGCCTCTACTCTAACCCCTTGTTTTTGCAACGATTGGGCCAGCGACTGGGCGTATTCCGCCTGACTTTCGGCAATATTCATCACAACCACCTGCATCGGCGCAAGCCAGGAAGGCATTGCACCAGCATGGTGCTCGATCAGGATGCCGAGGAAGCGCTCCATTGATCCGACGATTGCCCGGTGCAGCATGATCGGGCGGCGGCGGCTGTTGTCTTCCGCCACGTATTCGGCGCCCAGGCGCTCCGGCAGCACCATATCGAGCTGCAGCGTACCGCATTGCCACGAGCGGCCCAGCGCGTCCTTGATGTGGTACTCCACCTTCGGGCCGTAGAAGGCGCCTTCACCCGGCAGCTCTTCCCACGTGACGCCGCAAGCCGTCAGCGCGTCGCGCAGGCCCTGTTCGGCACGATCCCAGGTCTCGTCGGTGCCGGCGCGCGCATCCGGACGCAGCGACAGCTTGATCTCGACGTTATCGAAGCCGAAGTCCTTGTAGACGCTCATGGCCAGCGTGTTGAAAGCGATCGATTCGCTGATGAACTGGTCTTCGGTACAAAAAATGTGCGCGTCGTCCTGCACGAAGCCGCGTACGCGCATCAGGCCATGCAGCGCGCCCGACGATTCGTTACGGTGGCACGAGCCGAACTCCGCGTAACGCAGCGGCAAGTCACGGTACGAACGCAGGCCGTGATTGAACACCTGCACGTGACCGGGGCAGTTCATCGGCTTGATCGCGTAGTCGCGCTTTTCCGATTCGGTCGTGAACATGTTTTCACGATAGTTCTGCCAGTGGCCCGACGCTTCCCAGAGCGAACGGTCCATGATCATCGGCGTCTTGATTTCGAGGTAGCCGGCCTCGTTCACGCGGCGGCGCATGTACTGCTCGACCTGCTGCCACAGCGTCCAGCCGCGCGGATGCCAGAACACCATGCCCGGCGACTCGTCCTGCATGTGGAACAGGTCGAGCTGCTTGCCGAGCTTGCGGTGATCGCGCTTCTCCGCCTCTTCGAGCATGTGCAGGTAGGCTTCCTGGTCTTCTTTCTTTGTCCAGGCCGTGCCGTAAATGCGCTGCAACTGCTCGTTCTTCGAATCGCCGCGCCAGTAGGCGCCCGCCACCTTCATCAGCTTGAAGACCTTCAGCTTGCCGGTGGACGGCACGTGCGGGCCGCGGCACAGGTCGGTGAAGCCGCCATGCGAGTACAGCTTGATTTCGTCGGACGACGGAATCGATTCGATGATCTCTGCCTTGTACTTCTCGCCGATGCTCTTGAAGTAGTCCACCGCTTCGCCGCGCGAAACCACGCGACGCGAAACCGGTTCGTCTTTCTTCGCCAGCTCCTGCATGCGCTTTTCGATCTTTTCCAGATCTTCCGGCGTGAAGGGACGGCTGTAGGCAAAGTCGTAGTAAAAGCCGTTGTCGATCACCGGGCCGATCGTCACCTGCGCTTCCGGGTACAGGTCTTTCACCGCGTACGCGAGCAAGTGCGCCGTGGAGTGGCGAATGATGTCAAGGCCGTCGGCGTCTTTTTCCGTGACGATGGCAAGCGCCACGTCATGATCGATCAGCGCGGACGTGTCGACCAGCTCGCCGTCGATCTTGCCGCCAAGCGCAGCTTTCGCGAGGCCGGGGCCGATGGAGGTCGCCACTTCGGCGACGGTCACCGGATGCTCGTATTGACGAACCGAACCGTCAGGCAGACGTATCGAAACCATTGCGTTCTCCGTGGTGCCGACCGGCGGCGGCACATACAACGAGGTGAAAAAACTAAAAGAGCCCAAAAAACCAAAAAAGCCAAAAAAAATGCGGCCCCGCTTTCGAGGGGCCGCATTCACATTTCCTGCAAACTACATTGGCGAAAGTGGTCCTCGACTAGCGTCGCTCCGAAGTAGTTTCGGTCAACGTTCGCGGTGTCATAACCGTATTCGCCTTTTTGCGCCAAGGCGCTTACTGCAGCTTGCGAAACCCCGGCATAACCGGAATTTCTCTTTCGTTGGTAGGCTCGATTGGACTCGAACCAACGACCCCCACCATGTCAAGGTGGTGCTCTAACCAGCTGAGCTACGAGCCTGAAGAAACGAGATTATATGGAGCCCCACATCGCTTGGCAAGTACTTTTGTACACCGATACTGAAAATTCCCGCGGCCCTTCTATCCGCGTGCAATCAATCGGAAACTGCGCGGAAACGCGCGGAATTTGCGCGCAGATCGGGCACAAGCGCGGGCAGAAGCGCGAGTACAAGCGCGAGTACAAGCGCCACCTCAAGCCTCAGGATTTACGCCCCGCCCGCAACACGCCCGTGACTTCGCCCAGCAGCGCGCAAGCGCGCTGAATCTGCGCGGCGCTCGACACTTCGACCGTGAACTGCATGAATGCGGCATTGCGGCGCGTCTGCGTTTTCACCCCAATCACATTCATCTTCTCGCGCGCGAACACTTCGGAGATATCGCGCAGCAAGCCCTGGCGATCGGTGGCGTCGATCGTCAGGTCGACCGGATACACCGACTGCCCGCGCCCGCTCATCACATCTGCGGACCATGCCGTTTCCAGCACGCGTTCGGGCGCGCGTTCGGCCATGCGCAAAAACGCCGGACAATCGCTGCGGTGAATCGACATGCCCTTGCCGCGCGTAACGAAACCGCTGATGCCGTCGGGCGGCGCCGGCCGGCAGCAGCGCGCGAGCTGCGTGAGCAAGGCGTCGACGCCCACCACCAGCACGCCCGTCGATGCGCCGTGCGCGACGCTCGAACCGCTGCTGCGCTTCTCGAACTGCTCGGGCGCCTCGACCACGGGTTCGGGCGGCGGCGCATCCTGCAGCGCCTGCTCGACCTGACGCAAGCTGAACTCTTCCTTGCCGACCACCGAGAACAGGTCGTCGGTGGTCTTGAAACCGAGTTTCGCGGCGAGCTGATCGAGATTGACGGAGGTCTTGCCTTCGCGTTGCAGGGTCTTTTCGACCATCGCCCGGCCGTTGGCGATGTTCTCCTGGTACTCGACCGCGTTGAACCACGCGCGCACCTTCTGGCGTGCCCGCGGGCTATGCAGATAGCCGAGCTGCGGGTTGAGCCAGTCGCGCGACGGGCCGCCCTCTTTCACCGCGACGATCTCCACCGTCTGGCCGTTCTGCAACTGCGTGTTGAGCGGCACCATCGCGCCATCCACACGCGCACCGCGGCAACGATGCCCCAGCTCGCTGTGCAGGTGATACGCAAAATCGACGGGCGTCGCGCCCTGCGGTAACGGAATCACGCGCGCCTGCGGAGTGAGCACATAAATGTGATCGTCGTCGAAAGTGGCCTGGCGCAGTTGCTCCCATGGCTGCGCGGCCCGCTTTTCGCCGTGCTCGCCTTCGGACACGTCGTCCTTCCACGCCAGCAACTGGCGCAGCCACGCAATCTTCTCGTCGTACTTCTCGCTCGCGGTGACCTGGCCGCCGTAGCCGCGCGTGCCGGCTTCCTTGTAGCGCCAGTGAGCCGCCACGCCGTACTCGGCGAACTGGTGCATCTCCTGGGTACGGATCTGCACTTCGAAGGCACGGCCATCGTCGCCGATCACCACCGTATGCAGCGACTTGTAGCCGTTCGGCTTGGGCCGCGAGATGTAGTCGTCGAACTCTCTCGGCACCGGTTGCCACAGGTTGTGCACGATGCCGAGCACTGTGTAGCAATCCTTGATATCCGGCACGATGACGCGAAACGCGCGCACGTCGTAAAGCTCGGAGAAGTCGAGCTCCTTGCCGTGCATCTTGCGCCAGATACTATAGATGTGTTTCGGCCGCCCGCTGACCTCGGCGCGAATGTGCGCGGCGGCGAGTTCCTGCTGCAGCCGCGCGATCGCTTCGGCCACGTAGGTTTCGCGCTCCGCGCGCTTCTCGTCGAGCAGCTTCGCGATGCGCTTGTACGTAGCAGGCTCTTCGAAGCGCAGCGCGAGGTCCTCGAGTTCCCACTTCAGTTGCCAGATACCGAGACGGTTGGCGAGCGGCGCGTAGATATCAAGCGTCTCGCGCGCCACATCGGGCGACGGCGTCAGCTTGGCCGCCGCGTAGTAACGCATGGATTGCAGCCGCGACGCGAGCCGGATCAGCACGACACGAATGTCCTGGGCGAACGCGAGCAGCATTTTGCGCAGCGCCTCGACCTGCGCACGCCGCGCGGCCTGCGCATCGCGCCCGGCTTCGGGAATGGCGTTCTGCGCGGCCCGCAAACTGACTGTACCCAGACGCAGCAGCTTGCGCACATCGCCTACGAGCTGCGCGACCTCTTCGCCGAAATTATCGGCAATCACCTGCTCCGGGTCCTGCAGGTGCGGCGTCAGCGCAAACAGGGCCGCCGCCAGCACCGCCGGCGGGTCGACGTTGAGCGTGCGCATGATCGCCGCCGTGCCCGCCGCGTGATCCGCCAGCAATTCGCCCGACGACAGCCGCACCTCGCCCGCATGCTCCCGCACGAACGCCATCGCCTCTTCGAAGGAAGGGGCGGGGACGGGTGCGGTCGTAACGGTATCGGTATTCATGGTGCGACGGCCCACCGGGCCAGACGGATCAACGGGGATTCAACAACACGTGCAGATGCGGACCTAGCTGTGTTGTGCAGCGACGACGACCACCTCAACCAGGCACTTCGGGTTCGCGAGCTTCGCTTCGACGGTAGCGCGCGGCGGCGTGGCGCCCTGCGCGACCCACTCGTCCCACACGGCATTCATGCCAGCGAAGTGAACCATGTCGGAGATATAGATCTGCACCGACAGCAGATGCGACTTGTCGCTGTTCACTTCACCCAGCAGACGGTCGATGTGGCCAAGCACTTCGCGTGTCTGGCCGGTGATGTCCTGGTCTGCGTCCTCGGCGATCTGGCCGGCAAGGTACACGGTGCCGTTATGCACGGCGATTTCGGAGAGCCGCTTGCCGACGTGGTGACGAATGACTGCCATAGAGATTCCTGATGTTGGTTAGGTTGAACAGGGATGCACTGCGGGGATGCACTGCGGGAACGCGCCGCGCAACCTCACATTATGACGCCTCGGCAGCAGGCCCGATAAAGAAGCCGCGCGCAATCTCGATCTGCTCCGCACTCAGAAACGCCGGCGCGTGACCCACACCGGCGATTTCCACGCTGGACACCGCCTTGCCTTCCACGACCATCTTTTCGACCGTTTCATGCGACAGCAGGTCGGACTGCGCGCCGCGCACCACCAGCACCGGTCCCTGGATTGCCTTTAAGGCGCCCCACAGGGCGGCTTCGCCGGCGGCCGCCACTTCGTCGGTAATGGCCGCGAACGGCTGGGCAATCCGAGGGTCGTAGCGGAAATACCATGCGCCGTCGCGCTCCTGCAGCAGCGGCGTATTGATCTCGCGCCATTCTTCCGGCGTCAGCGGACCGAACGATTGCGCCAGCAGCGCCGCGTAGTCGATACCCTGCTGCAAGGTTTCGAACTGCACCGGCTTGCCGAGGTACTCGCCGATGCGGGTCACCGCCTCCGGCTCGAGGCGCGGACCGACGTCATTCAGCAGCAGCTTGCGGATCGGCGAGTCCGGCATGCCTGCAAGACCCAGCCCGATCAGGCCGCCCATCGAGGTGCCGAACCAGTCCACCTTCTCGACGTCGAGCCGCGCAATCAGCGTGACCATATCCGCCACGTACTGCGGCACGGCGTAATAGTTGGGGACGTTTAGCCAGGATGAAAGCCCCCGGCCGACCACATCCGGGCAGATCACGCGGTAGGTGTCCGCAAAGGCCGCCGCCAGCCGGTCGAAGTCGCGTCCCGAACGCGTCAAGCCATGCACGCACACCAGCACGCGCGGATTCGCCGGGTCGCCCCATTCGGTATAGGCGACGCGGTGCAAGCCGCCAGGGCTCGCACACTGCACGAAACGTTGACGGGGCGTAGCCGGCCTGGCGGCAGCAGGCGAAGCAGAGGACGTAGCGGTCATCAAAATTTCCTTGCGAAGGCGTGGGCCTCGGTACGGCAGGTCGCGGGCCGCACTCGCCTGGCATAAGCACAGGTATAAGCACCGGCATAAGCGGCCGGCACAGGCACCTGGCACAGGCGGCGGCGAAAGCGGCCGCACGCGACCGGGCGGAGCAAATAAAAGCCACGCATAACGAGCCGAGGAAGGCGCGCATCAATGGGCGAGCATCGTAAAGACGATTGTAAACTGCTTTGCCGCGCGCCAAGGATCGGCCGAACGGCATAGGCGAAACCAAACGCGCTCGCGCGGACCGCAACAGCACCACCCCAAAGCAAAGCGGGCGATGACTCAACAAGTCTCGCCCGCTTCGCATCGGCTCTGCGCCGACGGATGTGTCGCACCTGGCGCCGCAAAGCCACCCGACAGACCGGCACGATCGGCCCTACAGACCCTATACGTTCTACACGCCCTTAGGCCCCATAGACCCTATGGGCCCGCCGGACCAATCGGCCAAACCAGGCGCAATCAGCCCACCGCGCTCACGTCGAGCGGTGCGCCGGTCTTGGCCTTGATCTCATCCACCGTCACACCCGGCGCCAGTTCCGTCACTTTCAGGCCATCCGCGGTGACTTCGATCACGCCCAGGTCGGTAATGATCTGATCGACCACACCCACCCCCGTCAGCGGCAGCGTGCATTCTTCGAGAATCTTGTGCTGGTCGCCCTTCGCCACGTGCTCCATCAGCACGACCACGCGCTTGACGCCCGCCACCAGATCCATCGCGCCGCCCATGCCCTTGATCATCTTGCCCGGGATCATCCAGTTGGCCAGATCGCCCTTCTTGCTGATCTGCATCGCGCCAAGAATGGCCAGGTTGATGTGGCCGCCGCGGATCATCGCGAACGAGTCCGCCGATGAGAAGATCGACGAGCCCGGCAGCGTGGTCACCGTCTGCTTGCCGGCGTTGATCAGGTCCGCGTCCACTTCCTCTTCGGTCGGCGACGGGCCGATGCCGAGCAGGCCGTTTTCCGACTGCAGCCACACTTCGACACCCGGCGGCACGTGGTTCGCCACCAGCGTCGGCAAGCCGATGCCGAGGTTCACGTAGAAGCCGTCCTGCAGTTCCTTCGCCGCGCGCGCGGCCATTTCGTCACGAGTCCATGCCATGATTACGCTCCTTTCGCGCGGACAATGCGTTGTTCAATGCGTTTCTCCGGATGCGCATTGAGCACGATGCGCTGCACGAAGATGCCCGGCGTATGGATGGCGTCCGGATCGAGCTCGCCCACTTCCACGATTTCCTCGACTTCCGCCACCGTGATCTTGCCCGCCATCGCGCACATCGGGTTGAAGTTGCGCGCCGTGCGGCGATAGATCAGGTTGCCCGACTTGTCGGCCTTCCATGCCTTGACCAGCG
>NZ_SCNV01000023.1 GCF_005503145.1 Burkholderia sp. 4M9327F10 | reverse complement strand
GGCAGCGGGTCGGGGTGACCTTGCTGCCACCGTCGGGCCGGTCGGTCACCGGCCCAGCGGTGCAGGACACAGGAAAACGCAGAAAAAACGAGAGCTTCACCATGAAAGCGTCTACGCGAACCGCTTTACGACAACTCGAACAAAGCCGCCTGCCAAGGGGCGAGCTGCTAGACCAGACCCGGCAGTCGTCACGACTGCAGTGGTTCGTCGGCATGCCGTCGCGCAGCTATCGCTGGTGGCAGCGGGCTGTGTCGGCAATGGTCGCGTTGACGCTGTTTGCAGGACCGCTCTCGGTGACGTTCGAGCAGAGCCGCGACGCCGCAGGCGTGCTGGCTGCGGGCAGCCGTCGCCTCGATGACGAAGCGTGGCAGCGGATTATCGATCTGGCCGCGGTGCGCATACGGTTTGCGATGCAGGAGGTGCAAGCGACGCCAATTGTCGACCCCACCGCGCCAATCTCGTTCCAGCCCAAAGTCACGCAATCCACTGGCGCAGGTGGTGGCGTGCCGGTCGTCAACATCACGGCGCCGAACTCGGCAGGCATCTCGCTCAATCAATATCAGAGCTTTAACATTGATCCGGTTGGCCTGATCCTCAACAACAGTTTGATGTCGGGCACGTCGCTGACCGGCGGCAATGTGCAGGCTAACCCGAACCTGAACGGGCGCACGGCGAGCGTGATCGTCAACCAGGTGACCTCGACGGGTACCGCATACGCCAGCTTGCTGAACGGACCGCTGGAAGTGTTCGGCGCACCTGCGACCGTGATCATCGTCAATCCGAACGGGATTGCCACCCAGGGGACCGGCTTTACCAATACGATCGGCGTGACGTTGTCCACGGGCACGCCGCAGTTCCTGACCGGTGTCAGCGGGACACCCACCAGTTTCAACAACGCTCAGGCGATCGGCTACAACGTCACCAGCGGGCATATCCAGATTGAAGGCGATGCGGGCGTCAATGGACCCGGCGCCGGTATCGAAGGTACGGTCGGCACGATCGACCTGATCGCGCAGACAATTGGCGTGAATGCGCCGCTGTATGCAGGCACCCGCATCAATGTGATCGCAGGCCAGCAGATCGTGACACCCACGGCGGTGGACGCCACTGGCACGACATATACGACCGCCTCGAACGGCACCACCAATACCGCCGCTGCGATCAACGCCTCGAACGGTAACGCCAACAACGGTCTTGCTATCGACGCGACCGCCTACGGCGCAATGACGGCCGGCCAGATTCAGGTAATCGGCACTGCGGCCGGCATGGGTGTGCGCACCGACGCTCAACTGGCGGCGAATGCAGGGAACCTGACGTTGTCGGCGAACGGCGATGTCTCGCTGGCAGGTAGCGCGGCCCAGCAGCAGGCGAGCGTGAGCTCAAGCGGTAATGTCTCGATGACGGGCACGCATATCGGCGTTGGCGGCTACGCGATCAACGCCAACGGCGATGTAACGTCGACGGGTTCCATTCAGTCTGGCACCACGCTCTCCATCAATGCCGGCGGCAACATCAATGTTGCGAACACGCAGTCGAGCGGCGACACGACGCTGGTCGCAGGCGCGAGCGCCACCACGGGCGACGTGCAGAGCGGTGGCGCGTTGTCGGTGACAGCGCAGGGCGGCGACGTGACTCTGAGCGGCACCTCAGTGGTCAGCGGTGCGACCACCTTGACCGCTGCGCAGGACATCAACGTTAACGGCCAGACGAGCAGCAACACTCTGCAGGCCACAGCCCAGCGCAACCTCAATGTCAATGCGGCGGTGCAGACCTCCGGCAACCTGGCGCTGAGCGCCACCAACGGCAACCTGACAACCAACGCCAACGTGAATAGCGCCGGCAATCTGGCGCTCACTTCAGGACAACTCACCACAATCGCCGGCCAGGCCACGGCGCAAAATGCCGTAACGCTCTCGGCGGGCCAGGGCGTCTCGGTCACCGGTTCGCTTGCCAGCGGCACGACGCTGAACGCCAACACGCCGGGCTTGTTCAGCGTGCCGGGTTCGCTGCTCGTGGGCACCAACGCGACGATCAACAGCGGCAGCCTCGACGTCCCCGGCGTGCTGATCGTGCAGAACAACGGCGCGTTCACGACTCAGGGCGACATCACGGGCACTGGTTCGATGGCGTTCGGACAGAACGGAACGCTGACGAGCGGCCAGGATATCAACGTGGCAGGCAAGCTGCTTGCCAACGGACTGCAGGTGAGCGCGACGAACAGCGTCACGCTGACCGGCGTGCAGGCCGGCGGCGAGTTCACTGTCACGGCAAACGGCGCGGCGGGCAACGGCAATGTAACGTTTAACGGCAATGCCGCGGCGGTGGGCGCAACCACCGTGCAGGCCGCGGGCGACGTGGTGGTGAACGGGACGCTGGCAGGCGGCGCGCAGGTTGCGCTGACCGGGCAGGGCAACGTGACGGTGGCTTCGGCCGGGACGGTGCAGTCTGTCGGCAATACAGCATTGACAGCGACCACGGGGAGCGTGAACTCCACCGGCACTGTGAACAGCGGCGGCACGCTGGTCGCACAGGCCGCGCAAAACGTCTCGCTGACGGGTGCGACCAGCGCAGTCGGCGATATGACGCTCGCGGCGGGTACGGACGTGACGACCGGCGGCATGCTTGCCGGCCAGGGCAACGGCACGATCACGGCCGGCCAGGATGTGAACCTGGGCGGCAGTAACGGCTTCACGAAGGATGTCACGGTCACCGCAGCGAATAACGTCAATGTGCCCGGCGCGTTACAGGGCAACAACGTCACGCTGACTGCGGGTAACTCCGCGACGCTCAATAACGTGCAGGCCAACTCGGCACTGGCGGTGACGGCGAACGGCAGCGGTGGCGGGATCACCGTGAACGGCTCAGTGACCTCGCAGACCGGCAGCACGCTGAACACGTCGGGTTCGTTAGCGGTGGCGACAACCGGCACGCTTGGCACGTCGGCGACGATGAGTGTCGCCGCGGCGGGCAATACGACGATCGCGGGCACGGTGGTGTCGAACGGTAGCATGAGCCTCGCGAATACCGCAGGCTCGCTTACCAGTACCGGCACCATCGAGTCGGGTACCGATCTCAGCATCGGTGCGGCGCAGTCTATTGACCTCGGCACGAACAGCACGTCTGCCCTCGGCAATCTGTCGCTGACTGCAGGGCAGAACATCACGATGAACGGCTCGGTGGTGAGCCAGGGCAACGGCACGCTCAACGCAGGTGGCACTATCGGCGGTGCGGGTGCCCTTGCATTCGGTAACGCAGCGAATCTGAGCTCCGGCGGCGATACGGATCTGACGGGCTCACTGCGCGGCGCGACGATCCAGACCAGCGCGGGCGGTTCAGGCACCTTTGCGAACGTGCAGGCCGGCAACACGATTGCATTGACGGCGAACAACGACCTCAACCTGACGGGCACCCTGGCCGGCGGTTCGACGGTGGCGCTGACCTCCGGGCAGGACATCAATATCAGTGGCTCGCTGCAATCGTCCAGCGATACCAACCTGACGGCGCTGTACGGTACGGTCGGCGTGACGGGCGCGGTGAACAGCAACGGCGCGCTCAACGTCCTGGCGGGTACGGACATTAATCTTGGTGGCACGACCACGGTAGCGCTCGACACCACGCTGCAGAGCGTGCGCGATGTGAATGTCACCGGCTCGCTCAACGGACAAGGCAATGGCACGATTTCGGCTGGCCGTAACATCGGCGGAGCCGGGTCGATTGCGTTTACCCAGTCTGCGATCCTGAACGCGGCCGGCGCGATTTCGCAGGGCGGCCTGATTCAAGGTCAGAATGTGCAGGTTTCGGCGGCGAGCGACGTGGCAGTCAATAACATCGAATCCGCTTCGACGGTCAGTCTGACTGCGGGGACGGGCGGTAGCGGCAGCCTGACGGTAAACGGTGCAGCCGCCGCGGCCAGCGCGATTACCGCAGCGGCGTACGGCGACGTGACGGTCGCGACCGGAGGCAAGCTTGCAACCGGCACGACGCTCGGCGTCGCGGCGCTGAACGGCATCAATGTGGCCGGCGCGCTCGAATCGAACGGCGACGCGGTGCTGAACGCACAACAAGGTAGCCTGAACGCGACCGGCGGCATCAACAGCGGCGGGGCGTTGACGATCACAACCGGGCTCGATCTATCGCTTGGCGCAAGTACGAGCGCGGTGGGCGATGTCACGCTCAATGCAGGACGCACGGCGACGCTGAACGGCACGCTGGTGGGGCAAGGCAACGGCTACATCAACGCCGGACAGGACATCAACGGCCCGGGTACCCAGGCTTTCACAAATGCAGCGGTCCTCAGCGCCCAGGGCGATATCGCGCTGGCAGGTTCGCTGCAGGCCAATTCGGTGCAGGCGACGGGTGGCGACAGTGCCGCACTGAACAACGTCACCTCGGCGACGACGCTGACACTGACGGCAAACGGCAACGCGGGCAACGGCGATACGGCCATCACTGGAACGGCAACAGCGCCGGGTGTAGTGGCGTTGACTGCAGCGCGTGACGTGCTTATCAGCGGGACGCTGGGTGGGGGCTCGACTGTGACGCTCACGGCACAGCGCAACGCGACACTCAGCGGCACCGTGCAGTCGGTGGGCGACCTTGATGTGACGGCCACCAACGGCAACGCCACGCTGACTGGCACAACCACGACTACTGGTGCGCTGAATGTGACGTCTGGTGGGAATACCCAGCTTGGTGGCCAGGTGTCGGTGACGAATAACCTCACGGCACAGGCGAGCGGCGATATTGCGCTGAGCGGCAGCGTTGCCGGCCAGGGGATGGGTTCGTTGACGGCAGGGCAGGACATCACGGGCGGCGGTTCGGCCGCATTTGCGCAAGCGGTGACGCTGAGCGCGGCGAACAACGTTGCGCTGACTGGCTCGCTGCAAGGCACGAGCGTCACGGTGACGGGGGGCAATAACGCTGGGCTTGGCTCTGCCCAGGCTGTTACCGGCAATCTGAGCGTGACTGCTAACGGCAACGCCGGCGAGGGTGACGTGACGTTCGGCGGCACGGCGACCGCACTCGGCACGACGACGCTGCAAGCGGCACGCGATGTCAGCGTCACAGGCGCGCTCAACAGCGGCGCGACGACGAGCATAACGGCGGCACGTAATCTGACCGCCGCGGGTGTCAACTCGGCCGGCGATCTGACGATGACGGCGACCAGCGGCAATCTCACTGCCGCGAGCGTGACGACGCAGGGCAATCTGAATGCAAGCGCTGGACAAACCTTGACCGTCTCGGGGCAAACCGCGGCGGCGGGCAATGCCACGCTGACCTCGGGCGGCGACATGACGCTCACGGGTGGGATTGCCGCTCAGAACACGGGGACGCTGACCTCCGGCAGCACGTTGACTGCCGGCTCCGTTGCCTTCGGGCAGCAGGCGACCCTCAACGCGGGCGGCAGCATCAATGTGAGCGGCAGCGTCGCAACCAATGGCAATCTTGCGGCGACGGCGGGCGACAGTCTGTCGATGGGCTCCGCGCAGGCAGGCGGCACGGTTGGGCTGCAGGCGAAGGGACAAGACGGTACGGGCGATGTGAGCGTGCAGGGCGTGCTGACTTCGGGTGCGGCGACCACTGTGACCGCTGCCCGTGACGCAAGCGTCAGCGGCAACCTCACGAGTGGCGATGCGGTGACGGTGACGGCGGGCCGGAACCTGACGGTGGGCGGTAATCTGAGCGCCAACTCGGATACAGCGCTCACAGCCACGGCAGGCAACCTGGGTGTGGCCGGTACGGTCACGAGCGTGGGCAATCTGAACGCGACCGCAGGTGGCACGCTGGCGCTCGCGGGTGGATTGATCAATGGCGACACGACGCTGAAGTCGACCGGTACGACGACGCTGACCGGGGCGCTGTATGGCCTCGGTACGGCAACGATCAATGCGGGTGGATCGGTTATAGGTGGCGGTGCGCTGACATTCGGCAAGGATATCGCCATTACAGCGGGCGCAGGCGTGACGCTTGGTGGCATTCAGGGCGCGGGGCAACTGACCGCGACCTCAGTCGGCGATATGTCGTTGGGCGCGACCACGGCGGTGGGTAACGTCACGGCAACTTCGACGGGCGGCAGCGTGGCGTTCAACGGCGCGCTGCAGTCGGGCGGCAACGTGCAGATTCAGGCGGCAAACAATGCGACGGTGACGGGCGCGGTGTCGTCGATGGGGACCGTGAACGTCACGGGGACCAACGGTAATGTGAATGTTGCCGGGGTGTCTTCGAACGGCGATACGACCATGACGGCCGGGCAGACGTTGACGTTGTCGGGCACGAGCACGGTGGCGGGCCAGTTTACGTTGTCGGGCGGCAATGTCACGTTGAGCGGGTCTCAAGGTGGATCCAAGAATGTGACGGTGTCCGCACAGGGCACGCTGGATGCGAGCCAAGCCTCGCTCGTGTCGACGCAGAACATGCAGTTGACTGGGACGAACGTGACGGTCGGGACCGCGATTGTTGGTGGCAATCTGATCGCGCAGGCGTCGAACCAGTTGTCGCTGGTGGGCGGTAGTGTTGATGTGGTGGGCGCGGCGACGCTGACTTCGCAGAACGGTTTTTATAACGCCAGCAATGTGTTGTCTGGTGGGAATCTGTTTGTCTCGGCGCCGAATCTGACCAATGCGTCGAGTGGTTCGCTTGCGTCGACGGCTACGACCACGATCAATGCGACGAATTTTAATAACGCGGGGATCGTTAACGGTAGTACTACAAATATTTCCGTTGGGGGTGGGCTGACCAACGTCGATGGATCGTTGATGGGGTTGAACTCACTGACGATCAATGCCGGGTCGCTGAATAACCAGAACGGGTTGATATTCGCGGGTAATCCGAACGTCAACAACGGACCGACGACGGGGAATCTGTCGCTGACCATCAATGGCGGTAATGGAGCGTTCAATAACGCCGGCGGTCAGGTGCTGGCGCAGGACAATCTTGGGCTGAGTGCTGTGAACATGGCGCTTGATCCGTCGCAGGGGACGATTAGCCAGGGTGGGCAGTTGTCCATCACGGCGGGGTCGATCAATGTGGGGGGGACGTGGAATTACGGTGGTCTTGGGGTGACCGTTGATGGTCTGAACGGGATCACGAACACCGGGACGATGAACGGTACTGCGCCGTTGACGTTGACTACGGGTGGGACGTTTACGAACTACGGGCAGGTTACTGGCCAGGATGTGACCGTCAATGGGACGGTGAATAACGTTGCCGGCGCGGTGTTGCATGCCGGGGATGCTCTTACGATCAATGGCAATACCACGAATCGTGGCACGGTTGAGGCGGTGAATGCGCTGACCGTTTCGGGTGGTTCGTACGATAACCAGGGGGCGACGACGCAGTCACAGGGGAATGTCAGCTTCAACCTGGGTGGTACGCTGCAGAACACAGGTGGGTCGATTTTTGCCGGCAATAACATCAGCATCAATGCTGGTGCGGTGGTGAATGATCAGACGGCGTCGACGGGACAGCAGACCGTGACGACGGCGATCTCTGATCCGTCCTTGCTCCTGTCGGGGGCGATAGGTACGCAGACAGTTATATTCGTCACATGGCCCGGGGATCAAGGCAGCGAACACGATTCCCCAACAACCTCAAATGCGACCTTGCAGACGCTGGTAGGGGCGAGTGGTGCGAACGGGAGCAGTATCGGGTTTGTGCAGGAAGCGGACGGCTCCTGGTACTACGCGAGCACGGGGGGCACGACGACGATCGCGTTGCCAACGGTCTACCAGACTCAGACGACGAGCACGCCTGGCGTTGCCGGTGTCATTTCGGCCGGCAACTCGATTCAGTTGACTGCTGGTTCCCTGTCAAATCAGGGTGGTCAAATTGCCGCAAGCGGCAATATCTCCCTCAACCTCGGGGCGCTAAGCAATGGTGCGGTCGCACCGACCACTACCGCACAGACGGTGGTTCGGGTTAATCAGGCCGACTACACAGCATTCCTGACTGAGATCCAAAATCTCGGGGAAATTGAGGCGCCCAGCCCATCAGGTAACGATGCCAACTGCACGGCGGCTGGAGATTGTCCCGCAAACGCGAATGGGTCAAGTGCCTATCCCTATCCAAACACCTTCAATATCAATACGGCTTCGACCGCTCCAACCGCCACCTCGACCCTGAGCTTCACCGGTTCGACAGGCATGATTGCCGCCGGCAGCAACCTTACGGTTTCCTCCGGCGGGAATCTCACGAATGCCGGGCTGATGTATGCCGGAAATAACGTCATCGTCGCTGCGGGGACGTTAACCAATCAGGGCGGAAACCAGCAGAACTATTCGTCTCAGGTCGGATGCGCATCGGGCGTACCGAACTCGGCCTGCGATAACGGTGGTTCTCCGCGCGGCAACAACCCGAATACGACCACGTTCAGCTACTCGCAAAGCGATGCGACGATCTATGCCGGCAACGATCTGGTGATCGCCGCCGGTCAGATCAACAACACCTATGGCAACCTGCTTGCTGGCCACAACATCGTCATCGGCGGCGTTGGCACAACCGCGAGTTCGACAACACCCGCGCAGAGCCTGAACAATACATCCGGCAATATCGTCGCCGGTAACAACATCACGCTCGACGTGTCTGGTGCGATTACCAACAATCTGCCGCCACCTGTGCCGGTTCACCAGAACTACGGCTCGCAACAGCAATACGCTGGTTGTATGACGGCCGGCGGCTACAAGGAAAGCTACTGTGAGGCTTATGTTGATCAGCAGTCAGGCAACTCATCGGTCATTAGCGCGGGCAACAACCTGCAGATCAACGCGGGCAGTCTCACCAACATCGGCAGCCTGATTTCGGCGGGCACCAGCGCGACCATTGCCGTCAGTGGGCCGGTGGTTAACGAGGCCCAGACGTTGAACGCCTACTGGCACTCGGAATGGGTGCAGGAAACCGGCATGTTCAGTAGCGACATCCGACACAACACGTGGGCATGTGGCTCGGTTGCTGAGTGCACGGCGCTCTACGGCAGCGCTTACACGAGTGTTGGCGGGACGATCGATCCGCCCACGCCGGTCGGCAATATTGCTGCGACGATTGAAGCACCGAATCTGTCAATTACCTCAGGTGGCGTTATCCAGAACGTCGGCAACGTGATAGGAACATCGGTCGCGTTGACGGGGCAGAAGCTGATCAACGGGATTACGACCGCGAACACGTATACGCCGAGCGTGAATGCGCCGTCGCAAGTGATTTCGCTCAGTCCTCTCACCATGCCGGGGCTGAACCTGTCGACGCCGAGAGCGGTTGGCATGGGTACGTTACCGACGCCGGTGGCTGGTCAGGCGTCATACGTTGACGGGGCGTTGAGCGACGCACAGGCATCCATCATGGGGCCGCAGAATCTGCTGAATGCACTGCCGACCAATTTGCAACCGAGCTCGACACTGTTTTACTACAACCCGCAAGAAGAGGATCTGTTGCTGCAGCAGGCCGCGTTGCAGCAGACGGGACAGGCGAGTTTCGTTTCGGGGCTGTCGTACAACACCACGACTGGCGCTTCGATTACCGATCAAGAAAAGCAAATTTTGTATGGAAATGCGCTTACCTACGCAGAGCAGAACAACCTTCAGTTGGGCACCGCGCTGACGCAGACCCAGATTAATGCGCTAACGCAGCCAATGCTCTGGTACGTCGAGCAGACGGTGCCTGATCCGACCTGCACGGCAACTGGCACAGCGACATGTCCTACGATTACCGCGTTGATGCCGCAGGTCTACCTGCCGCAGAACGCGAGTGCGTTGTCGGCGGGGGGGAACATTCTTGGCCAAAACGTAACGCTGAACTTCAATGGGAACGGTCAGGGGAGCATTCTCAATACTGGGAACATCAGTGCTTCAAACACGCTGACGGTTAATACAGACACGCTGACCAATCAGGCCAACCAGGTCAACGTCGGCAGTATTTGGAACTCCGTGAAAGGCGGATATACCAATACGACCGGTACGGAAGTGCAGCCGGGTGGGTTTATGAGCGCCGCGAACATGGACCTGAATGTGCAGACATTGGATCAGGTTGGCGGAGCCCTGCAGCAGCTCAATAGTGACGGCACGGTGAATCAGGCGGGGACGCAGCAGATCTTGGCTACGTTGCAGCAGCAGTTGGGGGGGGATTTCACGCAGACGACGGTAAGCGACAATCTCAACACTAGCTTTGTCCAGCAAGGAGGTGGACTGCCAACGTTTTTGGTAGCAGCGATTGCCATTGCTGCATCAATCGTGACGGCTGGAGCAGCGGCCGCAGCGATGGGTGCAACGCTGGCGACCATGACGTTGGGGGAGTCGATTGTTGCCGGCGCGGTTTCAGGTATGGCCGGTAGTGCCGCGAGCGAGCTTGCATCCGGCAACGGCCTAGACTTGGGTGCACTGCTTGAGGCTGGTGCCGTTGGCGCGCTGACTGCGGGCTTGACCAATGGCATTACTTACAACAGTACGACGGGGTCGTTTGGGCTGGGCAACTTAGATCAGGGGCTGAACAGTCTGCCGCAAGACACCAGCACGCTTGGCCAACTGGCTGGTATCAGCAACGTCGGGAATGCATTGACCGGAACGGCCTCTACGGCCGGAGAGACGGCTGCAAGCAATTTGCCAGAAGAGGTCGCCGCGATGGGGGCTACAGCCACGATCAGCGCGGGCGTGCAAACCGCTATTGAGGGAGGGAGCTTCCTGGATAACCTCAAGACGGCTGGGGTGCAAGATTTAGCGGCTGTGGGTGCCTATACAATCGGGCAAGCAAATGACAACGGTTTCTTCGGGACGGGGGCGCCCGGTGATTTGGCTTACGTTGCGTCGCACGCGGCGCTGGGATGCGTGGCCAGCGCCGCTTTGGGAACCGGTTGTGGAGGCGGTGCCATCGGTGGTGCGACCAGTGCGGTAGCCGCAGAGACAATCGCCTATGGAGTCACCGGCGGACAAGGCAATCCAAACTCCGGTCAATTGGCGCTAATCACGTCGGGGTCAATGTTGCTCGGTGGGGCGGTCGCTGACGCGTTGGGACAAAACTCCAATGCGGCCGCGATGGCTGCAGAAAATGAAACGCTAAATAATACGTGTGGAAGTCACGATGCGAACGGCTGCGGGAAAGTTGGTGGTCTCCTAGGCGCTATTGTCGGCGCCGGTGTTGCTATTATTGCGTCACTTGGTGCGGACGTGGCGACCGAAGGTTTGAACGCCCCGGCGACTTGGGATGAGGCTGCGGCAGGAGGGAAGCTTGGTAATAAAATCGGAACGACAATTGGTAACGCTATTGATACCTACGCGGCTAGCCAAAGCAGTTCCGAAACGTCGACAGGGACGAGCACGCCAACAACCTCTGGCAGCGGTAGCGCGGGAGGGGCCGGCGATAGTACCTCGACTGCAAGTAATGGCAATGGTGCGGCGGCAAACGATGCGAGTTTCAGCGTTCCGAAGGGTTATACGCAAAACGCTGACGGGACGGTAACGGGCCCGCAAGGAGCAACGTACACGCCAACGGGGGTGAAAGATACCAATGGTAATCAGATATTCCAAAGTGGCAGTAACGGGTATTACACGTTGAATGCAAACGGAGCAGCCGTATCGCCAGCGCCTTCGACACTTGCCGGAGCGACTCCGGGTAGTATTGTGGCGGCGAACAATGCGGCACACGCGGCAGCCATATCAAACGTGGTCGATGTGTTTCAGGCCAATGACGCAGCTGTCCAGACCGAAGTGACTATGAACACCACAGCAAACGGAGTAACGACGACATCACGCACCGATATGGTGGTGACGGCTCCGAGCGGTACAACCAGTTTGCCGGTGCCTCCAGGGTACGTAGCAACCGACGCCTCAACAGGTAGTTCGGTAACTTCGATTCCCGTTAATGCCAATGGACAGGTTATTGTGGAGGTCAAGACTGGAAATGGACCGGTGACGTCCAACCAGTCAACGGTTTACCCGGCAGCGCAAACGGGTAATGCGGTTGGTGTGGGCGGTAATGCAGAGAATGCATTTGGCGTTCCGTCGCCCAGTAATCTGCCCCCGACTCCTGTAGTGATTCTTAGAAAATTGTAGATTGATATGAGCAGCTTAAAAGCAGAAATGAACGCACTTTGCAATGAGGTGGCAGCTGAATTTGCGAACTGGAGTTTTGTCAGCGAAAAATTCAAGAACAGAACCTTAAAGCATACAGACTTAATGGTGAGTCCGTGCTTCACCTTTCAAGGTGGTAGTGATAATCCGGGCTGTTCCATGCAGCCAGCAGTTGAAGTTGCGCATAAAAGGACTATTAAGTTGTATCAAGAGATATTTGGCGTTAAGCCTTCGAGAACGTCATTTATGCGATTTCAAACAGTGCGGAATTTGCTTCATGAATATCCAGAGAATTTGCGGTTTCAAGGGCATGTCTGGCTTCGTAGACGGCCCTTTGTCGTTACTGGGATAGACAAGCAGGAACCCTGGCCGAAGACATGGATAGGGTTTGATGAGGCAAAGCCGGCAATTAAAGGTATGTTGGCGGACGGCATTACCTTGATTGAAAAATACTACGACTTAAGTAGTGAAGAAAATTTATTACGCAATTTGCCGCCGAAGTACGTTCCTGCTGTTGGTGAGAATGAGGAAATGGAGGGTGGATTGGGCGTAATGGTGTGCGTTGCACGAATTCTACTTGGTGATTTTGACTTTGTTGAACATTACCGCAGCGATGACTACAAGACACTCAGACCCAAAAGAATCAACGAGCTTGATATTATCATTGCTGCGTTGCCAGAATTGAAACGAAGGTTTGCGGAGACTGGAAAAGTCGTCTAGGTCACATTGAGGGCAGGATTTTCGTCTTCAGGCTCCGGGACAACTGTTCCACCTGCGAACTGTCCCAATAGTTTCTATGGCGGCTCATGTTCTGATCAGTTCAATAACGCCGCCATAGTTGACGACTGCGCTGACTTGCTACCATTGCACTTGCTGCTCCCGCTATATGATTGCAAACACAAGTAGCTGCCTATATCGATCAATTGAACTGGAGTCTGCATGCAAGACTGTTACGTCTAATTCAAGCCGCAAGACAAGGCGCCTCTGCAAAACCCTAGTGTTTGTGTCGAACGTATCGCAGAAATGAAGCGGGGCGGAGCTCTCTGCGAATCTGCAGCTCGGTCATGTTTTACACTTGAGCAGATTTCATACTTCCTGGAACTCAATTCGGAGGAGACGAAGCAGTGGAACGAATTCTGATTCTCCGCATCGCTTCCTAAACGTCATTCACCACAGATGAATCAGCATTCTTGGAACTTCGGCTCATTTGTGGACGCTCTGACAAACGCAGAGTTTGAAATCGAGGACGTCGTCAACTAAGGGGCAGCTATCTCCCTCTCGTTTTATCCGTTTGCATATCCATATGGTGGTGTGGGAAGCTTGATCGAGCTGCTCGAATGCTTTGGAAACGAAATCATCGGCATTGACAATGGAACTAGATTTGCTACGTATCGGCCACATTCCTAAGTGGAGTCATCGGTAGGCCAATATTTGTATTAGCCTGAACTGGGTAACGTCGCGCAGTCCCGCAGCGTGCGAGAAACTCCGGTGTAGCCAGGATCCCCATCGTTTACGCCTAAACACCCCTTACTCCGCAATCCCCCTCACCCATTCCAGCAGCAGCCTCGCATGGTTCGCCCACGTCCGTCCGTTCTGAGAAATCCACGCACTAGCCTGCAGCCCAAGCTGCCGCGCCGCAGCCCGGTCTTCATAGGCCCATTCCATCGCAGCCAGTAGTTCATCAACATCACTTTCCCCCCACCCCTCGGTCTGCATCCCGCTGTAACCTGAAATCGCCGTCTGCTTCTCAAGGATGACGCTGTTCTCAGCAGTAAGAATATCGTGCATACCCGTATTGAGAGCACAGATGACAGGCACACCACAAGCCATCGCCTCGGTAGCAACCAGATTCGTACAAGCTTCCGCGCGCGAGGGTTGGACACACAGATCCACATCCCGCAGAACCGCCGGCATCAGCGCATTAGGAACAAGCCGCAGATCAATCACGCGGGCTGGATCGATGCCGTTCTCGAACACCCATCGCTTGATATCGAGTACACCTTGCGAATTAAGTTCGACAGGCCGTTCAAGTCGGCCGCGAAAGCCCACTGCCTCTTTCGGCCAAAGCGAGTGCCAAGCCGTAACAAGCACAACATCGTCATGCCTGCGCGCAAACTCCCGAAAGGCAAGCAACGTGAGATCCTGGCCTTTGCGGTACTCGATCTTGCCGCCTGAGAAAACGTAGAACTTCGCGGGGTCGAGCACATTTGATTTCGGCCCTGGGCAGAAAATCGACGTATCGACACCTTCCGGCAGTACCTTTACGGGTCTGCCGGTGCGCTCGGATAGCAACGAGGCATTCCAGCTTGACGCGCAAAGAAGATGCCCGTACCGCGATAACCTTTCTCTTGCGTCGGGTAGCGCAGTGTCCTCGAGGATGCAGCGTCCCACGTTCGTTTGTCCAACGAATCGGCCACCGTTCAGGTCGTTCCCCAGGCCGTCGATGACGGCGCCCTTAAGCTTGACCACGCCGTTTCTGTCTGCGCTCAGCGTACCCAAATAGCGGTTCGATTCTGTCAATGACGGGCTGAGGTAGGTCAACCTCAGCGGATCGACCATGGGGATATCTCTTGGATCGATCTGCACACCCATGATCGGCCTGAGGTCCGGCTCCTTGATCCATTGCGAGAACAGATTGAGACCCAGGATGCCCCATCCCGACAGGTTGCTCATTTGCCAATTGAGCAGGATATTTTTGGTCATCGCTCTTGTGCTGCGTGTGTAGTCCGAAAGCGGTTGATTGTAGAGCGAACCATCGCCGCCGATAAGGGATCAGTCGGTCATTTGGATGTATTCCTAACAAATTCCTTTCATATTGCGTAATCCGGCCTCCAACCCGGCCTCCCCAATCGCATACGCCACACAACGCCTTGCCAGAATATCAGTCGGATCGACAAGCCTCACCACACCACCGCTGCCCGAGCGCACCTCGCCCTCCGGCAGCAGCAACGGCAACTCCGTACACCCAAGAAGAATCACCTCAACGCCACGTTCGCTCAATTCATCCACAGCCGCATTAACATCGTCGACACAGTCACCGGTGACGAATCCAGCCTTCACACCACGTTCCCCATAAATCGCGCTCATCACACGTGCCTGCAACGCGTCACTCGGCACGACCTGTCTTAAACCACGCGCTTCCAGCGCTTTCCGATAGACCTCGCTCTTGATCGTACCTGTCGTGGCCAGCAGTCCAACTTCGCGCAGATCCGGAAACGCAGCCCGCAGGTATTCAACGCTCACAGTCAACATATTGACGATTGGCACATGCAGATACGGTTGAATCCGCTCCACGAATGCATGCGCGGTATTGCAGGGAATCGCGATAATGTCGACGTCGCCCGCTTCCAGCTTCTTGCACGTCGCATACAGCGACACCGTTGGATCGGGACCATCGCCTAGCAAATTCTCGGTGCGGTCGGGAATTTGTGGATTCTGTTCGACCAGCAATTTGATGTGGTCCTGGTCACGCGTCGCAGGCGTGCTGCGCACGAGCTTCTGCATGAAATCCACCGTCGCGGCGGGGCCGACACCACCCACAACGCCAACCTTGAACTTCCGGTCGCGGCTACCGTATTGTTCCGCTGCCGCGTATTGAGCGTACACAAGATTCGAATCGACGACTGGCACGCAAAGCGGCCCGATCTGATCCGCCACAAGACCGACTTCCGTCATGCCCGGAAGGATCAGCTCCGCACCTTGAGCGATTAAATCCGCGCAAGCCTCGCGCAACCGTTCCACGGGTCTTCCGTTGAGCCCACCGCTTTTGATACCGCCTTCCCCGTAGACGGCCGTGGTGACAAGATCAATGTCACCCGAAGCGCCACGATGCGGATACAAGATTTCGAACTCCGGCGCGCCGAAATATCGTTCAAACAAACGCTCATCGCGAACGTAGTCCGAGCTCAGCACACCGACGCGCCGTATCGAAGGAAAGCAACGAACCACATGCTCATGCAGTGCCTCAACCATATCGACGATCTGCACCGACACGTTCTCCTGCAATTCCCCGATGAAGGTATGGCTCAAAAAGCATGGCAGCAGAACCGTCGTTACGCCTCGCCTTTCAAAATCGCGAATCATGTCGAAGATATAAAGCTTGCGCTCCGTCGTGGCGACGCATGACGCGTTGGCGTTGCGAAACGGATGCTGCTCGAACACGACATCGAAGTGCTCCGAATTGCTACGGGCCGGGCTCGCCTGAATCAGCTTGAACAACACATCCGCACCGGCGAGCGGTCCGAGCCCCCCAATCACACCAAACACGCGCTTGCCCGCTAACGTCCTTGCTGTCATTGCGCTTCACTCTGAAGTTGCTCGAACTGCGCAGTCGCAGCAGCGCTGACGCCGTTACGACGTGCTTCCCATTTCGCGATCACCGCAGTCGCCACGCTGTTGCCGATCACATTCGTCATCGTTCGACCCATATCGAGAATCTGGTCGATGGCGAGCACCATCACCACTCCCTCGGCTGGCAAATGAAACAACGGTGCCACGGCGGCCACCACCACGACCGAACCTCGCGGTACGCTGGCCATGCCCTTGCTGCTCAGCATCAGCACCAGCAACATGAAAATCTGTTGCGACAGTGGCATGTCGATACCGAAGGCCTGAGCGATGAATATGGCCGCAAACGACTGATACATCATCGAGCCGTCGAGATTGAACACATAGCCGAGCGGAAGCGTAAAGCCAACGACCTTCTTGTCGACGCCGAATTTCTCGAGCTTCTCGGTCAGGCGCGGATAGGCCGCTTCACTGCTAGCGGTCGAAAATGCGAGCATGGCCGGTTCGCGCACCGCTTTAAGCAGACCACCCACCTGCCTACCCAGAAACAGATAGCCGACACCGATCAACGCCGCCCACAGCAACACAAGGCCTAGGTAAAACGAACCAATCAGCTTGCCGTAAGTCAGCAGTACATCCAAACCGCGCAGTGTCACCGCCGATGCGATCGCACCGAACACACCGAACGGCGCGGCGCGCATCACGTAGTCGGTGAGCCGCAGCATGACGGGCACCATACCGTCGATCGCTTGTACGACCACCTTGACGCGAGCATCGTGCTTCAGCGCCCCAAGCCCTAGCCCGAAGAACAGGGAGAACACAAGAATTTGCAAGATGTCGTTGCGTGTCATCGCGTCGAGCAGGCTGGTCGGAAACGCGTGCGTGACGATGTCCTTGAAGTTCAGCCCAGCCGTATTGAGCCCGGTGTTTACATCGCTACCGTTCGCCACCATATGCAATCCCGCGCCCGGCTGCAGGACGTTGGCGAGCACAAGACCCAGGGCGAGCGATACAAGGGACGCGCAGATAAACCAACCTACCGTGCGCAGTCCGATACGTCCGACGTCCTGACCGCTATCCATACCCGCCAGGCCCGAAACGAGCGTGGCGAACACCAGCGGCGCGATGATCATCTTGATGAGCCGCAGAAAAATATCGGTGATGATCGAAAAATAGCCGGCTATGGCTTTCGCTGAAGATGCGTCGGGGGCGCTCGCGTGGCATGCATAACCGGCTGCGACGCCGAGTACCATGCCGACGGCAATATAGAGCGTGAGGCGATTTTTCATGTTTGTCCTTTTCTGCGTCGACCAGTGCGATCGTCTTTCCGGGCATGCGTTCCTCCAGGGGAGGACGTGCGTGCGCATCGCCTCTCCGCCGGCGTGAATCGCGGTACGGAGAAGACTTGAACGGATACTAGAGACGACAGAAATGAACGTGATGCGGCCTTGACATTGCACTATGCGGCGGCCGCATAGGCCCAGAAGAAAAGGTACTTGCCGTGTGTCAGGCCGCGGTGTGGGACTCCAGATATTCCCAGAGATCCTTGAGCAGCGGCATGTCGTTATTTCGATCGCGATACAGCCGTAGTTGCAGATCGAGTTGCCAGGTCCGATCGCCGGCCGCCACCAGCGTGCCGTTATCCAGTTCCGTCTCGATCAGGCTTCTTGGCAACCATGCGATGCCTTCGCCATTGAGCGCGAGCTTCTTGAGCACGTCGGCCATATCGGATTCAAAGTGCGGAGCCAAAGCGGGATTCTTGCTCGCGCGATGCAGCAGCAGGTGAAGGCAGCGGGCAAAGTAGGTGGTTGCGCTATAACCAATTAGCGGCAGCGGCCGGCCGGGTGTTCCGGGAAGCCTGAATGAGGGCGTAGAGCGCTGGCTCGGAGCGCAGACCGGCAGGAATACGTCTCGGCCGACGGTGAGGTGAGGATAGCGTGTGGTGTCCAGGTGCAGGGGCAGGTCTGGGTGTTCGTACGCGAGCATCAGTTCGCAGTTGCCGTTTACCAGCATCAGAATCGAGTCGTGGACGTTGGTCGGCACAATGCGTACCCGCAGCCCGCTAAAGCGGCTTTGTAGCGACCGCAGCCAGTCCGGAACAAATCCAACCGAGAGTGCATGACCGGCGGCAATCTGCAGTCCTGTCCCCGGCATGCGCTGCTCGCTGCGAATGATGGCGCGCGTGTCGAACAGTTTGCCGACAATGTCCTCAGCCGCTTCCAGGAAGAGCCGGCCCGCTGGCGTGAGCGTCGGTGGATAGGTACTGCGGTTGATCAATTCGGCGCCAATCCACTGTTCGAGCGCCTGAATGCGCCGGCTTAGCCCGGACTGCGTGACGTTGCGCAGTTCCGCCGCGCGCGAGAAGCTCTGATGCTGTGCGAGCGCGATGAAATCCTCGATCCACTTGACTTCCACAGTAGCTCCTAGACGGCGTGTGAACCGGTCGGCTTGGCGTGTACCAAGGCGATCGATTCTAGCGTCGCCATTTTTTATCGCCAACCGGACGGAGCGCGGATTTGGCGGCGCGGCACGTAGAAGCGCCGGTTCAGTTCGTCGGGTTTGCAACACACGGCTTTGTTTTTCCAATGCGGCGCCATTAACCAGATGCAACGCCTTGCTTTAATGCGATCTGGAAGCCGGTAGTATCGAAGTATCCGGAGAACATTCCTCGGCTAACAGCTATTCGTCAGACGGATCTGCATGTGGCAATCACCCAACACGCGCTAAAAAAACAATTTTCCCGGGTGTGTCAAATCGCCTCACAGCCTTGCTGTATATGGGAATTCATTACTTCAACATATTGAAAAATTGAATTTCAATTGCGGTCGACTTTTCACCATCAAACCATAAGATATATTTGCGCCGCAGTAGCCGATTAGTCCGGGTGTAATAAATAAAGTTTATCTCCGCGACATGTCCCGCTCTGAAAAACAGGCTCTAGATTCACTAAGCCAATCGGTTTGCGACTGACCTCGCACGATAGTCAATCGAGACCCGTATCATCAATCGGATAAATTTCATGAAAAAGACAATTCTTGCCGTAGCGTCTCTCGCAGCCATGACCTCGGTCGCGCATGCACAAAGCAGCGTCACGCTGTATGGCGCGGTGGACACCAGCGTTGCGTACTTCAGCAACCAGCAAGGCACGAACCATTCGGGCGGCACGTTCCAGATGTCCGCAGGCAATCTGTCGCCGAACCTCTGGGGTTTGAAGGGTACGGAAGATCTGGGCGGCGGTCTGGCAGCCATCTTCAAGCTGGAAAGCGGCTTTAACATCGACAACGGCCGCCTCGGCCAGGGCCAGCGCATGTTCGGCCGCACTGCGATGGTCGGCTTGACCGGCGACAGCGTCGGTACCGTCACCCTGGGCCGTCAGTACGATCCGCTGATCGACCTGCTCCAGCCGCTGACGAACGACGACACATTCGGCCCGACCTTCGCCACGCCGGGCGACATGGATAACTACGACAATAGTTATCGCACCAACAACTCGATCAAGTACACGACGCCGAACTACGCGGGCCTGCAGGCATCGGCCATGTATGCGTTCGGCGGTGTGCCCGGCAGCACGGCAAGCGGCCAGACTTACGCGGCAGCGCTCGTGTATAACCACGGTCCGTTTGGCTTCGGCGCAGGCTATTTCCACGCCAATAGCGACCATGGCACCGCTGCGTCGTTCGACGGTCTGAACCCGGATGCGAGCAGCTTCGCAGTCGATTCGGAAGCGATCACCGGCGCGTTTGTGTCCGCGAACTCGATGCAGATCATCCGCGCGGCGGGCGACTACGTGTTCCGCAATTTCACGTTCGGCGTGTCGTATAGCAACGTGCAGTACAACGACTACGCGACGGCTTTCGGCAACCAGAACAACACGAAATTCAACACCGGTCAGGTCTACGTGAACTATCAGGTCAACCCGGCGACGATTGTCGGTGTGGGCTACGACTACACGAAGGGCAGCGGCAACAACGTAACGGTCGCCTATAACCAGATCAGCCTGGGCGCCGACTACGCGCTGTCGAAGCGCACGGACATCTACGCGCTGGCCGGCTATCAGAAGGCATCGGGCAACACGATTAGCGCAACGTCGGGCGACGTAGTGGCGGCGGTTGCATCGATGGGCGACTTCGGTAACGACGCCTCCAACAACAAGCAGGCGATGGGCATGGTCGGTATCCGCCACAAGTTCTAAGTTGTACCTGGCAGATAGCGGCGCGAGGCGTGACGCCCGTCACGCCTCGCACCGCTTTCGCGCATCCCGCAGCAACTGCACGAATTGCCTGGCCGCAGGCGATAACACGCCCCCATTGCGCGTCACGATCCCGAAAGTCTGTGACTTCGATTCGAGCTTAATGGGCAGTATGCGCAGCATCTTATGTGTTTCGAACAACTGCGCGACGCTGGTCGGCAGGATCGAAACGAGATCGGCGCTCTGCTGCAGTAGCGCGACCGTGACGAATGTCGATGCCGTCGAAATCTGGTTAGCCGGCATCGGCAGGCCGGCCAGGTCCATTTCCCGCGCGAGCAGCGCGTTCATCGGCATGAGGCTCGGGTAAGTTACCCATTTATGACCCGCGAGGTCCGCGAGCGTCACGGCAGCCGCGCCTGACGGATGATCGTACGCAGCCACGACGGACAGCGGCTCGTCTTCGAGCGCGTGGTAGTGATACTTCGCCGGCTGGACCGACACGCTGGCGCGGCCGATCACCAGATCGAGCTGGCCGTCGTCGAGCAGCGTGAGCATGCGTGCGCTGGTGTCTTCGACTATCTCGATCGACAGTCCCGGATGGCTGTCATGCAGCTCACTGACTATCGGTGCGACCACATCGGGCACGGCGCCCATGATTGCGCCAATCGCGAGCCGCCCGCCCGTTCCTGAGCGTATCTCCGCCACTTCCTGGCAGAGCGACGCCAGATCGGTGGCAAGAACGCGTGCGTAACGGATTACGCAGTGGCCGAACTGGTTTGCGATCAACCCTTTCTTCGAGCGTTCGAACAGCGGCGCTTCCAGCATGTCTTCAAGTTCGGCGAGCGCCTTGCTGGCGGCCGACTGCGTCATTGCCATCGCGCTGGACGCCTTGTGCAGCGACTTGTGATCGTCGAGCGCAAGCAGCAACTGCAACTGCTTCATGCGCAGACGCGACATGAGCACATCGAGCGTGTTCTTCGTGGCGGCCACGGTGGCAGGACCTTCCCGGGTGAGTCGCAAAAGCGATCGGTTGATGGAAAGGTTTCACTATACAGTCCGGCGTGGACGGTCGTATAGTCAGAGGATTATTCAATTTGAATCGAGGAGACGAGCTTCATGGCCCAGCAGATTTATCGTGGCGTGTTCCCGGTCGCGCCAACCATTTTCGACGACGCCGGCCGCATCGACTTCGAGGGGCAGAAGCGCGCCATCGACTTCATGATCGATGCCGGCTCGAACGGCATCTGCATTCTTGCGAATTTCTCCGAGCAGTTTGCGCTGACCGACGAGGAGCGCAGCGTCTTGCAGAAGACGGTGCTGGAGCATGTCGCTGGGCGCGTGCCGGTCATCGTCACCACCACGCATTTCAGCACGCATATCTGCGCCGAGCGCAGCCGTGCCGCGCAGGACGCCGGCGCCGCGATGGTGATGATCATGCCGCCGTATCACGGTGCGACGATCCGCGTCGGCGAGCGCGGTATTCAGGAGTTCTATAGCCGGGTTTCGGATTCCATCGACATTCCGATCATGATTCAGGACGCGCCGGTCGCCGGCACGCCGCTATCGCCCGCATTTCTCGCGAAGCTGGCGAAGGAAGTCGCCAACGTTTCGTACTTCAAGATCGAGACGGCCCAGGCCGCTTCGAAATTGCGCGAGCTGATCGAATTGGGCGGCGACAAGATTGTTGGCCCATGGGACGGCGAAGAAGCCATCACGCTGCTGCCCGATCTCGATGCGGGCGCGACCGGTTCGATGACAGGCGGCGGTTATCCCGACGGCATTCGCAAGATCATTGATGCGTACTTTGCCGGCGACACCGGGAAGGCCGCCGAGCTTTATCAAGAGTGGTTGCCGCTGATCAACTACGAAAACCGGCAGTGTGGTCCGGCCGCGTGCAAGACATTGATGAAAGAGGGCGGGGTGATCCGCTCCGACGCCACGCGCCATCCGTTCGCGCCGATGCATCCTGGCATGCGCGCGGGCTTGCTGAAGACCGCGCGCCGGCTCGATCCGCTTGTGCTCCGCTGGGGCAAGTAATTCCCCTTTGTTGTCGCGGTTGCCAGAACCGGGACCTGTAGATCGCTGGCAACCTGCGACTGCGTGCATCGCGCTAAAGCACCTGCCGGCCCCGGTAATTGATCGGCATTGGCCCTTGCTCTACGCGGGTAGCCGGCGCCGTTTCGGCACCCCTGCCCTTGGAGACGGGAATTGCCTGCGCGCCGGACCCACCCGACTTGCGCCGCGAAGCATGCCGTTCAATGAGCCGCTGCAACAGACAGAACGCACACAGCAGCGCGCCGATCACGATGCGCGTCCACCATGAACTGAGCGTGCCATCGAAGGTGATGAGCGTCTGGATGGTCCCCAGAATTCCCACGCCGAAGGCCGAACCGATCACATAGCCGACACCACCAGTGAGTAAGGTGCCGCCGATCACGGTCGCGGCAATGGCGTCGAGTTCCATGCCTTGTCCCTGCAAACCGTATCCCGACAGCACGTAGAGCGTAAACACCAGTCCACCGAGCGCAGAGCAGAATCCACTAAGCGCATAGACGCCGACCTTGGTGCGTGCCACCGGCAAACCCATCAGCAACGCCGAGCGCTCATTGCCGCCGATTGCATACACGTTGCGCCCGAAGCGCGTGTAGTGCGCGACGAACATGGCCACGGCGAGCGTGACAATGGCGATCAACGCGCCTGACGTCAAAGAAGCGCCGCCGATCTGCAAGTGAAACCCCGAGATCGCGTGAAAGACCGGATCGTTGATCGTGATCGACTGTGTCGTGATCAGAAAGCACACGCCACGCGCGAGGAACATGCCGGCCAGCGTGACGATGAACGCTTGCAGGCGGAAGAAATGAATCAGCGCGCCCATCGCCGCGCCGTATAGCGCACCGAGCAGCAGGATCAGCGGCACGGTCACCCAGACCGGCCAATGGAAATGTTCGGTAAACACGGCGGCGAGGATGGTTGTGAGCGCAACCACCGAGCCGACCGAAAGATCGATACCGCCCGACACGATCACAAACGTCATGCCGATGGCCACGATCAGAAGAAACGCGTTATCGACGATCAGGCCGAGCAGCACCTGCAGCGAGAAAAAGCCGGTGTACATCACCGAGCCGAAGCCGAACAGCACCACGAACAGCACGATGGTGACGACAATCGGCAGCGTACGCGGGTCGACCAGACGTTGGAAATGCTGTTTCATCGGCTAACCTCAGTGAGGGGCTTGACGAGCGGGCCGCGCAACATACGCCGTGCGAACCGCGCCAGCACCGCGCGTGCGGTTGCTGACTGGATCACGCTCACGGCGAGCACCACGGTTGCCTTGACGACGAGCGTCGCCTCGGGCGGCACGCCGATCGTGTAAGTGGTGTACGTGAGCGTCTGGATGATGAGTGCGCCGAGCACGGTGCCGGCCAGGCTAAAGCGTCCGCCGAGCAGGGAAGTTCCGCCGAGCGTCACCGCAAGAATGGCGTCGAGTTCGAGCAGCAAGCCGGCGTTGTTGCCGTCCGCGCTGCGCACGTTCGAGCTGATGAGTATGCCCGCGAGCGCCGCCGTAACGCCCGAGAAGGCGTAGACGCTAAACACGATGGCCGCGGAACGCAAGCCGACCAGCCGGGTCGCCACTGGATTGATGCCAATGGCGCGGATAAACAACCCAAGCGCCGTGCGGTTCATCAGCAGCGCGGTTGCCAAGATCGCCACCAGCGCGAGCCACACCGAGCACGGCACGCCCGCAAGATAGCCGCCTCCGACGGCCAGATACCCAGGCGCATCGATCGGGATGATCTGGCCGCCGGTCAGCAACTGGGCGACACCACGTCCCGCCACCATCAGGATCAGCGTGGCAATGATCGGCTGCATGCCGACGAAGGCCACCAGCAGGCCGTTCCACACACCTGCCAGCAGACCGACGCCAAGCGCGGCGAGCAGGGCGCTACCGACTTGCGCGGGGTTGTCGACAAGGAGGCTCGCGGCCGTGGCGCCGGCAATCGCGACCACTGCGCCCACCGAGATATCGATGCCGCGCGTCGCAATCACGAGCGTCATGCCGAGCGATACGAGAACGAGCGGCGCGGCACGATTGAGGATGTCGATGGGCGCGCCGAACAGATGCCCGTCGAGCGTCGTGATGGCAAGGAAATGCGGGTTGCGCACGAGGTCCAGCGCGCACAGCAGCACGAGCGTAAGGGCTGGCCAGACAAGCGGATGCTGCAACAGGTCTCTGATGCGCCTCATGGATTGTCTCCTCCGGCAATCAGGCGATAAACCTGATCCTCGTTCGTCGTGTGACCGGCGACCTCTGCGACTTTGCGACGGTCGCGCAGCACGGCGATGCGGTGGCTCACGCGAATCACCTCGCTTACCTCCGACGAAATGAACAGGATGCCCAGACCCCTCGCACACAGCGCGAGCACCCGGTCCATGATCTCGAACTTGGCTGCGACGTCGATGCCGCGCGTCGGTTCGTCGAGGATCAGCATCTTGGGTTCCGTCACCAGCCACCGCGCAAGCAGCGCCTTCTGCTGGTTGCCGCCGGAGAGCAGGCCGATGGGTTGCTCGGCGTCGCGCGCCTTGACGCCGAGGCGCACGATATAATCGTCGGCGATCTGGCGTTGCTTCGCGCGCCCGATTGGGCGCCACCAGCCGCGCCGGGCCTGCAAGGCCAGAATGATGTTTTCGCGGATCGAGAGGTCGGCGACGATGCCTTCCTTCTTGCGGTCCTCGGGGCAATAGCCGACGCCACGTCGCACGGCATCGCGCGGCGAGCGCAGCTTGACCGGCTTGCTGCCGATTGTCATGGTGCCGGAGTCGGCGCGTTCGGCGCCGAACAGCAGCCGCGCCGTTTCCGTTCGGCCCGAGCCGAGCAGTCCGGCGAGGCCAAGAATTTGTCCCGGCTGTACGTCGATATCAACAGGGTTCATGAGTCCGCGCCGGCCGACTTCGCGCATCGAGACGAACGGCGCAGCGGCCGCCTTCTCCGCGGGGGCATCGGTCGCGCTATGTTTCATGCGCTCGGTCATGCGGTCATGGCCCACCATCTTCGAGACCAGCAGCTCTACCGGCAGCTTGCGGGCAAGATACTCGCCCTCGCGCTCGCCGTTGCGCATCACGGTGATCCGGTCGGAAATCGCATAGGTCTGCTCAAGAAAGTGCGTGACGAACAGAATCGCCATGCCGGATTGCTTGAGCTTGCGCAGCACGTCGAACAGGCGCGCGACTTCGCTGTCGTCGAGGCTCGAGGTGGGTTCATCGAGGATCAGCACGCGGGCATCCACTGACAACGCCCGCGCAATCGCCACCATCTGTTGCACCGCGATCGGATAAGTGTCCAGCGAACGGGTGACGTCGAGCGAGACGTTGAGCTCGGCCAAAGCGGCTTCGGCGCGCGTGCGGATTGCGTTCCAGTCGATGGCGCCGCGGCGCTTCGGCTGCCGGCCGGCGAACACGTTCTCCGCAACCGAGAGGTTGCTGCAGAGATTCACTTCCTGATACAGCGTGCGAATGCCGGCGGCTTCTGCTTCGAGTGGTGTCGAGAAATCGACGGGCGTGCCGCCCAGACGAATCTCGCCGGCGTCATGCGTATGAACGCCGGTCAGCACGTTGATGAGCGTGGATTTGCCCGCGCCGTTCTGTCCCATCAGGGTGTGGATTTCGCCGGGAAAGAGCCGGAAGTCCACCTTCTGAAGCGCTTTCACCCCCGGAAAGGTTTTGCTGAGACCAATCGTTTCGAGTATTGGGGAGGCAGTCATGCGCGCGGCCCAAAGAATGGAAATGAAGGACCGCCGCGTTGCGCGGCGGTCCCGCCCGCAATCAGTACTTGCGCTGAGGCAGAACCTGCGCGGCGACGCTCATCGGAAACACGGTCTCGTTCGTCACAATGCGCTTGGGCAACTGCTTGCCCGCCACCACATCCTTGACGGCCGCCATCAACTGCGGGCCGAGCAGCGGGCTGCATTCCACGTCCACGTTGATCTTGCCGGCCACCATGGCCTCGAAGCCGCCCTTGGTGGCGTCGAAGGACACCACGCTCACGTCCTTGCCAGGCTGGATGCCGGCTTCCTCCATGGCCTGGATCGCACCGAGCGCCATGTCGTCGTTATGGGCGTACACCACGTTGATCTGCTTGCCGTAGGTCTTGACGAACGCCTCCATGACCTGCTTGCCGCCCGCCAGCGTGAAATCGCCGCTTTGCGAGGCGATGATCTTGAACTTTGGATCGCTCTTGATGACTTCGATCAGACCCGCGTGACGGTCGTTAGCCGGCGCGGAACCGACGGTACCCTGCAATTCGGCAATGTTGATCGGACCCGGATCGTTCTTGTAATGGTCTTCGAGCCACCGCCCGGCGCGCCGTCCTTCCTCGAGGAAGTCCGAACCGATCATGGTCACGTAAAGCGACTTGTCCTGCACATCGATATTGCGGTCGGTGAGAATCACCGGAATCTTGGCGGCCTTCGCCTCATTCAGCACCGGTTCCCAGCCGGATTCAACCACGGGCGAAAAGGCAATGACGTCGACCTTTTGCGCGATATACGAGCGAATAGCACGGATCTGATTTTCCTGTTTCTGCTGTGCATCGGAAAACTTCAGGTTGATGCCGGCGTCTTTTGCTGCGCTTTTCACTGAAATGGTATTGGCGGTGCGCCATGCGCTTTCAGCGCCGACCTGCGCAAAGCCGAGCGTGATCTGTTTGTCCTCGGCGTGGGCAGTTGCGCCGATGGCCAGTATTAGCGCGGAACTGAGGATTGCGCCCAAGGCGGTACGTCTTGAGGGGCTCATAGCTGTCTCCGTCTCGTTTGTAATGAGTGTGTGTATTGAGCCGCGCCGCCATGGATACTGCTTTTACTTGGGATATGCGGCGCTCGCTGCAATGGAGATTAGCGCCTGACCCGATGACGGTCCAATCAGGAATTTGGTCAAGGCGATACCGGAGCTGATATAAGTGGAAGCGTGATAAGTGAATACCCGCCCCGTGTGAATCGACGGGGCTGGAATGGCCGCTGCTCAGTTTGCGCTTAATCGGCGCTGGTATCCGCTTCGGCAGATGCGCCATAGATTTCGGCGGCGACATCCCGCAGCGTTTCGAGCATGATGGTGGCCGCCGGCGAGAGCAACTGGGTTTGCCGCGTGATGATGCCGAATGCATCCATCCGGTACGGCAGCTCGATCGCGAGCCGCCTCAGTACCCCAAACACCTCGTACTGGCGTGCGACTTCTTCCGGCACGACGGCCAGCATGTCGCTCTGCAGAAGCAGGCTGGAGATAGCCAGGAAATTGTTGGTGTTGGTGACGTTCTGCGGCGGATTGAGGCCGATCTGCGAAAACATCAGATCGAACCGGTGCCTCAGCACGCTGCCGGGCGGATGCAGTACCCAGCTCGCATCCACGATGTCGCGCAGCGTCAGTCCGCTGGCGCTTTCCATGGGGTGACCCGGGCGGGCGACGATGCACAGCGGCTCGTCGGCCAGTTGCTCGTAACGCACCGCGTCGGTGAACTGGCCCTGGCGCTCGAGCACGCGGCCAATCATGATGTCGAGCTTGCCCTGCGCGACGAGCGGCAGCATGACGTCTGATGTTTCCACCTGCAGCCAGATCTGCAAATGCGGATGGCGTTCCTTGACCCGCGAAATGGCTACCGGAACCATCGTTGCCGCGGCGGTGGCGATCGAGCCGATCTGCACCTGTCCGACCAGTCCCGAGCGCAGCGCCGAGATTTCATCGTGCGCCTGGCTCAGGTTCGACAGCACCATGCGGGCATGGCGGATCATCACTTCGCCGTAGAGCGTCGCGCGCATGCCGTGCGGCGTGCGGTCGAAGAGCCGCACCTCCAGTACATCCTCCATCTCTTTCAGCAAGCGCGAAGCGGCGGGCTGGGTCATGCCCAGCAAATCGGCGGCGCGGCGCACGTTGCCTTCTTCTTCCATTGCCGCGAGCAGCAGCAACTGGCGCGTCTTCAGGCGCGCCCGCACGAACCAGTTCGAATAAGCCTGCGCCATCGCGTCGTCTCTCCATTCTTGGTATATCCAATCATGTCATACCAAATCTGATATTGCTACGGCGAAAAATAGGATTGGAAAGTTATCGAAGCGGTGCTTTAAGCTTCGACCACTCCCAACGCGGCCCATTGCGCCGCCGTCCCGCTATGTGGCGGGCCGGAACCTGGAACCGGTGCGCCCGAAAGCGTCGCAGCAGGACTCAACAGGCCAGCGAGCCTGTATTTGAAAGAAGCCATCACCTTAGGAGACAACCATGAGCCGTAAGCTTCGCCGCCTGACTTTGTCCGCTATCGCCGCCGCCGCGATGGCGGTTCCGTTTGTGACACACCTGTCCGCGCACGCCGATGAGCCGGTCAAGATCGGCTTTCTGGTGAAAATGCCGGAACAGGCATGGTTCATCAATGAGCAGAAGGCGGCGACGGCGCTCGGTCAGAAAGACGGTTTCTCGGTCGTCAACATCGGCACGCCGGACGGCGAAAAGGTGCTTGAGGCCATCGACAACCTGGGCGCTCAAGGCGCCCAGGGCTTCGTGATCTGTGCCCCGGATGTGCGGCTCGGGCCCGCCATTCAGGCGCGCGCCAAGCGCTACAGCATGAAGTTCGTGACGGTGGACGACCAGCTCGTCGATTCGTCGGGCAAGCCGCTTGCCGGTGTGCCGCACCTTGGCATGTCGGCGTTCAAGATCGGCAATCAGGTTGGTCAGGCGATCTCCGACGAGATGAAGCGCCGCGGCTGGAACCCGGACGAAGTGGGGGCGCTGCGTATCACGAACTACGAGCTGCCCACCGCCAAGCTGCGCACCGACGGCGCGACGCAGACGCTGCTGGCAAACGGCTTCAAGAAAGAGAACATCTTTGATGCGCCGCAGAAGACTACCGACGACGAAGGCGGCTTCAACGCCTCGTCACCCGTACTGTCGCAGCATCCGAACATCAAGAAGTGGGTGATCTTCGCGCTCAACGAGGAGACCGTGCTCGGCGGCGTGCGGGCGACCGAGCAGTTGCACATTCCGTCGGCAGATGTGATTGGTGTCGGCATTAACGGTGCGGGCGAAGCGTTCGCCGAGTTCCAGAAGAAGGAGCCGACCGGTTTCTACGGCACCATCGCGGTGAGCTCGACCAACCACGGCAAGGACAGCGCAGAGAACCTCGTCGACTGGATCAAGACAGGCAAGGTGCCGCCCGCCGACACCCAGACCACCGGCAAGCTGATGACCCGCGCGAACTGGCAGGACGTGCGCAAGGAACTGGGTATCTGACGGTTCTTACCCGGGCGTCGCTTTGCACCGGCCACGCCCGGTTTCCTGTTTCTGCCTTGAGGCTTCACCCATGATGGATACCGCGACGGCTCTGGCCGATCCTTATCTTCTGCTCGACGACATCACCGTGCGTTTTCCGGGGGTGCTCGCCCTGGACGGCGTGTCGCTCGGCGTGCGTACCGGCGAAGTCCACGGGCTGATGGGCGAAAACGGCGCAGGCAAATCGACCCTCCTGAAGGTCCTCTCGGGCGTCAACCAGCCGGCGGGCGGCAGCCTGACGCTGGGTGGCGTCACGCAGCAATTCACGACCACCAGGGCCGCCATCGACGCGGGCGTCGCGATTATCTACCAGGAACTGCATCTGGTGCCGGAGCTGACGGTGGCGGAAAACCTGATGCTCGGGGCGATGCCGAACCGATTCGGTGTGCTCAACGAAAAAGGACTGGTGAACCGCGCGATCAGCGAGCTCGAGCGGCTCGGCGAGAAGATCGATCCGAACCTGCAAGTGAAGCATCTTTCGATCGGCCAGCGGCAGATGATCGAGATCGGCAAGGCGTTGATGCGCGACGCGCGCGTGATCGCCTTCGACGAGCCAACGAGCTCGCTCTCCTCGCGCGAAACCGAGCAACTGTTCAAGATCATCCGTACCTTGCGTGCCGAGGGCCGCGCGATCATCTACGTTACGCACCGGATGGATGAAGTCTATGCGCTGTGCGATCGCGTGACGGTGTTTCGCGACGGCCGGCGCATCGAGACGTTCGAGGAAGTCGACGGACTTGAGCGCGACCGCTTGATTAGCTGCATGGTAGGGCGCTCGATTCGCGATGTGTACGGCTACCGGACCCGCGAGATCGGCGGTGTGCAGCTCGACGTGAAAGGGCTGCTCGGGCCGGGCCTGGCGGAACCCGCTTCGTTCAACGCCCGCAAGGGCGAGATTGTCGGCTTCTTCGGTCTGGTGGGCGCGGGGCGCTCCGAACTGATGAAGCTGATTTACGGCGCGGTGAAGCCGGTTGCAGGCGAGATCGTGCTGAAAGGCGAGACGCGCAAATTCCGCTCGCCGCGCGATGCGGTGCGCGCAGGCGTCGCCCTGTGCCCCGAGGATCGCAAGCAGGAGGGCATTGTCGCCATCGCCTCGGTGTCGGACAACCTGAATATCAGTTGCCGCCGCCATCACAACGCGCTGCATATCCTCGATGCGCGCAAGGAGACCGCCACTACAACAAGTTTCATCGCGAAGCTCGCCATCAAGACCCGTGACGGCAACACGCCAATCGGTACGCTCTCCGGCGGCAACCAGCAGAAGGTGATCCTCTCGCGCTGGCTGGCCGAGGAGATCGATGTGTTCCTGATGGATGAGCCGACCCGCGGCATCGACGTCGGCGCGCGCAGCGAAATCTACAGCCTGTTATACGGACTCGCGGAAGCGGGACGCACCGTCATTGTCGTATCGAGCGACCTGGCAGAGGTGATCGGCGTCGCAGACCGCATCATCGTTATGCGCGAAGGGCGGATTGTCGGCAACCTGCCGAAGGCAGAAGCCTCGCCCGATCAACTGATCAAGCTTGCCCTGCCAAGCTAATCGAATGTAAAGAGCCACCATGCAAACCACTAACACCCCCGTCACCAATCAGCCTAATCCGAAGCAAAGCGTTAGCGCCCGGTCGCGTGCCGCGCAAACCTGGGATCTGATCAACAAGTCCGGCATTGTGATGGTGTTCATCATCCTGTTTGCCGTGCTGTCGTTCACGGTGCCGGACTTTATCAGCGCCCGCAATATCCAGGGTTTGCTGCTTTCGGTGACGCTGATCGGCTCGATCTCGGTGACGATGATGTTCGTGCTGGCACTCGGCGAAGTGGACCTGTCGGTCGCCTCGATCGTTGCGTTTGCGGGGGTGGTCGCGTCCACCTTGATCACCGCGACGCATAGCGTGCTGTTCGGCGTGCTCGCCGGCATATTGGCGGGCGGCGCAGTCGGGCTGGTGAACGGCGTACTGGTGGCGCGTTACAAGATCAACTCGCTGATCGTCACGCTTGCGATGATGGAGGTGGTGCGCGGCCTGGCCTTCATCACGTCGAACGGCGACGCGGTGATGATCTCGGAGGAGCGTTTTTTCGATTTGGGCGGCGGCTCGTTTCTCGGCATTTCGTATCCGATCTGGAGCAATATCGTCGGCTTCATTCTGTTCGGCTTTCTGCTGAAGAAAACCGTGTTTGGCAAGAACGTGCTAGCGGTGGGCGGCAACAGCGAAGCGGCCCTGCTTGCCGGCTTGCCGGTCACGCGGATCAAGATCACCGTGTTTGTGCTGCAGGGACTGGTGACCGGCTTCGCCGGCGTCATGCTCGCCTCGCGGATGAGTCTTGGTGACCCCAAGACCTCGGTAGGTCTGGAGCTTGGCGTGATTTCCGCGTGCGTGCTCGGTGGCGTGTCGCTGACAGGCGGTGTCGCGACGATTTCAGGCGTGCTGGTGGGCGTGCTGATTATGGGTTCCGTGCAGGATGCCATGAGTCTGCTGAATGTGCCGACCTTTTACCAATACCTGATTCGCGGCGGCATTTTGCTGCTCGCGGTACTGTTCGACCAATATCGCCGCAGCAAGCGCGTCCACTGAGGCACGTATTGCTGGATGCTGGAACCGGCGGCGGTTGAACTTAATAAGCGCCGCGCCGCAGCATAACAATCGCGATATACAGCGGTAGAAAATTAACATTAGAAGGATATCGGGTCAGCCGGTACACTTTTCTGAGGTGGACCGCGATCACGAAGCGACACGGCGCCCGGCGCAGGCCGGCGTGTGCTCGCCTTGACCCGCGGCGGATCGTCAACGCATAGATGGATCAGCTTGCGTCGGCGCCTTTGTTCAAGAGTTTGCGTTCAGGAAGTCAGCATGTCCGACAAGAAATCGAAGCTGCGTTCAGCCCAATGGTTCGGCACACAAGATAAGAACGGCTTCATGTATCGAAGCTGGATGAAGAACCAGGGCATTCCCGATCATGAGTTCGACGGCAGGCCGGTAATCGGTATCTGCAATACGTGGTCGGAGCTCACGCCGTGCAATGCGCACTTTCGCAAGATCGCCGAGCACGTCAAGCGTGGTGTTTATGAGGCGGGCGGCTTTCCGGTTGAGTTTCCAGTGTTCTCGAATGGCGAATCGAACCTGCGCCCGACCGCAATGCTCACGCGCAACCTGGCGGCGATGGATGTCGAAGAAGCGATTCGCGGCAATCCTATCGATGCAGTTGTCTTGCTCACGGGCTGTGATAAGACCACACCCGCGCTCCTGATGGGGGCTGCGAGTTGCGATGTGCCTGCGATCGTCGTGACCGGTGGGCCGATGCTTAACGGCAAGCTCGACGGCAAGAACATTGGTTCGGGCACGGCTGTGTGGCAACTGCATGAGTCGCTGAAGGCAGGGGAGATCGATCTGCACCGGTTCCTCTCGGCAGAAGCCGGCATGTCGCGTTCCGCGGGCACCTGCAACACCATGGGTACGGCGTCGACCATGGCTTGCATGGCGGAGTCGCTCGGCGCATCGCTGCCGCATAACGCGGCGATACCCGCCGTCGACGCACGCCGTTATGTGCTCGCCCACATGTCGGGCAGCCGCATTGTCGAGATGGCGCACGAAGGATTGACGCTCTCGAAGATCCTGACGCGCGAAGCGTTCCTCAATGCGATCCGGGTGAATGCTGCAATCGGCGGCTCGACGAATGCTGTGATCCATCTGAAGGCGATCGCGGGGCGCATTGGCGTGAAGCTCGATCTCGACGACTGGGTGCACACGGGCCGCAATACGCCAACCATTGTGGATCTGATGCCGTCGGGGCGATTCCTGATGGAAGAGTTCTATTACGCAGGCGGCTTGCCGGCCGTGTTGCGCCGGCTCGGTGAAGCGGATCTGCTGCCTTATCCTGATGCGATCACCGTCAATGGCAAAACGCTGTGGCAGAACGTGAAGGACGCGCCTATTACGGATGACGAAGTGATTCGGCCGCTAGACAAGCCACTTGTTGCCGATGGCGGCATACGCGTATTGCGCGGTAACCTCGCGCCGCGCGGAGCGGTTCTGAAGCCGTCCGCCGCTACGCCGGCACTGCTCAAGCATCGCGGCCGGGCGGTGGTCTTCGAAAACCTGGAGCACTACAAGGAACGCATCGTCGACGAGGCGCTAGATGTCGATGCGAACTCTGTTCTCGTCATGAAGAATTGCGGACCGAAGGGTTATCCGGGCATGGCTGAAGTAGGCAACATGGGATTGCCGCCGAAGCTGCTGCGCCAGGGTGTGACGGACATGGTGCGTATTTCGGATGCGCGCATGAGTGGTACTGCTTACGGCACGGTGGTTTTGCACGTGACGCCGGAGGCGGCGGCGGGTGGCCCGCTCGCGGCGGTGCAGGATGGAGACTGGATCGAGCTTGATTGCGATGCGGGAACGCTGCGTGTCGATATCAGCGATGAAGAACTGGCGCGGCGTCTGGAGGCTCGCACGCCGCCTGTGGCGCCCTCGGGCGGCGGGTATCAGCGCCTCTACGTGGATCACGTGCTGCAGGCGGATGAGGGCTGCGATCTAGATTTTCTGGTTGGATGCCGGGGGGCGGCGGTGCCGCGGCATTCGCATTGAGAAGGCTCTGAGCGGTGGGACCGGCGTTTTCGGTCCTCCCGCACCACTCAATTCACCACGCCTTTCAGTTAAGGCCGCTCCCCACGCGCCAGACGCCCCTCGATGTCATACACCACCGGCATCAGATCCGCGACGCTATCGATCACATAGTGTGCCCCTGCGGCGCTCAACCGCCGAGCCGCCGCCGCACGTCGTTGTGCGAATTCCTGCGCGGGCAACGCCTTCACATCTGCCTCAGCCATACCGAACGCGTTGCCACTCACGGCCACGCCAACCGCCCACGTCCCGCCGTTAATCCCTTCCTCAATGCCGACTTCCGTATCGTCGACCTTAATCGCATTCTTCGCGAGCCACACGCCCAGTTGCGGCAGCGTCTTGTAGATCATGTACGGGGAAGGGCGTCCCTCCGGCGTATCGCCGGTGCAAACGAGGCTGTCCGGTGCAAAGCCCTGCGCCGCAGCGCCCGGCGTGATTTCGGCCATGATCTCGCGCGTGTAACCGGTCGTCGTGCCGATGCGGATATCCTCGGAGCGCAGTGTCGTCGCCACTTCGGCGACGCCCGGGATCACCTGGCTATAGCCGGCGGCAACCTTGATGTTCTTCGGCACAAAGACGTCGTACACCGCATCGATATCCTGCTCGCTCGGCGTGCGGCCGTACTTGTCGGCCCACGCTTGCGCCACCCGCGGCAGCGCCATCAGCGCCGCGATATGCGGACGCTTCGCCATGCCCATCGGCCCGCGTGCTTCGTCGATGGTGATCGACACGCCGAACTGTTCGAACGTCTCCACAAACGCACCCATCGGCGCGAGCGAACCGTAGTCGACTACCGTGCCGGCCCAATCGAAAATCACTGCTTTTACGTGTTTCATTTACGTCGCATCCTGAGAAGAGTCCGGGCGGCTACAGAGTGCATGGTGAGCCGCGTGTGCTGTGCTATTCATGTGTCGCGCCTCAAGCGCGGACACCCATTTCAAACTTCGTGCGCGAGCAACTTGCGTTCTTCGAGCGCTGCGCTCGGCGGCGCGGCATGCTCTACGCCCATGGTGCGCAGGGCCTGGGCGCAAGCCGCTACCACCCGCCGCATGACGTCCGCATCCACCTGGCCGATGCATCCCACGCGGAAACTGTCCACTACCGTCAGCTTGCCGGGATAGATGATGAAACCCTGCTGTTTCATCAGGTCATAAAACTGCTCGAAACGAAACGCCGGATGCGCGGGCGCAAAGAACGTCACGATGATCGGCGAGCGCCAGTGCGCGTCCAGCAGCGGCTCGAAGCCAAGCTCGTGCATGCCGGCGACCAGCACGTCGCGGTTATGGGCGTAGCGCGCGAGCCGGCCAGGCTGGCCGCCTTCGAGCGCATGGAGCCGGAGCGCTTCGATAAAAGCCGCCACCGTGTGCGTAGGCGGCGTGAAGCGCCATTGCCCCGTGCGGTTCATCACATCCCACTGCTCGTACACGTCGAGGCTCAGCGAATGGCTGCGCCCCTTCGCTTCCTGCAAGGCGCTCTTGCGCGCAATCACAAAGCCGAAGCCGGGAACGCCTTCGATGCACTTGTTGGCTGACGACACAAACGCTTCGCATTGCAAATGCCGCACATCCAGCGGCACCGCGCCGAATGCGCTCATGGAATCGATCAGCAGCTTGCGGCCCTTTTTGGCGGTTGCGGCGGCGATTTCTTCGATCGGGTTGAGAATCCCCGAACTGGTTTCGCAATGCACGGCGACCACGTGCGTGATGCTCGGATCGGCGTCGAGCATGCGTTCGACTTCGCTGCCACGCGGCGGCAGATAGTCGCCCTTGTCGAGCACGGTGTGACGGCGGCCCAGATAGCCGAGGGTGGTGGCAATCCGCTTGCCGTAGGCGCCGTTTGCCAGCACCAGCGCATGTCCATCGCGCGGGATCAGGCTGCCCAGCATGGCTTCGACGCAGTAGCTGCCGCTGCCTTGCAGCGGCACGCAATCGTAGTCGCCCACGGTGTCGCCCGCGATCTCAAGCAGGCTGCGGCGAAGCTGTGCGGTCATTGCACGGAAATCGCCGTCCCACGATCCCCAGTCGCGCAGCATTGCTTCCTTGGTCGAGAGCGCCGTGGTGAGCGGCCCCGGCGTCAGCAGATACGGCTCGCCCTTGGCGGGAGCGGCGCACGAAGTAACGGTGTGGCTGACTGCGGTATCCATGCTGGATGTCCAATGAAGGTCTCAGTGGTTGCCACAGTACAGAATCCGCGAGCATCGGTAAAATCGATATAATCGATGTTGGTATCAGTGAAACTTATCAACAGGGCGAGGCGCACATGCAATACGCGCAATTGCGGGCGTTTCACGCGGTCGCCGAACATGGGGGGTTCTCCAAGGCGGCGCAGGCGTTGTCGCTGACGCAGCCTGCCATTTCGGACCACGTGCGACGGCTCGAACAGGATTTTGGGGTCAAGCTCTTCGAGCGCGGCCCGCGTGGCGTCGAGCCGACCGAACTGGGCCGGCGCCTTTTCAGCGTGACGCGCCAGATGCTCAGTTGCGAGCGCGATGCCCGGCAACTGCTCGATTCGGCGAGTGGACTCGCATCCGGCACGCTTTCGCTCGCTGCGGATGCGCCTGATCTCGCGGTCAAACTGATCGGTGCGTTCCGCAAGCGGCATCCCGGCATTGTCGTGACGCTGTCGGTTGCGAACGCAGCCGAGTGTATGCAGCGCGTTCTGTCCAGCACCGTAGACGCTGCCATTACCGCCGCGCCGCAGGTCCACAGCCGGCTCGAATCGCGCGTGTTGCGGCGTGATCCGCTGGTTGCCATGGTGCCGGTCACGAGTCCGATTGCGAAGAAGCGCAAGCTGACTTACGCAGAACTCGTCAAGCAGCCAATGATCTTTCGGGAAGCGCAGTCGGTCACCCAGCAGTTGCTCGAAAACGAACTGGTGCGCGAGTCGCTGCAGGTCGAACCGGTTATGTATGTGGACGGCCGGGAAGCGCTCGAGGAAGCGATCGCGCAAGGTATGGGCGTTGGGGTGATCGCCTACGCAGAGTTCAACCCGTCGCGCCGCATCAGGATGATTCCGCTGCAGGATTGTCAGGTGGAAATGATCGAGTCGCTGACGCGTCTCGCCGAGCGGCCCGCGTCGAATTTGCTGAATGCGCTGTTCGCGACCGAACTCGACTGAGCTCGATTGAATCCGCGAGAATCGAATGGTAAATGTAATACCAATGCGGCCAAACAATGAGTCTTGGCTGACGAGCCGCGTGCCGAACCCATAGTGATTTAGCAAGCTCTGGAGTTTCTAGAACTACCCGGCTAAAACGTCAAAATTTGACAATGTTTTACAGCTTCGCGGTTTCTGCGATGCTATTGTCGTCGAGGATGGCGAGCGGCGATTTGCCATCAGCGTGTGTCAAATTCGTTCGCGGCATGCTATCCGGTAGCGGCTTAACGGCGAGCCTGGCGCGCGAACGCTTATCGCCGGCTCAACCCGCCGCTGGAGCTTGCTACGGCATCGCTCCTTGATGGTCACGAAGTACTTCATTTCGACGTTCAACATATACGGTGATTGTTATGGGAATTCTGGATACGGTTGGTGAGATCGCAGGCGCAGTTGCAGCAGTGGAAGCGACCGAGAAAGTCGATCCGGATGCTGGGCTGCTGACGAAGGGCATCGCCGCAGTCGCCGGCTTCAAGGGTGCTGGCGCGCTGGAATCGCTAGTCGAGAAGAAGGAAGACGAAAGCGGCGAGCAAGCGTCGGATACGGACAACGCTGCACCGCAGGCGTAAGTTCGAGTTGTAGCCAGGCCAGCCGCACAAGCGGTTGCAAACGGCTGGTCTGGTGCTCGTTTCCCACGGTAGTTTTCGGCCGCAATGCGTCACCAGTCAATCGCTGCATTCTTCGCGCCTCGCGTAGTCTGTGGTTGTCACAATACCCCTCTCCATTCCGTGCCTGGCCGCTGACCCGGCTAGCTTCGCTTGACTCTTCATCTGGCGCATTGTCTCCGTCACGGGTAGGCTTCTGTCGAGTGCATTGCAGTCCATCAGGAGAGTTCATGTCCCTACTCGGCTTCAGTCATTACAACCTTCGCGCCAACCGCGCCATGCTCGATACCTTGCGCGATTTCTATGTCGACGTGGTCGGCATGCAAGCGGGCTATCGGCCACCGTTTCAAAGCTTTGGCTACTGGCTCTATATCGGTGAACAGGCCGTACTGCATCTGAGCGAAGCGAGGTCTGACGAAACGCGTCCCGCACATGTGGTCAATACCTTCGATCATGTGGCCCTGTCGTGCAGCAATCTTGCTGCGTTTGAAGAACGCTTGCGCAAGTTCGAGGTTCGCTACACACACGACCACGTGCCGGTGACCGGGCAAGAGCAGTTGTTCTTTTCGGACCCGGCGGGCAACGGGGTTGAGTTGAATTTTGCCAAGGGCGAGATCTGAAATGACGGATGCCTGGCAATACCAGATCAGGATCGCAGTTTCGGCGGAGCTTGCAGCGCAATTGCGCGGCGATCCCGCGGGTACGTCGTATCAGCCGCTGCATGATCTTCTGGGCAAGCACAACGCATTGCTGAAGTGCCAGTTCGACGCGTTTGCCGATTACGTGAGCGAGGCCGAACGCCTCGGCCCGGACAGCTATCCGTTGTATCAGTGGACCAAAGAAACGATCGGAAAGCCCGAGAAGAAGGCGCGCTATCTGCGCTCGTTCACGCTGCGCGTCGATGGCGAGGAGGTCTATAGCAAAGCGCACGCCGATCCGCTGCACGCGGAGCTCATGGCGTTGGTGGGGAGCGGGGGAATTGAGAGCGTCGTCAAGTTCGATACCAACCCGGCGAATAATCCGCAGCCGCCCGCGCGGTGATGCGGCATTGAAGAAGCGCCGAGGGCGCCAGAATCTAATCGCAGATCGTGATGATCTGGTTCAGTTGTTCACACGCAGCCGCAAATACATCGTCGGGCGCACGCTTCCAAGGGTGAGCCTTCGCGCCTCGAACCCGCCAGTCAAACGATTTTGGCTGATGCGCGAGCACGTAACTTGTCACGTTCTTCGGCCCCTGAAACTTGATGGCAAAAGGGTTAGTGTCGTTGAACGCGGCTGTCGTCATCGCGAGCCCAATTACGATGCTGGTTCGCTCATTGAACTGCTTGGGTGACAGGACCAGCATCGGGTGGAAGTCCTTCATCTCGCGTCCGGCCTGCGGGTTGCAGTCAATCCATATAATGTCGCGCCGATCCGGCACCCACATAGCTCCCGGCATCAGAACGCCTCCGCGCCAACTTGGCCCGTTGCCATTGCCTCACCCGCATGTTTCGCCGGATCGAACTTCTCCAGCTTCTCCGCGAGCGTGAGCTTACGCGGGCCGACCGGTTTCACCGTCACGCCTATCTCATCGGTTGTGACCTCAACTTCCTGACCGACCTCGAAATGAGCCGAACGCGCGATAGCGGCCGGAATCCGAACGGCCAGGCTGTTGCCCCACTGCTGGATTGTGAGCGTCGCTGTTTTTGCCATGATTTCCACCCTACGAATGTATAAACAAGTATATACATTCATCAGCGATGTTTCAACGTGTTTAAACGCCTATCCCCGCTGCGGCTGACTACGCCGTAGTAGGGAGGTATCGACGTTTCTGACCATTGCTCGGCTGCCTTGGCCGACAAGAAAGGTTGGTTTTGCCAATACGCGGCGGTGGCGTTACTCCAGCTTTGCCGAGCACAATAGCGCATCTTTAGTGTTATGTTATATCATTTCGTAAATTGACCGAGCATAGCTAACCCCCAGCCCACGTAACTCACCCATCTGGAGCCTCCCTCACCATGCACAAGCTCCCTGTCACCGTTCTCTCCGGCTTTCTCGGCGCGGGCAAGACCACGCTGCTGAACCACGTCCTGAACAACCGCGAAGGCAAGCGGGTAGCCGTGATCGTGAACGACATGTCGGAAGTCAACATCGACGCCCAGTTGATCCGCGACGGCGGCAGCCAGCTCTCGCACATCGACGAAAAGCTTGTCGAAATGAGTAACGGCTGTATTTGCTGCACGCTTCGCGAAGACCTGCTGATCGAGATTCAGCGGCTCGCGCGGGAAAAGCGCTTCGACTATCTGCTGATCGAATCCACGGGCATTTCCGAGCCTTTGCCGGTGGCGGAAACCTTCACGTTCCGCGACGAACAGGGTCAAAGTCTCTCGGATGTCGCTCGCCTGGACACGATGGTGACGGTGGTCGATGCCTATAACTTCGTGCGCGATTACGGTTCGCACGACTTTCTCGCGGATCGCGGCGAAACGATGGGCGAGGACGACCGGCGCACCGTGGTCGATCTGTTGACCGAGCAAATCGAGTTCTGCGACGTGATCGTGCTGAACAAAACGGATCTCGTGACCGCGAACGAACTGGAGTTGCTCAAGGGCGTACTGCGGGTGCTGAACGCCCGTGCGAAAATCGTCGAAAGCCGTTTTGGCCAGGTGCCGACCGGGCAGATCCTCGATACCGGCCTGTTCGACTTCGAAGCCGCGGCGCAGGCCCCCGGATGGCTCAAGGAAATGCGCGGCGAGCACATCCCCGAAAGTGAACAATACGGCATCACCAGCTTCGTGTACCGCGCGCGGCGCCCCTTCCACCCGCAACGGTTCTTCGACTGGATTCAGCGCGAATGGCCGGGCGTCGTGCGCTCGAAGGGGTACTTCTGGCTGGCGTCGCGCAATCACGCGGTGGGTGAATGGTCGCAAGCGGGCGCCATCTCGCGTCACGGACGCGCCGGAACCTGGTGGGCCGCCGTGCCCAGGCACGCATGGCCGCAAGAGCCCGCGGCGCAGGCCATGATTCGCAGCCACTGGGACGAGCGCTTCGGCGATCGCAAGCAGGAATTGGTGCTGATCGGAACGGGAATGGACGAGGTCACGCTACGTGCTTCGTTTAACGCCTGCTTGCTGAACGACGACGAGCTTGCACAACCGGAAGTGGCCTGGCGCAAGTTCTGCGATCCGTTTCCCGACTGGTCGCACTGAAGACTACCTGCGCGGTTGGGCAGGACAACGCAAACGCGAACACAGGTTACGAGTTCGCGACAACCAAGGCGCCTCGGGCGCCTTTTTTGTTATCTTTGACGAAGGGCGCTCGCGGTCTTTCGGTCGAGCGTCCTCTCAACCCCACCCAGTCCCGACCCGATGAACGAACCGCTTCTCCAGCTTGCTCTACCCGCGACGGCTCGCTTGCAACTGCGCCCGCTCGACGTGTCCGACACGCAGCGAATCTTCGAAATCTGGTCGGATCCTGAAGTGATGCGCTTCTACGACCTGGCGCCTTTGACGCGTTTCGAACAGGCCGAGCAGGTGGTGGCCAGACTGCTGCAGGATACGGCGGAAAGAACGGGGCTTCGTTGGGCGATCGTTGCCAAGGCTGATAGCCGCGTAATTGGTACCTGTGGCCTCAGACTCAATTTCGCTTTCAGGTCGGCGAGCCTCGGTTTCGAACTGGAGCGCCGTTGCTGGCGTCAGGGCTTGATGCGCGAAGCGCTCGACGCCGCGCTCGGCTATGCTTTCGAGCACCTAGGGATGAATCGCATCCAGGCGACGACGGACCTCGACAACGATGCGTCGGCTGGCCTGCTAAAGCGCCTCGGGTTTGTCGAAGAGGGCGTTATGCGGCAATGGGGCTACTGGAAGGACGCGTTTCACGACGTGCGTCTGTTTGCGCTGATCAAAGAGGATCGCGAGGCGTGGCTGGCCGCACGCGACATTCCCCACACCCCGCCGGCACGCTAAAAGGGCACCCCGCTCGATTTTTCCTGGCGGACACAATATCCCCGCTCCCGAACCGTCTACAGAGGTATGGAACCGCCGCCGACCCCGGACCCGATGCTCGAACGAGACAGCGACCTCACCGCAACCATCTTGCGTGAGCGTAGCAAGCTCGGGCATTTCATCCGGCGCCGTGTGCGCGATCCCGGTGAAGCGGAGGACATCCTTCAGGATGTCTTTTACGAGTTCGTGCAGGCCTACCGGCTCCCCGCACCGATCGAACAGGTCAGTGCCTGGCTGTTTCGGGTGGCGCGCAATCGCATCATCGACGTGTTTCGCAAGAAGCGGGAGTTGCCGCTTGCCGAGATCGCAGGAGAAACCGACGACGAGGAAGACGGCGAGTACCGGCTGGACCTCGCCTTGCCGGCACACGATGCGGGTCCGGAGGCGGTCTATGCGAGATCGGTGCTGCTTGATGCGTTGCAGGCCGCCCTCGACGAATTGCCGGCCAACCAGCGCGAGGTTTTCATCGCGCATGAACTGGAAGGACGCAGCTTCAAGGAACTCGCCGCCGAGAGTGGTGTGAGCGTGAATACGCTGCTCGCGCGCAAGCGTTATGCCGTTCTGCATCTGCGCTCCAGCCTGCAGACCGTGTATGACGAACTGGATATTTAAAGGAGCTTCGATGAAATTCAAAGTGAGATGCTTCGCCAAAGCGATACTGGTCCTGGTAGCGATTGCGCTGTTGGGATGGATCGTGATGGCGCTATGGAACTGGGTAATTCCGGCGGCCTTCGTCGGCGCCCGCTCGATCGATTATCTGCATGCGATTGGCTTGCTGGTGCTCAGCCGGATCCTGTTTGGCGGATTTCGCGGCCGCGGCGGCTGGCACGGCGGCGGACACCGGCACTGGCGCCGCTGGGAGCGCATGACGCCGGAGGAACGCGAGAACTTCCTGAAGGGTGCCGGGCCGCTTCGCGACAAGCCGCAGGAGGACCAGTCATGAAAACGGCCTCTACAACCGCTGCCTGTAAGCAGGCGCCAGGCGTGATTGCGCCGGTGGTCAATTTCAAGCGTTGCGAAGGCAAGGGCGATTGCGCAGTCGTGTGCCCCGAGAACGTGTTCGAGATCCGCAAGATCGACGCCGAAGACTACAACAGTTTAGGCATATTGAATAAATTCAAGCTGCGCGTGCATGGATTGAAGGTTGCTTATACGCCAAATGCCGATGCGTGCCGGTCTTGCGGGCTATGCGTGACCGCGTGTCCGGAGCGTGCGATTACGTTAGCGCGGGTGAAGTGACGCGAAGGCTCGCGCTGGCTCTACAAAGTCGGTACGTCGTGGGTCTACACATGGGGCCGTGGTTTTCTTTATCGTAGACGCCTTTCCTAAAAGAACAAAAAGGCGCTCAACATGACCCCTGCCGAAGCAAACGTTCCTCCATCGCTGCGCACCCACGTGCGCCGTGTCGCGCATCGCGGCCAGTATGACCGCGTCACCCTGCATGCGCTACTGGACGAGGCGTATGTGTGCCACGTCGCGTTTACCGACGAACACGGCGTGCACTGCATTCCCACCGCCTGTTGGCGCGAAGGCGACTACCTGTATATCCACGGTTCAAACGGCAGCCGCATGCTGAAGCTGGCTGCGAGCGGTGCGCAGGTTTGCGTCACGGTCACCCATCTCGATGGGCTGGTGCTGGCGCGCTCGGCGTTCAACCACTCGATGAACTATCGCTCGGCCGTGATTTACGGCAGTTTCGAAACGGTGCCAGACGATCATAAGGCCGGTGCGCTGGAAGTCTTCCTTGAAGGCATCGCGCCGGGACGCTCGCAGGAAGTGCGGGCAGGCAACGCCAAAGAACTGGCTGCAACGACGGTGTTGCGTATTGCGCTTGCCGAAGCGGCTTGCAAGACCCGCACGGGCGGTCCGAAGGACGACGAGGAAGATATGGGGCTGGCGGTGTGGGCCGGTGTGCTGCCAATGTCGTTGTCGCCGCTTGCGCCGATCGTCGACGAAGCGGCGGCGGGGATTGAAACACCCGAGTACGTGCGAGAATGGCGCGAGGGCGGGGCGGATTGAGTCGTTTGCGTTGTGCTTGCAATCAATGGGTGGCGGCGTTCTAATTGCAGGACGCGCGAGCGTCCCGCCTGGGTTTAGGCGCCGGGGACGCGTTTGATATTGTCGGAAAGACGTGCGCGACCAAGCGATATATCGGCCACAGAATATGCGCCCATGTCAGGTGAGCCCCCGGTTTTGCGCGAAACCGGCCACTTCGACGAGACTCAAGGTGCTCAGTTTGAGTGCGCAAGGGGCCACCCACCGGTTCGGATTGACTCGCCATGACGCAAGACTCCATACGGCTCGCAAGCGCCGCTTCCACCGCTGACTCGCTCTTTGCACAACTCAGGGCGCGCATTCTACTGCTCGCGGCTTTTGTCGGCTCCATGTGGGTGGTCTTTCTTCTGTCCGCGGCGCTCCCTTTCCTGCATTTGAACCGGCACGGGGTGGTGCCGCGCACGCTTGGCGGCCTGCAGGGCATTCTCTTTGCTCCCTGGCTGCACGCAAATCTCATGCACCTGGTAGCCAACACGGGTGGTCTGCTTATCCTCGGCTGGCTGTGCATGTGGCCGCGCATCGCGAACTTCTGGCAGGCAACCATCGGTGCAATGCTGGGTGCTGGCTTGTGTGCCTGGCTGCTCGGTGCGCCCTACACGGTGCATATCGGCGCGAGCGGACTGGTGTTCGGCTACGCCGGCTACCTGGTCGCGCGGGCCTATTACACGCGGCAGATCGTTGCGATGCTGGTTGCCCTGTTCGTAGCAGGCAGCTACGGGCTGACCATGTTCTACGGCCTGATGCCAATTTACCCGGGCGTTTCATGGCAAAGCCATCTCGGTGGTGCGCTGGGTGGCATCCTTGCCGCGCGCACCGTGGCCCGCGGCGCGCGACTTTCGTGACGTAAAAATGTTGTCTGAGTGAACCCCGGAGATCTGCTCGGTTCCACTACACCGGCGCGGTGCAACTTACGATTTGCCTTTGAGGGTAAACGGAGCTAACAGCGACTGCACATCTACCTGTTGCCCCTGAAGCAAAAGCAGCCTGGCGTGCAGGACCGTGTTTTCGAGAACAAGTTTGGCGGTGCTCAACAGATATAACGCGTGGATATCGGAGACCGACATGTCTGTTTCGACCAGGTGGTGACGCTCGACGAGCGAACTCATCACCAGGCGTCTAAGCTCCTGCTCTCCAAACGGAAGATCGGCGTAGTCGATGGGGTCATCAGCTTCTACTTCCCGCAGCATGTCAACAAGCGTTTCTGTGCTCACTTGCATGTCGGCTCCACGTTGTCGGTAAGGACCAGCATAGCTAAAACTTACGCCATCCCGCAGCCTTAGGCTACCGGTTCCGGACGCGCGAGTCCAGTCTGAACGGTTGCAAAATTGCGTCGTTGTGTTGAGTCGCTGGCTTACCTGTGGAGGCTCATATAGCGCCGTAGCTGGACACTGGGAGTTTGGATTAGAGTAGGCCTTTGCATTTCATCATTCGCCCCGACGCGGAACGATCCCATGCGTGCATCTGCTGAATTGACGAAACGACGGTTGGCACAGGCGCGTCGCCTGTTGGCAATCGCACAAACAGGTCTGCATTACACGGACGGAGTATTCGACAGGGAGCGCTATGAGGAATTGCAGAGTATTGCGTTTGCTCAACTGGCCGACCTTGCCGATATAGATACAGCCGAGATCGCACAGCTTTTCGTCCGCGAAGAAGGTTATGCAAATCCTAAGCTTGACGTTCGCTGCGCGGTTTTCGATGACGCCGGCCAGGTTTTGCTCGTGCGTGAAGCTGCCGATGGTCACTGGTCCCTTCCCGGTGGGTGGGCCGATGTCGGCGCTTCGCCGGTCGAGAATGCCACGCGTGAAGTTCGCGAGGAAAGTGGGTATACCGTGGCCATTGAACGGTTGCTTGCAATATGGGACATGGCGAAACATGAGCATCCGCCCTCTGTCTTCCACATCTGGAAACTGGTGTTCCTGGGGACAATCATTGAGCGAGGTGACGTTTCTGGAGGGGAAACGGACGCCGTTGACTTTTTCCCCGTCAATGAATTGCCACCGCTATCGCTAGGGCGCATCTTGCCCGAGCAGATTCGAAGACTCGATGAACTGCGACTTAGCGGTGGGATGGAGTTTGATTGATCTGGTCGCGCAGATTTATCAATGAGCCGAGTCACTGCGCTTCTCCTTCTGTATTGAAGTAGCACAGGCAGTTGCGATCCCTCCTATGCCGCCCATCTTGGGTCGGCGGATTCACGGGCATGAACCGACTGCTCAAGATCGGTTTCGAAGCGGTGGGACAGTGGCATCTGAACGGCGATACGCTCAGCGTTGCCCTCTTAGTTTCCCTTTAGAGAAATAATTGACAGGAAGGCACGATTCGCAGTAATGTTTCTCTATAGGGAAACAAATCAGCTAAATGCAGATTTCTCAGCTTTCTTTCCATATGGGGAAACTATGGCACGCTCTCTTGACCCGGCCGGTCCAAGACCCGCGCCGCAGGTAGCAGACCTCGACGAGCTTGGAGAGTTGGTGCGCCACCGTCGGCTGGAGTTGGAGCTTCGCATTGATGATGCGGCGCACGCATGCGGCGTCGCGGCCAATGTCATGTCCCGGCTGGAGAACGGCAAACCAGTCGGTGCCGACCGGCTTCTGCGTGTGCTATCGGGTCTTGGCCTCGCCATGCTCGTGACGAGCAAGGAAGAGGCAATCTGGTATCAATCACCACGGCCACTCAAGATTGAAGGGCACGCTGGTAAGGCGCCAAAGGGTGCCATGGGTGCTCGCAGCCCGGGTGCAGGCGACGATGACGTAGGGTCGTGAGGATACAAAATGGCATCAGTCCACACTCTTCACGTGTCCGCCCGTAATGACACAGTCGGCGAACTCGAATTCCAGTCGCTGGAAGACCGCTACGGCTTCAGATACGCTCCAGCCTGGCAGGCCAAAAGGGAAGCGTACTATCTCGCGCCAGCGATTCCACTTCACCGTTCTCCGGATACCCCAGGCTCCGTCCACCGGTTCCTCGAAAACCTGCTCCCCGAGGGGCGCGCGCTCGACATTGCCTCCCAGGTGCATGGGGTGTCGAAAGCCAACACGTTTGCCCTGATTCGCTATCTCGGTCAGGAACCGGTTGGCGCGCTCAGCTTTCTGGCGATGGATGCTGGCCCGGAAGAGGCGGCGCGCATCTTACGCGAGCAACAGAGTGAACCCATCCGCCGGCTTATCAGCGACGATGAGCTAAGCGCGCGAATCCGCGATCGTGACACCATGCCGTTTCCTGTGTGGGACGGCAAGGTCCGCTTATCTCTGGCGGGCTACCAGGACAAGCTGCAGGTGCTCGTGGAAGACGACGATATATCGCTTGCCGGTGGCTCACTTAGCTCGACCCATCTTCTCAAACCGGATAGCCGCGACCCACGAACTCCGCTAATGGTGGCGAACGAGCATTTCTGCATGAGCCTGGCTGCGCACATAGGCATGCGGGTCGCCCCGGTTGCCCTGCGACGAATCCCGGAACCGATTCTGCTCATCGAACGCTTCGATCGCCGTGTCCTCTGGAACAGGGAGACGAGCCTTGCGGACATGGTTGAGCGCATACATTTCATTGACGGCTGCCAGGCGCTTGACATGCCCTCTACGTACAAATACGAGCGCAATATGGGCGCGAACGACTCGAAGCATATCCGCGAAGGCGTCAGTTTCGAGCGGCTCTTCGCGTTGATGGACAAAATGGTGACTCCGGCAACCGCCCGGTTGTTGCTGCTCCGGTGGGCGATACTTCAGTTGCTTCTGGGAAACAGCGATGCACACGGCAAAAACGTGTCTTTCCACGTAACGCCCGCGGGCCTCATGCCTGCCCCGCACTATGACCTGGTTTCCGTCAATGTTTACGGAGGCAGCCTTAAGACCGACATGGCAATGGCCTATGGCGACGCATTTAGACTCGAAGAAGTTACACCTTTCGAGCTGGCCGATTTTGCACGCCGCACGAACACGTCGCCGGCACAACTCGCGCGCGAAATCACAAACATGTCTCGCGCTGCCCTGAAACAGGCGCCGGAGTTGGCCGCCTCTGACGTGTACGTAGGCGATGAGCGTGAGTTGGTCAGGAAGATTTCAGATTTCATCGTCACTCAGGCGCATCGGCTTATCAAGAATGCTTCGCAGATTTCCAAGGTCAACCCGAACATGCTTTAAGTGTTCCCACCGCACCCCCTACTCCACCGTCACCGACTTCGCCAGATTCCGCGGCTTATCAATATCCGTCCCGCGCGCAAGCGCCGCGTGAAACGCAAGCAACTGCATTGGAATGGTGTGCAAGATCGGCGACAGCAAGCCGTAGTACTCCGTGAGGCGGATCACTTCAATATCCGGGCTAACCGCAATACCGCAGTCGATATCCGCGAACACATAGAGTTTCCCACCGCGCGCACTCACCTCATGCATATTCGACTTGAGCTTCTCGAGCAGACGGTCGTTGGGCGCCACCGCAACAACAGGCATCTCATCGCTGACAAGCGCAAGCGGCCCGTGCTTCAATTCCCCGGCTGCATAAGCTTCCGCATGAATATACGAGATCTCCTTCATTTTCAGGGCGCCTTCCATTGCAACCGGGTAATGCATGCCGCGCCCAAGAAACAGGATGTCTTGCCGCCGGGTCAACTGTTCGGCCCAAACCATAATCTGCGGCTCCATGGCGAGCACTTTCGTCATGGCGTCCGGAAGGTGTCGCAACGCACGCAGATGTTGCTGTTCTTCCTGTTCGGAAAGACGTCGCCGGCATTGAGCCAGCGTGAGCGCAAGGAGAAACAGCGCGACGAGTTGCGTGGTGAAAGCCTTCGTCGACGCCACGCCGATCTCAACACCGGCACGCGTAAAGAACGTTAGCGCACATTCACGGGCTAGCATGCTGGTCGGCACATTGCAGATAGCGAGCGTGTGATGCATGCCGAGCTTCTGCGCCACCTGCACGGCGCCGAGCACGTCTGCCGTCTCCCCGCTCTGCGAAACCGCGACCACCAGCGTATTCGGATTGGGCACGCTATCGCGATACCGGTACTCGCTTGCAATCTCCACGTTCACAGGCAATCCTGCGAGACTCTCAATCCAGTATTTGGCGGTGAGCGCTGCGTGATAGCTGCCGCCGCACGCGAGCAGCAGCACTGAGTCCACAGCATTGAGGACACGCCATGCATTGTCGCCAAACAGCTCGGGCATGATCGACGTGACGTCCTGAAGCGTGTCGGCGACGGCCCGTGGCTGCTCGAAGATTTCCTTCTGCATGTAATAGCGGTAGAGGCCCAGGTCGGCGGCTCCGCTGTGCGCGGCCACAGTGTGCACGCGGCGTTCGGCACGTTGGCCGTCGGCATCGACAACCCAGTAGCGATGCAGTTGAAGATCGACCACATCGCCGTTCTCCAGGTAGGCAATTTGATCGCTGACTGTGGCGAGCGCAATGGCATCCGAGGCGAGGAAGTTCTCCGCGTCACCTACGCCAACCACGAGCGGCATGCCGTCGCACGCGCCCACCAGGCGATGCGGTTCGTCGCGGCAAAGCACAGCAATCGCATAGCTGCCGCGCAACTGGACGACGGCCTCGCGCACGGCCTCGAAGAGATCGCCGTTGTACAGATGATCGATCAGGTGGGCGATAACTTCGCTATCGGTCTGGCTGGCAAAGACGTAACCACGCGCTTCGAGCGTCGCCCGCAGTTCCTCATGATTTTCGATGATGCCGTTGTGAGACAGCGCAATACGTGGCGTCTCCGCGTTCGGCGAGAAGTGCGGGTGTGCGTTGTCAGTGACGGGTTTGCCGTGCGTCGCCCAACGGGTATGCGCGATGCCGGTGTAGCCGGACAGGCCGCGCCGGGCAATCTCGTCCTGCAGGTTCGCTACCCGTTCGACGCTGCGCGAGCGCAGCAACTGGCGGTCGTGATAAAGCGCCACGCCGCATGAATCGTAGCCGCGATATTCGAGGCGCTTTAACCCGTCGACTAGGTTCGGCAGGATGTTGCGCTGTGCGACCGCACCGACAATTCCACACATGAGGTCTCTCCGTCAGGGTTCGTGGCAGGAATCAGTGGTGCGATCTTAGGGGTGAGCTTGAGAAATTAAATTTCGAAATATAGAAGTTTATGAAATTTGAACTCTCAAGTAAGATATGATGAAATTTAATTTCACATCGAACGAACGAGAGAGACAGTGAGCGGCATTTATCTGGACGACCTTGATGTGAGGATTCTCGGCGTCCTGCAAGCGGACGCGTCGGTGTCGAACCTTGAACTGGCGGCGCGGGTGCATGCTTCGCCACCCACGTGTCTGCGCCGGGTGCGTCGTCTCAAGGAGGTGGGCGTAATCCAGCGGCAGATTGCAATCATCGATCAGGCCAAAATCGGCTCTACGCTCATTGCGATCATCGAGGTCAGTCTCGACCGGCAGACGACTGAGGATTTCGCGGCCTTCGAAGCCTACATTTGCGCTGAACCTGCGGTGACGCAGTGCTATCGGGTCTCGCCGGGTCCGGACTTTGTGATCGTCGCCGATGTAAAGGACATGCCCGAATACGACGAACTCGCGCGGCGGCTGTTCAAGGCTTCCTCCAACATTCGCAATGTGCGCACGTTCTTCTCGACGCATCGCGCCAAGTTCGAGGCGAATGCGCCGGTGCGCGTCGCGATGGACCGAAGTCAGTAGGCCACGCCGGCTGCCTGCGAACACCCGCAGCCCACAGCCCGCAAACGGCAACGCGTGACCGCGAGGCATTCAAGAACCGCCTGTGCCTCGATCCGCCCAAATCGAGCACTTCCGGACACGCGAGCGAGGGTTGCCGCGCCCTAGAATTGCCGGCATGTCATCAATCAATCCACGCCCCACCTCCGACCGGCACAGCGAGCTGATCTCCCGCGCGCTTGCCTACGCAGAGACTCATCTGGCCGAACCGCTAACCGCCGAGATTCTGGCGGATCGTGCGGCCATGTCTCGGCACCACTTCCACCGCGTATTTCGTGCCTACGTGGATTGCAGCGTGGCGAGCTACATCACCTGGTTGCGCCTGCGTCGTGCATTCGCACTGCTGGTTAGCGGAGACGAACCCGTCGCCGAGATCGCCGCGGCGGTCGGCTATGAATCTGCCCAGGCGCTGGCGAAAGCCATGCGACGGGACTTTGGAACAACGCCCACCGCAGTGCGCCAAGGTGGCGCGCCTGCTTTCGAAAACCTGCTGGGCCACGGCAAGGAAGCGGGTTTACGAAATACTTCTTACGGAGCGATCGACATGCAAATCACCCGTCTGACCCATTTGCCTGCGGGCATTGTCGCGCTGACTGCCACGGCGCGCGGCATGGTAGACAACACAATGATGCGCGCCGCGCAGCAAGCGTACGGCGAAGTGCTGCAAGAGGCCGAGCGAGCCGGCCTTCGCGAACACGTTAAGAGCTATCTGTCGTTAGTGCCCGACGATCCCCAAGGCCCCGACGATCCGCACTGCCGTTTTGTGGCTGGTCTGGTATTTGGCTATTCGCTCGCTACGTGCAGCGGAGACGTCGAGCAGCCTGCGGGTATATCGCCTTCGGGTTCGCTGGCGTGGCAGCTGATCGCCGGCGGCCGCTACGCCGTCTTTACCCACGTTGGTCCCTACACCACGTTGCATCTCACCTGGAAGTCGATCTATCGCGACTGGCTTCCGGCATCCGCCGAGCGGCTTCGCGATGAACCGCCTCTCGAACTCAATCTGAGCAGGGCGGAAGCGACCCCGCCGAGCCAGCTACGCACGGAGATCTGGTTGCCGCTTGCCTAGTGGCCTCGGCGCCTCGGCGGCCCGCATGACCTGCAAGTTGCCTCGTCAGCACTTGCCGGCAACAACCGCTATGCTATGCGTTCCGCCCAAACAAGGACCGTCTCATGAAACAGCCACAAGGATCCATGATTACCTTCAAGCGCCCCGATGGAAAGGACGTTGAAGGTTATCTCGCCACGCCGCAGAACCCCGTGGGCGCACCCGCGATTGTCGTGATTCAGGAGTGGTGGGGCTTGAACGACCAGATTCGCGGCGTCGCCGACCGGCTCGCCCAGTCCGGCTATCTGGCGCTCGTGCCCGATCTCTATCGCGGCAAAATGACGGTCGAGCAGGAAGAAGCGCACCATCTGATGAGCGGTCTCGACTTCGGCGACGCCGCCGCCCAGGATATTCGCGGCGCGGTGCAGCATCTGAAGCAACAGACCGAACGTGTCGCCGTAACGGGCTACTGCATGGGCGGCGCACTGACGCTGCTGGCGCTCGGACAGATTCCCGAGCTGTCTGCTGGCGTGGTGTGGTACGGCTGCCCGCCGCTCGAGTACATCCAGGCAAACAACATCAAGGTTCCAGTGCTCGCTCACTGGGCCAAGCAAGACGTCTTCTTTCCGCCGGCCGCTGTCGAGGCCGTCGAAGCCAAACTGCGCGACGCGAAAGTCGACTATGAATCGCATCATTACCTCGCGCACCACGCGTTCGCCAACGAAACGGCAGTCGGCCCCGGCCGTATTGAAGGCACCCAGTTCGATCCGGTCTGGTCGCAACTGGCATGGGATCGCACCTTGACCTTCTTCGGCCGCACCATGTGGCCGCAACGCGGCTAGTCTGAACTGGCTCGTGGGCGCTGGCGGGCCTTGCGGGCCTGCCACCCCCTCGCCACCACATTGAACGACTCCCTCCTCAGTTCGGTCTCACCCTTGCGCTGACCCGTTATCTGGCGCATGCGTCCGCTCGGCGCATGCGCGTCCCGGCTCGCTGCGGCGCTCCGCACTCCTGCTGCAAATGGCCCCGGCAAAGTTTCCCGGCAAACGCGGCCAGGCGCGACTAACGTACTACGGTACGACCTTGCAGGATTTCCGCTCGTCCATGTGAGCTTTCTCGCGCACGGCACGCTGCGGCGATTCTGTTTCACAACTGCTTGAACGACCGCGACGGCAACGCTCGCGGTATCTCACGTAAGGAGTGAAAGATGCAGCTAGGCATGATTGGATTGGGGCGCATGGGCGCCGACATGGTGCGGCGTCTGACCGCTGGCGGTCAGACCTGCGTGGTCTACGACGCCCAGCCGGCCGCGGTCGAGAAACTCAAACAGAGCGGTGTGGCAGGCGCTTCTTCGCTGGAAGATCTGGTCAAGCAACTGGCCAAGCCGCGGGCTGTCTGGTTGATGGTGCCGGCGGCCGTGGTCGATTCCACGCTGGCGCAACTGACACCCTTGCTCGAACCGGGCGATATCGTGATCGACGGCGGTAATTCGTTCTATCGCGACGACATCCGTCGCGGCAAGGAGCTGGCCGCGAGGCAACTGCACTACGTGGATGTCGGAACGAGCGGCGGCGTGGCCGGCCGCGAACGCGGCTATTGCCTGATGATTGGCGGCGAGGCCGCGGTGGTCGAGCGGCTCGGGCCGATTTTTTCGACGCTGGCGCCGGGACCGGGCGCGGCCGTGCCGACGCCGGGGCGCAGCAAGGACGCGGCGGGCACTGCCGATCACGGCTACCTGCATTGCGGCCCGCAAGGCGCCGGACACTTTGTCAAGATGGTTCACAACGGCATCGAGTACGGCATCATGGCCGCCTACGCCGAGGGCATGAACATCCTGCACAAAGCCAATGCAGGCAAAGAGACCCGGGAGATCGATGCGGAAACATCGCCGATGCGCAGTCCCGAGTTCTATCAATACGACCTCGATTTGCCGGAGATCGCGGAGGTGTGGCGCCGCGGCAGCGTGATCGGCTCATGGCTGCTCGATCTGATTGCGGCATCGTTGGTCGGCGATGCCGGCCTCAAAGAGTACACGGGACGCGTATCGGATTCGGGCGAGGGGCGCTGGACGGTCGAGGCGGCCATCGACGAGGGCGTTCCTGCGCCGGTCCTCAGTGCGGCGCTGTTCGAGCGTTTCAGTTCGCGCGGCGAGGACGACTACGCGAATCGCGTGATGTCGGCGATGCGGCACGATTTCGGCGGCCACGTGGAGAAGTCCGCTACCAAGTAAGGCACGCCGTAGCCTGGAGCGACTGCGGCTGGCGCCGCGAGGGCCCGCTGGGCCTTTGCGGCGCATGTCGTGGAGAAGCAGGGCGATTCGGGTTGGCAGGATACAATTCGGCAGCGCCAAAATTGTTCCAAACCGACCTGATCGATCCATGCTCAATCCTACTCGGACCTACCTCCTGGGTCCGCTGCTGAAAGGCGTCTCACGTTCGTTCTATCTCACGCTGCGTATCTTGCCCGCCGGCATGCGCGACCCTATTGGCCTCGCGTATCTGCTCGCGCGTGCCGCGGATACGATCGCGGACACCTCGCTGATTCCCCCGGAGCAACGTCTCGAGCTGCTGCTGTCGTTGCGCGCTCAGATCAACGGTGCCCCCGATGAAGGCGCGTTCCTGCAGCGGATGGCCGTCGAGGTTGCGGGTCAGCAGACGCAGTCGGACGAAAAGCTGCTGCTCGAATCGCTCGGGCCGGCGCTCGCGATTCTCGCGCACCTGGGCGAGTCGGACCGTGAGGCGGTCCGCGGGATTGTCTCGACGCTGACCGAGGGCATGGAGTTCGATCTCCGCACGTTTCCTGACGAGCGTTCCGGGCAGATCGTGGCGCTTCGGGAATTGGCCGAGCTCGACCGCTACACCTATCTGGTGGCGGGCTGCGTGGGCGAGTTCTGGACACGGATGACCTACGCGCACATGCCGGGGACGCTCAAGGATGCCCCTGAAACCATGCTCGCTCGCGGAGTCCGTTTCGGCAAGGCGCTGCAGATGACCAACGTGCTGCGCGACTGCGGCAAGGATTTGCGCATCGGCCGCTGCTATCTCCCCGTCGCGCTGCTGGATCGCTTCGGTCTGACTCCGCAGGACCTGCTGGCGCCGGCTAATTCGTTGCGTGCGCAACCGCTGCTGTTCGAACTGGTGCGGCTGAGCCTGGATCACTTCCGCGCGGCGCTCGAATACACGCTGGCGATTCCCCGCTTCTCGGTGCGCTTGCGGCTTGCCTGCTTGTGGCCGGTGCTGATCGGTCTCGAAACCTTGGTGCTTCTGGTGCATAACGAGGCGTGGCTCGATCCGGCCAAGGTCTCGAAGATCCACCGCGGCAAGGTGTACGAAGTGCTGGGGTATTCGACCGCGCTGGTGGCGTCCAACGCCGCGCTGCGTCGCTGGACCGGGCGGTTGATTGGGCAAATCGAAGCACGTCTGCAGGGCTGAGCGCGCCGCACCCGGCGTTATTCCAGTTCGCCGGGCGGATCGGTCATGTGCGGCTCGCTGACCTGCTCCAGGATATAGCCGTAACGATAGACGCTGCTCAGAATATAACCATTGTGCGGCCGAAGATTGAGCTTCGAGCGGATCATGGATGCATGACTATCAATGGTCCGCGATATGAGTTCGGCTTTCTGATTCCACACGACTTCCCTTATATGGGAAATGGAAACCGGTCGCGACATATTCCTGAATAGCAGCAAAGAAAAATCGTATTGCTTTCTTGTCAGGCTAATAAAATTTCCGGCAATAAAAACACCTTGGCCGGAGTGATCGAAACGGTATTCGCCGAAGCTTTCCTCGGGGCAACTTCGCGCGCCCTTCGACGTGCGGCTCAGTATGGTGTCGACCCGGGCAATCAAGCTCTCCGATGTGGTCGGCAGGCGCAGGATATCGGCGATCCCGGAGGTCGAGAGGTAAAGCAATTCGGGCGCGACTTCCGGCTCCGAGCAGACCAGCACCGGCAATCCGGCCGGCAGTTTGAGGCGAAGCCGTGTTAGCGTCTCGACCGGGTTCGTGTCTTCGGTCACGTGGCCAAGCATCACGAGGTCGAATGGGCGCTGAAGCGCCATCGTGTACAGGTCATGCTCGGACTGGAACAGATGACACTCGTAATTGCCCGCTTCCAGATGAAGTTTCAGAAAGTCCGCCTCGGCTGCTAGGGCGGTCAGTATGGCGATGCTCATTTTTGAATCCGTCAACGGAATGATTTTCTGCCGGTAGAGGCGTGGCTTCACGCCATGCAACCTGCGTACCGTAGAGAGGCTGTGCGGCATAGACTCAACGCTTCGCGCCGGCAATGGGCGAAGCGTTGTGCGTATGGGCGACAAAGAGGGGCGACAGTGTTTTAGCTCGATCGCCAAGGCCTGGCTGGAGTGATCGGCCCGTCACGGGTGCAGACTGGGTGGTCCATCGTATACCTGCTCCTTCCACGCAGATCATGGCGCCTCTACTCACAAGGGCGCTCGATCTTCAGGTTTACAGTTCTTTCAGGCAAACAGCAGACGTGTGCCGTCGAACCATTTGCCCACCTTCCCCAAGCTGCATATATTTATGTTCGTGAAATTATCACGCGTTAAAAAATTGTTTGTCGACTTTTGTGAGTTTTTGTAGAAAAATATCGAATGTAAAATCTGACGTCCACTGCGCATTGAAGGCATGCTGGGCGTGAACCCAACTCGATCTCATGGTATTTGACCATTGCAAATTGATTCGGAGAGCGGAGCATTGCTCGCTTGCCGGACCACGCAGTGCGCAACTTGATCGGGATGGACCGGATGCTGGTTTCGCTGCGGCAAGAACCGGATTATCCGGCAAGCGGGGCTTACCCCCGGTCAATGGGGCCAGAGACGCATGGCCACGCGGCAACCCGCGCAGCGTTCACGGTCCAGTGCAAAAATCAGCTTTTGCCGATCGTCCACGCTCCCCGCGCAGTGGCATCATATCGGCCTTATGTCCCCCCTCTCTACCCGCCTCTCCCGAACATGTCGAACCTGATCGTACATGGCGGTCTCCCGCTCCGCGGGGAGATCGAACCATCTGCCAACAAAAACGCTGTCCTGCCGATTCTCTGTGCCACGCTGCTGACCAGCGAGCCATTGCGCCTGATCGGCGTTCCTGAGATCACTGACGTCAAGAAGATTCTCGAAATCTTCCGCACGCTGGGCAGCGAAGTGTCGATGGATTTCCACACCGGCATTCTCGATCTGCACCATCACGCCACCACCTTCGATCCCGTGACGCACAAGCTGCCGGAGGAAATGCGCTCGTCGATCATGCTGGTTCCACCGCTGCTGGCGCGTTTCGGCGTGGCGCGTCTGGAGAACGATGTGAAGGGCTGCACGCTCGGCGTGCGCGAGATCGATCCGCATGTGGAGGTGTTCGAGCGCTTCGGCGCGCGCGTGGCACGCACGGCCGATTCGCTGATCGTGCGCGCAGAGACGCAGATGAGCGCGAATCATCACTGGCTGGACTATGCGTCGGTCACCACCACGGAGAACTTCGTGTTGTGCGCGGCGTCGGCCAACGGCACCTCGACGCTCGTCAATGCCGCATCCGAGCCGCACGTGCAGGAGTTTTGCCGCTTCCTCGCCATGCTGGGCGTAGCAATCGAGGGTATCGGCACGTCGCGCCTGAGTGTCTCCGGCGGTCAAAAGCTCGGCGGCGGCGAGTTTCGCTTTAGCGAGGATTTCCACGAAATCGCCACTTTTCTGGCGTTGGGCGCGATCACCGGCGGCGATATCGTGGTGCGCAATACCGCACCTGAGCAGTTTCCGCTGATCGATCGGACCTTTGCCAAGTTCGGTGTTGAGGTGGTGCATCGCGACGGCTGGTCGCGCGCCTTGCGTGACGGCCCGCTGCGAGTGCGCCGGCCGTTTACGCAGAATATCCTCACCAAGGTGGAAGCGGCGCCATGGCCGTATCTGCCGGTGGATCTGCTGCCTATCTTTATTGCCCTCGGCGTGAAGGCGGAAGGTAGCGCGATGTTCTGGAACAAGGTGTATGACGGCGCCATGGGCTGGTCGGTCGAGCTTTCCAAGTTCGGCGCGCACGTGTTCCTGTCCGATCCGCACCGGCTGATCACGTTCGGCGGCCTGCCGTTGAGTCCGGCACGCGTCGAAAGCCCCTACATCATTCGCGTGGCGATCGCGCTGCTGATGGTGGCGGCGAGCATCGAAGGACGCTCGGAAATCATGAATGCACTGCCGATTCGCCGCGCCCACCCGCACTTCGTGGAAAACCTGCGCTCGGTTGGGGCGAACGTGGAATGGACCAGCGGCGAGTGAATCCTGTGCGCGGGCCGAGCGCTTAACCGTCACTGCACCGCGTAGCCGCGGCCTTGCATGCAGACGCCGTAGGCGCGCCAGTAGCGCGTCATCGGCGGCTCGGGTGGGGGCATGGGCGGCGGCTTCACCTCGGCGGCGCTTTGCGGCTCGCTGGCGCCGCCCAACTCGGGTATGCCGTTCTTGTCGGTTTTCGGCATCGGTTCGCTTGCCTGCGCCACGGGGGCGGCGGCTCCCGCTGCTGTGCCGCTTGCGGGCATTGCGCCTGCCGGGGCGGCGCTCGTCATCGTCATGCTGGCAGATGCCGCGCCGCTGGCGGGCAGCGGTGGCTGGGAGACCTGCGGTCCGCCAATCAGGGCGGTGCCCGAGGCGAACTTGGGTGGCATGGGCGCCTGCGCCTGCTGGGTGATGTTGACCTTGCTCTGCTGGCTTGCCACGCTGTAGCAAGTGGCGGAGTCGACGCTTTGCTGCCACGGGCTCTGGCTGCGAATCGGGTACACCACGGGCTGCCACGCTGACGCGGCACCGCTTACCGCGAGCAGCGTCAGGCCCATGGGAATGGTCATTTTTTTCATCGCGGCGCCTCCCCCGGTCTTGCTGCAATCCGAGTCTGGCTTTACTGCCCGAAGGCATGCTGCGACGTAAAGCCCATTCCCACCTTGCGGTTTGCGCTCGACCGGCAATAGATATCACTTGAGCGTAACACCGGGGCCCGCCCGCAAGTGGCGCTAAATATCGGCTCTGTCGGCCATTCTGAAGCTTAATCGGGGCAGGGTGATGCGGCGTGGCGGCAGGCGGCGCGCGTACCTAAGGCGGGAACCGCGCTGTCCGCACGCGTGGACTTTCTTCGGAGTGCCTGGCGGGAAATTGAGCCAAGGCTCAGGCCGCTTTGCCGACGGCTTCCAGCCCGACCGACAACATCATGCGCCCGATTTCCACGCCCATGGTGTTGCGCATCGGCGGAGCACGGAACGATTCGAACTGGGCCCGCTGCGCAGCCGTGCCGATTTCGAGCTGCGTCAGCAGATCTGCCACCACGGCGTAAAGCGCGGTCTTGTTGCCATCCTCGACCTTGACGGCAATCCCCAGCCCGCCTGCGGCGCCAAGCCGGGCCGTCTGCTGGCTGGGCCGCACGCCGATCGCGTAGCTCGCTTCGGCTCCCACCTTGGCGATCAGGGCGCCGTCGAAGCCGCGCATCAGTGCAGTACAGAAGCGTCCTTCGCCCGCAACCATCTCCGGATAGGTGGTCATGGCGCGATAGATGCGCGCCAGTGCAGCGGTGCGCGTGGAGACGGATTCTGCAGATCCGGTCGGTTCAGCAGCTTGCGCCGCTGCGTCTGCGAGCTTCGCATAGAGTCTCGCGAGGCGCTCGAGTGGGAAGGCCGGGGTAGGCAGATTGCAACCGTCGATAGCCCATTGCACCGCGTCATCCGGCAGATCGCAGACCTCCGCCACCGTATGCTTCACGCGCACCTGCAACGGATGTTCGGCCAGGTGGTAGTCCTGCAACGCCGCGCCGATTGCCCGGGCGCCGGCGAGCATGCCGGCATGCTTGCCGGAGCAATTGCTGCACACCGCGCCGGGTGTGAAATCGCGCTTGATCCACGCCCGGTAGACGTCGTCCGACAAAGGCGGGTGGCTGCCGCAGCGCAGGTCGGCTTCACTCGCCTGCGCTTTTGCGAGCATCTGCCGCGCGCGTTCGATGTGCCTCTCCTCGCTATTGTGCGAGCCGCACATCAGGGCGAGATCGGCTTCCTCGAAGCCGAAGCGCTCGAACGCCCCCGTTTCGAGTACAGCTAGCGCTTGCGCCGGCTTGGCCGCCGAGCGCGCTAGCGTCAGGCGTGCCGGATCGCCGAACTGGTACAGCAGGTGCCCTTGTGCGTCGACCACGGCGACATGGGCCAGATGCGTGTTTTCGATCGTCTCGCCGCGATACGTTGTAGCTGCAATGGAACCGGTTGCACGCGCCATCACTGTTGTCTCCGAGTAGCGTTGGAATGCAGCGGATTTTACGTTTTTATATTGCGCAAACCAAATCGCGGCGGGATGGCCGGACACGCCGTGTCATCGGGGTGTCAGCGGACGGACCTAAAAGTGTCGGCAGTGGTGTTGCATTCTTGATGCGGAGCGCATTAAACGCCGGCTTCATATGTAGAATGCGGTATTATTTACTTGCTTTCAAAAGAAATGAAACGGAAGGGAAGAAAATGGTTCCGGGTTTTAGGCTGAGGAATACGAGCATTTCCGCTACTCGTTTAGTGCCGCCAGAATCCGGTCAACTTCGCCAAACTGGGCTGGCGACAATTGGTGGTTCTGCATGACGGAGTACAGGCGTTTGCGCCAGTACTCGCGCGGCAGCCCGGAGCGGCTCAGGTCCGCCGCAGACAGGCGTTCGATCACCTGCCGGATATGCATGATTTCGCTGTGTACGAGTTTTGCGGAATGCGCACCCGACATTTTCGACTGCTCGTCAATGCACAAACCACTCTCGGAGATTATTCCCATTGTCGCTTGCCGCCGGGCGGGTGACGCCGCGCAAAAAACCCCGGAACGCGTCGTCCGCTCGAATTCGGCCTCCTGTTGCTGTTATTAGTGGTGAGGCGCGCCGCAAATCTGGAACGCCAGATGCTGGGTAATTAATCGTTCGGCTGTGCCGAACCTAGTTCGGTATTTGATTTATGTTAATTTCCGCTTTAGTGACTGTCAATATGAGTTGTGGGATGCTACAGGGGTAGCTTCATCAATCTGATGGAAACAGAATACAAAATGACAGATGCAGCTCAAACTACCGAGGATCGATACGCGCTACGCAGTGTCAATCGCGCGCTCGATGTCCTGGAGGCCTTGGGGAAGGCCGCCAACGACGGCATGACCGTCGCTGGGGTGGCGGAACAGATTGGCGTGTCGAAGAGCACGGCGTTCGCGCTGTTGCAGACGTTACTGTTACGCAATTTCGTGACCGATGTGCGACTAGGAGGCTCACGGCGTTACCGCCTGGGGTTGTCGCTCGTCTATCTGGGCGATCGTGCTGCCGAAGACATCGCCGTGTCGCAACTCGCGCTACCGGTGCTGCGCGAACTCACCGAGCACACCGGTTTGACCTCGCGGCTGGCGATTCTCGATCACGGCTACGCCGTAGCCATCAGCCGGGTCGACGCTCCTGGCATCTTACGGATCGCTTCGGCGCTGGGACAACGCGAGTTGCCGCATTGCTCGGCGCTCGGCAAGTCGCTGCTGGCGCTGTTGCCGCCGGCGCGGGTCGTCAAGCTGCTGGCGCAAACCGGCATGCCGCGCCGCACCGAACACACGCTCGTCACACCCGCCGAATTGATGGTCGACCTGTTGCAGGTTGCCGAACGCGGCTATGCGTTCGATAACGAAGAGGACAATATCGGCGTGGTCTGCATCGGCGCGGCCATCATCAATCGTGAAGGCGAAGGCGTCGCGGCGATCAGCGTGACTACGCTGAAAAGCGGCTGGAGCGACGAAGACCTGCATGAGTTGGGGCGCACCATTCGCAGGTATGCGGACCGCGTGAGCCGGATGCTCGGTGCAGAGGTAGATCCGGAAGTCCTCGCGCTGTAAATAATCCGGCCATACACCGAGCGAATTGCCTTGGCGCGACAGCACCCCTCGGGGTGAGGGACGACTGCGCGCGTCAGGCACAGGCACGAAGGAGCCTCATGCTGACGCCATTTTTTGACCTGTTCGATCTGCGCGGTGCGGGCGACTATCTGCCCACGCTGCTCAAAGGCGCCACCACCAGCCTGGCGCTGACCGTTTGCATCATGTTGATCAGCTTGCCGCTTGGGCTCGTCATCGCGCTTGCCAAACTGGGCCGCTCGCGAATCCTGCGCACACTGGCGTCGGTCTACATCGAAGTGATCCGCGGCACGCCGGCGCTGCTGCAACTGTTCTACATCTATTTTGTGCTGCCGTCGTTCGGGGTTCGTTTCGATCCGTTCATGGCAGGCGTAATCGGACTGTCGATCAACTACTCGGCATATCTGGCCGAGGTCTACCGTGCCGGCATCGCCGCAGTCCCGCAAGGCCAGATCGAAGCGGCCAAAGCACTCGGCATGTCGCGTCGCAAGATGCTGCGTCTGATCGTGCTGCCGCAGGCGATCCGCGTGGTGATTCCGCCGCTTGGCAACTACGGCATTTCTCTATTCAAGGACACCTCGCTAGTGTCTATCGTTACGGTCAAAGAACTGATCTTCACGGGACAAATCATCTCCTCGACCAACTTCCAGTACGCCACGGTCTTTACGATCATTGGCGCGATCTATCTGGCGTTTTCGTATCCCAGCGCCTTGCTGGTGCGCTGGCTCGAGCGGCGTATGAGCGTGGGCAGCGCGGCCAGGCCGGTGGGTGGCTCGCCGCGGGCTACGACGGCTGCGCCATGATTCGTCTCGAGCGTGTCAACAAGCGCTTCGGCGATCTGCATGTATTGCAGGACGTCTCGCTGAGCGTCGCGAAGGGCGAAGTGTTGTGCGTGGTCGGGCCGTCCGGTTCGGGCAAGTCGACCATGCTCCGTTGCATGAACCATCTGGAGACGATCGATAGCGGCACGATCTATTTCGATGAAGTACCCGTTTACCAAAACCTCAAAAACTGCAGGCAACGTGTCGATAATGACTGGACGGTTGAGGCAATGCGCGCGAAGATCGGCATGGTGTTTCAATCCTTCAACCTGTTCTCGCATCTAAGCGTGATCGACAACATTACGGTTGCGCCCATTCATGTACGCGGTATTTCGTCGTCCGATGCAATTGGAATTGCCCAGGCGTTGCTCGACAAGGTCGGTCTGCTCGCGAAGGCGAATGCTTACCCGCACGAATTGAGCGGCGGGCAGCAGCAACGCGTCGCGATTGCGCGGGCGCTGGCCATGCAGCCGGAAGTCATACTGTTCGATGAAGTCACTTCGGCCCTCGATCCGGAGCTGGTCGGCGAAGTCTTGCGCGTGATGCGCACGCTGGCCGACGAAGGCATGACGATGGTGGTGGTGACGCACGAAATGGGTTTCGCACGTGAAGTGTCCGACCGCATCGTATTCATGGCGGACGGGCGGATTGTCGAAGAGGGGCGGCCTGCGGCGTTTTTCGCAGCGCCTCAGCAGGCGCGAACCCAGGATTTCCTGCGCTCGTTGTGGGAACGAAACAGGCAACTCGGCGGCACTGTCGGCCTTTAATAACACTGAAAACCAACGGTTCGGGAGATGTTCATGAGAATGGTACCGCTGATGTTCGCTTCACTGCTTGCAGGTCTGTTGGCCTGCTCCAGCGCCTTGGCCGCAGACGCCGCTGCGATCAGCGGCGTGCGCTTCGACGGCGGCGACGGGTCATTTCGCCGTGCGGTCGATAATGGCGTGACGTTCGTGATTGCGGCCGACCCCCCCTCGACCTTTCAGGACAACAAGACCAACGACTTCGACGGCGCAGACGTGCGGATATTTCGTGAAGTCGCCAGGCGTCTCGGCATCACCAAGGTGAGCTGGAATATCGTGCCGTTCGACGCGATGATCCCCACGCTGCTGTCGGGCCGCGCCGACGTGATCGTGGACAACCTGCATGAGACCGAAAAACGTTTGCAGGTTGTGGCGTTTACCAGCCCTGCCTATTGGTATGGTTCGGGCATTGCCGTGCCGCGCGGCAACCCCGCGAAGATTCATAACTGGGCGGACTTTGCTGGCCATACCGTAGGGACGCTGCGCGGCAGCATCAATCACCAGTTGCTCGGTGAGCGTAAGGATCTCAAGGAACTCAAGCTTTATACGAGCAATGAGGCGGAATTTGCCGACCTGATCGCCGGACGCATCGACGTGGCGATGGAAGACGACATCAAGATCTCGCAGTTCCTCAAGCAGCATCCCACAGCGGCGCTCGAGATGGTGACGGACTACAAGCCGCTGCCGCAGGAATATGGCTACGCGCGCTACGCGCTGCGCAAGAGCGATGTAGATCTGAACAGCGCGGTATCGCGCGCGCTCGACGAAATGCGCGCGGACGGCACGCTTGGCTCGATCATCGCGCAGTTCGGCTACACCGACCGCAACCTCTGGTATTTCCCGGTCAAGAACTGAGTCCGCGGGACTTGGCGCGTACAATCACGCCTTCGCAAAGCGCGTGGCCCATATGCCATGCGCCGCGTGATGCCGGTCTTTCCTCGAATCGAAATCAGAAATACACGTGACTTCCTCCACAAACTCGTCTTCGTCCTCTTCGCGCAAACCACTCACCATCATCCAGACACTTGTGATTGTCGGCACGGCCGGCCTGATCGGCTCCCTGCTGGTGAAACTGCTGGTCTAGCGTCTGGCAGTTCGTCCTGCGCCGGTTGTCCCGCCCACGCGGGACGGCCGGCCGCCTCAGACAACCCCAAGTCACGCGGCATGACTATTTCAATTGCGGTAATAATGTTTCGCGAAAGTGGCGATTACTCCGGGTGGATTGCATAACTAGAATGCAATCACTGGCTACGAACAAGGTGTTCGCAGCAGCCGAAAATAAAGTCTGGAGGTCGTTACCATGAAGTCGCTCATTCAAGCCGTTGTTGTTGCCGCCGCTCTCGTTGCTCCGGTTGCCTCGTTTGCCCAGCAGTCGAACACCCCTGTCACCCGTGCGCAAGTCCGCGCCGATCTGGTTCAGCTCGAACAGGCAGGCTATCACCCGAGCATTTCCGACCCGTACTACCCCGCTAACATTCAGGCCGCTGAAGCTCGCGTGAGCCAGCAAAACAGTTCGGAAACCGCTTACGGCGGCGCCGTCAACGCCACGGCAGTCGGCGTGCGCGCTACCGCGCCGGTCGCATCGACCGGTCCGAAGTCGGTGTACTTCGGCGGCCAGTAAGCCGTTGATGGGGACGCCAGCCGGTCGCTACCGCTAGATGTGGCTTTGCAGATGCACCCATGCGAGAAAGGCCGTTCCGACTCATGTCGGAACGGCCTTTCTCATTGGGCCAACGTCTGAAGGAAGAAGCGCCTGCGTGTCAGGCGGCGACCGCTGCCACGGAAGCTGTGAGCAGTACCGGAATCGACTTCGAGGTGGGCGTCCCCGCGCCATCCGCGACTGACGAAAGCGGCACCAGCGGATTGGTTTCGGGGTAGTACGCGCCAAGGCAACCGCGCGGAATGTCGTACTCGACCAGCAAAAAGTCATTCGCGCGCCGCTCGACGCCGTCGTCCCATACGCTCGTGAGATCCACGCGCTGGCCGGCCGCGAAGCCGAGCATCGCCAGGTCGTCCTTGTTGGCGAACACCACGCGCCGCTGGCCAAAGACGCCGCGATAGCGATCGTCGAGACCATAGATCGTTGTGTTGTACTGGTCGTGCGAGCGGGTGGTCATCAGCGTCATCAGGCGCTCGCCATGGCGATTGCGCGCGCGGTGAATCGGGGTGTCGACGGAAATGGCATGGACGAGGAACTGCGCTTTCTTGCTCGGCGTCTTCCAGACCCGGTCGCGCGAGGCGACGCCCAGGTGGAAACCGCCCGGGTGCTTCAGGCGTTCGTTGTAGTTCTCGAAGCCGTCGAACACCTTTTCGATGCCGTCGCGGATCAGCGCGTAGTCGTTCGTATGAGCCTGCCAATCGACCTTGGCGTTACCCAGCGTGGCCTCCGCCATGCGCGCCACGATCGCGATTTCCGACAGCAGATTCGCCGAAGCTGGCTTGTTCATGCCGTACGAGATGTGCACCATGCTGAACGAATCTTCGACGCTCACGCCTTGCGCCACGCCGTTCTGCGTGTCAATCTCGGTGCGGCCGAGCGTCGGCAGGATCAGCGCGTCGCCGCCATGCACAAGATGGCTACGGTTCAGCTTGGTCGTGATGTGCACGGTCAGATCGCACGAACGCATGGCTTCCCACGTACGTGGCGTGTCGGGCGTCGCAATCGAGAAATTACCGCCCAGGCCGATAAACACCTTCACCTTGCCGTCGAGCATGGCCTGAATCGTGTTCACGACGTCGAGGCCGTGTTCGCGCGGCGGTTCGAAGTCGTACACCTTGCCGAGACGGTCGAGGAATGCCTGGGTCGGGCGCTCTTCGATACCCACGGTGCGGTCGCCCTGCACGTTCGAGTGGCCGCGCACCGGGCACAGACCCGCGCCGCGCTTGCCGATCATGCCGCGCATCATCATCAGGTTCGACAGGAGCTGGATTGTCGGCACCGAATTCTTGTGCTGCGTGAGGCCCATTCCCCATGTGGAGATGACCGCTTTACCCTTGACGTAGATGTCGGCGAGCTTGAGCACATCGTCCATCGGCACGCCTGATTCTTCTACGATTGCTTCCCAGCTTTCCGCGCGCAGATCGTCGGCGAAGGCCTCGAAACCCACCGTGTGTTCGGCGATGAAGTCTACGTCGAGCACACGTTCGCCGCCGCTCGCCAGTGCCGCGTCGTCCAGTTCGATGACGCGCTTGGCGACGCCCTTGATCAGCGCGAAGTCGCCGCCCACCTTCGGACGAATGAACACGGAACTGATCCTGGTGCTGCTCATGGTCAGCATTTCGACCGGGTGCTGCGGGCTCGCGAAGCGCTCGAGGCCGCGTTCCTTGAGCGGATTGATCGACACGATGGTCGCGCCGCGTTTGGCGCACTCGCGCAGTTCCCCGAGCATCCGCGGATGGTTGGTAGCCGGATTCTGGCCGAAGATCAGCAGCGTATCGGCGTGTTCCAAGTCGTCCATCGTGACCGTACCCTTGCCGATGCCCACCGTACCGGGCAAGCCCCGGCTGGTCGCTTCGTGGCACATGTTCGAGCAGTCCGGGAAGTTGTTGGTGCCGTACATGCGTACGAACAGCTGGAACAGGAACGCCGCTTCGTTGCTGGCCCGCCCGGAGGTGTAGAAGGCGGCGCGGTCGGGGTCGTCGAGGGCCTTCAGATGGCGTGCGATGAGTTCGAACGCCGCGTCCCATTCGATCGGCACGTAGCGGTCGAGCCGGGCGTCGTAGACCATCGGGTCGGTCAGGCGGCCGTGTTGCTCCAGCTCGAAGTCGGACTGCGTCATCAAGTCTGCAACGGTGTGTTGCTCGAAGAACTCGGGCGTCACGCGCTTGCTGGTGGCTTCGGCGGCCACCGCCTTGACGCCGTTTTCGCAGAATTCGAAGGTGGAGGCGTGTTCGCGGTCCGGCCACGCGCAGCCGGGGCAGTCGAAGCCATCGGGCTGGTTCTGCGCCAGCAGCGTCCGGTAGTTGCCGGCTGCGACCTTTTCCTTGACGAGGTTGATCGCGACGTACTTGAGGGCGCCCCAGCCTGCGGCGGGGTGGGTGTACGGTTGGATGCGCGCTTCGGGTTTCTTCATGACCTTGTTGCCGGGAATAGACGGATTTGCCGATGAAGCCAAGAATACTGTGTTCCGAAAAGTCCGCGGAACACAGAAAACAGGAAAGACGAGGGATACAGTTTTTTGAGATTTAGCATAGACTGCGGTCATTGTCCCGTTTTTTTGCTGTCGCTGCCCCTTGAAGCTCTACGAAAAACTCGCCGATGAAATCGGCGCGGCTGTGCGCCGCGGTGTGTTCGCTGCGGGCGAGCGGATTCCCTCGGTTCGCCAGGCTAGCCAGCAGCACGGCGTCAGCATCAAGACGGTGCTGCATGCCTATGCGCTGCTGGAGGGGCGCGGCCTGATCGAAACGCGGCCGCAATCCGGCTATTTTGTGCGCGAGTTGATGGCGGCGCCGCAGACCGGGCATGAGCCGCCGGCGTCGAGCCCCGCGCCGGCCGCGGAAGTGGACGTGAGCCGCCTGGTGCTGTCCACCCTGCGCAGCATCCGCGCGCGCGACGCCTTACCGCTCGGCTCGCCGTACCCCGATCCTTCGCTGTTCCCCTGGCGCCGCATCAACCAGTACGCCAACGCGATTGCGCGGCGTCATTCAAGCTGGAACCTGATCGACGACCTGCCGCCGGGCAATCCGGAGCTGATCCGCCAGATCGCGCGGCGATACGCCGAAAACGGCGTGCCGGTCGACCCGGACGAAATCATCATCACGCTCGGCGCGACCGAAGCGATCAATCTGAGCTTGCAGGCCGTGGCGAAGCCGGGCGACACGGTGGTGGTCGAGGCGCCGACCTACTACGCGATGCTGCACGCCATCGAGCGTCTCGGCATGCGTGCGATTGCCGTGACGACGCATCCGACCGACGGGATCGATATCGGCGTGCTGGCGGAGATTCTCGACACGCAGAAAATCGCGGCGTGCATGGTGATGCCAAACTTCCAGAATCCACTCGGTTTTCAGATGCCCGACGAGAGGAAGCGGCAGCTTGTCGAACTGCTGACGGCGCACGATATCCCGGTGATCGAAAACGACGTCTACCAGGAACTGTATTTCGGCGAGGCGCGGCCAACGACGCTGAAGAACTTCGATACGCAAGGGCTGGTGCTGCACTGCGCCTCGTTTTCGAAGAGCCTGACCGCCTCGTACCGGATCGGCTGGGCGATGCCGGGGCGCTATCGCGCGCAGCTTGAAAAGCTCAAGTTCCTGAATACGCTGACCACGCCTTCAGTGCCGCAAGTGGCTGTGGCCGACTATCTGCGCCAGGACGGCTACGACCGTCATTTGCGCCACGTGCGCAAGTTTTACCACCAGCAGGCACGGCTGATGAGCGCGATGGTGCAGCGCTTTTTTCCGTCCGGCACACGCATTTCCTCCCCGCAAGGCGGCTACGTGCTGTGGGTGGAAATGCCGGGGCGCGTCGATTCCATGCAGCTCTATCAGGCGGCGCTGGCCCGCGGCATTACAGTGGGCCCGGGATACATGTTTTCGATGCGCAACGATTTTCGCCACTTTATCCGGCTGAATTACAGCTACCCCTGGACCGCGCAAACCGAAGCGGCGCTCCGGACGTTAGGCGGCCTCGTCGCAGAGATGGCCTGAGGACAAACAGATGAACGATGAAATCGATCCGATGCTGGTGGCAGTGCTGACGCAACTCTGGCGCGCGGAGCAGGAAACGCCCGGGCGTGACTGGTCGCTCGCGAAGCTCTCGAAGCAGGCCGGTGTGCCGATGAGTGCGCTTAGGCGGCAACTGACGGCGCTGGTGGACGGCGGCATCGCCGAGACGAGCTTTACGGAGGAGGGCACGGGAACCGCGCGCCTCAGCGATGCGGGCCGTGGCTTATGTGCCGAGCTGTTCCGCGATCCGGCGCAGTGAGCAGCGTTACGCACCCGCCGCGGGCGATCCCCCGGGCCGTACGAGGCATCTCAAACTAGTTGCATAGCTAACTAGTTTCGCGTATTCTTGCCTCATGTTCGATCACTGCCTTTACTTCAACACTTCCGCGCTGGCTCGCCGTCTTGAACGCGAGTGGGCAGAAGCGTTCGAGCCCTTCGAGATGACGCCGCCACAGGGTTTCATGCTGCGGGCGGTAATCGATCGTCCGGGGATGCTGCAGCGTGAGTTGTCCGAAGAGCTGTTTATCGCGCGGCCCACTGCAACCCGGGCGCTGGATGGCCTCGAAGCGAAGGGTTATATCGAACGGCGCCGCACTGAAGAAGACGGCCGGGAAGTGTCCATTTTCCCCACTGCCAAGGCGCTTGAAATCAAGGCCGAGTTGAACGGTGCAAGCGCAGCGGTGACAGCGAGATTGAAGAAAGTGCTCGGCGGCGTGGAGTTTACCGATGCGGTGTCAAAGATCCGTGGGGTTCGCGAGGCGCTGCCATAACGTGTTTTTTGTTCGTGTATAGTTGCATAGCTAATTATTTGGGGGCCACATGCAGTGTTGGCCCAATCTTGACGCCGGCAGGACCGGCAAACACATCATGAAACGTATCGCCGCTTTTTCTCTCGCTACGTGGTCGGCCGCTGCCATTCTGTATTTCGGTCAGCACTCAGTCGCGCTGATCGCGCTAAGCGGAGTGGTCGTGCTGGGTGGCTTCGACCTGCTGCGCCCTTGACCTGCTGCGCCCTTAAGACGCCGGGCCTTGAGAGCGGGAATTCAACTGCCCTATCCACTCGCGCAGTTTCCGTTTTACGCGTCCAGTCTGTGCGAACAGCAACGGTAATTCCACGATGCGACCCCGTGCGCTCAGCATGATGACGGATCGCTCATGCCACGTTTCGCAGTTGGCCCAGCGTGCCTTGTAGTCGGCATGCAACGGGCGAAAGTCGAAGTCCCGGCCATTGGCGTGGGACCATCTGATCAGAAACTCAACGAGTAAGGCGCCCACCGAGTAAGCGCCAAATGCCGCGTCATAAGTGGTGATGAAGTACTCAACCGAGTTCGAGCCGGCCAGATTCACCGAAGCTGCGACCGGCATGCCTGCCACCTTGACGAAGGCGACAAGCGGGTTCTGCGACAGGTCGATCCGCTGCGCCAGTCCAATAAAGAAGTCGCGCACCTGATCGTCCATCAGATAGGGCGTATTGAGGCCGTGACTGATCGCCCAGCACCGCTTGTTGGCGAATAGCCATGTCAGCAGGGCCGCTGCGTCGCTCGCGGTCTGCGCCCAGCCAAATTCCACTTCTCCCTGGGTTTCGAGCCGCTTGCGGCAATAGCGCAGATTCGAGCGCAGCGACTTCGGCCGGGTCGCCATAAAGTCGTCGCAGCTTGCAAACGCTCGCAGCCGAATCGAGTAGCCCGGTAATCGACGCCAGCGCGCCGGCAACCGTGGCCAGACCCAGGATTGCGGCAACGCGCCGAGTGTCTCGTAGAGGAGGCTGCCGTGTTCAAGCATGCCGACCTCGAGAACGTCGGCATGCACGCGCATGACCGCCGCCGCGGCGTCCCGGTAGAGATCGCGCCGCGGCCGCCCTTTCAGCAGTGGACCGCCATACTCCTCGCCGCTGCCGCATGTCAGTGCCCGGGCGATGCGCGCGAATTTTTCGCGGAAGATCGCAACCGGCCACAGGGCGAGCAGTTCGTCGTCACGCAATACGATTGCAACGTTCACCACGCCGCCGTTGGCGAACACTTGTGCGGCGGCCTGCTCGCAGTACGCGTAGGTCAGGCACAGCGGACACTCATCGGCAAGGGAGGTAAGAGTGTTCCATGCCCGATTCAGTGAAGTAAAAGCGACCGGTGTTTCGATCGTTAGGACATCGAGCCTCACGGCCGGTTGCCTGAGCGATTCGAAGCGGCTGACGTTTGTGCAGGCCGGGATACCGGCATTAACCTTGTCCATCTTCACGCACTGAATGGCATTTCATTGGATGCAAGCGGAGAGGGGCGACCAAGCTTTGCGCGCAACGTGCGCTATCCGGCTGAATTGTTATCAGGAAAGAGGTCTCCTAGCTACATGCCCCCGGCTTCTACTGGATTTTGGCGTGAAAGTACTACCCGAGTGCGCATAGACTCGCCGTTATCGAGTCGGATCGACGCGCGTGAGCATGACCGGGTGGATACGCCCGGCGGTCTAGGGGAAGGACAAGGTAGCGGTGGATTGCCCGCGGGCGCCGCCGCCCGCAACTACATGAGTCGCCGATGACAACCGTACGAGACCCTACGTTGCCTGTTGAACGCATGACGCGCGGCGCGCCTGTTTTGCAGTCGGGCGCCGTACCGGCAAGGACGGTCGACGATGTTGCCTACTCCATCTTTCACGAACCCTGGTGGCTCGATATCGCAACCGGCGGCGACTGGAGCGTTGCCCAGGTCGTACGTGGCAAAGAGGTGGTCGGAAAGCTGCCTTACTACTCGACCCGCATGGGGATGTGGCGGATATCCCATCTCCCTCCGCTTACCCGCACCCTCGGCCCAGTGATCAAACCTGCCGGCCTCGACGCTTCCCATGAACAGCATCATCGGCTGAGCGTCACCTCCGAACTGATCGAACAACTGCCGCACTTCGACAGCTTCTTTCAGCTCTTCGATCCGCGGGTCGAAGACGCGCTCGCATTTGCCCTGCGTGGATTCACGGTGTCGGCGCGCTACACGTTGCAGATCGCGCCGGATTGCACCGTGGACGAAGCCTGGACGCGTTTGCACAGCAAGACCCGCAATGTGATCCGCAGTGCCGAGCGCCAGCTAACCGTCGCCCCTATCGCGACACCGAGCGAGTTTCTGCAGTTCTACGAAGCGAATCTGCTTGAGCGTTCGCGCACGAATGCCTATGGCTCAGCGGTGATGCGGCAACTCGTGAATGAGTTTGTGGCCCGCAAAGCGGGGCATCTGCTGGGCGCCTATGGCCCGGACGGGCGGCTGGTGGCGGCGATCGGTCTCGTCTGGGACCAGCATGCGATGTACTACCTGCTTTCGTCGCGCTCGCTCGGAGCGCATGGCGGATCGATCAGCCTGCTGATCTGGATGGGAATCCAGCGTGCGCTCGAGCGCAAGCTGACGTTCGATTTCGATGGCTTCCCCAGTGCGGCCACCTACAACTTCCTCGATGGCTTTGGCGGGGCATTGAAACAGCGCTTAGGGGTGGAGCGCCTGGGAACCCTGTATTCGGTCGCGCGCACCCTCAAACGCCGTATCGTGCCGGGCTCGACGGCGGTGTTTGCACCTAACCTCTGAGAATCCGGTCGCGCAAGGTAGGCGGCCCGAACGCCGCCGCTATGGTTGCGGCTGCGCGGCTCATGCCGCTTCTTGCGTGCGGGTGGCCGAGCCGATCATCGATTCGGCGAGTTCGATGGTGTTCGACGCGAACAATGCGGGAGTCCAACGCCTGACTGACGTCAGCGCATTCACGGAGAAGCGTTCGCGCAGTGTGCCGTTGGTGCCTAGCTGCATGATCTTCATGGCGAGCGCGGACTCGTCGTCGGGCTCCACGATGAAGCCGTTGACGCCGTCGTGCACCAGCTCGTGCGCCACCCCGCAGGTGCGTGTGACGATGGCGGGTGTGCCGGCCGCAAAGGCCTCGTTGATGCACAAGCCCCACTGGTCGAATTTGCTGGCGAGTACGACAAAATCCGCCAGTGCATAGAGACCCGGCATATCGGGGTTCGGCACCGAACTCAGAATGACCACGTGACGGCTCAGACCGAGCCGGTCAATCTGCTCCAGCAATTGTTCCTTGCACGGACCCTGCCCGACCAGCACGAGTGAAACGCCCGCCGCATGCAGCCCCGAGTGAAAGAAGGCCGTAATCAGCAGGTCGATATTCTTGCGTGACACGAAGCGGCTCACGCAGAGCACATAGCGCGGCGGCAGCGTAAAGCGCACACGGATGCCGGCGGTGTTCGCTTCGGCTTCGCGGGCCATGCGGGAAAAGTAATCGACGTCGATGACGTCGAAGCCAACGCGCGAGCGTTCCATCGGCACGCCCAGCGACTGCGCGTAGGCGCGGTGCTTCTCTCCTGCCACCAGCGCGGCGTCGAACTTCGATACCAGCAGGCGCTTGGCACGCTCCTTAAGGGCGTAGCGTTTGCCGTCGTCCGCTTTCGAGTCCGACATATAGATCAAGGAAAAGCGGCGCGTCAGCGCCTTCAGGATGCACAGCGCGATGGAGTAATTGGTGTTGTAGCCGAGCGTGACGACCACGTCCGGTGCGAACGTGCGGAGTACCGAGAACAGTTCGACGGCCACCCGCAAGGTATGCCCGTCGCCTTCGCCCGCATCCTTGATAAGCGTGACGCAGTTCGCAGGTTGTGTATTGAAGAACGCGGCGCGCCGGTCCTGCGGAAAGCCGTACACGCCGGACTTGCCGAACACTTCGACGAGAAACACCTCATGACCGCGGCTGTTGGCGAGCCGCAGAAGCGCCTGGTAACGCGGAACGTGATAATCACCCAGATTGCCGACGACGAATAGGACTCGCATGGAAGGGCTAACCGATCGGTGTTGGGTTGGCAGGATGCTCATGTCACAAGCATGTCACTTGTCTCCTGGGCCGGTCAGGCGTCATCGCATTGTCACGCGAGCGGGCTGCCGACAGTTTGTGATGTTCTCCACGGTGATCGTAACCCGCTAAAGGCGCCGGTCGGAGCGTTGTCCGGGGACGGCGAAGGTTTGGCGGGTAAGTCAGAACGACCGCTCACAGAGCGTTGTTCAGCGTGGCCATCGGGCAAGGGAAGCGGGTGGTCTCGTCCGGCGATTGACTGACCGGCAGTCAGTCGCGTACCATGGCAGCCTGAAATTGCAGGAGGCGCCGCGAGGTGTCGTGACGAATGAATACCCAACTCGATCCGCCGCCCGGTGCAGCCGCGTCGTCCCACACCCGGGCGGATTCGGTCTTCGGATACCGCGCCTTCCTGCTGTTCTGGGCCACGCGCATGTGCCTTGCGCTCGCCGTGCAGGTGGAGAGCATTACGCTCGGCTGGCAGGTGTACACGATTGCACGGGCGTCGAAGAGCGTTGAGCAAAGTGCGTTCCTTGTGGGCATGGTCGGGCTGTCGCAGTTCGTGCCGTTGTTCATGCTGACGTTGCTTGCCGGCACCGTGGCCGACCGTTGCGACCGGCGCGCGATCCTGCAAATCTGCACGGTGGCTGAGATTGGCTGCGCGCTGGCGCTGCTGATCCTCTCGCTGCATCCACAGGCAGGGTTGCTGCCGGTGTTTGGGGTCGCCGCCGTGTTTGGCGCTTCGCGTGCCTTTCTCTCGCCCGCACAGGGGGCGCTTGGGCCAATGCTGGTGCCGCGTGCGGTATTGCCGCGCGCCATCTCATGGAGCTCGTTGAGCGATCAGGGCTGTTCGGTCGTCGGCCCCTGGCTTGGCGGCGTGCTCTGTGCGGTTTCGCCGGCGCTCGCCTACGGAAGCGCGGCAGTCCTTTATACGGGCGCTGCGGCCGCCTTGCTGTCGATCCGCGCCAATACCCGTCCCACGCCGCAAGCCGGTTCACGCCTCGCGCATATTCGGGAAGGGCTCGTCTATGTCTGGTCGAACAAGATCGTGCTGGGCGCCATTTCTCTGGACCTGTTCGCCGTCCTGCTGGGTGGTGCGACCGCCTTGCTGCCGGTGTTCGCAAGCGACGTGCTGAAGGTGGGAGCGCATGGCTTCGGTGTGCTGCGCTCGGGGCCGGCCATCGGTGCGGTCGCGATGGCCTTTGCGTTGACGCGCTGGCCACTGCATCGCCGTGCGGGTCGCTGGATGTTCGGCGGGGTAGCCGCCTTTGGCGTGGCGACGCTGGTGTTCGCCGTGTCGCGCTCGATGCTCGTGTCGGTGATCGCGCTGATCGCATTGGGCGCTGCGGACATGATCTCCGTCTATGTGCGGCAGACGCTGGTGCAGATCGTCACACCGGATGCGATGCGCGGCCGCGTGTCGGCGGTGGCGGGACTCTTTATCGGCGGTTCGGCGGAACTGGGCGAATTCGAAACCGGCGTCGTGGCGCGCGTGCTCGGGCCGGTAGGGGCCGCGATCTTCGGCGGGCTGGGGTCGCTGCTGGTCACCGGCATCTGGGCGCGGCTGTTTCCGGCGCTGCGCAAGGCGGATCGGCTGGACGGCACGCAGGCATAAGCGGCGCGTCGCGCACCCGGTCACTGATGAAGGGCCTTGCGTTATCCTTCGCGCAGTGACTTATCCACGACCCGTCGTAGAGGCTAATCCATTTGATGCGTACTGCCACCCGGCTCCGGCCCAGGACCAAGGCGCCCGAAGAACGGCGCGATGAACTGATGAATGCCGCCCAGCGTCTGTTTCTCGAACAGGGCGTCGCCACCACGACGATAGAACAGATCACCATCGGCGCTGACGTCGCGAAGGGGACGTTCTATCTCCACTTTTCGTCCAAGGAAGACTTGCTCGCCGCGTTGCGTGACCGGTTTGCCGGAGCGCTGCTGTCGAACGTGCAGACTGCCGTGGAGCGCCAGCCGCAAGGCGAGTGGAGGACGAAGCTGGCGAGTTGGGCCAGCGCGTGTGTGGCCGGCTACCTCGATTCGATTCGCTTGCACGACGCGGTGTTTTTCGAGTCGCGCCCGCCGACCCGCAAAGGTCTCGTCGACAACCGGGTCATCGACGATCTGGCCGCGCTGCTGCAAGCGGGCGCCACGGCGCAGGCATGGTCGATCGACGATCCGCGTTTCGTGGCGGCGTTTTTGTTCAGCGGCCTGCACAGCGCGGTGGACTACGCGTATATGAAGGAGAAGCGGGTGAACCGCTCGCGCCTTGCGCGGAAGGTGGAGGCGCTCTTTTTCCGTGCGGCCGGACTGACGCCGGAATGAACCCGGAGCGGCCCGGCGCCCCGCCGCCCGGCTATCCGGCGCGGGCGCGGACGGTGCGGGTGTACGACGCAATCATCGTCGCCAGTTCCTGCGCGGCGGGCGTGACCGGAACGGCGGCGCGTTGCAGCAGGCAGACGTCCTGCTCGACGGCGCGCTCGCGCACCGCAATCGAAGTCAGCGTATCCGCGAAAGGGCCCTGCTTCACCACAACCGACGATTCGAGCGACAGGCAATCGGTTTCCCCGACAAGGTGCAGGCTCTCGTACAGGCCCTCCACCGTGGCGATGATATTGGGCGGCGGCAGGCCGTGGCTTTCAAACAGATTGCTAAGACGGCTGGCCTGTGGATCGTCGGTCAGATTGGGCGAGCGCGTGGCGATCCACGTGCAGCCGGTCAGCTCGGCGAGCGAAGTCGCGCCCGCCTGTGGATGACCGCGCCGGCAGACGATCACAGGATCGGAAGGATAAAGCCGGGTAACGGAGAGATCCGCTGTATCCGTATGCTTCGAAACCAGCGCCACGGCGAAATCCAGCGTGCCTTCGCGAATCCACGCAATCATCATGCGCGAGGTGCCCGTGCGCAGATGCACGGCGACCCGTGGAAAGCGCGCGCGGAATTCGGTGAGCACGGGAGCGAGCGCGTCGATCAGCGGCTCCGTGGTCATGCCGAACGTGACCTGGCCGACATAATCGCCGCGCAACTGCTGCACCTCCTGCTCGGCCCGCTCGCATTCGCCGAGGATCGCAGCGGCCCGTTGCAGCAGCCTTTGACCCAGCGCCGTCAAGGCAATGCCGCGGTTGGTGCGGGTGAACAGCGTCGCGCCGAGGATCAGCTCGAGGTTCTGCAACTGCTGGGTGATGCCGCTCTGCGCCGTTCCCAATGCCCGCGCCGCCGCGCGAATGCTGCCGTGTTCCGCCACGGCGATGAACACGCGCAACTGGGAGATCGTCAGGGCCATGGTGCTCGGTGAAGTTGGTGATCGGTAAAAGTGAACATGATAGACCGATAGGGACTTCTTTGGCGCACCGGCGCGGCTTAGCATGACCTGTTCCACACTGCAGTTCGCGCAGTTCCAGCGCAGTTCCTGTTTTCCCAAGCCACCTTCAAGCCACCTCTCTACCCGACCGGCTCACCATGAAAACTCCGTTGATGCTCCTGATCGCTGCGCTGACTTTCAGCGGCAGCGCGTTTGCTAGTGGTAACGACACGCTGCGGCTCGGCATTGATCCGAGCTATCCGCCCATGGACGCCAAAGCGCCGGACGGCAGCGTAAAGGGCTTCGACGTCGACCTCGGCAACGAAATCTGCCGTCGTATCCACGCGCATTGCCAATGGGTCGAGCTGGAGTTCTCGGGGATGATTCCGGCGCTGCAGGCGCGCAAGATCGACGCAATCATGTCCTCGATGGCGATCACCGAAAAGCGCGAACAACAGATTCTGTTTTCGTCGAAGCTGTTCCAGTTCAAGTCGCACCTTGTGGCCAAGCAAGGTTCCGGGCTGAGCGACTCGGTTGCGTCGCTGAAGGGCAAGCAGATCGGCGTGCAGTCGGGCACCCAGTTCGAAACCTACGCGCAGGCACACTGGGCGCCTAACGGCGTCAATATCGTCGCGTACAAGAGTCAGGACGAAGTCTTCACGGATCTCGTCAACGGCCGCCTGGACGGTGCGTTGCTCGGCACGGTGGAAGCCGATCAGGGCTTCTTGCGCACGCCGGCCGGCAAAGGCTTCGCGTTTGTCGGCGCGCCGCTCTCGATGGGCGACCGTGGCGTAGGCATCGGTCTGCGCAAGGACGAGACCGCCTTGCAGGCGTCCATCAATAGCGCGATCGCGTCGATGCTGAAGGACGGCACCTACGCGCAGATTGCCCACAAGTATTTCGATTTCGATCCGTACGGCGGCAATTGACCGATCGCAATGACCATCGCCGGCAAGCACCTGCCGGCGCGTATCCGGATAGTCACCCCACCCACATTCGCTCATGAAAAAACAATCGATCCCGCTTCTGTCACCCGCCATCGGCACGCAACGTGAACTGGTGAGCTTTCATTTCGGCCCGACGGATAGCGGACAGAAAATCTACGTGCAGTCGACGCTGCACGCCGACGAAACGCCCGCAATGCTGACGAGCGTGCTGCTGAACCGGCGTCTGCGCGAACTCGAGGCGCAAGGCGCGCTGGCCGCCGAGATCGTGGTGGTGCCGGTGGCGAACCCGGTTGGGCTTGGCCAGTACTTGCTTGGGCAGTTCATTGGACGCTTCGATCTGAGCAGCGGCAAGAACTTCAACCGCCATTTCCTGCAATTCTCGCGGGTGGTGGAGCGCGCCAAAGAGGCGCTTGGCTCGGACCGCTTGACCAACCGTCAGATCGTGCGTCAACTGGTGCGTGAAGAACTGGAGCAGCAAAAGCCGCTGACCGAGTTCGAATCGCTGCAACTGGCGCTGCAGAAGCTCACCTACGACGCGGACGTGGTGATCGACCTGCATTGCTCGCTGGAAGCGGTGATGCATGTCTACACGAGTGAAGCGGGCTGGCCCGACTTCGAGCCGCTCGCGCGCTATCTGGGCTCGCGCGCCTCGCTGCTGGCGACGGACTCGGGCGGCGGCGCGTTCGACGAAACGCATAGCCTGCTGTGGTGGCAATTGCAGCAGAACCTGCCGGCCGACAAGCCGGTCGGCAACGGCACGCTGGCCGTGACCGTGGAGTGCCGCGGGCAACGCGATGTGTCGTATGCGGTGGCGCAACAGGATGCGGACGCGATTGTCGACTATCTGACGTGGCGCAAAGCCATTCGCGGCGAACCGAAGCCGTTGCCCGAACTGCTGACGCCGGCCACACCGCTTGCCGGCAGTGAGCAGTTCTATGCGCCGGTGAGCGGGATACTTGTGCACCGGGCGAACATCGGCGACACGATCCGCGCGGGCGATCCGCTATTCGATATCGTCGATCCGCTGACGGACGAAACCACCACGATCAGCAGCAAGACCGACGGCATTTTCTATATGCGCCGCGCGATCCGCTTTGTGACCGCAGGCGCGCCCTTGGGCCGGGTCACGGGAACCAGGCCGGTGCGCACCGGTGTGCTGCTAGGGGCGTAATTCAATCGCCGGCCCGCTGGGTATCGGTTTTGCCGCATACGTCATGCGGCGTTTGCTAACCCGTTTGCTAACCCAATACCCAGCGGCACCCCAGAGACCTTAGATCGCGGTCAGGGTCGGCCCTACAGCCGCCGGATCGGTGATGCTCGGACGGCCGGTTTCGACGTGACCGGCGAGGCGGCGGGCATAGCTGCTGTCTTCATTGCTGCTGACAGTCAGGTCGTACCAGTGATGGCTCGACGCCAGCACCCATGCCTCTTCGATCTCGGCGCCACCCGGCACGACGATCGTGCGCGGACGCGCGCCATACGCGTTATCGATTACCGTCAGGCGCGCAAAGCCTTGTCCCTTGTTGGTGAACGCCAGGAACACGTTGCCGTTCGCCACGTCGTAGTGCGTGCGCACTTCCGGCAGCGAGGGCTTGCCGCTTTGCGTCTGCGCCGCGTTGCCGGCGAACTTGCGCACGAAGCCGTTCGGGCCATACACGTCGAAGGTATAGACGCCGCTCGTCGTGCTCAGGTCGAAGGTCTCCTTCAGCGATTTGCCCGCTTCGACGGTATAGCGCCACGGACCGTCCGTGCGGTTCGTCGAGTACACGTAGAAGTGCGCGCCGTGCTCGCCGGTGTTGGCCAGCTCGATCGTGAAGGTGTTCTGCGTGACGCTCACATGACCGTTCACATGCAGTTCATACGGTAGCGCACGGGCAAAACGGATGCCCGGCTCCTGCGCGTCGAACGGCCCCGGCGTCGTCGGCACGACCGGCTTCGGATTGTTTGCGCATTGGTTGTTGGCGGTCGTGATGTAGTTGCTGGTATCCGGCAGCGGCGGCATGGTTGCGTCCGGCGTGCGGAAGTCGAACGCCCGGGTCAGGTCGCCGCACACCGCACGGCGCCATGCCGTGATGTTCGGCTCGAACACGCCGAAACGCTTTTCGATGAAGCGGATCACCGAGGTGTGATCGAACACCTGCGAACACACAAAACCACCCTTGGTCCACGGCGAGACGATCGTCATCGGCACGCGCGGGCCGAGACCGTAGGGCAGGCCGTCGGCCGTGTAGCTGCCGCCGCGCAAAGGGTTCACCACGTTGTGAATCTCGCCTTCCACGCTGACGGTCGACTGGCCTTGAGCCGCTGTCGTTGCCGGTTGCGGCGGCACGAGGTGGTCGAAGAAGCCGTCGTTCTCGTCGTACATGACGAACAGGACCGTCTTGCTCCACACTTCCGGATTCGACGTCAGCGCATCGATAATCGTCGACAGGTATTCCGCGCCGTAAGCCGGCGTGTAGCTCGGATGCTCCGAGTAAGCAGCCGGCGGCAGCAGCCATGACACCTGCGGCAGGTTGCCTGCGAGCACGTCGTTCTTCAGATCGGCAATCGTGCGCACCGTTTGCGCGCGCTCGTACAGCGCGGAGCCCGGCTGGGCGTTGATGTAGTTGACGAAGTTCTGCAGGATGTTGGTGCCGTAGTTGCCGTTCAGCGGATCGGCGCCCGTGAGGCCCTGCTGGTAGACCTGCCATGAGATGCCGGCGGCCTGCAGGCGTTCCGGATAGGTGGTCCACGAGAGCAGCGCGTACTTCGGCGGGCCGTCGCCGTCCACATAGTCGTTGTTGTCGAGCAGCGGGCCACCCATCGTGCCGCTCGGGTCCACCATGCCCGTCATCAGGTACGAACGGTTCGGGTGGGTCGGGCCAGGCAGCGAGCAGAAGTAGGCGTCGCAGACCGTGAAGGCGTCGGCCAGTGCGTAGTGGAACGGAATGTCGCTACGCAGGTAGTAGCCCATCGTCATGTCGGTCTTGTACTGCGGCCACTGGTTGTACGCACCGTTGTTGATCGCGTAGTGCGTCGGGTACCACGAGTGGTCCAGATCGCCCACGCACTGCGCGCTGGTGGTCTGCGTATTCAGATGGAACGGCAGCACCGGCTGCGCTGCATTTTCCTTGGACGGTTGATACCACACCGGCTGCTGGCCGCCCGGCAACGGAATCGGGAAGCGGTCGTTATAACCCCGTACGCCGCGCAGGTGGCCGAGGTAGTGATCGAAGGAACGGTTCTCCTGCATGAACACCACGATGTGCTCGACATCCTGAATCGTGCCGGTGCGCGAGTTTGCCGGTACGGCGAGCGCATTGCGGATCGATTCAGGGAATGCGGCCAAAGCGGCGGCTGCACCAGCGGACGATGCGACGGTCTGCAGGAAACGGCGACGGCTATTTGAGGTCATTGGTTATCACCTTCTGCGGGGGTGGAAGAGAGCGCGTCTGACGCGCCCGGGGGAATCCGGTGCTCAATTACTGTTGTTGTCCTGACCGCTGTCGCCCGGCGCATAGCGCAGTACGGGGGCGACTTGCCGGCTGTCTGCCGCAAGGCTTGCCTGCACGCTTTGCACCGCGCTGTCCGAGGCGGCCGCGGCGTCGGGCGCGTTGGCCAGCGTGGCCGACGCGCCGAATGCGGACTGCGGTGTTACCGTTGGGCTTGTCTCGTGGCCCGAGACTGGGGTCGCGCTGGGTGCAGCGCTGTTTTGATCGACGCTTGCCGAGGTGCCGTCGTCCGGACCGCAGGCGGACAGCAAAATGGTTGTGAATGCAACGAGTACAGCGGTGGCCGCAATCGGGTGTCGTCTCATGTCTGCATCCTCGTTCGGGTAGCGGGATGCAGTCTCCAGTGACTTGAAGAAAATATTATGAAAGAGTGTGTAACGTTTGCGAGCCGCTAAAACGAGAGCTATTTGTGGGCTTTTGGAAAGTTATTCGAAAAGATAAGACGGGAAAAACTGGCAGATTTACCGTATTCAATTGTTAAATCGGTAAGATCGGACTGCTGAATGAGCGAAATGTAAAAATGACACGCATCGAACAGTCTTTCGACTCCTTTCGGTTTATGAACGAGTGGCTCGAGGCCGACGGCTTTGGCGGATTTGCATCGGGAACGGTCGGCACCGAGCGCACGCGGCGCTACCACGCGTTGTTACTGAGCGCCATGCACGCGCCTGGCGGCCGGGTCGTGCTGGTCAACGGCATCGAAGCGTGGCTCGAGGCGGATGGCAAGCGTTATCCAATCAGCATGCAGCGTTATGTGCCGGACGTGGTTTATCCGGACGTGTCCACTAGTCTGCTCAGCTTCGATACGCAGCCGTGGCCGACGTGGCGCTTCCAGATCGATGGCGAGACGGTGCTGATTGCGGAGGTCTTCGTGGTGAAGGCGAGTTGCGAGACGCTTCTGCGCTGGCGCCTCGAACACGGGGACGCGGGCGATGGGCGAAGTGATCCGGCAAGTGACCCGGTAAGTGGTGAGACAAGCGGTGAGACAAGCGGTGAGACAAGCGGTGAGACAAGCGGCGCACAGCCCCACCGCTATACGCTGAATGTTCGACCGCTGCTATCGGGCCGCGACTACCATGCACTGCACCATGAAAACGCGGCATTCAATTTCAACGCGGATGTGGACGATGCTCATGGCCGCGTGAGCTGGCAGCCATACGGCGACCTGCCGGTCATCCACGCATCCACCAACGGCACGTATGCTCATGCGCCCGATTGGTATCGAAACTTCTGCTACGTGCGTGAGCGCGAACGTGGCCTCGATTTCAGCGAAGACCTGGCAACGCCCGGCGTGTTTAGCTTCCCGCTTGGCGATCACGAGGCGTTGATGATCCTGCAGGCCGGCCCCCCGCCAGTCGCCACGCCGGTGGCCGAACGCTTCAAGACGCTGGCCGACGCCGAATACGCGCGGCGCAGCGGGTTCCCCTCGCGCTTGCACCGCTCTGCCGATGCCTATCTGGTCGCACGCGACGAGGGTCGCACGGTCGTTGCTGGCTTCCCCTGGTTCACCGACTGGGGCCGCGATACCTTCATCGCGATGCGTGGCCTGCTGTTAGCCTCCGGCCGTCACGAAGCCGCTGAGGCGATTCTGCTCGAATGGGCTAATACGCTCTCCGAAGGGATGCTGCCGAACCGCTTTCCCGACTATGGCAGCGCACCGGAGTACAACGCTGTCGACGCATCGCTCTGGTTCGTTGTTGCGGTGCACGACTATCTCGCCGCGGAGCAGGCCTGCGACGCCACGCGCAAGCGCTTGCAACAGGCGGTTGAGGCGATTCTCAGGGGGTATAGCCAGGGCACCCGCTTCGCGATACGCGCCGCTGACGACGGGCTGCTAAGCGCCGGCGTGCCGGGCGTGCAACTGACGTGGATGGATGCGAAAGTTGGCGACTGGGTGGTGACGCCGCGCATCGGCAAGCCGGTTGAAGTGCAGGCGTTGTGGATCAACGCGCTGCGTATTGCGTCCGTCTGGAATCCGCAGTGGCAGGAGCCGGCAGCGCGCGCTTCGCAGGCCTTTGTGCAGCGCTTCACGAACCCGGTGAGCGGCGCGCTGTTCGATAACGTCGATGTCGACCATGTGCCAGGCAACGTCGACCGCTCGATCCGGCCCAACCAGATTTTCGCGGTGGGCGGTTTGCCGTTCCCCTTGGTTGAAGGTGCGACCGCGCGCGCGGTGGTCGAGCAGGTGGAAGCGCATCTGTTGACGCCGCTCGGCTTGCGCACGCTGGCTCCGTCCGATCCTGCATATCGGGGTCGTTACGCGGGCGGTCCGTCGCAACGGGACGGCGCCTATCATCAGGGCACGGTGTGGCCGTGGCTGATGGGGCCGTTTGTCGAAGCATGGCTGCGTGTGCATCAACCGGATGCGGGCGCGCGGGCCCAGGCACGCACGCGCTTTCTTGCGCCGCTGCTCGAACACCTGGATCACAACGGCCTCGATCACGTTTGCGAAGTCGCCGACGGTGATGCACCGCATCAACCCGGCGGTACGCCGTTTCAGGCGTGGTCGCTAGGGGAATTGTTAAGAGTGAAACGGATGCTGGCCAGCGGGTAAGTCCACTGCGCCTAAAACGCGCTACGATGTGAGTCCCACCGCTAAGCTCGAAAAGCAAGGGAACGCTCCATGCCGCCGCTGCGTGCCGCCAATCTGCTCGCCACCATCGAAGGCGCCCGCCTGCACTCCAGGGAATGTGCTCACTGGCAGCGCTGGGGCCCGTATCTGAGCGAGCGTCAATGGGGCACGGTACGTGAGGATTACAGCCCGGGCGGTACCGCGTGGGACTATTTCCCGCATGACCACGCGCGCAGCCGTGCCTATCGCTGGGGCGAAGACGGCATTGCCGGCTTTGGCGACGACAAGCTGAACTGGTGCGTCTCGCTCGCGCTCTGGAACCGCCACGACACCATCCTCAAGGAACGTCTGTTCGGTCTCACCAATGCGCAGGGCAATCACGGCGAGGACGTCAAGGAGCTGTATTTCTACCTCGACGGCACGCCCACCCATTCTTATATGCGGATGCTGTACAAGTACCCGCACAGCGCGTTTCCGTATAGCGACCTGGTGCAGGAAAACGCCCGGCGCGGCCCCGACATGCCCGAGTACGAAGTTCTCGATACCGGCGTGTTCGACGACTGCCGCTATTTCGACGTACAGATCGAATACGCCAAGCACACACCCGACGACATCGTGATGCGCGTCACGGTCGAGAACCGCGCCGACCAGTCCGCCTCGCTCGACGTGCTGCCGCAGATCTGGGCGCGCAATACGTGGTCGTGGAAAGGCACGCAAGAGCGGCCATCGCTTTCCAGACAGACGGCACACGGTGAAACGCATCTGATCGGGCGTCAGCATGGGCATGATCCGATCGTGGTCACCGCATGGTCGAAAGACACGCCCGCGCTGACCTGGCTCTTCTGCGAGAACGATACCAACGTCAAGCGTCTGTTCGGTATGGACGGCGCGGGACCGTTCAAGGACGGCATCAACGACTACCTCGTCGCCGGCGATACCCAGGCCGTGCGAGCCGACGCCGGCAGCAAGGCCGCGGCGCATGCGCCGCTCGAGCTGGCGCCGCATGGCCGCGCTGTGGTCTATCTGCGCTGGCGCCCGGAATCCGCGCCGGATGACGTGCCGCTCGACGTCGACGCCCTGTTTGCCCGCCGCCTCGCTGAAGCCGATGCGTTCTATGCGGCGTTGCAGCACGACATGCACGACCCGGATGCGCGGCTTGTCCAACGGCAGGCGCTGGCCGGCATGCTGTGGTCGAAGCAGTACTACCAGTTCGACGTGCAGCGCTGGCTCGACGGCGATCCTGCGCAGCCCACGCCTCCGGCGAGCCGCAAGCGCGGCCGCAATACCGATTGGCGGCATCTGTGCAACGCAGATATCGTCTCGATGCCCGACAAGTGGGAATACCCTTGGTACGCGTCCTGGGATCTGGCGTTTCATGCAGCCGCGTTCGCACTGATCGATCCGGAGTTTGCCAAGCGTCAGTTGCTGCTGCTGGTCAAGGATCGCTATCAGCATCCCAACGGTCAGATACCGGCTTACGAGTGGGCGCTTGGCGACGCCAATCCGCCGGTGCATGCGTGGGCCGCGTGGCGTGTCTATGAAATCGACCGGGCGCTGACCGGCAAAGGCGACCGCGATTTCCTCGAACTGGTGTTTCACAAGCTGCTGCTGAATTTTTCGTGGTGGGTGAACCGCAAGGACGCCGACGGCCACAACATTTTCCAGGGCGGCTTTCTTGGGCTCGACAACGTCGGCATTTTCGACCGCTCCTCGCCGCTGCCGACCGGCGGCCACATCGACCAGGCCGACGGCACCGCATGGATGGCGGCCTACGCGCTCGATCTGATGCGGATTGCGCTGGAACTGGCGTTTGCCAATCACGTGTTCGTCGATATTGGCGTGAAGTTCTTCGAGCACTTCCTGTACATCGCGGAGGCCGTCAGTTGCGACGACGGCTGCGACACCGGCCTATGGGATAGCGCAGACGAATTCTTCTACGACAAGCTAAGACTGCCCGATGGCACGAACGAGCCGATGCGGCTGCGCTCGATTGTCGGCCTGATTCCGATGTTTGCGGTGCACGTCCTCGAAGAGCGCCTGCACGGCAACCTGCCGGGCTTGCGCGACCGGCTCATATGGTTTCTCGAGCACCGTCCGGATCTTGCCAAGCTGGTCTCGCGCTGGAACGAGCCGGGTAAGGGCAACAACCTGCTGCTGTCGCTGCTGCGCGGGCATCGCATGAAGGCGTTGTTGCGCCGTGCCCTCGACGAGTCAGAGTTTCTTTCCGATCACGGCGTGCGGGCGCTCTCGCGAGTGCACCGTGACGAGCCGTTCGTGTACAGGCATAACGGTGACAGCTTTTGCGTCAAGTATCTGCCGGCCGAGTCGGACTCGCGTGTGTTCGGCGGCAATTCGAACTGGCGTGGGCCGATCTGGATGCCGGTCAATTACCTGCTGATCGAGTCGTTATATGAGTTTCACCGCTATTACGGCGACGATTTCCGTGTTGAGTTTCCGACCGGTTCGAGCCAGAAGTTCTCGCTAAGCGAAATTGCCGACCAGCTCGCGCGGCGCGCCACCACGCTGTTTCTCAAGGACAGCAACGGCGAGCGCCCGGTGATGGGCGCGTATCCGCTGCTGCAGGCGGACCCGCGTTCACGCGATCTCGTGCTGTTTCACGAATACTTTCACGGCGACAATGGGCGCGGCGTCGGCGCCTCGCACCAGACCGGCTGGAGCGGGCTCGTCGCGCTGTTGCTGCAGCCGCGCGTGATGGGCGAAGCGGGCAACGTCCCGGTGACCGGCGATGTCGAAGCGGCGCTTGCCACCAAGTAGGCAGGTGTGATGCCTTGAAGGAGTAGGGGACCGAGGGGGTACAGACCCCTGCAAGCAGACGATACGCGATTGTTTTTGAACTGTGCGGCGGCGGGCCTGGTCTTTTATGTATTGCCACGCCCGTTTCATTGGCTTCCTTCGATCAAGTGAACCCCATGTCGACTCCTGCGAACGCACCTGATTCAAGCGCCTCCTCTGCCACCGCGGCCAGCGGCGCGCAGGCCTCCACTCCCGTTGTCCCGGCCGGCAAGCACCCCGCGCCGCCTTGCACGCTGGTGATCTTCGGCGCGGGCGGCGATCTCACCAAACGCCTGTTGATGCCTGCACTGTATAACCTGACGGTGGACGGCCTGCTCGATGAAAAGACCAAGGTCATCGGCGTGAATCACGGCCAGATGGAGACCCGTGCATGGCGCGACGACCTGTTCAAGGCGCTGCAGCAGTTTGCTGCCGACAAGGCCAGCACGTTCCATACCTCGAAGCTCGATGACAAGGCTTGGGGATCACTCGCGCAGCGGCTCGAATATATGGCCGGCGAGTTCGAAAGCGACGATACCTTCAGCAGCCTCAAGCAGAAGCTCGACAACACGCCTGGCGGCAACGTGGTGTTTTATCTCGCAGTCAGTTCGCGCTTCTTCAAGCCGATTGTGGAGCACCTCGGCAAAGCGGGCTTGCTCAAGGAGGGCGACGGCGGCGCGGGTTTTCGCCGCATTGTGATCGAAAAACCGTTTGGCACTGATCTGGCGTCTGCACGCGATCTCAATGAGCATATCCTGAGTTATGCGAAAGAAGAGCAGGTCTATCGCATCGACCACTTTCTCGGCAAAGACACGGTGCAGAGCATACTCGCCGTGCGCTTCGCCAACGCGTTGTTCGAACCGGTCTGGCGGCGCGAGTATATCGAGTGCGTGCAGATCACCGCGTCGGAAACCATAGGCGTGGAAGGGCGCGGCAAGTTCTACGAGCAGACCGGCGCGTTTCGCGACATGCTGCCGAACCACCTGTTTCAGTTGCTCGGCATGGTGGCCATGGAGCCGCCCAATTCCTTCGACGCCGAAGCGGTGCGCGACAAGAAGGCCGATATCTTCGACGCAATCCAGCCGTTGAAAACCGACGACGTCGTATTCGGACAGTACGAGAGAGGGCCCGCAGGGCAAGGCTATCGCGAGGAACCGGACGTGGCAGCCGGCAGTCAGACCGAAACCTATGCGGCCGCACGGGTGTTCATCGAAAACTGGCGTTGGGCCGGCGTGCCGTTCTATCTGCGCACCGGCAAGCGGCTCACGGTGCGTCGCACGGAGATATCCGTGCAACTGAAGGCGGTGCCGTTCCGTCTGTTTCGCGACACCCCTGTGGATGCGCTGACGCCCAACGTGCTGACCTTGCGTATCGATCCGACGCATGGCACGAGTTTCGATTTCAACGTGAAAACACCGGGACCGGTGATGCAGATCGGCGCCGTGCAGTCGTCGTTCAACTATGGCGATTTTTTCGAGGAACAGCCTAACGTCGGCTACGAAACGTTGTTGTACGACTGCATGCTAGGCGACGAGACGCTGTTTCAACGTGCCGATAGCATCGAGACGAGCTGGGCCGCGGTGGACGACGTGCTGCATCCGAAGGGCAGTCCGCTGCCCGTGCACGGCTACCCGGCGGGCAGCGCGGGTCCGGCCGAAACCGATGCCCTGCTGGCGCGCGGAGGCCATACATGGCGTCCATTGAGCAAGGACGTGAACGCAAACGCAAAGAAGTAACGCCCAACAACACACCACCAGGGGACCACCGTGGCGACACGTAAGACCAATGTCAAAGCTAGCGTCAAGAGCAGTGCTGCCGGTACTGCTGCCGGCACCGCCAAAACTCCGGCCAGACGTGCCGCCGCTAAATCGGCCACCAAGGGCGCGGTGAAGCGCGGTGCGGAGCAGATTCTCGCCATCGATGTAGGTGGCACGGGGCTAAAGGCGGCCATCATCGATGCCCACGGCAAGATGCTCACCGAGCGCCTGCGCGTGGCAACGCCGCATCCGTGCACACCCGAGCAACTGGTCGATACGCTTGCAAAGCTGGTTCAGCCGCTGATTGCCGAGCATCCGCCGACGCGCATCTCGATCGGCTTCCCTGGCGTGGTCCGTAACAACCGCGTGCTGACCGCGCCGCACTTCGGCGACGTGGGGTGGCACGATATCCCGATTGCCGAGTCTCTGGCCACGCGGCTGGGCGGTTTGCCGGTGCGCATGATCAACGACGCCGAGGTGCAGGGCTTCGCGGCGATCCAAGGTCACGGCATCGAATTCGTGCTGACGCTCGGCACGGGCGCGGGCACGGCGCTGTTTCGCGACGGCGAGTTGATGCCGCATCTGGAGCTGGCGCATCACCCGGTCAGCAAGAATCGCGCTTACGACGAATACATTGGCGACGCCGCGCGCGTGCAGGCGGGCAACAAGCGCTGGAATCGCCGCGTCGAGAAAGTGATCGGCATTCTTGCCTCGCTGGTGAACTACGACAAGCTATGGATCGGCGGCGGCAACGCCGCGCGCCTGAATTTCAAGCTGCCGGAGAACGTGGCGGTCGTATCGAACGACGCGGGTATTGAAGGTGGCGCAAAACTCTGGCATCCGCGTTCGTGGCGCGATACCCGGCAACTGCCGGAAGCGACCCAGCGGACGGGCGCGTTCAAGTGAGGCGCGTGCGCAACATTCGTTGCGCACGCAAACAGCACATAGGCGTTAGCGCGCGGCGTCGCCCCAGCGGTACTCGTGCGTCACATCGTCGAGCTGCGCCTTTAACTCGGCGTCGAGCGTCAGGTCGATAGCACTGAGCGTATCCGTCAACTGATCGGGATTGCTTGCGCCGAGGATCGCCGAGGTGACGAGCGGATTCGCCAGCACCCACGCAACCGAGGTTTTCGTCAGCGAGGCGCCGGACTGCTGCGCGATTGCGCGCAGCTTGTCGATGGTTTCGAATTCGCGCTGATGCCAGTAGCGCTGCTGATACATCTCCCCGGCTTTGCCGACCGTTGCCGTAAAGCGGCCGGCCGCAGGCGGCGCGTCGTGCCGGTGCTTGCCGGTCAGCAGGCCGCCCGCCAGCGGGTTGTACGGTATGACCGCGAGCTGTTCCTCGCCGGCTAGCGGCAGCAACTCGCGCTCGATTTGCCGGAACAGCAGGTTATAGCGCGGCTGTAAGGAGACGAAGCGGGCCACGCGGAGCACGTCCGCGCGTCCGAGGGCGCGCGCCAAACGGTAGGCCAGAAAATTCGAAACGCCCACATAGCGTGCTTTGCCTGAGCGCACGATCAGGTCGAGCGCCTCAAGGGTTTCATCGAGCGGGGTCTCCTGGTCGTCGGAGTGCAACTGGTACAGATCGACGTAATCGGTGCCGAGACGGCGCAGCGAGGCGTCGATTGCATCGAGCAGATGCTTGCGCGAGGCGCCCTGGTCCCACGGCGACGGTCCGACCTTCCCCACCGCCTTGGTGGCGACGATAAAGCGCTCACGTTTGCCTTTCAGCCAGCGGCCAACGATTTCTTCGGTGCGCCCCGCAAGATCTTCGCCGCCGCCGAGCGGGTAGACGTCCGCCGTGTCGATGAAGTTGACACCGGCCTCTGCCGCTTTATCGAGAATGCGGTGTGAAACGGATTCTTCGGTTTGCAAGCCGAACGTCATGGTGCCGAGGCACAGACGTGAAACGCTAAGGCCAGTGCGGCCGAATTTACGGTATTGCATGGTGAACTCCGCGAGAGGGACAAGACTGCCAGATGCGTGAAGCGAAGAGCATAGCGCTTATCGCTGAGTGGCGTCGGCGGGAGGGCAAGCGAGCAAGCAGCGCGGCCGTGCTGCCAATGCCTCAATCGGGCACAACTGCAGCGCGCGGTTCAACTGTATGCGGCCGCTTGGCAAAGTACATCGCCACCGCGACGAGACACGCTGCTGAAAAACTACCAAGCACGATGAACACATCGCCTGTAGAGAGCAGACTTGTCAGCACCGCACCGATGCCAGGTGCGACGAACTGCATGCACATGCCGGCAGACTGCAGCGCCGCGCTGGCCCCCGGCACCTGGTTCGCAAGCCGGCGGGCGATAAAGAGCCGGCACTCGACCTTGAAACGGGCGCCCACCAAGCCGGTCGCAAAGAACGCAGCGGCCAGCATCAGTTCGGCCGGACGCAAGGGCAAGCGGAAGATTCCGCCTACCGCGATGAACAAGGCGCAGCAGGCGAGCGCAGGCGTGAGCAGCGCCCCCAGTCCCGCCTGCTTCGCCTTGCGTCCCGTCGGCAACAGGCTGCCGAGCACACCACCCAAGGCAGAGCAGGAGACGAGGATGCCGAGCACGGACTTGTCGAAACCCTGATTGCGCAACATCAGCGGAAACTGGTTGTTGACGGCCGCGGACAGCGCGAAGTAAATGCCGACGCACAGCAGGAGCGGCATGATGGGACCACGAAAGCGCACACGCTCAGCCGCCTTTTCCGGGGACGCCGCCGGCAACGCTTTGCTGTGCGACGCCGAGGCCAGCATCATGACGATGGCTCCGCAAATGAACACGATCGACACCAGCATCGTGCGATTGTCGCCGGCGAATGCACCCACGATGCCACCGGCGGCAGGCGCACAGATCTTCGCCACGCTCTGGGCCAGGTTCAGCAGCCGGAATGCGCGGCTTTGCTGTGCCTCTGCAACGCTGGTGGTGACGTAGACGGTCTCGGCGGGATCGGTGAAACCGAGCGCGGCCGACTTGAGTGCGACCACCAGCAGAAAGGCGACGAAACTGCTGACCCAAAGCAGTGCCGCGGTAGTGCACAGCGTGAGCGCCAACGCGACAACCAGAACCTTTGTGCTTGCATGGCGCTCGCAGACCCTGCTGATGCTGCGTGTGAGCAAAATGGGCGGTATCAGCAAGGCGGCACTGAGGATGACCAGATCGAACGGATTGGCGTTAAAGCGAAAGGTCGCGATGTTGAGAATCGCGAGAAAGTTGATCCAGCCGCCAAAGCTTGTAAAGAAACTACCGGTCAGAAATAGATGGAAGCGACGATTGTTCGGCATATTCACTCTCAATATGATGCACAAAGGCCCTCAGCCCACGCTAAAGCAGCAGGGCGCAACAAGGCCTTCGAAGCGTTTCGAATAATTAAATGAGGAATACTAAAAAATCAGGGCGAAGCAGCACGAACCCTGGATTGCTCAAGGGTTCAGTGCAGTTTGCCGACGGGTATTACGGGTAACGCGGATCTTGCCGATCTTCGATGGGCCGGAGTCTAGAACAACGCCGGTTGTTGAGCGGAGACCATTGGCACGACGTTGAGTTCGTCGAGCCGCAGGCGCGCCTTCGCGAGATCGTGAAGCACTTGCCTTTGCAACCAGGTTTCAGCGCCGCCGCCGAACGCCTTGTCGAGCCGCAGCGCCATCTCCGGGGAGATGCCTGCCTTGCCGCTCAACAGATTGGTCAACGCCTGGCGACTGACGCCCAGAACCAGCGCACCCTCGGTGACGGTCAAATTGAACCGCTCAAGGCAGTTCTGACGGACGGTAACGCCCGGGTGGATGAATTCTGAATCGGCCATGGACCGAACAATATCGACGAATGTGGCATTCGTCAACTGACAAGCGCTGCTTGTCATTGGGCGTGCTTGTCTCCCCAGACCTTGCCGAAATGCACCGACATCGGCACGCCGATTACCAGCGCACCGGCGAGCGGTGCAATCAGCTCGGGCGTGAATGCCAATGCGAACGGGCGGAGTGAGAACAGGTAAAGGGCGATCAGCAGATTGAAAAATCCCCACAGAAAGTTCACCAGCGCCGATGAGTCGCCGACGCCGTGGGGTTTGGCAAACGGAGTGGGAAACGGCATGCCCTGGATGCCCGCGACGAGATGGGGGACGCAATTGCAAAGAAAAGCACCGGCGAAAAAAGTGGCGACGTAGTGCATGAATGACCTGGAGAAAGAGTGGAAATCCGCCTGCCACTGCAAGACTGCTTTCATGCCGCTAACAGAGACGGCAAGGCAGACAGTCAAAGATGCCCGGCGAGCGCTGATATTCGTAGATATGCGAGGATGTCCTCGCATAAAATACTAGAGGCTATCCTCGCATAAGTCAAACCTCGCTCTCACGGCTGATCGACTGGATCGGCGTTTGTGCCCGTGTGTGCGAATAGAAAGCTTGGGTGTTCGCGAGCCGCGGCGCTAACATGCGAGGCGCGATTCTGACGAAACACCGGTAGATGGGACGAACTGACATGCCAACCACACTCGCCACGGGCGCACACGAACCGAAGCGGCAGCGCGGACATCTGCGCGTAGCGGCGATCATGGAAGCCGGCGTCGCCGTGTTCACCGAAAAGGGTTACGACGCGGCCACGATGACCGAGATTGCGGCGCGCTCCGGGACGGCAATCGGATCGCTGTACCGGTTTTTTCCCTCCAAGGAAGTTCTTGCCGATGCGTTGCTGCTCAACTATGCGCAACACGTGACAGATCGCTTCGCAGCACTCGCGGCGCGGGCACCCGCCATGACGCTCGAGGTGCTGGCCGATGCGCTGGTGGATTTCATGGTGTCGCAGCAATCGCAGCGTAGTTTTGCGGGTACGCTGCTCGACGCGCGCGGCGGCAGCGACGAGCGGCGCGTCAAGTTTCGTCAGGCGATGCGCAACGGATTGGCGGGCGTTTTACGCACGGTGATTCCGGGGATGGCCAAGGCGAAGTCGGAAACCATGGCCGTCGTTCTTCTGCATGTGCTCAAGGGCGTGGCTGTCGTCGCCGATGAAAAACCGGCGGCACGCCGCTTGCTTCACGCGGAAATCAGGCATCTCGTACGCGTCTATCTGCTTGCGGCTCAGGCGGAGGCCGACGCATAGTGTTGGGGAGGCGGTTGCGCCAATCGCGCAGGCTCGCGCGGCACCGTGAAGCTGCGCCGATTGTGGCGCCCACGGGCCCTGAGACGGAGAGGCGCGCGGCGCGTGGCGATGCGCTGTACGTGCAAATATCGCTTTCCGTTCGAACTGCTACAATCCACGCATTTTCCTCGTCGTAGACTGCATCATGGGCTTTGAACAACTCGCCGCGCTGAAAGAGCAACTGGCGAAACAGGCTGAAGAGAAACGCGTAGCCAGGCAAGCGAAGCAAGCCAGACCGGCGAGGCCCGCCAAGCCGGCCGAACCCGCTAAGCCAGCCAAGCAGCAGGCCAAGCCAGGCCGCGCTGCGCCTGCGCGCCCCGCGCCCGCGCAGAAATCTAAACCGGTCGACCCGGTGGTGCTGTCTATTGGCAAGCTGCAGAAACGTTTTCCGAAAGCGTTCCCCAAGAATCCAGCGCCGAAACTGCCGTTGAAGGTCGGCATTTTCAAGGATCTGCTCGAACACTCCGCAGAACTCGGCCTGGACGAAGCGGCACTGCGCGAAGCTATCAAGGTGTGGTGCTGGGGTAGCCGTTACTGGGCGTGCATCGTCGACAACGCGATGCGTGTGGACTTGAACGGTCAGGATGCCGGTCAGGTGCTGCCGGCGGAAGCAGCGCGCGCTCGCGGATTGCAGGCCAAGCGGCAAAAGACGAAGAATGCTGCGCAAGGCGGCGCGGCCCAACCGGGCGGGGCGGCTGCGCAGCAAGGCGTTGCACCGCAAGCGGCGGAGGCCGGGCAAGACGGTGCGGCGAAGCAATCAGTTGTCGCGCAGCAAGACAATGCTGCTCAAGCGAGCCCGGCCCATCAGGAGCACGCAGTTCAGCAAGACGGCACCGCTGAGCAGAAGGACGCTACAGCTCAGCAGGAGGCTCAGCAAGACAGTGCGGCCCAACAGGACCGCGCGGTTCAATAACTGCCGCATCGACGCTGCCGCGTCACGCCCTACTGGGCGCCTAGCGGCAGCGCCATCGGCGTACTCGTGCCGAATACCCTCGCATCTTCCAGCTTCGCAAAGCCCATCGAGCGATAAAACTCAATGGCGTTCGGCGCCGCGTTAACCTGCAGATACTGCCGTTCGTTGCGTGGCGCGCACCGTTTGACCGCCGCTTCGATCAAGCTGCGACCCACGCCGCGCCGGTGGTGGTGCGGCTCCACAAACAGGCTGCACAGGTTCCAGAAATTCTTCACCAGCACGACACCGAGAATGCGTCCTTCATCGACGCATTTCAGGTGTACACACTGCTGCGCATGGTCGAATGCCCAGCGCATGTTGGCGAGAACATTGGCAACGACGCCAGCCATCTCCGCCTCGTCCATCCTCACGCTGGTCCGGATGGTGTGCAGCATCATCGCTTCGAGGCCCGATTCATCGCAGGCCTGAACTTCTTCGATCATCATCAGGCGGCTTTGGAGAAAAGGCGGCGCTCACGGTTGCCGTTGCTGCGTGCCGGTCGCCAGCCGCCGCCGCTGAATGGCGAGGTAGTCCGGCGTCCCCACCACAACCACATCGCCAGCCCCATTACCACCAGCAGCACGAGCACCAGCACACTGCCCTCCGGTCCGGTCTTGCCGCCGCTCAGCAGGATGTTGCCGATCGGGTGGGCGGTATAGAGGCGCGTATCGAGCAGCGTGCCGCTATCGGAGGTGCCGTAGAAGTACGATTGCCCCCAATCCCACGCTGCATGAAAGCCGATCGCCCAGAGCAGCGAACCGGTGTACCAGAGGCTCAGGCATAGCACGATGCCGAAGCCGCCCGCGGAAATGAGCCCCACAGGCGTTTCGCCCGGATTGGAACCGTGCAGGCCGCCGAACAGGATCGAGAGCAGCAGCGCGCCCCACCAGAAACCTATGCCGCGGGTCAGCGTGTATTGCAGGTAGCCACGCAGTGCGGACTCCTCGGCGAGTGCGACCAGCAGAAAGGCGCCGCCCCAGACGATTCCGTGTGTCCACAGTGTTGCGCCATGCGTGGTGGGTGAATCGAGCGTCAGCAGGTGCATCTGCAGGAAAATCAGCACTACCAGGCTGATTGAACCGAAACCGCATATCAGACCGCCTGCAAAGCGTGCCCATCCGGCTGAACCTTGCAGGCCGAAGGACAGTATCGGACGCCGTTCGATGGCCGACACCACGGCTAATGCGCCTATCAGAGCCGCGAGCTGGACGCTCTCGCCAATGTAGATGCCCCGCGTCGTCAGCAGCGTCGCGCTATGGGGAATATGTCCAAAGAAAAAATTCAATAGCTTCGAAATGCCGAAGGCAATTGCCACGACCATCGCGATGAACACCACGATGCCCCAGCCTGCCCGCATTCCATTCGGCCCCACGAAGACCCAGCGCAACCGTTGTTTGCGCCGCGCTGCAGGTGTGTCGTTTTTGCTTTGATCCGCAGACTGCGTGAGGGAGTCGTCCAAGAAAGCCTCCGTTCAGATGACGACGTTACAAGGGACCAGCCGGGTCGCGCGCTCACGGTTTGATCATGCGACCGTGTCATTGATGCGCGGTGTATCACACTCGATCGGCTTAAGCGCAATACTGTAACGTCGTTTTATGCGTTGTGCCAACGTCATAAATACTTAGGACTCGAACTTTCCCAGCTCTGCGCGAGGCGGGGCCTTCGTCACACCAGCAGCGAGATGATGCCCCCGATGGTGAGTCCCGCCGCCAGCCAGCGGCCGGCGGTGTAGAACGCATTCTGATTGTCTTGCGGCTGGTCGGGGCGCTCGAGTCCCAACGTGCCATAAGTGAACGACTTGAGTGGCGAAACGTTGGCCGTATTGCCGGAGTCATCCGAAGTATCTGCCGTGCCGGGGTCCTGTGCTGCTAGCGCCGCGCCCTCGGGCGAAATGCTCACGGCTGCGTCCTGGCTCGGGGTCGTGGTGGTTGAGGTTGCCGACGTATCCGTCGTGGTTGAATCGGTATCGGTGCTGTTTGCGGACGCCGTGTCCAGTTCCGGTGTGGTGGTCCCGATAGTCCCGACAGTCGCGCTAGTCCCCGATGACGTCAGCGCAGGTGACGACCCAGCGTTGCTGATTTGCATGGCAATCTTTCCTCATCCTCTTGTTCAGGGTTGCGCGGCTGGGCACAAGCGGCTTCCCTGGCAGGGCCCGTCCGCCACGCCGGCCTATGTGCCGGCGTGGCGGACAGCCCTTGTTATCGGTGCGATCTCGCCTTACCGGTCTTTTCGACCTTGCAGAAACCTAACTTTAGTGTTGGTAAGGAGAAGTAAGGCCGCAGCGGTGCCGAAGCCGGCCCGCCAGTGCGCCAAAGCATGCCGGCACCCGCCAGGGCGAACCGTGCGCGGCGCGGTGCGCGCCGGGGTATCATGCGGCTCCGGCGGGCACGGGCGCCTGTCAGTTTGGGCCGCCGCGGATTACGGGACGCGCCGGCCAAGACACGAATTCCACTGCGCGATGCCCGAAGTCGCCACTCCGCAGTCATAGCGGACAGACTCCACCATGGTTCACATCAATCTTTCCGACGGCGTTTTAGGCTCCGCCTTGCAGACCCTCGATGCCTGGGCGCTGCTCGGCATCGTGCTCGCGCTGCTGTTGGGCGGCATGGTCAAGGGCGTGGTCAGCATCGGCGTGCCGCTGGTCGCAATGCCGATTCTCAGCCACTTCCTGCCGATCAAGCAGGCCGTGTTGCTGCTCTCGATGCCGATCATCCTCGGCAACATTCCGCAGGCGTTCGAAGGCGGTCAGATGCTTGCCACGGTGCGGCGGATCGCGGCGCCGCTGGCCGGTACGGTGTTCGGCAATATCGTCGGGGTGACGATGCTGATCTCGCTCGCGCCGCATCGCGCGCAAGCCGCTGCCGGTATTTTGCTGATCGTCGCAGCGTTGTTGCTGTTTGCGTCGCCGCGGCTTACGTTGTCGCCGGGAATCGCGAAGCCGGTCGGCTTCGTGCTCGGCTTCGGGGCCGCGGCGCAGATGATCTGGAAGTCAGGAGTGCTCTAGGCGCTCGCCGCCCCGGGCGAACCGTGACCGCCGTTGGTCTCAGGCCGACACGTCGAGCAGCCCGCCGACCGGCTGCCAGTTCAAGGTGCCGGCGCTACCCGAGAGGCCGTCGAGGACATCGGAAAGCGTGACCGTCGCACCCGGATCTTGATCGAGCGCGGCGACGTGCGCCTGCAAGGCGTCGCTCAGATTCGACATCGCGGTATCCATGGGATCTTCGTCATCCGCTTCGTCCGGCTCCGAGGTTTCGGATACATCGTCGATCTCGATGTCCCATTCGCCCGCCGTGTCGTCTGCGTCGTCCGTGTCGCTCACCGAATCGCGCGATGCGTTCGACAGATCGGCAATCCGTGAGCCAAGGTCGCGATAGGCGCTGATGCCGCTTCCTGAGGACGCCGAGTCGTTGAAGCTGGCAATCGCGCTAGCCGAGCCATTGCCGGACGAAGCGCCGCCGTCGCTTGCCGCGATCGATTGCTGCAACGCCAGCGCCTGATAAAGCGCGGCGAGGAACTGCGCGCCGGTGCTGGTCGCATCGGAATTGGCCGTGCCGGTCGCGCCGATGCTGTCCGTGCTGCCATCCGACGCGCCAGTGCTGCTCGTCGTAGTCAGCGAGCCGGCGGGCATGCTGTAGCCGAGCTGCGAAAGCGTTTGCTGAAGCGCGGCCATCAACGGGTCGCTGCTGCTGTTGGTGCCCGACGTCGTGGCGGTGTCGGCGCTTGCGGTGGACTTTTTGGCAGGTGTGGAGTCCGGCGACGACACCGACGTTGTGGTGGGCGTCGGCAGCGACGCCATGGTCAGACCGAACGAATCGGATGGCATGGTCCATTTCCTCCAGATAAACACGTTGGATAGCAACGGCGCGTGCGCGATCGAAAGGTGAATTCACTTTGATGGCACGAGCCTGATCGAACGGGTTATCGGAGAGAGGACCGTGGAGTTTGATGGTTTGTAAGGGCCGGAAAGAGCAAACTGCCTTTCCTGAGGTAAGGCAAGCCGCGGCGGGGGCGGGGCGCGTGAGCACGGTGAGCCGCGCACCGGTTCACTTCAGCGACCGTGAAGCGTCCCCCGGCGCTGCTACGCTTCGCTGCGCGCAAACGACGCGAATTGCCCCGCGTCGGGAAAACCGCAGGTGCGATAGCGCACCGGATACATCGGTTCTTCTTCGAGCAGGCCGCCCACCAGCGGCGCGATCCGCTGCCACGGCACGATGCGCGTCTCGCCGGATTCGGGCTGCACCAGCACGATCCGTTCGGCCTCGGGCAACAGGGTTTCCACGCCCGCGGTCCACGTCGCCGCCGAGAACATCTCGCCGGTTTCGTCCTTGCTGCCGTACAGCAGATAGTTGGCAACGAACACATCGCGTCCTTCCTGCGTGTGCAGACGATCGAGCGCGGCTTTTTGCGTGTCGTAGTCGTCCTTGCGATAACGCAGGCCGAGTTGCGCGAGACGCCGCGCCACTTCGCGCTGCGGCGGCGTGAAGCGGCGCAGACCGTCGTCGTCGTAGCAGTACATGAACGGCGACACCGGGCGGCCGGTCTGGGCAGCTTCGCGGCTTGCGTCGACCATCGCGGCAAGCCCGGCGTCATCCTTGTCGCTGGTGACAAGCAAGACATCGCGGGTGGGAATCATGAAGACCGGACAGCCGTGCACCGGCGCACGGTGCAGCAGGTCCGGCAGCAGCACCCGGCTCGCGTCGTAGCCGTCGCGCCAGTCGCCGCGATAGACACCGCGCGCCACTTCGACGAATGCGTCGGGGGTGATGTCGCGCAGGTTGTCGCGCGCGATTGCGAGTGCGTCGTCGAGGGTGATGTGCCATGACTGCGCCGGCCCGCTCATTAGCGTCGAGGTGAACTCGGGATAGTCGAGCGCCAGCAGGACCGCGCAGTCCTCGCCGAACGCGCGCCATGCCGGCGAGAACGTGGCGTCCCGGCCCGTCGTGCGCAACTGATGCAGGCGCACGTCTTCGAGCATGCTGCGGCCGCGGATCAGCGGGCGTAGCCGTGCGCGCGCGTCTGACAAATGTTCGGGCGCCGCCTGCTGGCTCGAACACAGCGTGACGACAAACCCTTGCAGGGATTCCTCGCGCAGCGCCTTGTCGCTGCCGCAATAGGCGCGGTACGCGTGATGCAGATTGAAGACGGCGTTGTCGCCGTATTCGAGCCGGTATTCGTCGGCGTTGTAGCGCAGCGTGGCGCCAAAGCCGCGCCGTTTGACCGCCTCGATAAACAGGGCGGCGAATGCGTCCGGCGAAGGTTTGCGTCCGAACAGCGCGTCGAGAAATCCCATCTTGAGCAAAGGCATTGAGGCGAGCGAAGGCAGTCGGTCAAGGGCGCCATACCGGGTGGGCGCGGCGGGAACGTCGCCGCGAAGCGCAGCCGGTCAGTCGCCTGGTTTTTGGGCATGTAAGGAATAACGGCCTCGCGCGGCAATTCTTGAAGACCTCGCCAGCAAGCGCGCGCGGCTCCGGCTAGAATCGCCCCAGGACTGGCGCCAGCCGGCGTTGCGCCGGACCGCGAGGCGGCCACCCGCCAAAGGGGCGGGGCCCGCGCGGCTCACCCAGCAGAGGGCATCGGAATGAGGGAATCCGTCAACGGGATCGATGCGGTATTGAAGTCGCGGCGCTCGATCCGCGCGTTTTTACCGACTCCGGTGGCACGAGCCGAAATAGAAGCGATCCTCGAAGCCGCGAGCCGGGCGCCATCGGGCACAAATATTCAGCCGTGGAAAGTGTATGTCGTGACGGGGCAGACGCTCGGGCAGCTTTCGCAGGCCTTGCTCGCCGCGTATGACGATCCGCAGCGCGACAGCCTGTATCAGGAAGACTACCGTTACTATCCGCGCGAATGGGTGTCGCCGTATATCGACCGGCGCAGGAAAATCGGTTGGGATCTCTACGGCCTGTTGGGCATCGAGAAAGGCGACAAGGCGAAAATGCATGCGCAGCACGCGCGTAACTATGCGTTTTTCGGTGCGCCCGTGGGACTGTTTTTTACCATCGACCGGATCATGGAGCAGGGTAGCTGGCTCGACTACGGCATGTTTCTCGAAGCCATCATGATTGCAGCGCGTGGACGCGGGCTCGACACCTGCCCGCAGGCCGCTTTCACGCCGTTTCACCGGGTGATTGCCAGCCACCTTGATCTGCCCGATGAAGAGCAACTGGTGTGCGGCATGTCGCTCGGCTGGGCCGATCAGGCTGCGCGCGTCAACCAGCTGCGCACCGAGCGCGAACCTGTCGAGCGGTTTGCGAAGTTCCTCGAATAGTGTGCTTTCATATCTTCTCCCCACCATGAACAACTCACGTCGTAGTTTTGTCCTTTTGAGCATTGGCGCAGGCGCCTCGCTTGCCCTCACACGCTTGGCGCTTGCGGATGCGGCGTGGCTTCGCGAAGCGGATCCCAAGGCGCAAGAGCTTGGCTACAAAGAGGTGGCTGCAAACGTCGATAAAGCGAAGTTTCCTACCTACGTAGCGGGGCAGTCATGCGCCAACTGCTCACTGTTCCAGGGCAAGGCATCGGACGCCTGGGGTGGATGTCTGTTGTTCGGCACGCAGCAGGTTGCGGCGACCGGGTGGTGCAAGTCTTATAGCAACATGTAGCGCGAGTGCGCCGTGACCTGGCGCATGCGCCAGGTCAGCGGTCGAACACCTCGAGTTTGAGGGTGTACGAATGACCGATCCATACCGCCGAGTCGCGATGATCGCGTAGTCCGTCACCCGTGTTGGGGTGCAGAAAAACGTCTAGCGCGCCGTGATTGAGCGTGAGCCATGTCACGATTTCGCTGAAGTGAGACGGCTCGAACGCGAGTTGATACGACCACAGAGGATGCGGGCCGACCGGGCGCTCATGAAAGCGGCCCATTTGCAGCTTGCCCTCGAAACGGGCTTCGATCTGCTCGCGCAAAGCCCAGGCTGCGTCGCGGTGTTCCGCGTCGAAGTACACGTGGGCGTGCCAGTCCTGGATAGCTGAGATGTCTGGAGGGGTCATGTGATGAATGCGTATGCAAAGACCCTCAGCATAAGACAGTTTGCCGGCCTGCGTGCGGGAGGTGGCGTGGGGCGCAGTCATGGTGGCCCGGCGCAAGCTGAGCAGGAAGGGCTCGTCGGAACTCGTGGCCGGACGCAACGTGATTGCACAATCGACCATAGATTTTCTTATTTACCCAGCTCGTAGCCTACCGCGCCGCCAACTACGGCGCCGCCTACAGTGCCAGCCACGCTGTGGTTGGTCGCTTCATTGCCGATCACACCGCCTGCGGCAGCCCCGCCCAGCGTGCAGCCGGTTGCGAGCGATGCCAGAACTACAAGCGTGGCGACGCTTGTCCACCTGAATCGAGTGCTCATTTTGAACCTCACTCTGTTTGTGCCGATACAGAGGGTGGAGCAATTGGCGTGCCGCGCATGTGATGTGCTGGTGCCTCCTGTCTAGACACTCCAAGGATCGATGATCTCAATCCCGCAATCGACGAAGTCCTTGACGTTGCGGGTGGCCAAACTCGCTCCCCGCGAAAGCGTTATCGCAGCAATCATGGCGTCTGATTGACTGATCGGGCGGCCAACTCGTTTGCGCGACGTCGCGATGTTGGCGTAGAGGTCGGCGGCGTCGCTGTCGAAGCTCAGCAACTGTCCGGCGAAATCACTGTTGAAGATACCCATGACCGCGTTTCGAAGCATCTCCTTTTGGCTACCGGCAGGTAACGATTGAACGCCGTAGAGAATTTCACCGCGCGTGATGCTTGTGGTAAATAGCGCCGCGCGCTGTTGCTTTGCCAACCACGCTAGAACGGAGGCCACGGGTGCCGGACGTAGCACTTCCGACAGAACATTGGTATCCAGGACGATCATTCGCCAAGGTCCACTGGATCGCGAATGACCTCTCGGAGCGGCAACTCCAGGTCAACCCTCCTAGCGGCTCGATTCGGGCTCGGATCGAGCTAACCAAGGAGTCTCCTCGAATCGGTTCAGCCGATAAAGCCGCTCGCAGGATATCGCGAGCCTCGTCTTCCATGGAACGCCCGTGCGTGGCGGCCTGAATGCGTAGACGCGCCTTTAACTGGTCGTCGATATTTCGAATGGTCATGCTCGCCATAGAGCCTCCATTAATCGTTGATGGAATTTTAATCAATGATTGCAAACTGCGTAATCCCAGTCACTCCGGCTGTCGGAGCTAGACCGCAGATGCGGGCTTTACGCGATCGCCGCACGCAGCAATACGAATTCCCGCGGCACGCCCTCTTGGGCGACGCCCGCACGCGACTCCACATAACGCGTGATCCCCACCGACTGAAAACCCGCCGCCAGGCAAGCGCCCTCAAGCGTAGCCGCGTCGTACACGGCGAACCCATAGGCGGCAAACGGCATTTCGATCGAAGACTCCGGCGTAATCGCCGCGATGACCAATACGCCACTCGCGCGCAATACCCGGTATATCTCGCGTAGCCCCATCAACAGGTCGGGCCAGAAGTAGATTGTGTTGATGGCGATGGCTTTGTCGAAGCTGCCCTGGACGAATGGCATCCGGAGCGCATCGGCCGTGACCAGCGCGAACTGGCTGCGCCCTATCAACGATTCATGGCGAGCCCGCGCCACGGTGGTCATGGTGGACGAAATATCGATGCCGACGAAACGCATCTGTGGCGCGCGCTTCAAAACCGACGCCATGTGGCCACCGTTGCCCAGACCAATCTCAAGGATGCGCTCATCGGCGTCCACGCCGAGCAGGTTGTACGACGCGTCGATGACGCCGCCGTTCACCCGTTCCAACATCTCTCCGACGGCGACGCCGATGTCGCCGTCAGGACACCCCAGTTGCGGCAGCAGGACACTTTCCTCGAGATTGGCAACGAGATCCGCTGGCGATTCGGACGTGTCGCTCATGAGAGCCTTTCCTTGCCCGTTGTCATATGCACCTTGCATGTCGCCACCGCTATCCCCATGGACGGCTCCTTTTGAACGTGCTCCTCGACGCAGAGGACTACGGGCCGAGCGCGAGGTGTAACGTGGCCTGGCGGAAACGAGAACGCGGCCAGGACGGAACCCGATTCAAACGTCAGTTCGGCTCGAAAACCTGCAGTAAACACGCATTCCGCAGCGCTTACAACCATTCCTCCACCATCTTTGACGTTTTATGCCGTCGCCCTGCGGACCGCATTGCCGCACTTGAGTCGTTTGCACGCATCCCTTTGTGCTTGCTAGACTGCCTCTCGCATCGTGCATGGCGTTCGCTCGCGCGCGCCCGTCATCCCTGTTTGAGGACGCACGTCTCCCAGCCCTGCCTGCATGACTCACATTGTCCGATCCACCGGAGTCCTCCATGTCTTATATGCTGCTCATCGTTGAACCGGTTCATCAGCGTAGTGACCGCACCGAAGAGGAAGGGCGCGCGCTCTACGACCGGATGGCCAACTATGCCGAAGATTTGCGCAAACGCGGACTGCTGCTCGCCTGCGAATCGCTTGCCAATACCAGCAAGGCGGTCAGGGTGCAGGTCCGCGAGGGTCAGCGGCGCCTGATCGACGGCCCGTTCGCCGAGGCCAAGGAAATGATCGGCGGCTTTTTCTTGCTGAGCTGCGAGACGCGTGCGGAAGCCGTCGCGATTGCCGAAGCTTGCCCGGCCGCGCAATGGTGCACGGTCGAGGTCCGCGAGGCGGCCCCCTGCTATCTGTGACGTGCGCATGATCCGAACTTTGGACGCGGTTTCCCGCTGCGCGGATCGACCAGCTTGAGCGACTGAGTGTTTGAGCGACTGAGTGAGGCCCCTTGCCCAGGGTTTTCCCGAGTCAACGAATCGCTTGTCGATTTTGCAATGGATCGCGCGTCGTGTCAGTGAAGAGCCGGCTACGGAGCCGATCTCCACTACCTCAAGGAGCACTGCGATGCGATTCATGATTATGGTTAAGGCGACTGCGCAGAGCGAGTCCGGCGCCATGCCGGAAGAGCCTCTGATGGCCGTGATGAGCGCCTATCACGAAGAGCTGGCGAAGGCCGGCGTATTGCTCGACGCCACCGGTTTGCAGCCGAGTTCGAAGGGTTGGCGCGTGCGCTATTCGCAGGGACGGCGCACGGTGATCGACGGTCCGTTCGCCGAGACCAAAGAGCTGCTGGCAGGCTATACGCTGATTCAGGTGCGCTCGCGCGAAGAAGCCATGGAGTGGGCGCGGCGCTTTCCGGCTCCGTTCGGCGAACATGCCGACGGCGAGATCGAAGTGCGGCAACTGCTCGAACTGGAAGACTTCGAACCGGGGCCGTCCGTGGAGCGTTTTCGCGCGCTGGACGTGGCGCGGCGCTGAAGCGGATAACGAGGAAACTATCTATGATGCACGGCCCCTTCAGTGTCAGCGTTGCAGGCGGCGAGCGCGTGTCGCGGTCGGTTCAAGCCGACCGGCACGCGCCGCAGGCGAACTGAAGTGGCCGTGAATCCGGCAGCTACGCATCGCGCGATCGAGGCCGTGTGGCGCATCGAGTCCGCGAAAGTGATTGCCTGTGTCGCACGCATGGTCCGCGATGTGGGCGTTGCGGAAGAACTGGCGCAGGACGCGCTGGTCGCGGCGCTCGAACATTGGCCCAAGGACGGTGTGCCCGACAATCCGGGAGCCTGGTTAATGGCGACCGCCAAGAACCGCGCGCTCGACCGCTTGCGCCAGGAAGTGCTGCATGCGCGCAAGCGCGAGGAGCTGGGACGCGACCTGGATGCGCAGGAGGCCCACCTCGTGCCCGACTTTGTCGATGCGCTCGACGCCGCACGGGAGGATGACATTGGCGACGATCTGCTGCGGCTCGTCTTTACCGCGTGTCACCCGGTGCTGTCCACGGATGCGCGGGTTGCGCTCACGCTGCGTTTGTTAGGAGGCTTGACGACCGATGAGATCGCACGCGCGTTTTTCGTGCCGGAGCCGACCGTCGCGCAGCGGATCGTGCGCGCCAAGCGCACGCTGACGGCCGCCAAGGTGCCGTTCGAAGTACCGCGTGCCGACGCACGCGCGGCGCGGCTTGGGTCGGTGCTCGAGGTGATTTACCTGATCTTCAACGAAGGCTATTCGGCTACCGCCGGCGACGACTGGATGCGTCCCGCGCTGTGCGATGAGGCGTTAAGACTCGGCCGCGTGCTCGCAGGGCTCGCCGCGGACGAAAGCGAAGTGCACGGGCTCGTCGCGCTGATGGAAATTCAGGCGTCGCGCACGCACGCGCGGGTCGACGGCGAGGGGCGTCCCGTCCTGCTGCTCGATCAGGATCGCAGCCGCTGGGATCCGTTGCTGATCCGCCGCGGGCTGGCCGCGCTCGAACGGGCCGAGGCGCTCGGCGGAGCGAGCGGTCCGTATGCGCTGCAGGCGGCACTGGCGGCGTGTCATGCGCGCGCTCACAGCGCCGCGGAAACCGACTGGGCGCAGATCGTCGCGCTCTACGATGCGCTGGCTCAGGTGAGCCCGTCGCCGGTGGTGGAGCTGAACCGGGCGGTCGCGGTCGGCATGGCGTTCGGCCCGGCGGCGGCGCTCGAGATTGTCGATGCGCTGGCGGCCGGCGCAGCGCTCGCGAACTATCACTGGTTGCCTAGCGTGCGTGGGGATTTGCTGGCGAAGCTCGGGCGCAGGGAGGAAGCACGCGCGGAATTCGAGCGTGCCGCCGCGATGACGCGCAACGCCCGCGAGCGTGAGTTGCTGCTGGAGCGGGCCCGCGCAGGTTGATTTCCGCTTGCGCGTTAGCGTGGCCGTTGCCGGACTCCCGGCGCGGCGATCCGCCGCACCGCAACCGCAACCGCAACCGCAACCGCTTAAACCGACAGGAACGCCGCTATGCCGAACAGGATGCCCGCTGCGGCAGTACCGAGCGACAGGTTGCGCAGCCACTTCTTGCGGGTGAGCAAGGTAATGGCCGTCAGTGCGATCGAAATCTGGATCAGCGTGGTGGCCTGAGCCCAGCGGTGATGGCCGTGCAGCAGCTTCTCGCTTTGCGCGTCATTGTCAGCCACTTCTTTTTCGATGGCTTCGGCCTTGGCGCGAATCGGGTCTTTCTGCTGCTTGTACTTGTCGACATCGGCCGCGAACTTCGCATGCGCGTCGCTGCCCGGAGCCGACAGCGCGGCGCCCAGTTCGGCGAGGTTCTCTTTCTCGCCTTTGGCCTGATAGTACGACCATTGATTGGCGGCCTCGGTCTTCTTGATCGCCGCTTCGTTTTTGTAATAGAGCGCGAGGTTTTCGCTGGTGCCGCTCTGATAGGCGTAGATCGCGCCGATCGTGGCAAGGATCGCGGTCATCACCGCCATGCGGCTGGCGAACGGATCGGCATCCGCATGCGCGCTATGTCCTGCGCCAACGTGCTCAACAGCATGATCGTGCGGGCCATGCACTTCGAATTCATCAGACATCCAATACTCCGGGACAAACCTATTGAGTTTTTTGTCGCGCGAGAAGCTAAAGCGCCGCCGCCGTAACCGGCACGAAGCGCGGCGCGCTTCAGCGGGGGCCGCGAGCCGTGCCGCTTCGTGCTGCTTCCTGCGCGGGGCTCAATCTTAGCTTGTTTTGCGCTCGGTCCCGGATAGCGCCCGCCGTTGCCGCTGGCCGCAGTGGCGGGCGCCGGTCTACACATCTAGTTCACGCTAAACCCGAGCAGCGTGCGCAGCAGGGGAATCAGATGTTCTCCGCCGAGCATGCCGAGCAGTCCCACCAGTGCGATGGTCGGCGGCGCGGGCGACTTCACGTTGACGACGCTGTAGATCAGGCCGACCACCACGCCCACTACCAAGGAGACGAAATACGCTTTCATGATTGCTGGTTCCTTTTATGGGTGGCGCGGCGGGTCTTCACACCGCCGCGCCAGCGCAGCTTACATGGTGAGGACAACCCGGCCACGCGTGCCTGCCGCAACCGATTGATAGGCTTCGCGGGCGCGTGCCAGCTCGAACCGCTCGGCGATCGCGGGCGGCTGCAATGCGCCGCTCTCGAAGCCTTCCACGAGTGCTGTCATCAGCGGCGCGGACTCGGCCACCCCCAGCTTGGCGCTATCGACGCCGAGCAATTGCGTTTCGTTGTGGTAGAAATCGATCATGTCAAAATCGACGCGGCGCTTGCCCGTCGCGCTGATTTCCAGCACGCGTCCGCGGCGCTTGACCAGCGCGAGCGCGGTTTCGAAAGCGACACCGCCCACCGAGTCGTACACCACGTCGACGCCGCCGCCGGTCAGCGCCTTGACGCGCTCCGCGGTGTGCTCGTCGAACGGCACGAATTCGTCGATCAGGCGGCCAGCCGGAGAATCGGCCAGCGGCGGGTGACGGTCGACGCCGATCACGCGGCAGCCGCGTGCCTTGGCAATCTGCACCACCGCACCGCCGACACCGCCGCCCGCGCCGATTACCGCAATCGTTTCGCCGGTCTTCAGTTGCGCATAGTCGACCGTGCCGAGCCATGCCACCACGAAGTTCACGCCAATCGCTGCCGCTTGCTCGTGGCTGAGCGTCTTCGGCTTGCGCGACAACGCCGCGAGCGGAATCTTGATGAATTCGGCGTGAGTGCCTTCACGCGTGAAGCCGATATCGCCGCCGGTGCCCCAGACTTCGGCGCCGATCCACTCAGCCGGGCCGTCCACGACAACGCCGCTGAAGTCGCGCCCCGGTGTGCGCGGCAAGACGGTGTGATCGAAGTGGCCGGAGACGTTCTTCACGTCGCTCGGATTGACTGAGGCGCTCTTGACCTGCACGACGGCGTTTTCGGCGTCGGCGGAGGGGGTGGGCAATTCGACGTATTCGAGTACATCGGGGCTGCCAAAGGACTTGAACTGAATGGCTTTCATCGCAATGCTCCTGATCGGTTGGGTGCTGCACGGTGCAGCGTTGAAGCCATTCTAGGTGTCCGAGCCGGCCTTGTTGAGACAAGAACTTTCGAATATCGGACAGCGGCGGACGCCCAGGCCTGGCTTGGGTTCGGCCTTATCCGGCGCCGTGTGGCACAGCGTCAAAGGGTCTGAACCAACCCGGGCCCGCTAGCTTTCCTCCTGGGTGCCGTTTTCTTCACGCGCCGCACTGAGCGTCTCCTGCGCTTCGAATTCGGTCGGCGGCGCGCCGAGTTCGCGCCGGAACATGTCGCTGAAGCTGCTGGGCAGATAACCGAGGGAGCGCGCGATGCTGCTCACCGAGCGGCCCTCGGCGAGCCCCGACACCGCCACCGCAAGCTGCACCTGGCGACGCCACTCGGAGAAGCCGATGCCGAGCTCGCGGGTGAACAGGCGCGCGAGCGTGCGCACGCTTGCGCCGACCGAGGCGGCATGCTGCTCGAAACTGACCGAGATCGACGGATTGCCGATCACGGCCCGGCACAGCGCGTCGAGCCGCCGGTCCGAGGCATCCGGCAGCGGAATGCGCAGTGAGGAACGTGGCGCCTGCACCAGCTCCAGCATAGCGAGCTTATAAGCCGTTTCGAGGTACGCGCTGTTACGCGCGCCGGTGTGCTCGTACTCGGCGATCGTGGTGATGAGTTCGCGCAGCAAGCCATTGATTTCAAAGACATCGCTCTGCTTGCTGAGGTGCTCGACGTTGCGCTGGTGCAGATAGATGTTGCGCATCTCGACCTCGCTCATCATGTGGATCGAGTGCACGACGCCCGCCGGCAGCCATACCGCGCGCTGCGGCGGCACGACCAGCGCCTCGCGGCCGACTTCGACCCACATCACGCCGGCTACCGCATACAGCACCTGCGCCCAGGTGTGCGAGTGCGGTTCGATGTACGTTCCGCGTGGGTAGCGCCGCGCCAGAGAGTGGGCATCGTCGTCTTCGGGGAGTTCGGGAGGGAGGGCTTTGGGCACAGTGGATTGAGGTCGGCTAAAGGGTGGCAGACAGGCGGCAAATGGGTGGCAGACGGCTAGCGAGCAGTACAGCAAAAAATGAGCGACGGATTTTCGCGGCAACCGCGTTTAAGACGAAACGGAGCCATTTGGCGCGTCACAAGAATTCTCAAATTTACTCAAACGTACTCGAAACTACGGGAGCTTTACATGAAATACAACACCTTCACACGATTGCTGGCCGCGGCCACGCTCACGCTGGCAGCATCTGCCGCGATTGCCCAGGAAGTCATCATCGCGCCGTCGGCACCGCCGGCGCCGCGCGTCGAGGTCGTACCGGCGCCACGCGAGGGCTTCGTCTGGGATCATGGTCATTGGCGCTGGGACCACGGTCAATACGTGTGGATACCGGGTCACTGGCAGCCGGTGCGGGTCGGCTATCACTGGGTGCCGGGCCATTGGGTGGCGCACGGTCCGAACTGGCATTGGGTAGAGGGTCACTGGGCGTAAGCCGTTAGTCAGGCGGCCATCGGCCCGCGCCCCTGTGCCGGGCGCACTTGCGATCACTCTCGCGGTCGCGGGTGCGCCGGCCGTTCCTACCCAAACCAGCAGGTCGTTATGAAAACGCTTTTGATTCTGGCGCTCGCCGCGGCAACGCTGGCCGGTTGCGTCGTGGTGCCGGCGCGACCGGCGTATTACCATCCTGCCGTAGTCGTATATTGAGGATTCAATCAAGAACAAGCGCAACGCGCACCTCCTGGAGCAACGGCAAGTGAAAAATGCTCGTGTCGCGACACGATCTGTCCGGGTGCAGCGGCGGCAGCCGCACGTGCAGCGGATGTCACGGGATTGCGCCCCTTGAGCGAGCGCGATCCCGACGCGGAACTCGTCGCACGGGTCGGCGAGCAGGATCCGGCAGCGGTGCGCACACTCGTGTCGCGCAAGCTGCCCCGTCTGCTCGCGCTCGCGACGCGCATGTTGGGAGACCGTATGGAAGCGGAAGACGTGGCACAGGAGGCCTTCGTGCGTATCTGGAAACAGGCGCCGCACTGGAAAGAAGGTGAAGCCCGATTCGATACATGGATTCACCGCGTGGCGCTGAATCTCTGTTACGACCGCTTGCGCGGGCGGCGCGAAGACCCCGTCGCGGAACTGCCCGAGGAGGCAGCCGATCCGCAAGGCTCGCCCGACATGCAACTGGAAGCCCGCGTGCGCGACGAACGGGTGCGCACGGCGCTTGCTGCATTGCCGGTGCGGCAGCGCGAAGCCCTGGTGCTCAACTACTACCAGGAGCTGTCGAATATCGAAGCTGCCGCCCTGATGGGCATCACCGTGGACGCCCTCGAAAGTTTGCTGGCGCGCGCCCGCCGCAGTCTGCGCGCACAACTGGCCGGCAGCGGTTTTAGCAAGGATATGCCATGACACCTGAGAGATTTCGTACCATCGTCGACGCCTATGGCGCCGATCCGCGCCGCTGGCCGGAGAAGGAGCGCGTGGCGGCAGAGGACTGGGCCGATCTGCACCGGATCGAGGCGGACGCCGTGCTGGCTGAATCGGCTAGCCTCGATGCCTGGCTCACAAGCCATACCATCGCTCCGCCGGAGCGTTCGTTTGTCGACCGCATTGTCGCCACGGCGCCCGTGCGGCATCGTCCGAAACCGCGCACGCGGCTCTGGTGGCAAGGCGCGGCGTTTGCCGGCATCGGTCTGGCGGGGGGGCTGGCGGGCGCCTTCGCGGTATCGTTTTTTGTCCTGACCGGCACGCCGCCGCAAGTGCATGAAGCGTCGTCTTACCTCACTTCGAGCTTCGGCGGTTCAAGCGCTGACTGGAGCGGCGAATGACCGACCGTTCATGGAAAATCCTGTTGGCGGGTTCGTTCGTCCTGAACGTGTTTTTGTTGGGCGGTATTGCGGGGGGCGCTTATCAATGGTTCGCCACGCACGATAGTGTCGCCAAGGCGCCGCAGCCGCGCACGGCGCTTCGCTTCGCCACGGATGGACTTTCGTCTGAACGTCAGAAGCAGTTCCTTGCAGCGCTCAAGGAAGCACGCCGGGAAGGTAAGGACTACGCACGTGAGGGCCGCGAAGGGCGTCATGAGGTGCTGGCCTTGCTGGCCGCGCCGCAGTTCGATCGCAGCGCGCTCGACATCGCGCTGCAGCACACGCGTGACGCGGATATCGCGCTGCGCACCGAGGTCGAGAGCAGTGTTGCGGACTTCGCGACGACGCTCACGCCGGAGGAGCGCGTCAAGTTTGCCGAGGGCCTGAAGCAGGCCGGCCAGTGGCGCGAGTCGCCGCCTCCGGCGGGAGGCAAGGGCAAGAAGCCGGCGGCGAGTTCGCAAGCGGCTCAACCGGCCCAACCGGCGCAACCGGCCAGCGAGGCGCCCGCGAGCGAATGAAGCAGGCCCGCCGACACAAATAAAACTTCTGCAAGCCGCGACGGAAATGCCGGCCTCCAGCGTTTAAAGAAGGTACGCAACGCTCGAAGGAACGCGCATGATCACGTCAGCCCCCGACAATGCCGCGGCGATTGCGCTGAACCGTTTCGGTCTCGGCGCCCGCCCGGACGACACGCCGCCCGCCGACCCGAAGCGATGGCTGCTTGCGCAGTTCGATCAGTATCAGCCGCTGCCTGCTGCATGGGTGGGCCAGCCGGGCGCTGTTGCACTGGCAACCGAGCTGGGCGAGCAACGCCAGCAAAGTCTGAACGCCAAAGCCGACACCAGCACGAACCCCAATCAGGCAGCGGATCAGGCTCCCAGCCAGGCTGCAAGGCAGGCCGCCAACAAGGCGATGCGCGGCGAAATCCGCGATGTCTATCGCACGGCGGTGAATGTGCGCGTCAACAGTGCGCTCGCGAGCACCACACCGTTTATCGACCGGCTGGTTCATTTCTGGGCCAATCACTTCGCGGTCTCCACGGAGAAGCCGCAAGTCGCGGCGCTCGCCGGCGCATTCGAAATGGAAGCGATCCGGCCGCATGTGCTGGGCCGTTTCGACGACATGCTGGTCGCGGTGGAGCAGCACGCGGCGATGCAGATCTTTCTCGACCAGACGCGTTCCGTGGGCCCGGACAGCATGGCGGCGATGCGTGCGGAGCAGCGCAATCCGGACAATAAACGCGGGCTCAATGAGAACCTCGCGCGTGAAATCATGGAGCTGCATACGCTGGGCGTACGCAGTGGTTATACGCAGGCCGACGTGACGGAGTTTGCCCGTGCGCTGACTGGGTGGAGCGTGGCGGGTATCAAGGGGCCGCAACCTAACGGCGCAGCGCCCGGCGCCTTTGTGTTCCGCGCCCAGGTCCATGAGCCGGGCTCGCGGACCATCATGGGGCGGCGCTACGATCAGCAGGGCGAAGATCAGGCGCTGGCGATCCTGTACGACCTTGGGGCGTCGCCGGCCACCGCGCAGCATATTGCCACGGAACTCGCGCGCCACTTTGTTTCGGACAACCCACCACCTGCGGTCACCGAGCGGCTCGCCAACGCGTTCGAGCGCAGCGGCGGCGACCTGCCTACGGTCTACCGCGCCCTGATCGATTCGCCGGAGGCATGGTCACCCGTGGCGGCGAAATTCAAAACACCGTGGGAATGGACCATTTCATCGATGCGCGGCCTCGGCTGGCAGGACGTCGGCAATCTGCAGACTGCGCCCTTGTTGACGCAACTGGGTCAGCCCGTCTGGCGGCCGGGCTCTCCCGCCGGCTACGACGATATCGCGGCGAGCTGGGCGGCTCCTGACGCTCTCGTGCGCCGCGTGGAGGTGGCGCAGCGCTTTGCGGCGCGTGCCGGCGACCAGCTCGATCCGCGTACCCTGGGACAGACGCTGCTGGTCGGTTCGATCAGTGCGCCGACCGAGACCGCGGTTTCGCGCGCAGAGAGTGCATCCACGGCGATCGCGCTGCTGCTTGTGTCGCCCGACTTTCAACGGAGATAAACGCCATGATGTCCCGTCGCAAGTTTCTCAACTTCGCTGCCGCCGGTGCCGGCGCCATTCTCGTGTCGCCGCATATGGCTTTCGCGAGCGTCGAGACGGATCGCCGCTTTGTCTTCGTGATCCAGCGCGGCGCCGCCGATGGCCTGAACATCGTGGTGCCATATGCTGAGCCATCCTATGCAAGTTTGCGCGGTGCGCTCGCCATCGACCCGTCGGCGGCGACCAAGCTCAACGGCACCTTCGCGCTGCATCCCTCGCTTGTCGAAACCGCCAGGATGTACGGGTCCGGCCAGGCGTTGTTCGTTCATGCCGTGGCCTCGCCGTATCGCGACCGTTCGCATTTCGACGGCCAGAATGTACTGGAGACGGGCGGCACGTCGCCCTATCAGGTCAAGGACGGCTGGCTGAACCGGCTGGCCGCGCTATTGCCCTCCAGCCACGAAAACGCCATCGCGCTTGCGCCAACCGTGCCGATGGCGCTGCGCGGCAAGGCCAACGTGACGTCTTACGCGCCCTCGGGCTTGCCGCAGGCGCCGGACGATCTGCTCACACGGGTCTCGGACCTTTACAACGAGGACGCGCAGTTGAGGCCGCTGTGGGAATCGGCGATGGCGGCGCGCGGCCTCGCTAGCGATGCCGGCGCGCGCCAGGACCCGGCGAGCCTCGGCAAGCTCGCGGCGAGCTTCCTCGCGCGTGACGACGGTCCGCGCCTGGCAATGATCGAAACCGGTGGATGGGATACGCATAGCGCGCAGAACCCGCGCCTCGGGAATCAGTTGAAAGCGCTCGACACGATGCTCGCGTCCTTGCGCGACGGCCTCGGGCCGCTGTGGGACAAGACGACCGTTTTGGTCGCCACGGAGTTTGGCCGTACCGCGGCTGCCAATGGAACGGGCGGCACGGACCATGGAACGGGCTCCGTGGCGATGCTGGTCGGCGGCGCGGTGAACGGCGGACGCGTACTCGCGGACTGGCCGGGCCTGAAATCCGGCGATCTTTACCAGGCACGCGATCTCAGGCCCACCACAGGTCTGGACGGTCTGATTGCGGGTGCCGCCAGCGAGAGCCTCGGGCTCGATCCGCACCGGACCGCCACCGCGCTCTTCGCGCAAGCAGGGGCCACGCAACCGTTGACAGGTTTGATCCGTAGCTAGCGCGCAGCCTATGCCACGGGTAGTTGTAGTACTAATAACAGGAGAAGTTACATGAAAAAACGATCGACCTTCACCGCTGCTTTGCTTTCTTGCGTGTGCGCTTCCTTGCTGAGCGCATGCGTCGTCGAACCGGCGCGGCCGCCGCAGCCCGCGCCGCTTGTCGAAGTGGTGCCGGCGGCACCCGCCCCTGGCTATCACTGGGTGAAGGGCCACTACCGCTGGGAAGGCAACCATTGGGAATGGGAGCACGGTCACTGGGCACCGAATTACTAAGCCTGGTTCCTGGGGGCGCGCGTGGCGCGCTTCCAGCACCCCTCTCACGGCTGCCTTACCGCCATCCACCCCCCAGCCGGTCCCCGTTTTCCTGCTCGCGTGCGCCTCGATTGCATTGCAGTACGCGACGCATCCCCAAGGCAATTTCCCGCCGTCTGTCGGAGATTCACAAAACCTCCATGCGAAGGCTCGACAATGATCGACCGTCGTTCGCCTCTTTGGGGCAGTGACAGCGTTGCGCATACTGATTTGTAGCGCTGGGCCTTCGCATTGATGTGGTGCTTTTCTGCTGCATTACGACTTACATGCGATTTGCCTTCAGTTGCAAAATTGCCGTGCAAAACGGCGCTCGGGGAGACTTTCCAGGTTGATTCGACTATTGCGGCGGGTTAACGTTTTTAAGCGGCCTTTCGAGCCCGCGGAGATTCCTATCAAACGGCGCCTTTGTCGCGGCATTACATTTTCCCCGAGTCACCACGGTTATTCCCCTCGCTACCAAGCTCAATGGAGCTGGCCGGAGCATTCATGAAAACGCTGTTTTTGCAGGCCCCGTCGTATGACGGTTTCGATGGCGGCGCGGGTTCGCGCTATCAGGCGAAGCGCGAAATCCGCTCGTTCTGGTATCCCACGTGGCTCGCGCAGCCTGCGGCGCTGGTGCCCGACAGCCGCGTGCTGGATGCGCCCGCTGACGGGCTGTCGGTGGAGGCCTCGCTCGATATCGCGCAGCAGTACGAGCTCGTCATCATCCACACCAGCACGCCGTCGTTCCCCACCGATGCGATGTTTGCGCAGGACCTCAAGCAGCGCAAGCCGTCGGTGCTGATCGGCATGGTGGGCGCGAAGGTGGCCGTCGATCCGCACAACTCGCTGACCGCAAGCGAGGCAATCGATTTCGTCTGCCGTGAAGAGTTCGACTTCACCTGCCAGGAAGTGGCAGAGGGCAAGCCGCTCGCGCAGATCCTGGGCCTGAGCTACCGCGCCGCGGACGGTTCGATCGAGCACAACGAAGCGCGCCCGATCCTCGAGAACATGGACGAGCTGCCGTTCGTAGCGCCGGTCTATAGGCGCGACCTGAAGATCGAGAACTACTTCATCGGCTACCTGAAGCATCCGTACGTGTCCATCTACACGGGCCGCGGCTGCCGCTCGAAGTGCACGTTCTGCCTGTGGCCGCAGACGGTGGGCGGGCACCGTTACCGCACGCGCTCGGTGGAAAACGTGCTGGAAGAAGTGAAGTGGATCCGCGACAACATGCCTGAGGTCAAGGAGATCATGTTCGACGACGACACCTTCACCGACTTCAAGCCGCGCGTGGAGGAGATTGCCCGCGGTCTGGGCAAGCTGGGCGTGACGTGGTCCTGCAACGCGAAGGCCAACGTGCCGTATTCGACGCTGAAGATCATGAAGGAGAACGGCCTGCGCCTCCTGCTGGTGGGCTACGAGTCGGGCGACGACCAGATTCTGCTGAACATCAAGAAGGGCCTGCGCACGGATATCGCACGACGTTTCAGCGACGACTGCCGCAAGCTGGACATCAAGATTCACGGCACGTTTATCCTGGGCCTGCCGGGCGAGACGAAGGACACGATCGAGAAGACGATCGAGTACGCGAAGGAAATCAACCCGCACACGATCCAGGTGTCGCTGGCGGCGCCGTATCCGGGTACGACGCTGTACAACCAGGCGGTGGAAAACGGCTGGCTGCAGGAAAACAAGGTGATCAACCTGGTGAGCAAGGAAGGCGTGCAGCTCGCGGCGATCGGCTATCCGCACCTGTCGCGCGAGGAGATCTATCACCATGTCGAAAGCTTCTACAAGCGCTTCTATTTCCGGCCGTCGAAGATCTGGGAAATCGTGCGCGAGATGCTGATGAGCTGGGACATGATGAAGCGCCGTCTGCGTGAGGGCGTGGAGTTCTTCCGCTTCCTGCGCGCTCACGAAGCGTGACAGGTATGCGCCGCTCCCACCATGGCGACCGGGCAGGTCCGGCATGAAGCGCCTCGCCTGGCTTGGCGGCCCGATTGCCGTGTTGCTTGCGATCGGGCTGACCGACCTCGAAGGATCGCTGCACGCGGCGCATCTGCTGTGCTTTGCGTTGACGTTGATGTGCGGCGTGGGCGCAGTGTTCGGCATTGCGTACACGCTGCTGGCCGGCGTGCTGGTGAGGCGCTTCTTTGCGCGGACGAGCGCCGAGCCTACCAGTTATCCACCGGTGACAATCGTCAAGCCGCTCCACGGCGACGAGTGGACCTTGCTGAGCAACCTGTCGAGCTTTTGTCAGCAGGACTATCCAGGCGCGGTGCAATTCCTGTTCGGCGTGCATGACTCGGACGATCCTGCGCTGCGCACGGTCGAGCAGTTGCGTCTGCTGCACCCCGAGGCGCACATTACGGTCGTGGCCGACGCGCGTCTCTATGGCCCGAACCGCAAGATGAGCAACATCCTCAACATGCTGCCCGAGGCACGCCACGACCTGCTCGTGTTTGCGGATAGCGACGTGAGCGTGGGGCCGAACTATCTGCGCAACGTGATCGGCGAATTGCAGAAGCCTGGTGTGGGGCTTGTAACCTGCGTCTATCGTGGCCAGCCTGATCCCGGCTTCTGGCCACGGCTCTCCGCGAAAGCGACCAACTACCAGTTCCTGCCAGGCGTCGTGACGGGACTGGCGCTCGGGATGGCGCGTCCGTGCTTCGGGCAGACCATTGCGATGCGGCGCGAAACGCTCGAGAAGATCGGCGGCTTCACCCAATTCGTGCATCACCTCGCCGAGGATCATGCGATTGGCGAGGCGGTGCGCATGATCGGCGAGAAGGTGGTCATTCCACCGTTCACGGTGTCGCATGCCTGCGTCGAGACGAGCGCGACCAAGCTGATCGCACACGAGTTACGCTGGAGCCGCACCATCCGGACCATCGATCCGGTCGGTCATCTAGGCTCGGCATTGATTCATCCGCTCGCGTTTGCGCTGCTGACCGTGGTGTTCTCCGGCGGTGCAGCATGGGCCTGGCTGCTTGCCGCCGTGGCACTGATTGTGCGGCTAGGCCTCAAAGTGCTGTCGGATCACGCGTTGCAGCAACCGCATCGGGACCTGTGGCTGCTGCCGTTCTGGGATATTGTGTCGTTTTCGATCTTCGTGGCGAGCTTCTTTTCGACACGGGTGATCTGGCGAGGCTTCAGCTTCAAGGTAGACGGCAACGGCTTGCTGTCGCCGGTTCAGGACGAGTAATACGTGATGCAGATTTTCTTTGAAGGCTGCGCGGTGTCGCGCCAGCGGGGCTTGCAACAACCGCGCAGTGCGTTTGCAACGGCCAACATGCGCGTGACGCCCAGCGTGCAGCGGACGGTCGCGGCATGATGAAGCATCTGGGCCGCCTCGCCGCGCTCGCGGGGCTGATTGCGTCGCTCTGGCTGGTGATGCACGACAACCCCGGCGCAGTGCTCGGGCTGATGCGCGCAGCGGGCGCAGGGCTGGTGCTGGCTGGGCTCGCTCACGTGCTGCCGATGCTGGCCAACGCGCGCGACTGGCAAAGCCTGATTCGCGGTGCGAACCGGCCCAGTATGGGCGGCATGCTGCATCTGGTGTGGGTCCGCGAGTCGGTCAACTGCATGCTGCCGGTGGCGCGCATCGGCGGTGAAGTGGTGTCGTTTCGCTTGATGCGGCGGCGCGGCTTACGCGGCTCGACGGCGGCGGCGAGCCTGGTCGTCGATATGCAGCTCACGCTGATCAGCCAGTTGATGTTCACGCTGGTCGGCATCGGCTTTCTGTTCGCTCACGCGGCCTCCGGCACACTGCGCCTCGCAGCCGACCTGGCGTGGGGTATCGTGGCGCTCACACCGCTTCTCGTACTGTTCGCGCTGGTGCAGCACGCGAGCCCGTTCGAGCGTCTCACGCGCGTGCTCAACCATGCAACCAGCGGCAAGCTTGCGGCGCTCGTGGGTCAATCGGCGCAGATCGATCAGTCGATCAAGCTGATCTGGCGCCGGCGTGGCGCGGTATTGCGCTATCTGTTCTTCTGGCAGCCGCTGCAGTGTGTGTTGACTGCGCTGGAGATCTGGCTCGCGCTGTACTTCCTCGGCGTGCACGTGAGCGTTGTCGAGGCCGTGGTGATCGAGTCGTTGATTCAGGCCGTCAGCAGCGCGGCGTTTTTTGTGCCGGGCGGACTGGGGGTGCAGGAGGGCGGTTT
>NZ_SCNV01000022.1 GCF_005503145.1 Burkholderia sp. 4M9327F10 | reverse complement strand
CCTCCACCATATGCAACGTCGTTACCACCCTTGCCATCGATAATATCTGCTCCCGATGTTCCCCAGAGCGTTTCGTTGCCAGGCGTCCCGGTCATCTCCATCTGCAACAGCTGTTGTCGAGTCCAACTAGACCCGTCATCGAACTGAACCGTCTGCACGCCCCACGCATTGCTGCTCAATGCTGCATCCAGCGTGATCTGGTCGCCGATGGTTCCATCAGTGAGTATAAGATTGTTGCCCGTTGACCTCACGGTGACCGATGAAGCGCTGATTCCACCCAGCTTCAGGACGTTGTGCGGATTACTGCTCGAATCGCTCTCGCTGATTTCCAGCTTGCCGTAGCCCGCATTGAAAATGAAGGTATCACCTCCACCTCCACCATATGCAACGTCGTTACCACCCTTGCCATCGATAATATCTGCTCCCGATGTTCCCCAGAGCGTTTCGTTGCCAGGCGTCCCGGTCATCTCCATCTGCAACAGCTGTTGTCGAGTCCAACTAGACCCGTCATCGAACTGAACCGTCTGCACGCCCCACGCATTGCTGCTCAATGCTGCATCCAGCGTGATCTGGTCGCCGATGGTTCCATCAGTGAGTATAAGATTGTTGCCCGTTGACCTCACGGTGACCGATGAAGCGCTGATTCCACCCAGCTTCAGGACGTTGTGCGGATTGCTGCTCGAATCGCTCTCGCTGATTTCCAGCTTGCCGTAGCCCGCATTGAAAATGAAAGTGTCACCGCCACCCACGCCGGATGCGTAGTCGTTGCCGCCTTTGCCATCGAAGACGTCTCCTCCTAACACCCCGTAGAGTTTGTCGTCGCCGGTAGTACCAAGCGTACATGCCCTTAGCAGTTGCTGCCACGACCAGCTTGTACCATCAGCAAAGTTTATGAGTTGAACGCCGTTGAGTCCCGACTTTAACCCTTCGCGATCGAGCGTGATCTGGTCCCCCGCGATACCGTCCGTGATGACGACATTGGTGCCGCTTACCTTCGCGAAAATTGATGTTCCGCTTATGCCTCTACCAAATTGCAGAGTGTTGGTCGGCGCGACCGCGTTTACATCGGCCTCATCAATCTCCAAGGCGCCATCCCCAGCGGAGTACATGAAAATGTCATTGCTGGACAGCTGGGCTGCCGCGTTGTTGCCGCCACCTCCACCTATCAAAAGGCCGATTCCTGAGCCAGCATATAACACGTCGTTGATCGCGCTACCTGTCTCTTCAATGCGCCCAGATGCGTCAACACCGACTTGCAGTCCATACGCGATCGCGTTTGCGATCGAGGCTACGGTGCGATTAGTGGCTGCCTCCACAAATTGCTCGAACAGAGACTCTGAGAAACCCATATCTAGCCGCGCGGCATCGGCCACACGCAGGAGGAGTTCCCATGAACTCAAGTTCGTTTTGGTGATGTCGCCAAGTCTCTCGAATGCAGCCGAAATAGCGGGGGCAAGTGAAGACGACGCCTGGATGGTGTCTGTAGCGGCGTCGAACTTGAATTCGGGGACCAAGCTTGCCAGATTCGGGCTCTGGAGCACCAGTCGCGCGAGTGTCGCGTCGAAAAGATTGTTCCACCCGGAGTGAATGTCCGCCGCTGCTCTGAATTGCGGATCTTTTCCGTCACTTGCGCTGTTGAAAGACACTCCCAGATAGCTTTCGACGAACTCGAGCTGCCGTGCATCTATGGCGCCTCCGCGCGAATTGGGTCCCACATTCGATACTCCAGCCCATTCATACATGATTGCTGTTACAGAAGACTCCAAGCTCGCAACCGTAGTGCTTGTCGGCAATATGTGAAATTGCTTCACCAAATCAAGCAAAGTCGTGTCAAGTGTCATGGCAGAGCGCAGATCGCGCAAAGTACCATATCCGGTCAATTGGGGCAGAATTGAAGCGTCTGGAGACACATCGACTTGCACGATCGACCTGGTATCCATGCTGCTGTTGGTAAACCAAGCGTCTGCAATTTCTCGAGTTGTTCCATCTGCCAATGTATAACTACTTATAGAGCTGATTCTGTTACCAGCAATGGTTTGATCAACCTGAGTTGCGTTCAAATTAATGGATACGATACCCAGCTGTGACAGTGTGTAGAGCTCGCCCGGTTCGGTGATACCATCTCCATTCGCATCTACCCAAACTCGAAGACTGTTGAATACCGGATCGGAAGCGTTGATCACATTGTCATGGTTCGCATCCAGTACACGTAATAAGTCGAATCCATCGGTTGTCGCATTTCCGAACAATTGAGTAATGTTAGTAATGTTTCGATCATCCGGATCGAAACAAAGTATTCCCATGCCTGATCCGACCCATCCAGTTTGGCGGGCAAAACCGTCATTTGTTAGATCAAAGTACGGAGAGTTGTAAGTAAGCGGCGTCAGATTGATACCAGTTCCGGTAAGATCAAGTACCAGAGGGCTAATCTGATAGTTTCCATTGTTGTACTTGCCCATGGCGCTGCTCCCCGCGCCTGTGGGGGGGATTTGGTCCTGAGAGCCATCCGGGTTATTTGGATGATCACCGCCCTGTCCACTGTTGTTTTGTTGCATTAGAGAACCCAGCTGCTGCGCAGCGCTTTTTATAGCATCTATAACCGAAGCCGATGCGGCAGTGGCTAGTCCAAGTAATCCTCCCAACGCGCCAAGTCCGAGAGCAATGCCACTAAGTCCCTCTAATGCACCAGCTCCGATTTCACCGCCAAGTCCTCCAGCGGCCGCAACGTCGGCGATAGAGGAAATCATCCCGCCCACTGTATTGATAACGCTTGCGACAGCTCCAGCAAGCGTCAAACCTGAGCTAGCGATTTCTCCCTCGTTCCCGGAAGCCACAGCGTTATCGTAGTTGCTGAGAGCACCTTGCATCTTTCCCATCTGATCGTTCAAGTTGCCGATCGTAGTGGCGGAAGCCGTCGCGCCGATCGCAGTGCTCAGTTTTCCCAGATACCCGTTGTCAGTTATAGCTGCCCCCGCGCCAAGAATTCCCGATGCGATCCCGGCGGCACCTTGCCCGACTTCCTTAGGAGAGTTATCAGTAATTCCACCGATGGATGACTCGACGCCGTTAACAATGCCCATCCCGACATTCCACAGCGGCCCGAACAACTCTGGCATCGGCAATTCAGCAGCATTCATTTAAATTCCCTTTTACATTAGATTTATAGAATTTTATTTCTTTATATCATGTGTGTTACTGCGCTTTTGCCGTAAGCAGCAACCTTGCAAGTTGACCACGATACGGCTCCGGCAAATTTGACACTTCCGAAAAAAGCGTGTTAACTACAGAACAGAGCTGTGCATCCTCATCAGTGTTGAGCGCGAGCACTTCATTTTTAAACAATGTTGATTCATCGGCAGGAAGTCTTTCAGATATCATTTGTATTGCCCGCCTTATTTTCACCTGCGAAGCAAATTTTTCCGGCAAACCGTTAATTTCGGCATCAATTGCCATTTCATTTATCGAAAACCATGTACGAGCATCCTTGCTATCCAGAGAGCCTATAACTGGATAAGCAATACGCGTAAAATCGTCGAATGACATGTTGCCTCTGAGGAACTCTGCGCAGGCACGTCCATTCATGGAAATCAGTATCTGCCCAAAGATTTTTGAGTAGCCTTCGAGTGAACTATCGGGAAGCCGCGATATACCATTTTTTTCGAGATTACCAGCCAAAGCAAGAATGTCATTCGCATGCGTCTTTCTGGCGATTTCCATCAACCTTGTATTGTCACGCATCCAACGATTGAACAAAATGAACTCACCACGTGCCGCTGAATTAACCGGGAATGGATTTATTTTATCCAATGCAGATTGAGCGATCACTTCAGGCTCTGATTTTTGCGCGTGCTTACTTTCAAAATTGAGATAGACAACACCTGCAAGTATTCCAAGAATGGGCGCCAAAGCAAAAAGGAGAGCACTTCGGTTTTTTATACCGGTCTTCGCCATATCGAAAATTAACAGTTCTATACAACTGACTGTAAGTCTAGAGCGTGCGTCTATATAGTTCAACAGCAATACGGAATGTTGGGAAAGTTCCATATGCACTTTCGGAGCAATCGTTTTTCGGGATAAAACAAATCCCCGTTAACTTGCATGATCCGTCTGCGGCGAATCGGGGCATGAGGCTCATTCAAAAATGCGAAACTAAGATTGTCGAATTGATGCAGAAGAAGTTATCCGACAACTGGTCATAGGATGAATACTCCGCTGAATCCCAAAGGCAATTCAGAGTGTGTTGGGCACTTTGGACAATCGGTCTAGCGCGAATGAGCATGACCATAGCGAGGACAACAAAATGCAAGTCAACCAAGGTCTTGGGCAGACGTTTGCCTCAGGGTGACCTTCTTCGGGGCGCAGTCCCGTGCTGGTCAACTGAATCAGATAAGCCAGCCGAAGCTGCGCTCGACCACATGGGAGGACAATAGTGCAAAGCCCTTCTTCGCCTCAGGCAACCTCGTGACCTGCAACTCCGAGCGCTGTTCGCGCGCAGTCTGCACAGACGTGTCGCCCGTATAGCCCTGGCCAGCAAACGCAAGTTTCGCCGCCTGGCTGGTGACTGTGAATCCGCATGCTGAACCTAACGCGAAAGCTCGGCCACATGAGCGCGCGCCCGCTCACCGGCTGGCGTGATGTGTAACGTGAGCAGCAGACTCCGTGTGTCGAGACCCATATGAACCTTGCTGCTCCGCTTGCGCTTACGCGGACCAAAGTAGAACTTCAGACCAACATCCTCGCACTAAACGCCGCCGTCGAAGCCGCGCGCGCAGGCGAACACGGCCGGGGCTTCGCGGTGGTGGCTTCCGAGGTGCGCGCCCTCGCGCAACGCAGTGCGGCGGCCGTGAAGGAGATCGAAACGCTGATCGGCGAATCGACGGCGCGTGTCGAAAGCGGCTTCAAGATCGCCGAGGAGGCGAGCGCGACGATGCACAGCATTGTCGAACGGGTTGGCCAGGTACGCGCCATCATGGGCGAAATCAGCGTGGCATCGCGCGAACAGTCCGGCGGCATCGAACAGGTCAACATTGCGGTCACGCAGATCGGCGAGGCAACGCAGCAGAACGCCACGATCGTTGGAAACGCCGAACACGCCGCCGCGGAGCTACGCGATCAGGCCGCGCGGCTCGCGCAGGTGGTCAGCGTATTCAAGCTGGACACCACGCGGCGAGACTGACGCCCGCGCCAGCGCGAGGCCGGCGCGCTCAGAATTCGACGTCCAGTTCATCGATCTCGTCGACCTCCTGCTGCGCGTCCGCCATCCATTGCTGCATTTCCGGCAATGCGAGAATGCGCTGCCCGTATTCGACGATATCCGGGTCGAGCTTGACGTCGTAGGTGACAAAGCGCGTCACCACGGGCGCATACATCGCATCGGCGACGCTGCGTTCGCCGAACAGATAGGGTCCGCCATACTGCTCGAGACACTCGCGCCAGATCGTCACAATCCGGTCGATGTCGGATTGCGCACGCGCCCACACCTTAAAGCCTGGAAAATGCGCCTTCAGGTTCATCGGCAACGCCGAGCGCAGCGAGCTAAAACCCGAATGCATCTCGCCGCTAATGGCCCGGCAATGCGCCCGGGCGCGCCGGTCATCCGGCAATAGCCTGGCGTCGGGCTGCACCTCGTTGAGATATTCCGCAATCGCCAGCGTGTCCCAGACCTTGATGCCGTCGTGGAACAGACACGGCACCAGAATCGAGGGCGACAACAACAGCAATTCCGCGCGTGCACCCGGATCGTCCACCGGCATCACGATCTCTTCGAAAGGCAAGCCGCTGAACTTCGTCAGCAGCCAGCCTCGCAGTGACCATGACGAATAGTTCTTGCTGCTGATGGTCAGCGTGGTATTCGCCATACGAATCTCCTCCTGAAACGGACGCACGTTCGTGCCGCACGGCGTAACGTAACAGCCACATGCACGCGCTGGTGCGTGAGCGCACCAAATCACGGCAAAACCGGCACTCCGAGTGGTTCAGCGCAAATGCTATGCCAGCGTGGGCGCGGATTGAACGCTCTGTACAGCGTTGGCACATGTATTGCCTCTATTCGGGCTCCTTCTTTTGGGCACTCGTGCGAAGGCTATGAACCTGTTCGCATATCCCGCATACCAGGCGATTGCCGACCTGATGCTACCGGCCCGGCACGGCGCCGCACTCATCAATCATTCGCTCAACGCATGGCCTGCGTTCAGCGAAACGCCACACGGACGTTCGCTGCGCGCATCCTGCGAACTGATTGCGCTGGCAGGACTGACGCATCAACGGCCGCCGTTCGGACTCGATTCCGTTGAGGTGGACGGTAAGCCGGTCAGGATCGTCGAGGAAGTGGCCGCGCACACGCCGTTCTGCTCACTGCTGCATTTTCGCAAGGATAAAGCGATCTCGCCCGCCCAGCCGCGCGTGCTGGTGATCGCGCCGATGTCCGGCCACTTCGCAACGCTGCTGCGCGGCACCGTCAAGACAATGCTCGCCGAGCATGACGTGTACATCACGGATTGGCACAACCCGCGCGACATACCGCTGTCGCAGGGACGTTTCGGCTTTAGCGAGTTCGTCCAGCACATCATCGACTTCACCGAAGCCATCGGCCCCGGCACCCATTTACTGGCGGTCTGCCAGCCGACCGTCGCCGCCCTCGCGGCGGTCTCGCTCATGGCCGCCGACGACCACCCGGCACAACCTGCGAGCATGACGCTCATGGCGGGGCCGCTCGACACACGCATCAACCCGACCAAGGTCAACGCGCTCGCCAAGAGCAAGCCAATCGAGTGGTTCGAGCGCAATCTGATCAGCGCCGTACCGGTTGGTTTTGCAGGCGCGCATCGCCGCGTCTATCCGGGCTTCGTGCAACTGAGTGCGTTCATGGCGATGAACCTCGGCCGCCATCTCGACTCGTTCGAAACCATGCACAACGAACGCGCCAAAGGCGATCCGGCCAAGGCGGAGACGATCCGGGTCTTCTACGAGGAGTATTTCGCCACCATGGATCTGACGGCGGACTTCTATCTGGAAACGGTCGAAACCGTGTTCCAGCAGCACGCGCTACCGCTGCACGAACTGGAAGTGGGAGGACGCCTGATCGAACCGTCGAAGATTCGCCGCACGGCCCTGCTGACCGTCGAGGGCGAGAAAGACGACATCTGCGCGGTGGGGCAGACGTTGGCCGCGCAAGACATGTGCGACAAGCTACGGCCTTATCTCAAAACCCATCACGTGCAGACGGGTGTCGGGCACTACGGCGTGTTCAACGGCCACCGTTGGGAGCGGCACATCTATCCGCGCGTGCGGGCTGTTATTTACGACAATGAACCACGTGCAGTATTGGTCGGCTCACGTGCGCGAGCTATCCGTCCGGTGCCTGTAGCGGCCGCGCCGATTGCGGCGCCGGCCGCATCTGCCGTGACGGCAAATGCGACGGTCAACGCCTCATCTGACAGTAAGGGCGAAGCGCTCACGCCGCCGCACAGTAACGCCGCTTAAGACGAAGCGGCCGAGGCGTCTTCAAGCCGGTACGCTTTTCCACGGCGTAACGGCCGGAACGTCGCACGGGCCTTCCACATCAATCGATTTGAAATCCGCCGGGGAAACTATTTCGATGTACTCCATATCTTCAGAGTAATCGAACAGATAGTGAACGATGCCAGGCGCCTGATGCACGCAATCGCCGGCGGCAACCAGCGTCTCCTTCTCGCCGTACATGAAACGCGCCCAGCCCTTCAGCATGATCACGATGTGGAAGTCGGCCTCATGGCGGTGCCAGCCCGTGCCTTGCTCTGGTGCATGGTTCGCCTTCACGAGCTGCGCGAGCACCTTGCCGCCCGTCGCCTGCGCGATGCCGAGATCGCGGTAAAGGAAGAAGTCGCGTAGCCCCTGGTCCTGATACGAAGTGTCTTGCGGACGGACGTGCGAGAACTGCGTGGCGAATTCGGTAGACATGATCGCGCTCCATAAGGATGAACGAGGCAAGGAAAACGGCACGGTGAGCGCCGTTTTCAAGCATCAAGCGTTCCACCTTTCATGGACGATTGTCAAATCGGCTCAGACCGGTTCATACGTTCAGCTTGGAGACGACGCGACGGCTCACGCCGTTGGACGGATCATCTCGAACATCTCGCCGATCTGCGCGTAGTCGCCACGATAGCCCGCACGCATGATGGGCTGCGCCGCGTGCGTGTCGAACAAGCCGTCCTTGAGATAGGCGTTCTGGATGTGAACGCCCACCACCTGGCCGAGCGCCAAATAGTTATCCGTGAGCGTGCCGTCGAGGTTCTTCAGGCGCACGATCTGCAGCAGCTTGCATTCGAGCGCGGCGGGCGATTCATCGACATGCGGCACCGACACACTGCGGCCCGGTGTCGGCGTGAGACCAGCGAGTTCGAATTCGTCGACTTCCGGCCCGACCGGCGCGGAGCTGCGATTCATCTGCTCGGCGAGCGGCTTCGTCGCGAGATTCCAGACAAATTCGCCGGTTTCCTCGATGTTGCTGATGCTGTCCTTATGGCCTTCACTGCAGAAGCCGATGATGGACGGGAAGGTCGCAAAGGCACCGAAGAAACTGTACGGCGCGAGGTTGAGATGGCCTGCGGCGCTGCGGGTCGAGATCCAGCCGATCAGACGCGGCGCGACGATCGCCTTGAACGGGTCGTGTTTGAGACCGTGGCCCTGGGCGGGGTCGTAGAAGTAGGTATCGTTCATGGTAGCGGGCCTTGGAACCTGAGAGAGTGGTCGGGGCAATCTGTTTGTGCCGGGCGGGTTGTGTGCCTGAAACGGCGCGGCGTCGCATCGCCCTGGCCCGGTGAACCAGGGCGCGCCGAGGATTCATGCAACGGGCAGTCAGGGGCCTGAGTGCTAGCCGCGGCTGATCAAGCGTTTGCGCCCTTCCTTTACCTGCGCCAGGTGCGCTTCATCCCATTCATGAAAGCCGGCGCCGCTGCGCACACCGACGCGTCCTGCTTCCACGTGTTCGCGCAACAGATCGAGCACACCTTCATCTTTTGCCAGTTCAGGCATCAAGTGCGTGGAGATATCGAGGAAGGTATCAAGCCCGCCCAGGTCCGCGCCTTCGAGCGGTCCGACAATGCCCCAGCGGCGTCCGAGAGAAGCCTTCATCACGCGGTCGACCACCTCCGGTGTCGCCGCACCTGAGCGCACGATGTTGAGCGCTTCGCGAAGCACCGCGAACTGCAGGCGGTTACCGACAAACCCCGGGATGGCTTTGGCCAGCACCACCGGCTCCATTCCAATGGCGCTCATCAAGGCCACCGTCTGCTCGGTGACATGCGGATCGGTAGCCGTGCCGGGCACCACTTCGACGAGCGGAATCATGTGCGGCGGATTCCAGAAATGGGCGATCAGGAAGCGCTCTTTCGCACGCAACGAGGCAGCGAGTAAATCGGGCGGAAAACCGCTGGTGTTGCTGGCGAGAATGGCATCGTCGGCAAGCAGTTGCGAGAGCGAGGCGTATAGGCGGTGCTTTAGCTCGAGCACCTCGGGAATCGCTTCGATAACAAATTGCGCGGCCGCCATCGTTTCGAGCGCAGCGTGCGTTTCGATGCGTTCGAGGGCGGCGCGCTTGGCTGCGGCGTCGATCCGGCCGGCGTCGATCAGTTCGTCGAGCACCGCCTCCGCCTTCGGCGCCACGCTGGCCAGACGCGCCGCATCGACGTCGTGGACGATGGTCCGATGCCCATGCAGTGCACTCTGCGTGGCAATGCCGACGCCCATCAAACCCGTGCCTACTACCCCTACTACGGCCTTGTCCAAGCTGTTCTCCCGCTCGATCGTCGATCAAAGCGGTTAAGGATAGCGCAGAGCGAGGATTTGCGACGGGCCGGCCGGCAGCGGGGCGTCTCTGCCATGCAGACGAATGTGCCCCGATATAGTGTGTGGCTTCAGGAGAAGGTGCGGAGGGAGAAGCGCAACTCCCGGCAGGTGGAGATAAAAACGACCCGCAAGCGGTTTAATCGCCGAGGTCTATCACAGCGCTTCGAGCATTCTCAGTGTCTCGGGATGCTTTTCGACCAGCTTGATGAGAACGGCCGCCTGTGCATTTGGCTTTGCCTTCCCTTGCTCCCAATTCTGATAAGTGCGTTGATTGACGCGCAATCGCCGAGCCATCACCGCCTGAGATGCATGCAGCGCCTCCCGAACGGTCCTGATTTCGTCGGGTGAGACTTCGAGTGCGTCAGGAACTTCAACGTCTACCGTGCGTAACGTGAGCTTGCCTTCGCGCTCGGCAGCGAGTTCAGCCATACCTTCTTTTAGTTCGGCAAACAGGTTTCGTTTCATCGTGCACTCCTTTGCGCAATTTCGACTTCGAGCATGCGTGCTAGCTCTTTACGCTCGTCGCTCGTTAGATCGCTCATCTCGTCTTTATCGTAGAGCGTGAACATCCAGAACTGGGGACCACCGACCCAGTAGTAGTAGATCACCCGGAGCCCGCTGCGCTTGCCCTTGTTTCGCCGCTTGTCCGCAAAACGAAGCTTGCGCAGACCGCCAGTTCCTTTGATCAGATCCCCGCCATCAGGCTTGGCAAGCATCTGTTCCTGGAGAAACCGGTATTCGTCATCTGACAGGTAGTGGCTACGATACTTTCGGAGCGGCGCCAACTCGACAAAGATTGCTCTCATCTCAAAATATACGCTATTTGCGCATAGTTTAGCAATTTCATCTTCCGCGCGGTAGTTAGGACACACGCCAATCAAGGGCTCAGAAACAGGGCGTCGGCAACGCCTCACGCAACAAGGCCGGTCTCCCTTTAGGAAAGACCGGCCTTGCCCTACCTCACGACAGCGCCGCTACCGCCGCATTAATAATCATGCGGAGGCGGGGGCGGCGGACGATGGTCGCCCGGGTGATGCGGGTCCCAATCGTGCGGATGGTGATGCATCCACTCGTCGTGTTCCCAATAGCGGTGGCCGTCCCAGTAACGGTCGCCGTGCCAGCCAATGTTGATCTGCACGTCAACCGGCATCATGTGCGGCTGTTCGTAGGTGACGACCGGACCGGGCGCCGAAATAACGATGCGGTCCGCCTGGGCAAATGCGCTGCCCGCGGTAAGCAGCGCACCGCCTGCCAACAAGGTGGCGAGAATCGTGCGCGATGTCTTCTTCAGTGTTTTCATGGTGACCTCCCATTCAAGGTTGTGGGCCGGACCGGACTGGCTGATCGCCAGGACGTCTGGTGCCGTCCGCCTGAAAACCACTGTAACGGGGCGAATCGCTTAAAGACGTGAGCGCTTGTAAGAGGACGTTTCAAATACGGGGCGCGATGAGCAGCCCTGCATGTAAGGGAAAAAGCCGATTTCTCGGTGACTTGGCGAAACTCCGCGCAACGGAGTCGATGCGCAATACCTGTCAGCCACCGTTACATTCATTTCGGCGTGGAAATATCCGGAAAACAGATCGAGCCGGCTGCGCTTTCGTATGACCATTGTCCCGAACCGCATACCAAAACGACTAAAGAGCCGGGCCGTAAACGAACAAAAGCCACGGCAGGACCGTGGCTTGAATACAGCAATCGCACGCCCAAGACCATGAGGGCGTGCAGCCGGCGCGGTTCTGCGCGCCGAGGCCAGTCGACTTAGTCGCTCAGCTTGATGCCGAACAGCGTAGCTTGCGCGCGGCGCTGACGTTCAGCTTCGCGGCTGCGCGCTTCGTACGAGTAATCCGAATCCATCGGCAGATGGGGCGACGCAAAGAGGTCGCTGACCTTTTGGAACAGTGCAAAGATAACGCTCATGGCGACTCCCGGTTGATTGAATGCTAGGGTTTTCCCTTAAGAAGCAGTATAGGGTTTTCCCTAGGAAAAAGCTAGTGCAATGCAACATTTTTTGAATGTGGTCTGTTGTCGCACCGCTTTGGCGGGATGTTGCGTTGCGTCATTACAACAAGAAAGCCAAGCCGGGAGGGCACTCCGTCCATCGCGGATGCGGCCCTATCACTCACACGGATCACTGCAATGTACTGGTATGCGGCTTCCTCGCCCGCGCGGGTTTGGCGTCCGCGACGCGCCGACGCGGGTTGGCGACGGCCGCGTCGACCGTGCCGTGCACCGGGTTCTCGGTGCGCACCAGCGTCGCACTCGCCACCGATACGAGTAACGCCGGCAGCGTCTTGCCGGGACCAGCCGGTGAATTCGCAGCCGTGCCGGTTGCCAGAAACTCGACGTTCAGTGCCCAGTGCCCCTCATGGATACCTTGGGCGCGCAGCAGCGCGTGAATCAGTTCGTCGATCGAAAACTTGTGCTCGCTAGTCGCCATCATTGCCCTCGTCAGAAAGCTGGCCGGGAGTCCGGCCCATCGCTTGTGCTTTGGCAAGGAAAGTTTAAATGCCGCGATTCGCCTGAGGACGCACGAGCGGCGTCGCTTCGCCTTACGGCAACTATCACGGAGGACGGTCGAACACCGGCGCGGTGCGCCTGATTGGCACGGCGCCGCGCGTCGAGAGTCCGAAAGACAGGGAGGGAATGGCTGGCTGAGCCGACGGCCGGCGCTGCAAATGCGCGGCCGGCGGGCTCAGCGTGATCAGTGGCCAGGCGCCACTTTAGGCTTATGAGCGTGCGTGTGCGCTTTGCGCTTGCTCGCCGGCGCTGCGGCAGCAGCCTGGTGAGGCGTCTCGGCCGGCGCCGAGGCAGCAGCCGGCGTAGCTGCAGCCGCATTGGCCATCGCAAGATGGGCGTCGAGCAGGCTTGTCATCGCGGCCTGCTGGTTTTGCATCATCTGTTCGATGCGGTGTTGCTGCGCGGTGGTTTCGCGCGTCAGGCGCATCAACAGCACGGTCTGGGTAATGCCGATCGCCACCGTCATCAGCAACGCGCCGACCACGATCGACAACATCCATTTCATCCGGCGCGAGTGATCGGTCGCCGCACGGCGCTGGTCGGAGATCACGCCGTACAGTGCGTCGACGGTATCGGCGAATGCTGTCGCGCGGGCCCGGTCCAGCTCGGGCACTGTGGGGGCGGTTTCATGCAGCGGCGCGGCAAACGGCGCGTTCGCGCGCGGGGCCGCCGTGGCACGTGCGGAGCCGGTCGCTGCGGGCGTCTCGATTGCGGCCTTTGCCATGTTCGCTGCGGTTGCTGCGGTTGCTGTAGTTGCCCCCGGTGCCACCTTCGATGCAGTTGCCCCGGTTGCCGTGTTTGCCTCCGTCATCGACTTCGCTGCAGTTGCTCCGGTTGCCGCAGCGCCGGTGGCTACAGCCTGGGCCGTTGCAGCGTTCGCACCTTTGGCCGCCAACGCCGGCGTGGCTCCCGCCACGGCCTTCGTCGCCGCCGCCGCTGTTGCCGCTCTAGCCGCGCCAAGCATTGCCGGTGCAACCGCGATCCCAGAAGCGCTCGTGGCTGCAGCTATGGCAGCGGCAGCCTCCGCGGCCCGATCCTGACCCGCCATTGCCGGCGTCTCGACCACACCTGCCGCGTCGCCAAGCTGCGGCTTGGCCTGTCCCGCAGCCTCAGGCGCCGTCACCGCATGTTCCGAAGCCTCGCCACTCGCCAAAGCCACCTCGCGCGAGGCCGTCGCCGCCTTGGCGAAGGTCGCCGCAAACCGCTGCGGCGGCTCGCCGCCCGGTTTGCCGCCAGCAGCCGGATCGACAGATGCGTCAGCCTCCTGACGGCGCGCGGTCACGCTGCGCACGAGACTCGCCGCCGCCATCGACGGCGAAACCAGCGTCGGCGCACCGACCTGCGAAACTTGCGGCTCCCCTGCCGGCAACGCGCCGCCGCCAACCTCGCCGGGCGCCGAACCGCTCAGGCCCGCAGCATTGGAAGGCTCGTCAACCGGCTTGCTCGCGTTGTGCGTGGGCTCGATCCGTTCAAACCCGGCCAGCGGCACCGACGCGTAGGCCGCTTCAGCCTTCTCGCGCGGCGCACGGCGCGCCGCCCTCGCCTCCGATGAACCACTCGCGACACCGTCCAGGTCCGCCGGCACGCCAACAGCAGCCCGTACCACGTCGGGCAATTCAAAGCCGTGCAGCGTCCCTTGCCGGATATCGATATTCATCGCCTCCAGCGTCGCGCGGGTGGGATCGTCGGGAAACATGTCGAGCGTGCTGTCGTCGCGCGACGCATCGCTCAGTTGGGCGAGGCGCTGCGCCGAGCGGGCGGCGCGTGCCAGTTTGTTTTCGGTCTCGGTGGAGACGGTGCTGGCGCGCCGCCTGGTCGAGCGGGCGCGGGTGTTGCGGGACTGCGAGGATGCTGCGGAATCTGCCATAGAGAAAGAAGCGGTCGTCGCCGGCCACCGGGCGCCGTATGCCGCTACAAAATGCCATCTGTATTTTTCGAGACCGCATTGTCTCACGGCCAGGCCCGCCCGCTAAGGCCAATCGCCGTTTTACACGGACGGATCGTCCTCTCGCAATTCCTTGACGCAAGGTAATTCACGCAAGCGGTCGCGAATCGCCGTGTATTCGTTCGTGGAGACGCGGTGCAGGGTGAGCATCACGACGTCGTATTCGGGGGAATCGTCGCTTTGCTGCATCACGAACTGCTTGACGCGCGGGCTCGCCGCGCCAAGCGCCTCATGCAGCGAATGGAAAGTCAGCGCGCCACGCTCGACCAGCATTGTCACCTGACGGCGCTGCTTGACCGTGATGAAGCGTCGCTCGAGCGGTTTGATCCCGGCCAGGATAATCAGGATGATGATGGTTGCGGCAATCGACGCCGTGTACATGCCACCGCCCACTGCCAGCCCGATCGCCGCCACCGACCAGAGGCTCGCCGCGGTCGTCAGCCCGCGCACGATCTCGCCGCGCATGAGGATCGAGCCCGCCCCCAGAAAGCCGATGCCGGAAACCACCTGGGCAGCCATCCGCGAGGGGTCCAGCACGACATTTTTGGCGCCCAGCACGTCGGCAAAGCCGAACGCCGAGACGATCATGATGAGCGCCGAGCCGACGCACACCAGCATATGCGTGCGCAGCCCGGCGGCCCATGAAAGCCGTTCGCGCTCGATGCCGATGACACTGCCGAGCGCCGCAGCCAATACCAGACGCGCAACGAGTTCAAAATTCCCCAGCATGGTTGTTCCTCCTTGTTCAGACTCAAATGGAAGCGCTTTTGAGGGCGCAGCGGCGTGCTATCGCCGGCGGTTTGCTTTATGCTTGGTCGCGCGCCGCCGTCGCCGGACCAGGCGTGTGCCACTTTTACGACCGCAGTTACAACCGCAATTGCAACCTCAGCCAAGCAGATTCACAGCATGAACACACCCGCCTCCGCGCTCACCCTTGCCGCCACGCTCCGCGAGCATTTCGCACGCGTCGTTCTGCCGATCTGGCGCGGACCGGGCTTCAACGCGGCCTTGAAGTTGCCCTACGAAGCAGTCAGCGCCGACGACCACCGCCCCCTGCCGGCCGAGCGTTACCGGGCCATGGCCTGCGCGCGGCAGTTGTTCGTGTTCTCCCAGGCCGGTGAGACAGCGCACGCCGAAGTGCTGTTCAATGCCCTCGTGCACTATTTTCAGGACAAGCAGCGCGGCGGATGGTTCTATAGCGTCGACGCACAAGGTGCACCGCTGGACACCACCAAGGATCTCTACACGCATGCGTTTCTGGTATTCGCGTGCGCCGAGTATGGTGCGCGCTCGGGCAATCGCGACGCGCTGAACCTCGTTCACAGCACCTCGGCGCTGATCGAAGACCGCTTTGCAGCGCAACATGGCCTGCTGAACGCGGCGCTCGATGCGGGTTTCTCGAGCGTCACCGGTACGCCGATCCAGAACCCATTGATGCACCTCACCGAAGCCTGGCTTGCGGCACGCGCCGCAACCGGCGACAGCGCCTTCGATACCGCGCTGCGCAAGCTGGCCGAAGCCATCGAGCGCACCTTCGTACACGCGCCCACGGGCTGCATTGCGGAGTTGCCGCTCGGAGCGGACGACAATCGCCTGGAGCCAGGCCATCAGTTCGAATGGTTCTGGCTGGTCAAGCAGGCAGGGGCGTTACTGGACGGATCGGGGCTCGACGACGCGCTGTCGCGTGCGTTCGACTTCGCGCAGCAGCATGGTGTCGATCCGGTGACGGGTGGAGTCTGCGCTTCGCTTGACGAAGCCGGCGCCATCAAAGACGCCACGCAGAGAATCTGGGCACAGAGCGAATATCTGCGCGCGCTCGCCACACGCGACGACGCTGCCGCTCGCGCTGTATTGCCCGGGCAGATCGAGCGCTTCCAGCAACGCTTCCTCCACGCGAAGGGGTGGTACGAATGCAAGACGGCGGCGGGCGATGTGTCGCGCGCCGACATGCCGTCGACGACGCCGTACCATCTCGCCACGGCCTACGCCGCGCTGCCGGCCTGAGCGAGACACGCCACAAACGGCAAGGCCCGCGAAACCGTTCGGTTGGCGGGCCTTGCTATATCCTGGCAAGCAGAAGCGTCCGGGCCTGCCTCGGCGCGCCTAAGCCGACGACCCCGCCCCGAACGAAAACTCCTGGTCGTGAGCCTGCACCGCGCCGAACTGCTGCGTGCGCAGCACGACATCGGAAATCTCGAACACCGACACCGCCTGCTTCAACTGCTGCGTCTGCTGATGCAATGAGGACGCAGCCGCGGCCGCTTCTTCGACGAGCGCCGCATTCTGCTGGGTCATCTCGTCCATCTGCACCACCGCCTGATTGACCTGCTCGATGCCGGTACTCTGTTCAAGCGACGACGCGCTGATCTCCGCCATCATCTGCGTGACGCGCGAGATGGACGCCGAGACGTTGCGCATGGCGTCGCCTGCGTGCTCGACGAGCGTCGAGCCGCCCTTGATCTCCGTAACCGATTCGCTGATCAGCGTCTTGATCTCCTTGGCCGACTGCGCGCTACGCTGGGCCAGCCCGCGCACTTCGCCCGCCACCACCGCGAAACCGCGCCCCTGCTCGCCGGCCCGCGCCGCTTCAACCGCGGCGTTCAGCGCAAGGATGTTGGTCTGAAACGCGATGCCGTCGATCACCGAGATGATCTCCGCGATCTTGTCCGAGCTTTGCGCGATCCCGTGCATCTTGTCGACCACCTGGTTGACCACCTCGGTGCCGCGTGAGGTGGCGTCCAGGGCGGTCTGCGCCAGCGCGTTGGCTTCGCGCGCGTGATCCGCGTTCTGCCGCACGGTGGCGGTCAGCTCTTCCATGCTCGAAGCGGTTTCTTCCAGCGAGGCCGCCTGGTTCTCAGTGCGCGCCGAGAGGTCCGCGTTGCCGGTGGCAATCTCGTCGGCGCCGAGGTGGATCGAATCGGCCGATTCGCGCACCGTCTTCACGGTACGCGCCACGCTTGCCTGCATCCGCGCCAGCCCGGAAAACAGATGGCCGATTTCGTTGGTGCCGCGCGAGGCGATCGGCTGATCCAGCCGGCCTTGTGCGATCCGGTCGAAATGGCGGCCTGCCTCTTCAAGCGGCGCCACCACGCCCCGCTTGAGCGCCACGTACACGCCCACCGTGCCCGCCAGCAGCAACAGCAGAATCACCACGCCGACACTGCGGAACAACGCGAGGCGGCTGTCGATCGAATCGAGCGAAGCCCGGCTCGCGGCATCGCCGAACTGCACGAAATTGCGCAACTCGGTCAGATAAGCATCCTGGAACGATTGGGTCGGCTGGTCGAGGAAGGCCTGGATGTTGCCGGCGTCGAGGTCCTGCGCCAGTTCGCCCAAGGCCGAATGCAGCTTCTGATAGCGCTCGCCCAGCGCCGCAGCACGCGCGCTGTTTTCGTCGCTGATCTTGGTGGCGCTGGTGAAGGCGCTGAACGTCTGATCCGCTGCCGCCAACTGGTCGCGCGCATGCTGAACGATATCGGTCGGCTCGGCGCCGCCCTTGACCATCCGCGTGCCGGCGCGCGACAGGTTGATGCGCGCGTCCATCAGCGCCTGGGTGGTGCGGTTCACCGCGTCGACCTGTTTCAACGCGACATTCGACAGATCGCCGACGTCATCGTGGGTCCGCGTCAGTGACCAGAAGCCCAACCCTTCCGTCACCAGTTGCAGCAAGCAGAAAGCGGCCAGAACACATAACAGGCCGGATGCGACCTTGATCTTGCTAAACATCGTGAACACCTGAATTGCAATGAATGACGGAGAGCTACGACGATGTTTACGGCCCGGCAAACGTTCTCTTGAGCAAAAGGCGGCGAAAAGGCCTCTTACGTGCTCTTTCGTCGTGTAACTTGCCCATTGGCACGACTTTACGCAACAATCCGCGCATCATTTTTTCGATTGACGATGTGTTCACGTACAAGGGACGTAACCCGGCAGCATGGCCGACGAATCCGCAACATAAGATCAGCGCTAACAACACCTACCCCCGAGCCTCACAAAGGCCAACAACGCTTAACTCGACTCCCCCGTGCTCCCCGGCAAAGATGTAGGTACCGCAAAGTCGCTTGCCAAAGCCAAGGAAGGAGACTGAAATGAGCCAGCACGAATCCCGGCAGCGCATTACGGTTCTCCTGTGCATTGCGGAACCGTTGCTGCAAGTTGGCGTTCGCGTGGCCCTGGAGGCCGAGACGGACGTGGAGATCGCCGACCCTGAGCGCTTGTCTCTCGATCAACGTATCGATGTCATCGTCGCGGACGCAACAACTGCGACCCGCCTCGCGCACGACGCTCGGCAACTCGATCTTCATCCCGGCCTGCAACACGCGCGCATCCTGGCGATCTCCACCCAGGCCCGTGAGCACGCGGTTCGATGCGCGCTGGAGCAGGGCGTTCATGGCTTCGTGCTGACCCGTTCCCCGGTGGCCGATCTGCTGGCCGGCGTGCGCGCGCTTGCCCGCGGCGGCAACTACCTGTGCCCGCAAGTGGCACGGCAGATGACCCAGACGGCCCAGCGCGACATGCTGACGAGCCGCGAAGACGAGGTGCTTCGACTGCTGACCCTGGGTCTATGCAATAAATCCATCGCGCGCGACCTGGAGATTGCCGTCGGGACCGTGAAAACGCACGTCAAATCCATCATGTCCAAGCTGGACGCCAACTGCCGCACCGAGGCCGCGCGCATCGCCACGGAGCGCGGGCTCATCGATATGCCGGAGCCCTCATCGAAACCGGCCGAAACGTCCTCCAGCCACAAGCACTGGCTGCCGTCCATATCGGGCCACGGCCTGTCACTGCCCTGCGTGCATCAGGGAACCTGATTCAGGAGGCTGCGCGCAAGCGCGATATCCACGCTCCTCTCCACGCCTGCCTCCTCCACGAGCGGACGCAGCAGGCCGTGGGCATCTGCATCGCGGCCGCTATCGATCCACTGTTTCGCCAGCGCAACCGCTGCGCGCACCTGCTCTGCCTTCGCCCCCTGCGACCGGGAAAGCTCGATGGCCGCCAGGTAGCTTTGCGCCGACTCGTCGAGGCGTCCCGCAGCCGCCAGACAGTACCCGCGAGCACACAATAGCTCCGGCATACGGAGAAGATCGCCGCCGGCCCGGATCAACGCCTCCACCTCGTCGCACATCGCGAGCGCAGCAGCGTGCCGCGACAGGTCGGCAAGTCCCTTGGCCAGCATGGATAACGCGACGCTGCTCACCATTTCGTATCGGCACTGGTGCAGCACTTCCATGGCGCTTTGAATGAGCTGAACCCCTTGCGCCGGATGACCTCTCGCAATCAGCAACTGACCACGCGTGATGTTCGCGACGGACAGATACGGCGTCAGCGAATGTTGCGTCGCAACGCGCTCCAGGGCATCGGCAATCTGCTGCAGGCGTTCGACATCTCTCGCCCACACATACACGGAACCGGCCCAGATCAGCGCAATGCAATGCGTCACTGCATGGCCGGATTCACGCGCACTTGCTATGGTCTCGTCGGCCACTGCGACCGCTCTCGAATAGTGCCCAGTCAGCCACAGACTACGCGCCAGGCCGCACAACGCGCGGATGTGAAAGTCGAAGCCAAGCCTTGATGCGGTGCCGAACGACGCCCCGGAGCTATGCGCGAAGCACTGCTCCCAATGGCGCATCGCCTCCTTCACGTTGCCGACGAGATGGAGCGCCACCCCCATGAGGGAATCGACGATGGCCCGTGACTCCGGATCGTTCAGCTCGGACAAAAGTGCTTGAGTCTTGCGGGCGGTTTCGAGCGCTTCGGTGTACCGGCCGTCCCGGTGCAGCAGCACCGTGTAGCCATTGAGCAGATGCAGCGTGCTACGGAAGTCGCCCAACTGCTCGGCCACCTCAATGCTTCGGCAATACGCCGTTTCGGCCTCGCCTCCGCCTCGGGAGAACATCAGCGACTGACCGAGTGCGCCCTGTAGCCGCATTTCGAATGACGAGCCGGCAAACGCAGGCGGTAGCTGCGCAAGCGCCGCCTGGGCCCAGCGCGAACACTCGGCCATATTGGACAATTGCAGCAGCAACGGACACAGCGACGCCGGGAACCTCACCGCGTCGGCCGCGCGCTCGCCATTCTGGAAATGCCAGTCCAGTGCTGAGCGCAGGTTCGGCATTTCCAGCGCCACGATGTCGAGCGCCTCCTGGTCTACATTTCCGGCAGCGTACTGTTGCACCCAGTCTCTGAAATAGCCCGCAAAACGCTGCAAGATCGCGGCGTCTTCGCCAAGACTGCCCAGCTTTTTCCAGCAGTACGAGCGGGTCGTATCCAGTATGCCGTATCGCAGCGTGGCTTCCCCCGCGTCCACCGTGACCAGCGACTTCGATACGAGGCAGGCGATCAGCTCGATAGCGAGAGACGGTTCGTAGTCGAAACAGCAAACCTCGATAGCCGCATCGAGAGAGAATCGTCCCGCGAACACGGAGAGCCGGCTCAGGAGCCGCTTCTCGTCATCCGAAAGCAGATTGAAGCTCCAGTCGAGTGTGGCGCGCAGGGTCTGATGACGCGGCACGACCGTGCGTCTGCCGTGCCACATCAACCGCACGCTCGCGTCGAAGTGAGAGGTGATGGCCTTGAGACCCAAGGCCTCGATTCGGCCCGCCGCCAGCTCGATAGCGAGCGCGATACCGTCCAGTTCGCGGCAAAGCTGCGAGGCCAGCGGCGCATCGCTGTCCTTGAGTTCGAAGCCCGAGCCACACGCGGCGGCGCGCTCCACGAACAGCTTCACTGCCGGGTAAGCGAGCGCGGCCGCGGCCGTCGTGCCTTCGCCTTCGGGTGGAAAAGCCAATGGCTGCAAGCGATAGACGAACTCGCCTTCGGCGCGTAGCGGTTCGCGGGTGGTAGCGAGCAGATGGACTTTCGGGCAGCTACGCACCAGCATCTCGGCAAGCTCGGCGGCAGCCGCGACCACATGCTCGCAGCAGTCCAGAACGACGAGCGCATTTCGATCGGCCAGATGGGCGGCGAGCGCCGACAGATCGTCCAGACGGTTCTGGAGCCCCACGGCGATTGCGATGGACGAACGCACGAGCCCCGGCTCCAGAATCGCCGAGAGGTCGACGAAATGCACGTCACCGTCGAACTGCCTCGCGGCCGAATGCGTGGCGCCTATGGCGACCGTAGTTTTACCGATGCCGCCGGGACCGACGATCGAGACCAGCCGCCGCTGCATCAGGCTCGCGACGACCGTTTCAATTGCTTCGTCTCGCCCAACGATCGCGGTCGTCAGCGCTGGCAGGGTCCGGCCGCTGACCAGCGGGAGCGGACGAGCGTGCGTATCACGTGTATCAGGTGCATCCGGTTCATGCCGCTCGACGATGGCGACGAACGTGTAGCCCTTGTTGGCCGTATTGACGATATAGCGGCTGCCACCTTCCCCTTCCCCAAGCGCCTTGCGAATGGCGACCATGTGAAAGCGCAGGCTTCCCTCTTCGACGACGATGTTGGGCCAGACGCGCGCAATCAGGTCCTTCTTGCTGACTATTTCTCCGGCGGATTCGACGAGTGCGATCAACAGGTCAAGAGCCCGCCCACCCAGCCGGACCGGCAAGCCATCCCGCTCCAGCAGGCGCTCCGCGGGTGACAAGGTGAATGGGCCAAAGGAAGCTCGCCACGCGGAACCCTGTTTTATTTTCTGGTGCATTTCAGCAAATCCTCTATCCCCGGGCCCGATTCCCGAAACGTCAAGAGCGTTCAGCGACAATGGCAACCAATACTTTACTTACGCCGCAAGTGTGAGCAGTTTAGCGACGGACCCCATACTTTCAAAGCAAATACGAGTATTAGACCCGCGGTATTCCCGAGCGGCTGGAAGATAGGCTGCATTGCAGCAATCTGGTTGTTGCGCCGGGATAACTACCCGGAATTGAATGGCCGCGCGTAAAGCGCCAGGGGGAACATGGTTGCATCGACGCCAATGCGAACGCGCGGGCATGCGCGTGAGGCACCGGATGCGCAGAAGAGGATGGAGGTCGAGGAGATCGCAGCGGTCGAAAACTCACAATCGGTGGCTCAGGCGCGCCGGTTCACAGGCCCCCGGCAATTCGCACATCCGGTTCTGTCTCGCCCGGGCGTGTCACCAGAACAAGGAGGCGGACAATTTTCGCCTCGAAAAACGAAAAAATAAAATTCAATAGCAATGGCGACGGCAATCCAGTCTTTTCGAATTCACCGTCCACTTCGGCCGCAAGTATCAGATCGCCAAAATGCAAGCGTGCCGTGACCACCTCCATGCGGAAGTGCTCTCCCACAATCTCGCGGCGTATCCAGTCGCCAATCGCCTCCTTTCCCCAGAAGTCCCGCAATTGATCATTCACATGCGCATCGTCGGCGAACAGGCCGATCAGGCGGTCAGCGTCAAACCCGTTGACTGCATCCACAAACGCAATGCCGATGTCGCCGGCTACTTCTCGCCAGGCCTTTGAAGGGTTGTCCGATTGGACCTTGAGGACCATGATTCACTCCACTGCTTTGCGGTTCCAGCAAGCCTCAAAGCTATCAAATCCGGCGTGGCGCGTTGTTATACCTTGTTAGCGCCCTTCGCGGCGTGGCACGAAGGGCGCTATGCAGCGTTAGCGTCGTGCTTACTCCTTCGCGGAAGCCGCCTTCTCGATGAGCGCCGCGACGTCCGCCGGCCTCGACTCGTACACGGCGTGGCTGCCTGGTGCTTCGACCACCGTCGCATCTGCGCGCTTCGCCATCGCGCGCTGGGCATCCGGCGGAATCATGTGGTCATGGGTGGTGACCAGATACCAGCTCGGCTTCTCGCGCCAGGCGGGCTCGGTGACTTCGCCGGCCAGCGCCTCCACCCCCCACGGCACCTGCGCATTCGCGAGGAAGGAGGCGCGCTCAGGCTTGACGTCGGCTGCAAACGCCTCGGCGAATTTCGCTTTGTCGAGCATCAGGAAGCCATTGACCGGAGGCAGGATCGGCGGCACGGGTGCACCGGGAGGCGGGTTCGCGATGAGCTTTTGAACGGACTCGCCTTTATCCGGCGCAAACGCCGCGATATAAACGAGACGCGAGACCTTCGGGTCATTGCCAGCCTCCGTGATGACGACACCACCGTACGAGTGGCCCACCAGCACCACCGGGCCGTTCTGCGCATCCACGACCGCCTTTGTCGCGGCCACATCTGCGGCAAGGGTCGTCGTCGGGTTCTGGACGATACTGACGTTGTACCCCTTGGCCTTGAGCAGCTTGTATACCTGCTCCCAGCCGCCCCCGTCGACGAAGCCGCCGTGCACCAGCACGACATTCCTTATGGGTTCGGCCGCCGCGGCAGGGCTTGACTCGATAACACCGACACTGAACGCGAGGGAGCTAACCGTTAGCACACCAAACAGCGTGCGCAACGAGGGAAAATGATTGGGTCGCATTTGATTCCTCTTTTGTCAAGGTGATGGAAGTGCAGACCTCCGAAGCGCTACTGCCGACTAGGGGCCATCGCACATCGGTAGTGTGGTCGAACACCGCGCCACCGCCATCACCCACAGGGACTATCTCTTTTGGGATAGATCGACCGCGGTCACATCAGCAGTTGCCTGAAAAATGGCGCTACCGCGTCACGGAGCTGGAGAGTGAGATCCCACCGCTGCTGGCTCGAGCCGGGCGGTGCGACCGTTGCGCGAGTCCTATCTTGAGAAAAAGGTGGCGAAAAACCCTCTTACGCGCCCTTTCGTCGTGTAATTCCCCCATTGACATTGTTTTGCACAATAATCCGGGCATCATTTTTGCGATTCACCTTGACGTGGCGCGTCAGGGCTTCCTAGAGTGGGTAGGGACGCCACCACGGGCATCGCCCGAAGGATTCGACGATGACGGATTTACTGGACCGGGCGCGCGGCGCACTCCATGCCCAGCCATTCAGCGTGCTGCTTGGCGCCGAACTGATGCACACGAGCGACAACGAGCTGACGCTCTGCCTGCCGATCCGCGATGAACTGCGGCAGCAACACGGTTTCGTCCACGGGGGCGTCATCAGCTATCTGGCCGACAACGCGCTCACCTTCGCCGGGGCGCTCGCGCTCGGGCCGCGGGTCGTCACGGGCGAATACAAGATCAACTATCTGCGGCCGGCGGTGAACGGCATGCTGGTGGCGCGCGCGAAGGTCGTCTATGCCGGGCGGCATCAGGCGACCTGCCAGTGCAATATCTTCGTGATAGACGGCGATCGCGAGCGGCTTGTCGCCGTCGCGCAAGGAACCATCAACCGGATCGGCGACGGCGGGGACACCGTGCCGTCCAGTTGAGGCCTGATGAGATGTATTACTCGGCAGCGTAAGTCTTCTGCTGCTGCTCGCCGAGGCCTTCAATGCCCAGGCGAACCGTCTGACCCGGCTTCAGATACACCGGATTGGGCTTCACGCCCATGCCGACGCCCGGCGGCGTGCCGGTCGAAATCACGTCGCCCGGTTGCAGGCTCATGCACTGCGACAGATACGACACGAGCTTCGCGACACCGAACACCATTGTTTTGGTGGAGCCGTTCTGATAGCGGTGGCCGTCCACTTCGAGCCACAGGTTCAGGTTCTGCGGGTCGGCTACTTCGTCGCGCGTCACCACCCACGGGCCAATCGGGCCGAAGGTATCGAAACCCTTGCCCTTGTCCCATGTGCCGCCGCGCTCGATCTGCCATTCGCGCTCGGACACGTCGTTGATCACGCAGTAACCGGCCACGTAATCGAGCGCGTTGGCTTCGTCGATGTACTTGGCCGGCTTGCCGATCACCACGCCGAGCTCGACTTCCCAGTCGGTCTTCTTCGAGCCGCGCGGAATCTCGATGTCGTCGTTCGGCCCGCTGACTGCGCTATTCCATTTGTTGAACACCACCGGCTCGGTGGGCACCGGCAGATTCGACTCCGCTGCGTGGTCGGCGTAGTTCAGGCCGATGCAGATGAACTTGCCGATCTTGCCGACGGCCGGCCCCAGGCGCGGATTGCCTTCAACCAGCGGCAGCGAAGCCGGATCGAGCGCACGCAGTTTGGCGAGCCCGGCATCTGTGAGCGTGTCGCCGTCGATATCGGCTACCACCTTCGACAGATCGCGAATCTTGCCTTGCGCGTCGACCAGGCCGGGTTTTTCCTGACCTTTCGGTCCATAACGAAGCAGTTTCATCGTTGCACGTCCCTATCTATCCAGAGTGTTCAGTAAGAAAACAGGCGCGCTCCCGTACGAGGCACGCGCCCTGCCAGCCAGTCGCTTCCTGCCGGCTAGTTCGACCAGCCGCCGTCGATCACGTGCGCATGGCCCGTCGTGAAAGCCGACTCGTCGGAAGCAAGATACAGCGCCAGCGCCGCGATCTCTTCCGGCTTGCCGATGCGGCCCATCGGCTGACGGGCGACGAACGCCGCCTGCACCGCCTCGATGGTCGCGCCCTGCGCCTGGGCCTGCGTCGCAATCCGTTGTTCGAGCGACGGTGAGGCCACCGTGCCCGGGCAGATCGCGTTACAGCGTACACCACGCGTGATGAAGTCTGCAGCGACGGCCTTCGTCAAGCCGATCACCGCCGCTTTCGAGGCGCCGTACACGAAGCGGTTCGGCACGCCCTTCACGCTCGAAGCGGCCGACGACATATTGATGATCGAACCATTGCCCTTTTCGAGCATGCCCGGCAAAAACGCGCGAATCGTGCGGTACATGGCTTTCGCGTTGAGGTCGAAGGCGAAATCCCAGTCTTCTTCCGTCGCTTCCAGGATCGAACCGGCGTGGACGTAGCCGGCGCAGTTGAACAGCACGTCGATCGGGCCCAGTTCGGCGGCGAGCGCGTTGATCGCGGCGCTGTCGCGCACATCGAGCTTGCGTGCTTCGAGCGCCTTGCCGGCGAGCGAATCGAGCTTGATATCGGTCGCAATCACCCGCGCCCCTTCGCGTGCGAACAGCTCAGCGGTGGCGAGACCGATACCTTGCCCGGCCGCGGTAATCAGGGCCGTCTTCCCGGCCAGTCTTTGGGTCATCTATGTCTCCAGTTGAAATGGGATGTGAGTCATGTGTTCACAAACGGTAGAACGCGGCGGCGTTGGCGCCGAACACCGCCTCGCGTTCCGTATCGGACAGTCCGCCGAGCAAGGTATTGGCCACCGAATGCCACAGCAGGTAGTCGCCGTTCAGGTTGAGCACCGGCCAGTCGCTGCCCCACATCAGACGCGACGGGCCAAAGGACTGCAGCAGATGATCGACATAGGGCTGCAGGGTCGCTTCGGTCCAGTCGAGCGAGGCTTCGGTGGCAAGTCCCGAGAGCTTGCAATGCACGTGCGGCAGGCGCGCGAGACGCGTGATGCCGTCCGCCCAGCTCTGCCAGCCGCCCTTGCCATAACGGATGGGCGGTTTCGCGCCGTGATCGACGACGATGCGCAGCGTCGGAAAACGCGTCGCGAACGTTTCGAAGGCGCCGACGTGACGTGTGTAGATCAGCGCATCGAAGGCCAGGTCGTGCGCAATCAGCGCTTCGACGGCGGGCGTCAAATCGGGATTGGCAATCCAGGTGTCGTCGGGCATGTCTTGCAGCATCGGCCGCAGGCCCTTGAATTTCGGGTCGCGTGCGAGTTCGGCAATCAAGGCGGGGGCGTCGCGCAGCAGCATCGGCACCCAACCCACCACCCCCGCAATCGACGCATCGTCGAGCGCCAGATCCAGCAAATAGCGGGTTTCCTCGACCGTCGGCGCCGCCTGCACCACCACCGTACGCTGCACGCCGGCCCGTTCGCGCAACGGAGCCAGGTCCGCGGGGCCAAAGGTCCGGTACAGCGTTTTCAGTTCGGGGGTCAGCCAGCCGTAATCGCCGCGAGCCGGGTCCCAGAAGTGCTGGTGGGCATCGATGTGCATGGTCGGTCAATCCTCCGGCATAGGCGCTCGCAGATCCAGCAGGCCTCTATCGCGCAATGCCGTCCATAGTTCAGCAGGTATCGGACGTTCGAACGACGCGACGTTCTCGCGCAGTTCTTCAACACTGCGCGCACCGGTCAGCACCGTTGCCACGGCCGGATGGGCATACGGAAACTGCAACGCCGCCGCGGCCAGCGGCACATCGTGCACGCGGCAGACGGCCTCCAGCTTGGCCACACGTTCAATCACTTCTTGCGGCGCGGCGCCATAGTTGAACTTGAGATCCCCGCGCACACCGCGCGCGAGGATGCCCGAGTTAAACGCTCCGCCTAGCATGATACCCACGCCACGTGCTTCGCAGGTGGGCAGCAGGTCGTCGAGCGTGGCCTGCTCCAGCAGTGTATAGCGGCCGGCCAGCAATGCGCAGTCAATGTCGAATTCGGCCATGACCTCGAGAATCGCCGCCCCTTCGTTGACCCCCAGACCCACGGCCTTCAGGAGGCCCGCCGAGCGCAAGTCGTCGAGCGCCCGAAAGCCGCCGCCTGCGGTCAGTTGCTCCAGGTAGAACGGGTTTTTCTCGCCGAGCGTCACGCGGCCGATGTCATGGATCAACAGGATGTCGATCTCGGCAATGCCCATGCGTTGCTGGCTGTCCTCGAACGAACGCAGAATGCCGTCGTGGGTGTAATCGTAGATCGCCTGGAAGGGCAACGGGTTTTGCCAGCCCTCACTGCCGTCGTAAGGTGTGGTGCGCGGCACAAAGCGGCGGCCCGCTTTGGTGGACAGCACGTATTGGTCGCGTGGGTAGCGGCGCAGCGCATCACCCAGCCGGTGCTCGGCCTTGGTGTGGCCGTAGTGCGGCGCGGTATCGAAGAAGCGCACACCCGCATCCCAGGCGGCGGCCACCGTATTGAACGCCTCTTCGTCCGACAGATCGTGATAAAGCCCACCGAGCGGCGCTGTACCAAGACCCAGCCCCGTCACCTGCAGTCCACGCCGGCCGAGCGGGCGGCGCCTTGCGACTTTTGAATCAACCGCGCCTGTCATGCCAAAGTCTCCTGTGTCGACCGGAGCCGGCGCTTCAGCGCTTACCCCGGTGCCATACAACATGGTTGCATTGTTTATGCGATGACGCGCGCCAGCCCCACGCTCGACGGCAAGCACGCCGGGCCAACCGGTTCGAAGCTCTTGTACGTGAGAATAAACTCCTGGTGCCCAAGCGTCTCGGACTTCGATGCCGCGCCTTGCGCCACGGCCACCGTCTGTTCAAACACTTCGCGGCCCACTTCTTCCAGCGTGCCACGGCCCTCCAGAATCCGGCCCGCATCGACATCCATGTCGCCGGCCAGATTGCGATAAGTGGCGGGATTCGCGCACACCTTGATCACGGGCGAGATCGCCGAGCCCACCACCGAGCCGCGCCCGGTCGTGAACAGAATCACATGCGCGCCGCAGGCGATCAGCTCGCCAATCTCCGCGTTATCGCTGATGTTAGGAAAACCGAAGCGCGGCTCGCCATCCGGTACGACGTCGAGCAGATAGAGGCCGCCGGTCGGTGGGACATCGCCCGGTTTGATGATGCCGACAATCGGCGATGCCCCGCTCTTCGCGTACGCCCCAAGCGACTTCTCCTCCTGCGTCGTCAGGCCGCCGTCGGCATTCCCAACCGCAAAACTGCCGTGACCGAGGATCGAGTAATAGCGCGCAGCTTTAGCTACGCATGCCACGATCTCGTCGCCCAGTTCCGCTCGCGCCGCGCGGGTCTTCATGTGAAACTCGCAGCCGACCAGTTCGCCCGTCTCTTCGAAAATGCAGGTCGCACCCGCATCGATCAGATGATCGAACGCGCGGCCCACAGCCGGATTCGCGGTGATGCCGCTGGTGCCGTCCGAGCCGCCGCAGATCGTACCGATCACCAGTTCGTCGAGCGCCATCGGCACGCGCGCTTGCGCCGCCAGTTGCTGGCGCGCACCGCGCACCCAGTCGACGCCGTATTGAATCGTGCTGCGCGTGCCGCCCTTTTCCTGGATCGTCAGCACTTCGACCGGCCGGCCGGTCGCGCGCACCACGTCCACGAGGTAATGCTTGTTCATGCTCTCGCAACCGAGCGAGACGAACAGCACGGCGCCCACGTTCGGGTGCGTGGTGAGCTGCTTGAGCATCTTTTCCGCGTAGCTGTTCGGATAGCAGCCGGGAAAACCAATCAGATGCACGGCGGGCTCGCGCTCGGCGCCTGGATCGTCAAACGCGTCAAGCGGCTCGCGAAACTGGGTGACGATTTCGCGCGCCACGTGATGCGCGCATTCGACGAGATACGCGACCGCAACCACGTTGCGGATGCCCTTGCGGCCGTCGCTGCGCAGATAGCCTTGCAGCATGGGCTGCGACCCGGCCAGCGAGGAAACCGTTGCTGCGGAAGTGTCAGTCATGATCGTTCCAGCGCGGTATGGCACCGCGTCAATGATGCACGAATTCGTGGCCTGCGTCGTGGGTGTACGTCGGCAGGTAATCGCTTTCGAGGTTGTGGGTGTGCAGATGCTCGCCGCGCGCAACGGCCTGCGTCACATGGCCGATGACCGCGCCGTAGCGCAGCACTTTGTCGTCCTTCGCCAGCGCGCTGCGCGCGACCTTGTGGCCGAGGTCGATGGTCTTGGCGAGCGTGATGCGCTCGCCTTCGATCTCGACCGCCGTGCCGGCTTCGAGCCGCGCCGCCGCAATCAGGCAGTTGTCCTGCGGACTCAGCAGGATCAGGCGGGCGTCGGTATGGAGTGGGCTGCTCAAGATGGGTCTCCGTGAAACGCGGGGTCAGTTCTGGCCTTCGCCGCTTGCGAGGCGCGCCACCATCAGCGAGCCAAGAATGATCGCGCCGTAGATGGCCTGAATCCAGAACGAAGGCACTTGCGCGAGGGTCAGCAGGTTTTGCACCACGCCGAGCAGCAACACGCCGGAGAGCGCGCCGAGCATCGTGCCCTTGCCGCCATCGAGCGAGATGCCGCCGATCACCGCCGCCGCGAACACCGTAAAGATCATGCCGTTGCCCTGATTCGCGTTGATCGCGCCGACATAGCCCGTCACGATCAGGCCGCCAAGCGACGCCAGCACGCTGCCGAGCACGAATACGCCCCACGTGATGCGCTCGACGCGAATCCCGGCGGCGCGCGCCGCTTCCGGATTGCCGCCGATCGCGTAGAGCGCCCGTCCAATCCGATGGTAACGCAGCATAAAGGCGGCCACAGCGAACGCCACCGCCGCAAGCCACACGGAAAGCGGCAGGCCGAGCACGATGGTGGTGGCAAGCGTGAAGAACGACGGCGGCATGTCGAACAGCGTGCCGCCCTTCGTTGCGCCCACCAGCATGCCGCGCAGCACAATCAGCATGGCGAGCGTGACGATGAACGCGTTTAGCCGCAGACGCACCACCAGAAAGCCGTTGATAAAGCCGATCACCGCGCCGACCACGAGAATCGCCAGCAAGCCCGCCGCAGCCGGCCATTGCCAGCCGAATCCCGCGGACGCCGCCGGCATCACGAGCATGGCGCCGACCGCGGGCGCGATCCCTACGGTCGATTCGAGCGACAGGTCGAACTTGCCGGTCAGCACGATCAGCGATTCCGCGAGCACAACCAGCGCGAGCGCCGCCGAAGCGCCAAGCACGCTGATCAGATTCGCCCTGGTCAGAAAACTCGGACTCACGAACGCGCCAATCACAATCAGCAGCGCCAGCGCGGGCACCAACGCGAGATCGCGCAGCCGCGCAAATTCGATCCGTGCCTTACGGCCGCGCGGAGCGGGCGCGCCGGCCGGTCCTTGAGCCGCGCCGAAGGCAGGGCTTGGCACACTATTCTTCATGGAGACTGACTCCTTCAACGGATGCGATCAGGTCGTGGTCCTGCCAACCCGCGGGAAATTCGGCCGCAACACGGCCACGGAACATGACCAGCACGCGGTCACAGGTGCGCAGGTCGTCGAGCTCGCCGGAGACCACGAGCACCGCCTTGCCTTCTTCACGCACGCGGTCCACGACGGACAGCAATGCCTCTTTGGATTTGACGTCGACGCCGGCCGTGGGGTCGATCAGCACGAGCACGTTCGGATCGGTCGCCAGCGCACGCGCCATCACGACCTTCTGCTGATTGCCGCCCGACAGTCCCGATACGGCGTGTTCGGGGCCGGGCGCCACGATGCCGAGCGCGTCGATCATCTTCTGGCCGAACGCGTTCTTCCTGGCGGGCGATGTGAGGCCGAACTTGCCGAGTAGACGCGCAATCGTCATGGACGCGTTTTCCGCCACCGATTGCGTCAGCACCAGGCCTTCGTGATGGCGGTCTTTCGGCACGCAGCCAATCCCTGCCGCCAGCGCTGCCGGCACATCGCCACGCGGCAAGGATCGACCCGCTACGCGAATATCGCCGCGCGTCGGCGAGCGCAGCCCCGCGATTGCTTCGGCCACACTGGTGCGGCCGCTGCTCGTCGCACCGGTCAGGCCAATCACCTCGCCGCGTTTGACGGTGAACGACACGTCCTGATAGTCCGCGCCGCCCAGAGCGGCAACTTCCAGCGCCACTGGCGTATCGGCAGGCAGCGGCGCACGTGCAGCCGCATCCGCAACCGCCAGGCCGCCGCGCTCGCCGGTCATCGCTTCGATCAACTGCTCGCGCGGCAACTTCGATACCGGCGCGCTGACGATATGCCGCGCGTCGCGCAGCACCGTCACTGCCTGGCAAATCTCGTACACCTCCTGCAGATGGTGCGAGATAAACAGAAACGTCACGCCCTCACGCTGCAACTCCGTGATGCGGCGAAACAGCCGTTTGATTTCATCGCCGTCGAGCTGCGCGGTCGGCTCGTCGAGAATGATGAAGCGCGCGCCATACGACAGCGCCCGTGCGATCTCCACCAGTTGCCGCGCCTCGACGCTCAGGTCGCCGGCACGCGCATCTTCGCGTACGTCGATCTTCCAGTGATCGAGCAGCTCGCGCGCATCGCGGCGCATGGCCTGCCAGTCGATCATGCCGCGCCGCTCGGGCTGCCGGTTGATGAACAGATTCTCCGCAACCGTGAGATCGCGGATGATGGTGGAATGCTGGTACACGCAGGCCACACGCTCGCGCCATGCGTCCCGGTCTGCGAGCGGCGGCGCCGCCGCGCCGCCGAAGCGCACTTCGCCGGTGTCGGGCTTGCGTAAGCCGGTGAGAATCGACACCAGCGTCGACTTGCCGGCCCCGTTGCGCCCGACGAGTGCGTGCGACTCGCCGGGCATCACGCGGATGCTCACGTCTTTCAGTGCGGCGTAGGAGCCAAAGCGCTTGGTGACTTCCTGCGCTTCAACAACCGCTGGGGCTGCCGCAACGCCAGGCGTGTGCATGGGCTCGCTCATTTGACGGTGTTACCCCACAGGTTCTTGTCGTCGACATTCGCCTTGGTCACGAGCGGCGCAGGCAACTGATCCTCCAGCATGCCCGGTGCGATCTGGATGATCGTGCTGCCGTGATCGGTCGGGCCCGGCTTGAAGGTCTGCCCGGCGAGCGCGGCCTTGATGTAGTACAGGCCGTACTTCGCGTACAGGTCAGCCGGTTGCGACACGGTGGCGTCGATCTCGCCCTTGCGAATCGCCTCGAACTCCTGCGGGATGCCATCGTTGCTGACAATCACCACATGTTTCGGATCGCCCACCGGGTACAGCATCTGTTTGCGGCGCAACGTCTGCAGCGTCGGCGACAGGTACACCCCGCCCGCTTGCATGTAGATCGCCTTCACATCGGGGTTCGCCGTCAGCAGGCTGTCCAGCGCGGTCGCCGCGACATCGCCCTTCCATGCCGCGGGAATCTCCAGCAGCGAAAGCGACGGATAGTGCTTCAGACAGGCGCGAAACGCTTCCGAACGGTCACGCCCGTTCACCGACGCCAGGTCGCCCATGACCTGCACGACCTTGCCCGACTTCACGTGCTCGCCGATGTACTTGCAGGCCATCTCGCCATACGCGTGGTTGTCGGCGCGCACCACCATCGCGACCTTGCCTTGCGTCGGTGCGACGTCCACGGCCACCACCGGCACGTCCTTGGTGGACGCGGCGTCGAGCGCGCGGCTGATTGCGGCCGAATCCAGCGGCCCCACCACGATGCCTTTCGCACCGAGGTTGAGGATGTTGTTCATGTCGGTGATCTGCTGCGCAGGGTCGCCATTCGAGTTGACGGGCGCGAGGATGTCGAGGCCCAACTGCTTGGCATACACCGGCAGGTAGTTGTTGTACGACTGCCAGAACGGCGAGGTGAGAAGCGGCAGATCGAGGCCGACCTTGCCGGTATCGGCGGCGCGCGCGGCGCCGCTTGTCACGAGGCCGGCCACGCATGCGGCGGCAACCCCTACCGATAGCGCACCTTGAATGAAGCGGCGGGTCGCACGCGACCCTGTTACGAACGTCATGCTTGTCTCCTGTCTGCGTTATTGAACTGCCTGAACCGTGCCCCCGAGGAACCGGAACGTCGTCCTGCGCTTTCTTATGAATATTGGTGTGCGTTCATTCACCAATGAACGTATTATTCATATACGGACTTTTCCAAGTCAAGCAATGTGCACTGCATCAGGCGTCCGTGTTTTCCCTGGCCGTACTCAACCCGGCACGCTCTACACTCACGCGCCGGATAACAATGAGCACTAACGCTGGCCGACCGCCTTGCATGGGACCTGAGTCAGCGCGAAAGCGCTGACTCAGGTCGACACGGGGAACACTCATGATGGATACCGAAGAAAAAGACGACGCCGACCGTTACCGCGCGCCCGCGCTGGACAAAGGTCTGGATATCCTCGAATTGCTCTCCGAGCAGAAAGAGGGGCTGACGCGCGCCGAGATCACCAAGCTGCTCGGGCGCAACGCGAGCGAGATGTACCGGATGCTCGAGCGGCTGGTCGCACGCCAATACGTGGTGCGCTCCGCGGCGGGCGATCGCTATTCGCTGAGCCTGAAGCTGTACGCGCTGGCGCACCGCCACCCGCCGATGAACCGCCTGATTTCCGAAGCGCTGCCGTTGATGCAGCGTTTCGCGGATGCCGCCGAGCAGTCGTGTCACCTCGTGGTCTACGACCGCGGCAACCTGCTGGTGATTGCGCAGGTCGACGGACCGGGCACATGGGGCATGTCGGTGCGGCTCGGCTCGCGGGTGGGCCTGATCGATACCGGTTCGGGCCGCGTGATGCTGGCGTTCCAGAGCGCGGAGCAGCGCGCGTATATGCTCGCCGAACACACCAAGGTGAAAGGCGAAGTGACCATCGATCGCGAGGCGCTGGAGCAGACCTGCGAGCAGATTCGCAAGAAGGGGTATTCGCAGAAAGACAGCCAGCAGACCTTCGGGGTCACCGATCTGACCTTTCCGTTGCTCGGGCCTTCAGGACAAGCGATTGCTGTGATGACCTGCCCGTATCTCAAGCGGATCGACGAATACGTCGCGCCGACGCTCGAAGCAGCAACCGCGCTGCTGCGCGAAACCGTGGAAGCCTTGTCGATGTTTCATGAGGGTGCGGGCTAACCGCCGTCGCAGGCTGCTCCGCACTTGCAATATTTGACAATTGACAAAGGACGACGCGTCAGCCGAACCCCGGTCTGGCGCGTTTTATCTGGTGCGTGCACTTTGCGCGCAACAGAATCGCGAGCCGCACGGCCCGTCAGACTGCCGCCCGGTTTGCGTCCACCGATAAACGCGGCTTCGCCGCGCCAGGTCCATAGGATCAAATACGATGAAAAAGCTCATTCTCTCCATGGCCGCAGTGGCCGGCCTGCTCGCAGCAACCGCGAGCTACGCGCAGGTTCCCGCCAGCGCACCGGCCGGCACGACAGGCCTCTGCAAGGACGGCTCGTTCTATTCAGGCGCGACGAAGAAGGGGGCCTGCAAGGGTCATAAGGGTATCCAGACGTGGTACGGCGCATCGTCGGCCGCAGGTGCCGCGTCTGCTCCGGCAGCCGCCGCATCGGCACCGGCAGCCACGCCCGCCAAGGCCCCGGCAGCAGCACCCGCTACGGCAGCCAGCAGCGCCAAGGCGGCCGCAGCCGGCGGCGGCCCCGGCCAGGTGTGGGTCAACACCAGCACCAAGGTCTACCATTGCCCGGGCGACAGGTACTACGGCAAAACCAAGCAGGGCACGTATATGAGCGAAGCGGACGCGAAGGCCAAGGGCTACCGCGCCGACGCCGGCAAGGCCTGCCAGTAACGCATCAGCGTCGCTCGTCCTGCGTTGGCGCCTTGTAGCGCCGGACGCAGGACGAGGCGTGCTGAACGCGCACCGCGCGTTTAGCCGTTCTCGTCCCCTCCCACCCCCTCCGCATGGTTTAGAATGGCGACCCTCTCAAAAACGTCGCCGCGTGGGCAACGACCCGCGAGCGCTATCGATACCTCATGGCGAAACTTCTGACCGATTCCGAATTCCAGCGTTTTTCCGAACTCCAGCAGAAGCAGGCAAGCTTCACGATCACCAGCGAAGAAGCCGACGAACTGCGCGACATCGTGGCCCGTGCGCAGCAAAAGCGTGACGACCGTGCTGCGGCCATGCAGGCGATGGAAACCTATATCCAGCAATTCGATATCAGCCCGGACGAGTTGTTTTCGCCCGAGCAGATCGGCGAAGCCGCGCGCACTTATGGTCTGATTCCGGCCGCCAAGAAGGAACGTGTCCTGCCGCCGTCGTTCACGTACAACGGCAAGCCGTATCAGTGGACGCGCGCATTGCCGGACGACATCCGCGTGCCGCTGTTCGACGCGTTCAAGGCGGGCCAATCGGTGAAAGATTTCATCGCAACGCCGAAGGACGCGATTCGCTGCGCGGCCACCATCGCACGCCTCGAACGTGAAACCGGCGCGGTCTATGCCGAAACGTGGCTCGAAGAGTTGTCCGTGACGCGCGGGCAGGTGGATGAAGCGGCGGCCAAGCTGCCGGCCTAAACACGCCGCACTCCACGGCGTCGATCAATCCCGCCATTCCGTACTACGCACCGGCTCCCTGCTTTGTCACGCTCTCGATGCGGACCAGCAGGACGCCGGTGCGCGGCAGACCAAGCACCGCCGCCGCGGCATAGGACAGATCGATCATACGACCGCGCGTATAAGGTCCACGGTCGTTGATCCGGACGATCACCGAGCGCGCACTCGATACTGCCGTCACACGCACATAGGAACCCAGCGGCAGGGTCCGGTGTGCTGCGGTCAGTGCGTGCAGGTCATAGCGCTCCCCGCTCGCGGTGCGGTGGCCTTGAAACCTCTTTGCATAGTAGGACGCCAGGCCGGTTTGCCATAACGGCGATGCCGCGCCGCCGCCAATCTGCAATAACGGGCTCTCGATCTGTGAAGGCGACTGATCCGGCAGGCCGGGCAACGGCGGCGAGCGCTCTGTGCCACGCAGCGTCGAAGTCTTTACTGCGCCGGACTCTTCCTGATGTGGCGTTTCGTAGCGGGCCTGCCCGGTCATGCCAAACGGTTGCATGCATCCCGCCATAAAAATTAAGGATAACGAAATTATTAGATTTCGATAAAAGCGATATTGATTCACCAAAATGTCCCTGATGAAATGACGTCGGCAAGCGCGGCAGCGACGCCAGACAGACGCCAAACCAACGCAACCGGTTAGCCGGAGCGTTTCGGGAGATAGGGAAATGGATCGACCGGTTTGCCGTCTTTGCGGACTTCGAACTTGAGCGTGGCGTTCCCGCTTGCGTCCGTCCCCATCTCGGCAATGGTCTGCCCTTGTGTAACAAGGGCGCCTTCCGCAACCAGCAGTTTTCGATTATTGCCGTATGCGCTGATCAAATGACCATCGTGTCTGATGACAATCAGGCGGCCATAGGCCTTGACGTGCGCTCCTGCATAGACCACCCGTCCGCCTTCGGCAGCCTTGACCGGCTCGCCTGCGCGGCCGCCCAGTTCGAGGCCCTTGGAACGGCCCGCCGCGAATTTCACGTTGACCGGACCCGGGACTGGCCATTTAAAACGGGATGTTTCGGATGACGCAAGAGCCGGACCAGATTTGGCTGATGCCGCGGGTTTAGAAGACGTGCCTGCAGCAAGTCTGGACTCGTCGCTTACCGGTGGCGCGACGCGCAGTACCTGCCCCACGGAGACCGCGCCGGTCACCGGCATCTTGTTCCAACCGGCAACCGATGCCGGAGAGCGCCCGAACAACTTCGCAATACGCTCCAATGTGTCGCCCGCATTGACGCGGTAAAAGCCCGCTTCGACAAGCGGCGGCGCGTCCGCCGCCGCCGAACTGGCAGCGGCGCCCGGCGCGGCGGCCCCGGCCAGAGCAACCGGCCTGGGTGTGCTCACACAAGCGGAGAGCGTTGCCAGTCCGGCGCAAAACAGCACAAGCCGCCAGCGAGATTGAGCATGCAGGCACATGGTGCTCCCCGATTGGCAAAACACAGAGGCGAAACGGAGCAAGGCTTAAGGCTTCATGGCCGGAGCGTCGACCGCGGCCGATGTAGGGTGCTTATGATGTTTGTGATGCTTGTGGTGATGCGTCATGCTCGAGTCTGCGTCGACCCGAGCGGCGCTTTGCTCTTGCAAGGGTACGTGTGTCTGTGCGAACGCACCCAGTGAAAACAGGCCCGCGAGGGCGGCAATAGCGATCTGCTTGTTCATCGTCTGTACTTCCTGAAATGAGCCGTGGTTAAGTGGGTGACCTGCTAGCGGTCGTGTGTTTAACGGCTTCCCGCGCAAGCCGTTGACCCGTCCATTTTTTAATATGGAATCCTTGATGATTTCTTTCAAAACTGCACAAAACTCAGGCTTACGACCCGACAATCGTCATGGCCCATGCGAACACACAACCTGCCGGCGCACCAATCAGCCGCCCGAGCACACTCGCCTTGGTGAATTCAGCGATGCGCGATTCGATGGCTCCCTTCAACACGCCGTGGTGACGCATCAGCGGCTCGAGCACGCAGCCCACCGTCGCGACTAACCATGCAGCCCCCTCGCGGCCCACCAGATGATCCGGGTCGATAAGACCGGTCATTTGAAGAGTGAAGATCGCCACAGCGCTGAGAAAAAACGCGAACAGCAGTGACTTGATGAAGCGGTCGGAGACGTCGAGGTTATCCATTTGAAGATCGGTCGAAGCGCTTTTAGGCGGGTCACGCCTCGGGTTGCTGAACGAGGCCCGAAATATATCGGCAATGACCCGCGCCCACATTCAGAGGATTCTCAAAGACATGGCGTCAGATGCCGCTACTTAGGGCGATCGTTTCCGAGACAGCAATCCGTCTTTTCTCAATGGACCGTTCGGAACGTGCCTACACACCAACCGTTTCGCAGCACGGACAATTGATGATCGATCAAATGCACGCGCCCTCGCTCGCCAACCATGCCCATTTCCTCCCACTTGTCCGCTGGTGAAATTCAAGCCTGCTACGTCGAGGCCGAAAAGGCGCGTAATGCCGGCAGTATCGAGACAGCGCAAGCGCTGGTTGAGCGAATCCTGGCGCAAGATCCAGATCGTCCCGGAGCCCTTTACCTGCGTGGCCTGCTGGCGCTCGACTCGGAGCAGTTGGAGCTTGCACAAAGCTGGCTTGAGCGAGCGATCGCGGTTTTGGCTCACGCCGATTTCTACACTACGCTGTGCCTCGTTCAAATCAGGCTCAATGCACTCCCCGGCGCAATGCACACTGCCCGGCTAGGTCTCGCGCTGCGCCCCGACTCAAGCACGTTGCGCTATTACGAAGCAGTGACGCTATCCGCACAGGGACTGATCGACGAAGCGGCCGTCAGCTATAACAAGCTCCTCGAACTCGAGCCCGATCACGCGCGGGCGCATGCCAATGCAGGTGTCCTAGCCAAGAATCTGGGCTCACTGGAAGAAGCCGAGCGGCACCTGCGTCGCGCCATCGCGCTTGCACCTGAATTTCTCAGCGCGCGCGCCCATCTTGGCTCGGTCCTGCTGGCTACGGGGCGTTATGAAGAAGCGTGGCCCTGGTGCGAAGACCGCTGGGTCAATTTCATGACCGCCGACGGGCGTCCGGCGCCAAATTCACGTCCGCAAATCCCGCTACCGCAATGGAAGGGCGAGCGTCCCGACCTGCTCACTCGTGCAGAACGCGCGAGCGCACGTGGGCCACGCCTGCTGGTCATTCCCGAACAAGGCCACGGCGACAGCCTCCAGTTCGTCCGCTACCTGCCTCTCGCGCTCGAGCGCTTCTCACAGATAGGCTACGTCTGTCCGCCCTCCTTGCGCCGCCTCTACGAAGACTCGCTTTGCTCACGCTGGCCAGGCCGTATCCTGCTCGACACGGAACTGATCGCCGCTAACGAATGGGACTGGTACTGTCCGATGATGTCGCTACCCATGGCATTCGACACCCGCCTCGACACCATCCCGGCCACCATGCCTTATCTCTATGCCGATCCCGCACGCGCCGCCGCCTGGCGCGCCAGGCTCGCGGCGCTGCCCAACCCCGATCTGCCACGTATCGGCGTGGTCTGGGCGGGCGGCCATTCGGGCATGTCGGAAGACAAAGTGCGCAGCCTGCGCTCCGCACAAATTGCGCCACTGCTCGCCTTGCCGCATATCCGCTGGATCAGTTTGCAAAAGACCGATGACCCGGCGAAGCTCCCTGACGCAACCTGCCAGGCGAGCCTGACGGACTGGATGGAGCAAATGGATGACTTCGCGGATACCGCGGCGCTCATCGAGAATCTCGACCTGGTCATTTCCGTCGATACCTCGGTGGCGCATCTGGCCGCCGCAATGGGCAAGCCGGTCTGGCTGCTGAACCGTTTTGCGGGTTGCTGGCGCTGGTTGCGCGACCGGGATGACAGTCCGTGGTACCCCACCGTGCGTCTCTTCACCCAACTACGGCAGGGCGACTGGGACGAGGTGTTGACGCGGGTCGCGGCGGCCTTGCAGCAGCAATTCGCGCCGCGGGACGAGCGGACCGGTTAAACCGGCGCTTCTGCCTCGTCCAGCGGCATTCTGAACCCCACCACAGCGGGATCCTCGGTAGGCGTCACGGCAAAGCCGCATGCCTTCGCCAACGCGATCATCGGAGCGTTCTCACGCAGCGCTTCGCCCACCAGCCAATGTGTGCCGCGCGAGCGCGCATACACAATGATTTTCTCCATCAACAGCTTGCCGAGGCGCCGGCCCTTCTGATCGGAGCGGATCGCCACCGCAAATTCGGCGGTTTCGTTATCGGGGTCGGCGACGGCGCGCACCACCCCCAGCGTTCGCGTAAAGCCTTCATCGCACGGGACCGTTGCGATCAGCGCCATCTCGCGGTCGTAGTCGATCTGCGTCATGCGGGCGAGCTGTGAGTGATCGAAGCTGCCGACCGCGCCGAAAAACCGCAAACGCAGATCGTCGGGCGTCATCGCCTCGACGAAGTCATGGTGAGCGGCCTCGTCTTCGGGGCGGATCGGCCGCACCGTGATGCGTAGCCCATGCCAGTCGAGCGTTTCCTCATAGCGGCGCGGATACGGCATGATCGCCAGCCGGCTGCGCTTCGCTCCCAGCCGGATAGACGGCGCCACCACCGAAGCGTGCTCGCGGAACACGCGTAGCGCGAGCTTCAATCCGACGATCTCGCGCACATCGCACACCGTTTGCGACAGCGCGGTAAACGCGGCCAGCACCGGCTCGGGCGCGGCGACCCGCGCGTACGGCGAGCGGGTCACCATATCGCGCGCCAGGATCGGATTGAGCGGCGGCAAGCCGAAGACCCGCAGCGGCGCCGACACGCCATCCGCAGACGGCGTCGTGAAACGGAACACCGGACCGAAGTTGTCGTCGTCGTGCAGCTCGACATCGATGTCGACGATCTTGTCCTGGATGGCCTCGCGCGGCTCCACGCGCAGTCCGAAATGCTCGAGCAACTGCGCGGCGTGTTCCTCCGTAAGCGTGTCTTCGCCCGCGGCCAATGCCGAGCGCGCCTGCGCCTGGGCGGCGTCGATCTCTGCGGGGATCTGCGCCGGCAGCCCCTCCGGCGTTTGCATCAACAGCTCGCGCCCCAACCGGTAATCGACCAGCCGGGCGAAGGCTCGTGCGAGGCGCTGCGGCGTCGTATGAACCGGAATGCCCTGCGCGTGCAGCGCATCGCGCGTCGCTGCGTCCACGCCACCGAAGAAGCACGCCAACAGCCCGCGATACGCAAACCTCTGATTGGCGATCAGCGCCTGCGCGACCTCGCCGACCGGCGCGTTGTGGGTCGACGCGTGGACCACAAACGCCGTGCCGGTTGCACGATGCTGCGCGAGAACCTGCAAGGCCGTGCCGAAATGCTCGGCGCGCGCGTCGTCGCCGAGCAGCAGCGGGTTGCCTGTCACCGCACGCGGCAGGGCATGGGCGACCGCTTCCGAGGTTTCCGGGGGCCACTGCGCAAGCGTATCGCCCGCTGCCGCGAAGGCGTCGCAGGCGAGCGTCGCCACGCCGCGGTCGCTGGTGATCAGCGTCGCCGTCGCCCCAGCGGCGACGCGGCCCACGCCAAGGGTCTCGATTTCATCGAGCAGGTCGTCGAGCGAATCGACACGCACCATCCCCGCGCGGCGAAACGCCGCCGTGTATAAACCGTCGGCGGGATCGGCACGGCCCGAACGCAGTGCCAGAACAGGCTTGTTGCGCGCCGCCGCCCGCGCCGCCGACATGAACTTGCGGGCCGCTCGCACCGTATCGAGTTCGAGCAGGATTGCGCGCGTGCCGGGGTCGCTCGCCAGGTAGTCGAGCACATCGCCGGCATCCACATCCGCCTCGCCGCCGAGCGCCACCGCGTGCGAAAAGCCCAGGCCGCGCGCGTGCGCCCAGCCCAGCACCGCATTCGTCAGCGCATTCGATTGCGACACCCACGCCACGCCGCCCGCCTTCACCAGACACGAGGGCGCGCCCAGATGCGCCCGCAGCGCCGGCGACACGACACCGAGGCTGCCCGGTCCAACAATGCGCAGCAGATGCGGCCGCGCCGCCGAGAGGGCGTGCCGCAGCGCCGTGCGGTCTTCGTCGCCATGCACTTCCCCTACGATAATCGCCGCCCGCGTACCCAGTCCGCCCAGTTTGTGGATAATGCCGGGCCATGTCGCAGGGGGCGTGCAGATCAGCGCCACCGTGGGAGCCTCGGGCAGGTCGCCGGGGTCGGCCACGACCAGATGGCCGTCGAGCACGTCGTACTTTGGATTCACGGGCCAGAGCGGGCCGTCGAAGCCGCCGCTCACGACGCTCGCCCACACCATGGCGCCGGTGCTGCGCGGCCGACGCGAAGCACCGATCACAGCGACCGATCTGGGCCGAAACAGGGCATCGAGATTGCGAACAGTCACGGGGCACTCCGCGAGTCGGAAGGGGACGTTCAGGAGGAACGCACGTTCCCCTCAGGATAGGCGATCTCGGCCCGTTGCGCGGCAGCCGGATGGGGAAAACCGGTTGATACTGCGGGTCCGTTTGAGCTGATCCGGGGCGGGCGTCTTTTATTGCTTGCGCCCGCTCAACCCATGCGCCGAAATGCGACAATCCGCGCCATGACACGTGTTGGAGACGGCGCGCGGTCACGCGGCATCGGTCGAGCCCCAAAGGCAGTAAGATGCGGCGAGGCGGCTGGCGGTCCGGGAGCGGGGCCGGCGGACACGCCGATTGCAGCACGATTGCCGGGCGGCGCACTGGAGACGAGGCGCCCGCGGCAATCGCAAGACAGTGACAACCATTGCGGACGGCAGGAGGCGCCACCCGGCGCACCACCGGACGACCAGAAAAGACAGAAGGTGAAGGTATGCGGCGCTTGCCATCGCTGATTGCGTTGCGCTTCTTCGAAGAGACAGCACGTCATTTGAGTTTTAACCGCGCAGCGAGCGCCCTGTGTGTCACGCAGGGTGCCGTCAGCCGCCAGATCAAGATACTGGAAGAGTCGCTCGGAGCGAAGCTGTTCGAGCGCGACCATAAAGGCATCCGGCTGACCGCCGCGGGTCTGCAGTTGCTGCCGTGCGTATCCGAGGCGTTCGATACGATCGAGCGCGGCGCGCGCCAGATCACTACCGCCCAGGGACGGCGGCGCCTCGTGCTATCGGTGCCGCCTACTTTCGCGACTCAATGGTTCTCGCCGCGGCTCGGCTCGCTGGCGGTGGAACTGCCCGATGTCGAACTCTCCATCCGCACCGAGCCGAGCGAGGATTGCCACTGCAACATCCGCTTTGGCCGCGACGCGCTGCCCGACGCGCATTCCGAGCTGCTGATGATAGAGCGCCACACGCTCGTGGGGGCGCCACATCTGCTGGGGCGCCCGCTCGAAACGCTACTCGGACGCTTGCCCGCGCTGCATGTGCTGCATAACGAGACGCGGCTCGATTTGTGGCCGAACTGGCTCGCCACAGCAGGCATGCCGGCGCATCACGCCGAGAACGGAATCGAGTTTTCGAATCTGGAACAAGCGATTCATGCGGCGCGTAAAGGCGCGGGGCTGGCGGTCGTCGACCGCAACATGATTATCGAGGAACTGGCCGACGGCAGTCTTGCGCGCATTTCCGAGATCGAGGTGAGCGGGCCGTTTGGCTACTGGCTCGACATCGCGCCACGACATGCCGCGCTCGAGCACGTGCAGGCGTTTGCAGGATGGCTGCGCGAAGAGGTTTTGAAGATGGGATGAGGTTGAATGGGGGTTTGCGCCGCCCATCATTTTCAAGACGGCCCCTGCGCTATGGCAGGCTTATATCAAAAAAGCCGCACGTTGGCGATGTTCTATACTTTCGTTGCCGTTTGCATAACGGTATTGGGGTTTGGCGGCGTAACGCGTGCAGCGGCGCGCAAAACCCTCATCCACGACAGCCGGATCATGACCGAAGACAAATCTCCTATGCCCAGATCGCTGGAAGCTCCCGCCAGCGATCAACTGCTCGATAGCATTCTCGAAAAGGCGACAACGGCCGCCCAGCAAACTGTCGAGCAGTTCGCCAGACTCGCCTCGCTGGCTCGGGACATTGAAGCGTGCAATTCGTCGCCCGCGAGCTGCGCAACGCTGCTCGCGGCGTTCGAAGAGATCGCCGCGAGCGCGGAGGCCAATGCAAAGCTCGACGTCGAATTCTTCCAGAGCTTGCGCAACGGGCTGATATTGAAGCACGAACTACGCCGCGCGCACCACGAAGACGCGGAACCGAGCTCGGAGATGACAATTCTCGCGCCGTCTACCTTGACGAAACATTGACCCGCAGCAAACGCGCCGCTTACATCGCCTTTTTGAACGGCGCGCCCGAATGCTCGCGCAACTCATTGAAGACGATCTTCGGCCACGCTTTCTGCGCGACTTCGATCTCGGAGATATGCGATGCGAGATACGTCGGCGCGTTGGATGCATCGAGTGCGATCCGCGCCGCGTAAGCGTCGTTGAAGCGGCGCAGTTCGGCCGCGTCGTCGCACGTCACCCAGCGCGACATCCGGTAACGCGCCGGCGCCATCCGCACATCGACCTTGTACTCCGTCGACAGACGGTGCGACACCACTTCGAACTGCAGTTGCCCCACCGCCCCCAGAATCATCAGGCCACCGCCCACCGGACGGAACACCTGGATCGCGCCCTCTTCGCCGAGTTGCTTGAGCGCTTCGCCGAGCTGCTTGGCACGCATCGGGTCCACGACTTCAACTGTCTGGAAAATTTCCGGCGCAAAGAACGGCAGGCCGACGAACTGCAGCGTCTCGCCTTCGGTCAGCGTATCGCCGAGACTCAGGGTGCCGTGGTTCGGGATGCCGATAATATCTCCCGGATACGCCTCGGCCACCGTCTCGCGGCGCTGCGACAGGAACGTCACCACGTTGTTGGCGCGGAACGTCTTGTTCGAGCGGGTCACCTTCAACGCCATGCCGCGCTCGAAATGCCCCGAGCAGACCCGGATGAACGCGACGCGGTCGCGGTGCGCCAGATCCATGTTCGCCTGCACCTTGAACACCACACCGGTGAACTTCGGTTCATCCGGCTCCACGGAACGTTGCACCGCCATGCGTGCAGAGGGCGGCGGCGCCAGATCGACCAGCGCGTCCAGAATTTCCTTCACGCCGAAGTTGTTGATGGCCGAGCCGAACAGCACCGGTGATTGCTGACCGGCGAGGAACTGCTCGCGGTCGAAATCCGGCGACGCGCCAGTGATCAGATCAATTTCTTCCTTCGCCTTGACCCACGCATGCCCGAAGCGGCGTTCGCCTTCTTCGTCGCTGAGCGCGTGCAGCGTTTCGACCTCGCCGCCCGCCTTGTCCTGCCCGGCGCGGAACAGGCGCACCTGGTCGCGCTGGATGTCGTAGACACCCTGGAAATCTTTGCCCATGCCAATCGGCCAGGTGAACGGCACGGCAGCGACGCCCAGATGCTGCTCGATTTCGTCGAGCAGCTCGAGCGGCTCGCGCACTTCGCGGTCGAGCTTGTTGATGAACGTGACAATCGGCGTCTTGCGGCTGCGGCAGACTTCGAGCAGCTTCAGCGTCTGCGCTTCAACACCGTTCGCACCGTCGATCACCATCACGGCCGCGTCAACCGCGGTCAGCACGCGGTAGGTATCTTCCGAAAAGTCCTCGTGGCCCGGGGTGTCGAGCAGGTTGATGACCGCATCGCCGTACTCGAACTGCATCACCGAGCTGGCCACCGAAATGCCGCGCTGCTTTTCGATCTCCATCCAGTCCGAGGTCGCGTAGCGATTGCTCTTGCGCCCCTTCACCGTGCCGGCAATCTGGATCGCGCCCGAGAATAGCAGCAGCTTTTCCGTGAGCGTGGTCTTGCCCGCGTCGGGGTGGGAAATGACCGCGAACGTGCGGCGGCGTTTGAGTTCGGAGACTGACATCGGGTCTGGCGGTCACGGATAGGGGTTCGGGCGGTCCCCAGAAGCTTGTGGCCTCTGGTCTGCCACGTCTGGCGCGGCGGCGCCGAACTGCGGGAGCCGGGTCCGGAAACCCGCATCACAGGGCAACCCGGCCGCGTCACAACCAGGTTGTGAACGGGCGTTTCAAAATTCGGGGGTTGCCGGCACAGAACAGCGCAGGGAACGAATGATACACGTCATGGGGACGGACGTATGGGAAATGGGGATTGGGGGCGGATGCCGCCCCACGCAGGCGCATTCAGGATTACGCGCCGCTTGCTTCGTTCAGCGTCAAATGCTTCGTCTCCGGCGCCCACGCAATCGACACCACCATGCCAATCAGCAGCACGACGGCCAGCATCATCATGGTTGCGTGAAAGCCCAACTGCGCAATGCCGAGCGGCAACAGAAACGTCCCCACCGCCGAGCCGAGCCGGCTACAGGCGATAGCGAGGCCCACCCCGCAGGCACGCACTTCCGTGGGAAAGCACTCAGGCGGAAATACGCCGACCAGATTCGAGAACGCCGACATGGTTAGCGTGAAGAGGGCGAATGCCACGATCATCGCGATCGTCGCCGACTCCGGCAACAGGCTCAGCGCCACCAGCGAGAGACAGGTGAGCGCGAACGAACCAATCAGAAACACCCGGCGCGGCAACTGGATGGTGAGCCAGATACCGACCAGCGCGCCGAGCACCAGAAATCCATTCAGCAGAAAGTCCGCCCCCGAGCCTTCGTTCAGATGAATCGCCTTGAGGATGGTGGGCAAGAACGTATAAATCGCGAAATACGGAATCACCAGGCACACGAAAAACGCACAGTTAAAGAGCGTGCGGCGAATCAGGTCCTTCCTGAACAGGCGCGCGAATCCGCCCTGGACATGACGGTGTTCATCGGCACCCGCACCGTCGAGCGTCACGTTCGGTCCGAAGTACCTGAGCACGACGGCTTTCGCTTCCGCGACGCGCCCTTTGCCGTTCAGCCAGCGCGGCGACTCCGGCGTGCCCATGCGCAGCAGCAGCACGATCAACGCCGGTACACCGGCCGAGGCCAGCAACCAGCGCCACGCATCGGGCGCAGCGTGTGCGTACTGCATGCCGAGCACGTTGGCCACCACATAGCCCACGGTCCACACCACGCTGAACGAACCTAGCAAGGTTCCACGATGCTTGCGAGGCGAGAACTCGGCCAGAATCGCATGGCCAACCGCGAAATCGCCGCCCATGCCGAAGCCGATCAACACCCGCAGCAGACACAACTCAAGCGGCGAGCTGACGTAGAACTGTGCGAACGCCGCGGCCGTGATAATCAGAAAGCTCAGCAAGAAAATCTTTTGCCGCCCCATACGATCCGATAGCCAGCCGAACACCAGGCTGCCCAGAAAGATGCCCATCAAGGCGGAGCTGCCGATCATGCCCATCCAGAAGGCGTCGAGCGGCATCTGACGATTCAGCGAAGAGAGGGCATAACCAATCGTGCCCAGCGCGTAGCCTTCGGTGAAATGCGCACCAAAGGTCAGGCCGGCAATCTTGACGTGAAACGCGTTCAGCGGAACGTCGTCGAGGGGAATGGGACCATGGACGGACGCGGCGTTACTTGCACGCTGCGGCGTAGGGGCGAGGCCAAGTGTCGCTGCCTGAATATCCTGATTGCTCACGCTGTCTCCTGTCTTGTTAGAGCAGCCGTGCGCAGCCAGCGTATTGCCGGAGAATCGCGCACGAGACTACATCGTCCGCTTCGCGCGTGCGCGGCGCGAAGCGGACTGTTACGGGTAGTGCGACGACTAGCGGCCGAGACCGCCCATCATCATGTACTTCAGTTCCATATACTCATCGAGCCCGTACTTCGAGCCTTCGCGGCCCAGCCCCGACTCCTTGACACCGCCGAACGGCGCCACTTCGGTTGAGAGGATGCCTTCGTTGACCGCCACCATGCCGCTTTCCAGGGCCTCGGCCACGCGCCATGCCCGGCCGAGATCGCGCGTGTAGAAGTATGCGGACAACCCGAACGGCGTGTCGTTAGCTGCAGCGACCGCCTCTTCTTCGGTCTTGAAGCGGAAGCATGCCGCCACCGGACCGAAGGTCTCTTCGCCGGCAACCAGCATCGACTTCGACGCCTCGACCAGCACCGTCGGTTCGTAAAACGTGCCGCCGAGCGCGTGACGTTTGCCGCCGGTCAGCGTTTTGGCGCCCTTCTCCAACGCGTCGGCCACATGGGTTTCCACTTTCTTCAACGCCGCAGCGTTGATCAGCGGCCCCTGTTCGACCTCCCCTTCAAGCGCATTGCCGACGCGCATCTTCTGCACGGCCTTCGTCAACGCCTGAGTGAAAGCATCATAGATGCCGTCCTGCACGTAGAAGCGATTAACGCACACACAGGTCTGCCCAGTGTTGCGAAACTTTGAAGCCATCGCGCCTTGCACCGCGGCTTCGATATCCGCATCGTCGAACACGATGAACGGTGCGTTGCCGCCGAGTTCCAGCGAGAGCTTCTTGAGCGTGTCCGCAGATTGCTTCGCGAGCAGCTTGCCGACGCGTGTCGAACCGGTGAACGAGAGCTTGCGCACCACGGGCGAAGCGGTCAGTTCACCGCCAGTCGCCACTGCATCGCCGGACACGATATTGAACACGCCGGCCGGAATGCCCGCCTGTTCGGCCAGCACGGCCAGCGCGAACGCGGACAGGGGCGTTTCTTCCGAAGGCTTGAGCACCATCGTGCAGCCCGCGGCCAATGCCGGACCAGCCTTGCGCGTAATCATCGCCAGCGGGAAATTCCACGGCGTGATAGCCGCGACAACCCCAATCGGCTCACGCGTCACGATGATCTTCGCTTTCGGATTCGGGCTCGGAATCACATCGCCGTAGGCGCGCTTCGCTTCCTCGGCAAACCATTCCAGGAAGCTTGCGGCATAGCCCACTTCCCCGCGCGCTTCGGCAAGCGGCTTGCCCTGCTCGCGCGACATCAGCTCGGCGAGCGCGTCGCGGTTCTCGAGCATGAGCTCGCCCCAGCGCTTCACACGCGCGCCGCGTTCCTTCGCGGTCAACGCACGCCACGCCGGAAACGCGCGTTCGGCAGCGGCAATTGCTTGCCGTGTTTCCGCCGCGCCGCCCTTGGCCACGTTGGCGATCAGCTCACCATTGGCCGGATTCAAAACGGCATACGTCTCGGCGCCTCGATGCCACTCGCCGTTGATGTAGTGCCCAGTGCGGAGAAAATCGCTCATGCTGCTTTATCCAGGGTTTGGGCGAACGCGCCTTGCGCCGGCCGCGGCTCGCGGGCGATGCGCTTGCCTGCCGTGTAATCGTTGATCAGATCGCACGGCGTGTAGTTGCGCTCGAGTTCGTGGAGTTCGTCGATGGAGAGCTTCGTATCCAGTGCGGCGAGCGCGCTGTCGAATTGCGCGGGCGTATCCGCGCCGACCAGCATACTGGCGACGCCGCCATGATTCAGCACCCAGGCCTGCGCGATCTGCGCTGCCGGGACACCGCGCGCCGCTGCCACACGCGCCACCGAAGCCGCGATTTCACGCGAAGCCGAATCGCCGTACATTTGTGCGGTGAAGAAGTCGGTCTGGTTACGCGTGGAGTTCGGGTCGCTCGTCAGCAAGCCGCGTGCGAGGGGGCTGAACACCGAGACGCCCACGCCCTGATCCTCGCAGTACGGGATCATCTCGCGCTCTTCCTCGCGATAGGCCAGGTTCAATTGCAACTGCATGTTGATCGGCTTGTGCCAGCCATTGCGCTCGCAGACCTGCATGATCTTGGCGAACTGCCACGTATACATGGTGGATACGCCGATATAGCGCGCCTTGCCCGCACGCACGATATCGTTCAACGCGCCCATCGTTTCTTCGACCGGCGTGTTCACGTCGAAGAAGTGCAGCATGTAGATATCGACGTAGTCCATGCCCAGGCGTGCGAGCGACGCGTCGATGCCATCCATGATGTGCTTGCGCGAATGACCGCCGGCGTTCTGATACGTGCCCATGTCGTAGCCGACCTTGGTCGTCACGACGATCTCTTCACGGCGCGCGATGCGCTTCAGAATGCGGCCCACCACCTCTTCGCCGACACCGGTCGAATAAAAATCTGCCAGGTCGATAAAGTTGACGCCGGCTTCGAGCGCATGACGCACGATCGGCTCGCTTTGCGCTTCGTCGAAAATCCACGGCTTCCATTGCGGCGTGCCCATGTTCATTGTGCCGAGGCACAAACGCGACACTTTCAGGCCCGACTGGCCGAGGCGAACGTATTCCATTGTGTTTGTCTCCTGTCTTAACGCTGCTTCGGCGTGTAGAACGGGTTCGATACGTCGCGCGCGGCGGCGAACACTTCGTCACGATGCGGCAAGCCTTTCATCGCGGCGAGAATCGCGTTCTTGCAGGCGCGGTAGTTGTTCTCGAACACTGCGTCGAGATTGTCGGTCTTCGGATTGACCCAGTTTGCCGACACGACAACCCAGTCGTTTTCCGCTTCCGGCGGCAACGTGCCATTCTCGAGCGACTCGGCGACTGCCTTGGCGATGCCCGCTTGCGATGCACCCCACGTGGCATTGCCGTGGAAGTCGCCTTCGATCTGCGCCTTGTTCACATACAGCGTCAGCGGCTTGGTGGGAATACCCGGGCGGGCGATCACCACGAACGGCGCGTGACCGGCAGACGGCGTCGACAGCGCGGTGGCGAATGCCTGGCCGGCCGGGCCATTACGCGGACCGACCAATACGTTGATGTGCGCGAGGTTCACGCCCGGGCCTTCGAAACCTTCGCCAATATAGAGTTGCTTTTCCGTCGATACGCTCATGTCTGATCCCGTCAAGGGTTGGGGGTTGATGAGCGGATTGTGCTATTCGAGATGAGCGACCATGAATTGATGTTTTTTGATCCTGGGTATGAGGCGGACTCAACTCCGGGTTTCTCCTAGGCGAACTGACGCAGTGGCAACGGTTTCGCCGTTAAGGTGAGGGTTTTCGGGAGCTTGGGCGCAAACGGCAAAAAACTCGCTTGCGGTGAGGGTTATCGGCCCTGCGCACGCACCGGACATCCTGGCGTGCGGGCTGGTCCGAAGCGCGACAAACGGCGAAAGCAACGCGCTCAGGGCACACGAAAACAGCGCCTGACGGATCACCTATAGGTCAAGTAATCCCTTGCCAGATAAGGCATTCAGACTTTTCGCCAGGCACAACTCAGTACTTGACACGGCAAGCGGGACTCACGCATTAAAACCGTGCACACTGGATGACAGCATTTCAGAAAACGGAACAGTGCCGCAACACAATGCGCAGCCGCTCAGGGATTCAGCGGCTGCGGCAAACGGGAAAGGTGAGTGTTTTCGGGACTAACGCGGCGGTGCGTAAAGTTGTCAGCGCCGCTTCACTTGTGGCGGACGGCACGCCGCCTGGGGCGTACCGTCCATTCGCTACGCCTCGCCGGTGATCAGGAAGCGCTCGCGATTCTTACCTGCGAGCCAGCCCGGCGAACGGCCGCGGCCGCTCCATGTTTCGCCGGTCTTCGGGTTGCGATATTTCGCCGGCAACGGGGTCTTCTTTGCCGCCGAACGTTTGCTTGAGAAGCCAAGTTCCTCTGCGGTAATGCCGTACTCCACAATCTTCTGCTTGATATCGGCAATCGCCTGCTCAATTTCTTTTTCCCGAGCGAGCGCGACTTCCTTGTGAAGCTTTTCGAGCTGCGCAGTCAATTGCTTGTAAGTGGCCATATACGGTCGTCTCCAGTCGGTTGGATAACTGCAGTGTGACCCTATCAGATCGAAAAGGTGCCGGATAGCACCGCCGATGCATTTCCGGTTTAACAGCGCCCGAAGCAGGCGCTTCGATCAATCGTCAATGGCATCGTACAGACGGCGCTCGAACTCGACCGACATCGGAAACGGCTCGACCGCGCGGCGCTGGATCAGCATCAGCCCAATCAGGTTTTCCACCGGATCGGCGAACCAGCTAGTGCCGTACGCCCCTGGCCAGCCGAACGAGCCAGTCGAGCGATAGCCGAGCGGCAACTGCTGCGCCGGATCGTCGACGATGGACAGGCCCAGTCCAAAGCCCTGGCCTGCCCAGACGATTTGCCCGAATGCAGGCACCCGGCGTTGATCGCGGCTCAGGAAGTTAGATCGCATCAGGTCGACCGAGCGATGCGAAAGCAGACGGGTCTCGCCGACCCGGCCGCGCGCCAACAGCAAGCGGGCGAACTGCAGATAGTCTTCGGCCGTGGAAACGAGCCCGCCACCGCCGCCTTGAAAACGCTTCGGGTTCGCCCAACGGCTCGTTGCCGGCCGATCCTCGACGACACGCTCGCGCGTACCCGGATGGATGCCGTAGGCCGTCGCGAGCCGGGCGAGTTGTGTCTCGGGCACCGAGAACGCAGTGTCGCGCATCCCCAACGGTTCGAAGATGCGGGTGCGAAAAAACTCGCCGAGCGTCAGACCGCTGACGCGTTCAATCAGCACACCCAGGATGTCTGTCGCGATGCCGTAGTGCCAGCGCGTGCCCGGCTGGAACATCAACGGCAGCGTCGCCACCCGCGCGAGCCACGCGTCCGGGCCCGCCTGCGATTCAATGCCGTTGAAGACGGCCTCATACGCCTCGGCGATCGGTCCGGTGGCGGTGAAGTGGTAAGCAAAGCCGGCGCGATGAGTGAGCAGGTCCAGCACCGTGATTGGCGCCCGCACCGGCTCGGTCTGGTCGAGCGGACCCGAGACATCGCGCAGCACGCGTGGCGACGCCAGTTCGGGAAGCCAGTGCGCCACGGGAGCATCCAACGCGAGCTGATCCTGTTCGATCAGCATCATGATGGCCGCGCTCGTGACCGGCTTGGTCATGGAGGCGATACGAAACAGCGTGTCGCGCTGCATGGGAAGCTGCTCGGCCTCGTCGCGCCAGCCTGACGGCTCGAAGTGCGCTATCTCGCCGTGCCGCCACGCCAGCGTGACTACGCCCGCTACTTCACCACGCTCCACATAGCCCTGCATGGCGGTCGTCACGTGTGCGAGTCTCGCCGCGGAAAATCCTGCTTTTTGCATCCGTCGTCCTGAATGAGCAATGTCTGCGTACCGATGCCGGGGTGACCGTCACCCCAAGCAAGCGGCACAAAATCGGCAAAATTTGGACGTTCCGGTTACGGCGTTACCGCATCAGGTAAAAATGATACGTAACGTTATCGGACTGTCAGCTAAACGTTACCGTACATTGGTCGAACTGAGGGTCAATTCTTCGCGCGCCTCGAGTGCGCTCAGTGCTTCGTTGAGCCGCCTGACGCGGCTCGCATGGGACGGCATCAGAGCCGCGTCTGACACCGATTTGAGCCGGTTGCGCCAATATGACAACGGAATGCGGTCCGTGGCGGAAATCCGTGCAATCACCTGTTCAAGATGCAGGATGTCTTTTTCGAGTTGATGGTGATTCATTACTTTCCCCGGAAATATTTATCTGACCGAAAGCAAAAGCATGAAACGTGCCGCTTGGCGCTTCTCTCACCGCACCTGGAAAATCTTCCCGGCTAACTTTGTTAGATATGTGCCGCGCATTTGACGGGAACATGAGTGCGGTAGCGCTCTGGCAACAACGATAAAGGCAAGCGCACGAGGCGTCCGTTACCCGCCGCACCGACAAATGCGGGTTCGTCAATAAACCACCGCCTGTAATAACGCGTGAAGAAAATGCAATAACGGCGCCAAAGCGGCTTGCATGTTCCTCATTCTGGGAATGAGTAGTCAGCGGCTCATGAAAATACGCCGCATGTCATTCCCAAACGGGCGTTGCGGGCGAGTTAAATCCCCACCCAATATGACCGTATGGTGCAATGCATTTATGACACGGTGAACGATTTCACCGCAGGGGACAGGTCTTTGCGGATTCTGAACGCCTGGCCGGGCCACGGCCGGTTCAGACGGGCCACGCCGGCCCGGGGGATACGCCCGCCGCTGCCGCGCCTCGCGCCTCGCGGCACGGGCAGCGGGCAGCGGGGCGCGAAAGAACTACTGCGGCTACTGCGCGTTCGACTTCACAGGGCAGGCGTAGATCAGGCTGAGGGTGCCGTCATCCCTTGACTGGCGGACCGTCTCGAACTGGCCGCCGCAATTGGCGCGCGCCTGCTGCGCGCACGAGTCCGAGCCCTGCGGACACTGAACCAGCGTGGTAGGCCGGCCGTCAGGCAGGAACAGCGGCGGGCTGCTGCTGCAACCGGCGAGAGCCGCGAGCATGGCAAAGCCGCCAAGCGTGCCGAGCGCCGCACGCAGGGTGCGGGCTGTACGGCCTGCATGTTCCGTTCGTGCAGAGAATGAGTAGCTGCGTTTCATTGAGAGCCCCGATCCGTATCTAATTCTTCGACCCAGCGATTGTGCCATGCGCGCGTTGCACTGCGTCACTCGTGAGCAGCGGGCGTGTCGCCGGGACTGCTTGCCGGGTCGCTCACAGGGGCATCCGGTGCGGCAAGCGTTTTGTAGGGAAGCGGTCCGTGTGCATCCGTGCCGATCCGCATGAAGACCTGCTCGACGTCGGGAATCGCTTCGAGTTGCTGTTGCAGCGCGCGGCGATCGAACGAACGCGGCGCACATCCTTCGGCATAGACGAAGCGGCGCTGCACGGTGATCCACACGCTGGCGCCGTCGAACCCACGGGCATCCGCGAAGTGCGCGCGGATCGCGTCGGCGATCGGCGCGTCGTAGAGGTACGAGTTTGGCTTCGAGCACTTGTGCGCGAGCCAGCAAGTCGTGCCGCGCTCGACCCGGTAGTGCGCGTCGTCTTCCATTTGCGCACGCGTCGTCAGGGGGCCGAGCGGGGTCGGACAATCGGCGAAGCCTTGAGAGAGCGTGAAGAACGGGTCGTTGTACCAGTTCTTGAACTCAGGCTCCTGCGCGTACCCTGAAGCGCTCAGCAGCAACAGGCACACCGGCAGCGCAACGACAGACCAGGACTTCATCGCACCTCCCGACTGTATTGATCGGACTACCATCCAAAGATCGCTACGAGTGCGCTCGCAGACTCTGCTTCCCTTCGCTCAAACAGCGATACCGTATGCCGCGATTTTCTTATAAAGCGTGGCGCGCCCCATACCGATCTGCGCCGCCGTCTCGATCACGTGCCCGCCGTTGGCGCGCAGCGCCTCGCTCAGAAAGCGCTTCTCGAAACCGGCCATCGCCTCGGCCCACGATAGCGACGCTTCGGTGTCCCGCTGCCCCGCCGCAAAGTGCGCGTTCGCTGCAAGCGGCACATTGACTGGATCGGACGCGAGCGCCAAACCCGCGGCAAACGGCATTGCACTGCTGCGGCTCCCCTGCAACGGACTGATGAACGGCGCAAGCGCATCGGCATCAATGCGCTCGCTATCGGACAACATCACCGCCCGCTCCAGCGTGTTGCGCAACTCCCGCACATTGCCGGGCCACGCGTGTGAGCACAGCAGACGCAACGCGTCTTCCTGCAATTCGAAGTGAGCGCCACCATGAGCGCGCGTGGACAGGTCTTCGAGCATCGCATAGGCGAGCGATTCGATATCCGCGAGCCGCTCGCGCAGCGGCGGCGCGTGGATCGTCAGCACGTTCAGACGATAGAACAGATCCGCACGGAAGCGCCCCGCCGCGACCAGCGCCGGCAGATCGGCCGAGGTCGCCGCGATAATGCGCACGTCGGCGCGCACGATGCGGTTCGAGCCAAGCGGCTCGAACTCGTTGTCCTGCAGCACGCGCAACAGCTTGCCTTGCAATGGCAGCGGCATATCGCCGACTTCGTCGAGAAACAGCGTGCCGTGATCGGCCAGTTCGAACTTCCCGACCCGCCCCTTGCGCTCCGCACCGGTGTAGGCGCCTGCCACCGCGCCGAAGAACTCGACTTCGAGCAACGTCTCGGGAATCGCCGCCACGTTGACGGTGACGAGCGGCTGGTTGGCCCGTCCCGACGCACCGTGGATCGCATGCGCGAGCAGTTCCTTGCCGGTGCCGGTTTCGCCGAGCAGCAGCACCGGCGAATCGACCTGCGCCGCCCGCCTGCCCTGGCGCTTGACCTCGAGGCTCGCCGCGCTGGTGCCCACAAAGCTTGCGAAGGTGTACTTCGCCCGCCGCGCCTGCGCGAGCGACTGGCGAGTGGCAATCAGCTCCTGCTGCAAGCGCGAGTAGTGTGAAAAAAGCGGCGTCAGCGCTTTCAGTTCGTCGAACAGCGCGAAGCCCACCGCGCCCACGGTCGCGCCGCTCTCGTCCTTCAGCGGCAGACGCGTGACCACGAGCGGCTCCCGGTCCGTCTCGAGGATATCGAGCAGAATCGGCTTGCCGGTCTTGACGACCTCGCGCATCAGACTGTTGGGAATCACCGCCTCGCAGTCCCGGCCGATGGCCTGCTGCGGGTCGGCAAAGCCGAAGCGGGCCGCGTAGCGTTTGTTGATCCACACCACGCGCGCATCGGCGTCGACAATGAACGTCCCCTCGCTGAAATTCTCGAAGGTTCGAAACAGCGATTCCATCGCCCGGCGCAGCACATCGCTGTAGTTGGCAGGCAAGCCTGCCCAGTCGTTCATCATCCTGTTGCTGTCTCCAGATATTTTTTGTCGTATGGTTTGTCTCTATTTGGAGACAAGCTTATCTCAATGCGGAGATCGCCCGCAAGCCTTGTCAATAAAGGCTGACGAGTAAATTCAGCGCTCCGCCTGTCAGCTCGCGTCCCGAAATGGAGACGTTTCTGTACAATCGTCCGCAGCGCGCGCCGGCGTCATGCCCAACAGGCAAGGCAGGAGGCTGGCGAAGCACATGTGGCACGAAACCTGCGTTCGCGGGCCCGGGTCGCAGCGCCGTCGGGCGCGCGAACACGTAGAACAACCAAGTTCCGGAGACTCAATGTCCTTTATCATCGTCCTCGCCGCTCTGGCGTTTCTGATGTTTGCCGCGTATCGCGGCTACAGCGTGATTCTTGTCGCGCCCATCGCCGCCCTCGGCGCCGTCCTGCTGACCGACCCGTCGGCGGTTGCGCCCGTGTTCTCCGGCATCTTCATGGAGAAGATGGTCGGCTTCGTGAAGCTCTACTTCCCGGTCTTCATGCTCGGCGCAGTGTTTGGCAAAGTCATTGAACTGTCGGGCTTCTCCGAGTCGATCGTCGCCGCGGCGATCCGGTATATCGGCCGGTCGCGGGCCAATGCGGTCATCGTCGCGGTCTGTGCGCTGCTCACCTACGGCGGCGTTTCGCTGTTCGTCGTTGTGTTCGCGGTGTATCCGTTCGCGGCCGAGCTGTACCGCCAGAGCAATATCCCGAAACGCCTGATGCCGGGTGCGATCGCACTGGGTGCGTTCTCCTTCACGATGGATTCGCTGCCGGGCACGCCGCAGATCCAGAACATCATCCCGACCACCTTCTTCAAGACGACCTCGTGGGCCGCGCCCGCGCTCGGCACGATCGGCTCGGTGTTCATCATCGTCGTCGGACTGACCTATCTGGAATGGCGCCGCCGCGCCGCCATGGCCAAGGGCGAAGGTTACGGCACGTCGCTCGTCAACGAACCGGAGCGCATCGAATCGAAGCAACTGCCGCATCCGTTGCTGGCGATAGCGCCGCTCGTGCTGGTGGGCGTAGCGAACTTCGCGCTGACCAAGCTGATCCCCGACTGGTACGGCGCATCGTACACGGTCGCACCGGAAGTGCTGCCCGGCATTCATGCACCGGTCACGACGTCGATCAAGGCCGTGGTTGGGATCTGGGCCGTTGAAGGTGCGTTGCTGCTCGGCATCCTGCTGGTCATGCTGACCGCGTTTCGCCGCATGCACGAGCGCTTCGCAACGGGCACCAAGGCGGCCGTTGCCGGTGCCTTGCTGGCCTCGCTCAATACCGCGTCGGAATATGGCTTTGGCGGTGTGATCGCCGCGCTGCCGGGCTTCCTGGTGGTAAGCGATGCGCTCAAGAGCATTCCGAACCCGCTTGTCAACGCAGCCGTATCGGTGAGCTCGCTCGCGGGGATTACCGGTTCGGCATCGGGCGGTATGAGTATCGCGCTCGCCGCCATGTCGGATACGTTTATCAAGCTGGCCACCGCCGCGCATATCCCGATGGAAGTGCTGCACCGGGTCGTGGCAATGGCCAGCGGCGGTATGGATACGCTGCCGCACAACGGCGCAGTGATCACGCTGCTGGCGGTGACGGGCTTGACGCACCGCGAGTCGTATCGCGACATCTTCGCGGTGACGATCATCAAGACGCTGGCGGTGTTCTTTGTGATCGCGGTGTATTACACGACCGGGTTGGTTTGAGTGGAGGGTGGGGCTGACACTCGTGAGCCCCTGATCCTCAGCCTGAGCGCAACGGCCCGACTGGCTTACGCTAGTCGGGCCGTTTTCATTTTCAGAACGGCTTCACGGAAAATGCGGCCCCGGTTCGAGCGGCCCGCAAGCTAATTCGGGAACACCACATCTAGCAAAATGGGGTGATCGGGAACGTCGACCCTTACCTGTTGCACGTTGCGTTGCGTCTGGAGAGGAGCGATGCCGCGCATCGGGTCATAGAGATTCACGCGCGCAGCCATGCTGCCCAAATCGACGAAGACCGTTGCAGAAGGCGAATTCAGCGGCTTTCCGCTCGTGTGGTCCCAGAACGGCACCTCGTTCCATAGGACGAGTTCGAGTGCTCCGTCGCTCTTACGCAAAAGCAAACTTCTGCCAGAGGGGGGCAGGTCCGTCAACGTATAACGCCAAGCCTCTCCTTCCAACCGGTTTAAAGCGGTGCCGCCGTTTGCTTTCAACATCGAAGTGAGATTGTGCAGCGCGAATGCGGCCGGTTTCGCCCGGTTCTCGAAGGTGAACAAACCGTAGTGCATACCGGCATCGACCCCGCGAGGGTCCGCCTTTTCATCCAGAAGTTCGTAGAGGTACATTCTGGATACGCCCGAGGCGGCTGCATCGAACAAGCCATTCAAGATGCCTTTTGCCTGGCTTTCCTCATCAACGCCGATCTGATACCAGCCGCTCTGTGGCAAGCTGAAATAGCCAAACTCGGTGATGACCAGTGGAAGATCAAATCTCTCCACTCCCCTGATTCCCATCTTTATCCACGCATCGCCATTTGCGTTGTAGCCGGGCTGTTCCCCGTTCTGCGGGTATACATGCTGGTTGGCGTAGTCAGCAGAGCCAAAACGGGTTGTGACTGACGAGACGTTGTACCCAGTCAGATCGTAGACGGGAATACCCGCGAGCGAGGGATCGCCGCGCACAAAGGCGTAGATGGCCCTCTGTGCCGCCAATCCCGCCGCGTCGCCCTTAAGACCATCATAGGTGACCGGCCAGTTGTTGATTTCGTTAAATCCCTCCACAGCGTCGACGCTACCTCGTGAGGCTGTCTCGACCGCCTTGATCTGCGCGAGCGAATGGGCGATCTCGCTTCGAACGAGAAAATCAAACTTGATATCGGAGACTGCCAGGTAAGCATATGAGGACATTGGCGCAGATGCTCCGGGCGAAGCATCCCGAACATGACGCACGCCGAGCCAAACCAGATCATCCCTCACGTTCTTCACATTGGCGTAAGCGCCATCTGTGTAATTGATGTGCGTGTTGACCGCAATTCCGTCCACAAAGCGATCGGCACTCATGGCTTGATATGCGGCCGCGGGCGCCCCCAGAAGAATCCCGGCGACGCTCGAAATGACGCACAGAAGACGCGCAAGATCCCTCATTCCGCACCCTGAGTCAAAGCGACTCGATCAGTTTGGCGTATCGGCTTCGACATGCTTTCCAGCCGAATTCGTCTATCGCTGCCTTAGCCACGGCGTCCATCGCCTGTGGCGTCCATTCAGTCACCAGACGCTCGACGATGGCCGGTAGCTCGGTGATCTCCTCAAATAAGATCACGCAGCCATATCTGTGCGCCGCCCATTTCATAAAGGGCGTTGCACGCGCAACAATGACCGGCAACCTTCCTATTGCCTCAAAGAAAGCACCGCTCACCAACATCGAGTCGGCAACGTGAGGCAACACCAGAACGTCGAGCGAAGACATTTTGCGCTCGAAATCGCTCTCGCCAAGAAAGGCATCTTCGATCGATATGAATGATGCGAGGGAACGGTCGGCAACAATTTTCCGTAACCGCTCGACATACTCACGTGCCCCCTTCCCCGCTATGGTCAGCGCGACACCATGCGGCCAGACCTCGAGCACATCATGAACCGCTTTATAAGGCCGGATTGCACCGAGCATGCCAAACCGCGGGATCGCATTTGACTGCATCTGCCGCTGCGCTCTTTTTCCGGGTACATCCCAGTAGAGCGGATGCGGCAGGTAGGTCGCACCGTAGCGAGAAGCCGCGTTGGGCGCGTGAACAACACGCGCCTGTGCCAATCTGCAAAGGAGGTGAATGAGAAACACCGAAGCTTTCCTTGCAGTCGACGTCGTGTCGTGCACAGCATGGTTATGGATAAAGTAGACCACCTTGGCGCGACCAAAAAACAAAATGGCGCAATAAAACGCGAAGACCACACTTCCTTTCAGCGACAACCTCTGGCTGCCATCCTTCCATCTGAAAGGACGCGATTCCAGCCAGTTGAGCACAACAATCGACCTCCGGCTGAAAACATCAAACACTCCGCCTCTTAGCAAGCTGGCAACCGAAAGAGGCTCAACCATGCAGCCCAGCTCACGAAACAACTGCTTTTGTATTTCTATGTACGCATTCGTGTCGTTAGAAAACGGGGAAAGGAGCACTTTGATCTTCTTGAACTCCGTCTCGCGTGTGCGCGCACCTGAACCCAATCTCCCGAAGAGCCTCATCATATATCGCACCGGTTGAGCATGAGAGAGGTGACGTCAGGCGTCCTGAGCGCCGCTTCCAGACGAGCCAATTGTCTCTCGGGACTGCTGGCTTCCCACCCGGCCTTTGCAACCTTGGCGAGGTATACCGGGTCGTCATAAAACCGGCGCATGGCGACCGCTGCAGCGCCAACATCAGGTTCAGCCCAGGTCACCTCTCCGTAGACACCCCCTTCATCACGCATGGTGGTGAGCTCACAGGGAATGAGAACACTGTCCTCGTCGCTCATGAAATCGAGGTTACCTGACCATGCGGTGGCAAGCGTCGCAAGTCCGAAGAGGCGCGCTTCCAGAAGCGGCAGCCCGAATCCCTCGGCACGGTGCAGCGAAACATACGCATGCGCGCTCGAAAACAACCTGTCCACCTCGGTTCGCGTCATCGTTTCCTGGATGACCCGGATTCGTGCGTCACCTCCAATCTCCGCGAGAAGCGTGTGCACTTCTTTCGAAGACTGGTTGGCCTGAAGCTTGACCACAAGGGAAACATCTCTTTCACTCGGGAAAGCGCTGCGAAACGCCGCGACAACCGCACGAGGGTTCTTCCGCGCAAGACTCGATCGCGCATCGGCCATGGTCAGGAAAGTCAAGGGCTCTTCGCCCTTTCGCCATCCACGCGGGCTACCCCGCTTCAACAGCACATGAGGCACAACACGAATCGGACAGGCATAAAGCTTCGACAGGCTTTGCGCCGAAAATCGGCTAGGTGTCCAGATCTCGTCCCAAAGGTCCTCGTACTTCGGCCAGTCTCCGGGCGGTTCAGCAAGCTCCCACGCGAAATACCCAATTAGCTTTCCGCTGCGGATCAGGCGTCGCAGCGGCCACGCCAGAAGCAGGAGTTGTGGCGCCGCGCAATGAAACACGAACAGGCCGCCCCTCTTGCAGAAGATCCTTTTGAGCGGACTGCGCATCACAGAGGTGACATCGGGCTGCTCGACCTCGTACCCAAGCGTCTGAAGTGCGAGGCCGTTGTATACGGCCCCATTCGCAAGGCCATTCTTCAAACCGTACCGGCAGACGATCTTGATGGAGCTGGGTGATCGAGCACCCAGCGGGTCATCCTGTTTGCGTCGCATGGCTCGATACGCAACGGTCGTGAATACCGAAAGATATGCAGCCTTTGCGAACTTGAGTATCCGTTGCATCACGCGCTTCCCGTCAATCGGTTCGCCAGTTTTCACCAAATTCGTTGGTCGCCATCTGCATGCGCTCCATGTCGAAGAGCTCGTGGAGCAGATTGGCGCGACGCATACCGGCCAGCAGAACCAGCAGGAGCGTCAGTTCTCCCACCAACCTTGCGCTGGCCATACCCAATGCCCCCCAGTGGCTGGCAAGCGGGACCGCAAGCGCTATATTGACCAACGCGCTGATCACACCCGCGCGAGCAAGCAAAGCCTCGCGCTTACGCGGGATCAGAAAATACATGGCCAGTACCTGAGTGCAGACACTGATTGGCAATATGACCGCCAGCAAACGCAACACCGGCACGGTGCGCTGAAAGCCTTGTCCAAAAACGAGTGGGACCAGCCAACCTGACAGCGCTATCGTCACCAGCATTGCCATCGTCGCGCAGCCGAAGAAAAGCATGAAAATCCGCCGCATCATCGAATTGGCGCTCATGCGATCCTGGACCACCAGGCGTGTCACTCTCGGGACCAATATCTGGGCGGCCGGCGCCATCAGGCTCAAAGCCGCAGCAATGAGTCGTTCCGCAACGCCGAATGCACTGACCTCGGAGGCGGAGGCCAGTATGGAAAGCAGGTATGTCGAGGCTCCAATCAGCAATGTCGACGTGCCGCCATAAACGAATATGACCGTCGATTTCTTGATCAGGTCAAGCGCCTGCGATAGTCCAGAGAGGAGTCCGGAGAATTCTCCGCGCACCGTCCAGTAAGCCAGAGACAATTGAATCAGGCATGAAATCAGCAACATCAGGAACACGCGATTGAGGTCCGATGGCCGATGGATAAAGCCAAAAATAAGGACCAACGACACGCCAAATCCGATCACCTCGATGATCACGCTGATGCGGGCTCGTCCCGAGCCGGTGAAATACCAGCCGAGATTAAACGCGGCGCCCAAACCGAGCATGATCACCGCAATCCCGACGGGTAACCGGCTACTAAAAATGTGCGAAGCGGCAATCGCCACGCAGCCAAGAATCAGCGCGGGCAAGCACAGCAGCAAGCGGGCGCTGAAGTGGCTACGCAAGATGGCAGCCCGGCCGTCGCGATCGCTTGCGTGTACCGTGTCGCGCGCACCTACCGTCGAAAACCCATAGTTGACAAACAGCCATATTGAATTCGACAGGGACATTCCTGCCAGGACAACACCATAGCCGTCGGCCCCAAGAACGCGGCCGTAATATGGCAACAGCAAAAGCGGATACAGATATCGAAAGGCGTACGCAACGTACACCGCAAATAACTCTACCCTGGAGGAGGATGACTTTATCTGATTCACGGGCGCACCCAGTGGTCCTTCGCGAAAAATCCGGCAAACTCGCACAATCGGTTCTTCGTCACATATCGAGCAATGTCCAAGGCGTCAGGCGAGCACGCTCGTGTCGCTACGAAACCGCAACTGCGCCATACCTGAGGTGTTGAACGCGGCAGCGGCAAACAGGTAAAAGCATGGACCGAGATCGAACACCGTCCCCGAAATCGCCGCACAGATCAACACCGCCAGCATCGCTTGACCGGCGCAATAGCTGACGACCTTGTCATCGATTAGCCTGAGCTTCTGTGCTGGAATACGTAGCGACCGGTAGCAGAACAGGGCAAATAGCGTAGCGCCTACCACACCGACATTGGAGAGCGCGAGCGCCAGGAAGCTCGACGCACGAGAGCTTCCCAAGCCAACACCCAGACCGTCCGTTTCCACGAAATTTGTTAGTGCCTGCATATTCCAGGCGCTGCGCTCCACCCCGGAATCACTATCGAGTTTCTGCAGGAGTGTTTCATCAATCAGGTTTGAAGCCGTTTGGATAACCGGCGAATCGATCGCGATCAATAATCCAATCGTAAAGATGACTAGCAGAAGACAGAGCGCCGCAATTCTGATCTTCCGGCGGCGGCTCGACGGCGTTACCGATCCCGATCGGCCCAGCAAAAAGGTGCCTATGTACACAAGCAACCCGAGGTATGCGGTCGACGACGTCGATGCTGCCAGAAATGCGATCGTCAACAACGCGACCACGCCGCTTATGCGCCTTCTGTATCCCAACAACCAAAGGTTTGCGGAAAACGCAAACAACGGCAAAGCAAAGGAAGAGAATGCCGAAGCCTCGGAGAACGTCCCGGTAATTCTCGCCATGCCGCCAACTTCCGCGCCGTCAATGATCGCGTACTGAGCAGTCTTGATCTCAGAGAGCAAGTCCATGCCGGTCGCCGATGAGGCCAGATCGAGAATCGCCGCTGCGATGTTGAGCGTCGCCAGAAAGAGGATTGCGTTTGCAAAATAGCGACTGGCGTTGCGCTTGCGCATGAAAATCGACATGCTCACATAAAGGGCGAACTCTCCGAACAGATACAGCGACTGACTCAGGTTTCCGGAAACGGGTGCAAGCGGTTGCAGCCACGCTTGCCCGGTACTTGAATCGGTACGGTCGATGGCAAATACAAGCGTCGAATCGTGCAAGACGCGTGGAAGCGCAACCGCGCTCACCGACGCGTACAACACCAGGCAGAGGAGCCAAAGACCGGGATTGCCTCTCTCGAAGCATTTCATCCAGACGCCTGGACTGGCACTGCATAGCGCACGGCAGACAAAGAACAGCAGAAAGAGATTGGCGGGAAGAATACCGAAATTACCCAGCGAAACCGTTTCTGTCGCACCAAACAGCGCACAGGTCGCCATGCCGTAGATCGCCCACTGGAACGGCAAAACGAGGCAGAGCGCTCCCAGGACGATCACAATCACACCGAATACGCTGATATCCATAGCAATCAGAAAATTGAATTGGGTGCAGGCAAATACGAACGCTCAATACAACTCACCGGTCGATCTGCAGCACCCGCTGAGGGTGACCGACACCACGCAGCAGATCCGCACACGCCAGCAGGTTTCCCTTGAAGCGTCCTCGATAGTCCACAAACGGATGAACCACGACGCTGTGAAGCGCATTCGAAAGCAAACTGCGGGCAATAAGCGTGAGCGCCTTGCGGGTGCGCATCGTGCGTTTCTTCATCAGAAACACGGGATTTGCAATCTGCGAATAGCCGAGCCGTCGGCCGGAGGTCCGGCCAAGCTTTGAACCCAGATGCACGCCGACACAGCTGGGCTCGTAGACAACCCTTCCGAGACGCGCGGCCTGCCCCGTAAAGTCCTGGTCCTCCTGCCATCCGTAGAGCGGCAGTGCTTCATCGAAGCGGTACATCACGATGGCCCGGTCCACGAAAGCCATGTTGCAGCCATACACACACGCCACCGCTCTTCGCGTGTCGCCTGATGCCCAGTGGGCCTGTGGAGGGATCGAACCGCTCAGGTACGCATTTGCCTGGTCCTCGGATAGACCGGGCCCCTTGACCCCGTCCGCAAGCACGCGCCCCGTCATCGCGACCACGCTCGGATCGCTCTGGAACACTTCGGCGCACGCTGCAAGCCAACTGCGGGCCGGGCGGAAGTCGTCGTCAAAGAATGCGGCAAACCATGACTCATCAAACGGCTCGCCGTCCCGGTCTGCCAGTAACGCGTCGATGCCGCAGTTGCGCTGGAATGTGGACCCGGGCGTCGGCGATATGAGCAAACGCAAGCGAGTTTTCAGAAGTATCGGATGTGCATCGAGACCAGCCAGATCAGCCGGTTCAGATCCGATCACATAGATGCCGTCCGCGACGCTCTCCTGCTCGAGCATCGCATCGAGCAGATAGCGGACTTCGGGCGCCCGTCCCTTGGTAGCAACAATCACATACTTTTTCATTGTCGTTTCGAAACAAGAGGGTTCACAAACCGATTGCGGCCCAGGTATGACATCAGCACCGATTCCGTTCGATGACAGCAAACAGCTCAGCCCGGAATCGCTCAGCGGTAAAACGCAATGCGTTGTTACGGCACACCTCGGGGGCGAACCGGCCTGCCGCTTCAAAGCGCTCTACCGCTTCGACGATATCCACCACCGTCTGCTGCTGGAAGAACACGCCCGTGCGGACTTGCGGATCGTGGGATTCGAGCACTGTCTCGAGCACGCCCCCCCTTCCGTATGCGATCACCGGAGAACCGCATGCCTGCGCTTCGACCGGTGCAATGCCGAAGTCCTCCTCTGCGGCAAACACAAATGCCTTGGCGCGCTGCATGTGATCCACCAGCACTTCATTCGATTGATAGCCGAGCAGCGTCACATTCGGCGTTGCTATCGATCGCACACGTTCGAAATCGGGACCGTCACCGATTACGACAAGGCGCCTGTCCGGCATTTGCGCAAAAGCTTCGACAATCAGGGGCACGCGCTTATAAGGCACCATGCGCGACGCGGTCAGATAGAAGTCTTCCTTACTCGTGCCAAGCTGGAATCTGTCGATATCGACAGGCGGGTACACCACCGTCGAGTCATATCCATACGCCTTCCTGATGCGGCGCGCGACGAAATCCGAATTTGCGACAAATGCATCGACTCCATGCGCCGTGCGTTGATCCCAGATACGCATGTAATGCAGCGCGGCGCGCGCGAGCCAGCTCTTCAGGCCGGTCCTGAGTCCTGCTTCGGCGAGGTACTGATGTTGCAGGTCCCAGGCATAACGAATCGGCGAATGCACGTAGCTGACGTGCAACTGGTTCGGTCCGGTGATGATCCCCTTGGCCACCGCGTGACTTGAAGAGATCACGAGGTCATAGGCCGATACGTCCAGTTGCTCGATGGCGAGCGGCATCAACGGCAGATAGGCGCGATACGCCGACCGCGCCCGCGGCAAGCGTTGAATGAACGACGTTGTCGCGCGCTTTCCTAGCAGCGCGCCGCGGTTTTCGTCCGGCAAAAAGTCGACCACGCTGAACAGGTCCGCGTCTGGCCAGATTCCAATGATCTGCTCAAGAACCTTTTCCGCGCCCGCGAAGGACGTCAGCCAGTCATGCACGACCGCGACCCTCCTGAATCCGCGTGACTGATTCGCGGTAGACGGACGGGACGAGATCTCGTCGAGACGAGCGGCTACTGGTGCACGGTCCATGGCGATATCTCTTTGAGCAGTTGCATGGCACTCGCCCGCCACGTGAGCTCACGCGCACGCGCAAGTGCGCGCTCGCGTAGCCAGGCGCGCAGTCCGGCGTCTCCGGTGACGCAGCCAAGCATCGCCGCTAGCGCCGCCGGATCGTCTGGAGAAACGTACAACGCGGCGTCGCCACACGCTTCACGTACCGCCGGAAGGTTCGCAGCGATCACGGGACATCCGAGCGTCATCGCCTCAACGGGCGGCAAGCCAAATCCCTCATAGCGGGACGGATGAACAAAACACGCAGCATGACGAAAGAGCGCCTTGAGCTCGGCGTCGGAGACGAAGCCCACCTGCTTCACCATCGCAGGCAGCGCGCCGGCGCCAGTGCCATAAACGGCTGAATCTGTGCCGCCGGCTACCGCGACGTCGAACGACGCATCGCCCATCAACTTCAATGCATCGGCTATGAGGCGGAAGTTCTTGTGGCGATTCAGACTGCTCACAGCGAGCACGAATGGCCGCTTCCCCAGTCCGAATTTGCCGAGCACGTCCGAAGCCTCTGCCGGACGCAGCATGTGTTCGCCGCTTTCGGAGACGATCCCAATCTTCTCTGCAGGAATCCGGTAAGCCTCGCGTATCTCGCCACTGGAAAACCGCGAAACCGTGAGGATGCGTCGCGCGGAACGGCCCACGCACGGCGCCATCAGGCGGTACCAGGCGCGAAATGCACGACTGTAGCTATCGGGAACGCGCACTGGAGCGGCATCGTGCAAGACCGTCACCTGGTTACGGAAAAAGAGCGGACCTGAATTGCACATGTTGAGCAGCAATGCACCGCGCGTCCCGCGCGGCAGACCGATCTGTTCCCAGCGTTGACCACGCCCGCCCTGGACAGTACGCATCGCAATGCGCGAAAACGGGTTGACGATCGGCCGTTCGCCGCCGGGCACAAGAACCTCGACATTCAGTCCATCGACAACCGGGTGCTGCTCGGCGAGCAATTCGTCGATGCTGCGCACCACTTCGAATGCGAAGCGATCGACGCCGGTTGGCGAGCGAAACAGAAAGCGTCCGTTGATCGCAATGCGGCGCGCCATGCTGGTCGGGTTCATCGGCCCTCCTGATTGCGGCCAGGGGCCGCGCGCTCACGGGCGCCTGCGTGCCGCTGCCGTCCACCGCCAGGCCGTCGCGCGAGAGGGTTCGCGATATAGGTAATCGCGAAGTCGGAGAGCGTGGCGGATGGCAGCAGGCACAGACTCGTCAATGCAAGCGCGCCGAGTTTCTGACCGACACCCCAGAAAGGGTTGGCGACGATCGAGTGAAGGTAGCTGCGCGATTCCAGCGCCAGCCAGCGCCAGCGGCTGGCCAGAGACGCCCGATGCACTCGCAGGCAGAAATAGGCCTTCTCAAACGAGAAGTCATGAAATGCCGGCGGCAATTCCTCCCCGAGACGGGCACGCGCAAGCGCTTGCAGGATGCTCCAGCGCTGGGAAAACGCTTTTGGCGCCTTGTGCACATCTTCCGAGTTCGCAAACCACAGGCGCGGCGTACCCGTTGCCGGCTTACCGTCTTGCGGCACGGCCTCATGGTGAATCCGATAACCGCCAAGCGCGCTCGCAATGGGCAACACGTTGCCGACCAGCGCTACCCCATATATGGCGTAGAAGTCAGCGCCATAACGCGTATCCTTCGACTCCGGAACGGGGAAGACGCGCCGAAGCGCCCGCAGACAATATGCATTGCCCGACGCAGGCGGCGACGGATAGAGCCAGCCGCGCCGCAACAAGCGGGCACAATCGGCTGGCGGGTCCGAGTGAGGGACGTGGCTTCCGGTACGCTCACCCTGGGCCGCAATCACATCAAGCCGGAATTGCACCTTCGCGTACTCGCCCGCCTCGAACGCCCGCACCACCTCCGATACCGCGTTCGGGTACAGCACGTCGTCCGCGTCGAGAAAAATTGCGTAGTCGCTGCTAACGAGTTCGATCGCAAGGTTGTACGCCGACACCTGACCGCCGTTGGCCTTGAACACCGCCTGGACACGCGAACCGAAACTCGCAATGATGTCCACGGATCGATCCGTGGATCCGTCATCGATCACGAGCACGCTGGTTGCGGGATAGTCCTGCGCCAGTGCGGAAGCAACCGCTTCCCCCAGATAGCGCTCGTGGTTGAAATTGCAGATTACGATCGTCAACGTTTTCATGACGTGTCAGTCCTGAGCGTTGGGTTCGTAGCTGTAGCTCGAGTACCGATAGCGCCCATAGCCGTAACCGTACCGTCCCGGCCGCAGTCGCAGACCGTTGAAGATGACGCCGCGAATCTCCACACCGATCTGCGAGAGCCTGCGCATCGACTCGCGTATCTCGCCGACACCGGTCACACCTTGCCGAGCAACGAGAAACATCGTCCCGGCCAGACGCGCGAGTTCGATAGTCTCGGCAACCGGCAGGATCGGCGGCGCATCGCACAGCACCACGTCGTAGCCTGCCGCCAGGCGCGTAAACAACACGTGGAGGTTGGCATGCGAGAGCACCTCGCTCGGATTCGGCACATAGCTGCCACGCGGGATGAAGTCGACCCCCGGCAGGACATTCATCCGTACCACCTCATCTGCGCGGTGCGTGCCATGGACAAGCTCCGACAAGCCCGGCCCGCGTTCGACACCGACGTGCCGGTGCAGGAACCCCTTGCGCAGATCGGCATCGACCAGCAACACCCGCTTGCCGGATGCGCCGACCACGGCCGCGAGATTGAGCGAGATGAAAGACTTGCCAATGCCGGGCGTCGGCCCAGTGATCAGCACGAAGCGGTTGCGAGCTTCGTGCATCGTGAATTCGAGCGCCGTGCGGAAACTGCGCAGGCTTTCAATGGCCGGATCGGCGTCGGCCGATCCGGCAAGAATCAAGCCTTTGGAAGGCGAAGCGCGACGCGAACGCGTCAGCAGTTCTTCGTGGCGGCTATGCGGCACACTCGCGTAGACAGGCAGACCCGTCAGCCGCTCGATCTCGTGCGGATCGTCAATTGCGTCGAATAGTCTGCGCCGCGTCAGCGCCACACCTACGCCGATAAACAGCCCCACCAGCAGCGCCCCCGCAATGACGAGCGGTCGCTTCGGTCTAATGGGGTCCTCAGGCACCGCCGCGGTGTCGACCAGCCGTACATTGCCGACCTTGCCCGCCTTGACGAGCCGCAGTTGCTCCTCTGTATTCAGCAGGCTCGTGTACAGATCGGTGTCGACCTGCACATCGCGTTGCAGGCGCAACACGTCCTGTTCCAGAGGCGGCAAGCCGCGCGTCTGGTTCGCGATACGATCTATCTCCGCCTGGGCGGTCTGCAACTGCGCATCAATCGAGAGTACCGCGGGATGCTCTGCTGTATAGCGTGCAAGCAGATCCTCGCGCTTCTGCTCGAGATCCGCGCGCCGGGATTGCGCCTCCACCGAGCGCTGCAGCAAGGAGGTTGCCTCTTCACTGAGATCGATCGTGCCGTGGCTCGCACGATACGTATTGAAACGGTTCTCCGAGGTCTCCAGTTGCGTTTTCAGTTCCGGCAATTGCGTTTCGAGGAAATGGATGGAGTGTTCCGCCTCCTCCGATTTGCGCTGCACGTTCTGCCGCACATACTCGGCACCGATCGCGTTCAGGATGTCGCTTGTCCGCTTTGGATCAGTGCCGTCAAGCGTCGCGCCGATCACGTCCGATTGCTTGCCCTTTTCCGCAATCGTCAGATCCTTCTGCAGCTTCTCGATCGTCGAGAGGCGCGACGATCTGCGCAGCTCAAAGGTGGCGCCTGGATTCCCCTCGAGGGATTGAACCAGTATCTCGAGCGGCCCGGATGACGTCGTGGCTTTCAATGTTTTCCCGATCTCGCCACGTAGCCTGATATCGCCGTAGACCAGCTCGTAGTTGCGCCCCGTCCCTCTGGTCACGGTGAACTTACGCTCATAGAGATTCGACGGCACCTCGAACACCGGCACGTCGATACGCTCCCTACCCCATACATACCCACCGGGCCAGGGCTTCGACAAACCGTCGGAATGGTCGCTGATCCAGCGCCCGATCACCGGAACGTAGCGTGGCGATGCATGAATGAACAGGGCGAGGTTATCCACCGCCCGGCTGACCACCGTGCGCGAGCGAAGCACTTCGATCTCGGCTGAAGCCGCAGTCTTGACATCGAACATCGACGATGCATCGCCGAACAAATTCTTCGTCGAGCTCGGATTCTCCTCGACCTGGATCAGGATGTCGGCCCGATACACCGGCTCGGCAAGCACGGCGTACGCGATGCCGATCAGCAGGACACATCCTGTCACCGCAGCGACCAGTTTCCGGCTGTCGTATAGTGCATCGAGGTACTTGCCGATGTGCTCCGGCGGTCGCTCATCCGCGTCCACGTAGTCGATCGGCCCATTGAGCTGGTTCATGCGCATACTCCTAACTTCGATTCGGCCTCAAGCCGCGACAGGTGCCATGACCAACGCTCGACTCCTTCGCACATGTTGCTGAGCGTGACCCGATAGGCCTCAGCGCCCTTCTTGTACGGATCGCTGATATCGCACTCTTCCAGCAGGCGGAACACCCGGCCACGTGCTGCTGGATGCCGGTGCTCGATAACCCGCTTTTGGCGCTCGCTCATGACAAGCACCGGATAGGACGCTTCGAGCATCCATGAGAAAAGCTGCTGGGACCGGTGCTCACCCATATGGAGCCCTTCCGACTCCAGCAATGCGACCACACGAGGATCCGCTCGCATGCCGGGTATCGCATCTATCCCCGCAGACAGAACCCGGCTATGGGGCAGCGCCTTCCTGAAAAGAGCCTCGGCCATCGGGCTGCGGCACACGTTCGCAGTACAAATCACCAGGATGGTATTCATCAGTAAGCTATGCTCCGGCCGGTAGCCAGGGTCTGAGCGCTCGGCAAGAACATGCCGACCACGCGGCTCCAGCGCACAAGAGATGACGCATCGACGAACACCACATCGTTCGCCTGCAGTTCGAAGTTATTGGCGAGCGCCATCGCCGCCGGCGAGGTCGCGTCCAGATGGAACACCGTTGGCTTGCCCGACTTCGGGCTGCGTACCACATACACCTGGCCCGCATCGCCCGAGTACGGGCTGATCCCGCCGGCGTCGCCCAGCGCTTCGTTGAGCGTCAGACGCCCGTTGTTCAACGCGAGGGTCGCGGTATGGCCCACTTCGCCGAGCACGAATACCTTGCTGTCGTTCTCGGAGAAGACCCGCACCAGATCGCCGTCGCGCAAGACGATGTTGTCGGGATTGATGCCCTGGTCAATCATGCTCGCAAGGTTGACCACGACCGTCTTGTCACCGCGCGTAACGGCCACGGTGGAGCGGTCGCCCTGCGGTGTGAAGCCACCGGCGCGATTGATCGCTTCAGGCAGGGTCATGGGGAGGTCGTTCATCACCTGCAATCCCGGCAAGTGAACCTCGCCGTCGAGGTAGATGCGCTTGCTGCGGTAAGCCTGAATACGCAGCGTCACTTGAGGATTGCGGATGTATCGTCCAAGCTGCTTTGCCAGCAGATCGCGCGCCTCCATTTCCGTCAAGCCGCCGAGCTTGAGCGCGCCCACATACGCGAATTGCACAAAGCCGTTCGAATCGATCGTGTACCCTGACACCACCGCGCTCGAGCCCGATGCGTCAGCCCCGGTGGGGGTGCTGACGGCGGGCATATTGAGCTCGGGGTGATCCCATACGATGATGCTCACCACATCGCCAGGGCCAAGCGCATAGGGGCCGGCTTTGGCAAACAGGTCCTGCACGTCCTTCGGGATGCCCGGCACCACGGCTGCCCGCTCTTCTGCAATCAGGTCATTGTTAATTTCGACCATCGCGCCTGCGGGCGGTGCGTCGTTCGCGCCAGCCGCATCAGGGCTCGTACCGTTGCTCGCCGCCCTGCCGGAGGTGGTCCGGGCCAGCGCCGCGGCGGTCCGTCCATCGCCGCCCGCCGCCTTGAAGGTCATACCGGGCGCGAACGTACAGCCGGAAAGCACGATCGCCAGCAGGACAAGACCTATCTTTCGCAATTCGCATTGTTTACGTAACATCGCATCTGGCCCATTAGTATCAGGGGCAGGACTTCAACAAAAGCTGCTGATCCCGCCTTTTAACTCTCTTCCGGTCACCACTATTTCGATGGCTTGCCGGCTCTTGCGTAGCCCTAACTTCATTGCCTCGACATGAGAACACTTGTTCGCTTGACCGCCCTTCTGACTTCCTTCACCGCTTTCTCTGCCACTGCACAACCGCCGCAATCCACCGCCGCTTATCCGGCCGCTGCCAGCAGTACCGAGGCGCGCTCCCAGATCGAAGCCATGACGCCTCATCCCGCACAGATGGCGGATCACGCCGATGCGGCTTCCGGGGGCGCCGCCAAACCACGCGATCCGTACGCGGTGAGTTCAGGCAAGCAACTCACCAACCGCCAGAAGCTCGCCCGATTCCGCACAAAGCACAGCGACAGCACAGCAGCAGGAAACACTACCGACCCCTACCAATACGACGGGTGGAGCAACAAGCAGCTCTATACAAGCCCGGAGTCACCCGATTCGAACGCTGCTCATTAGGACCGCTGGCGCCCCTCGACGCCGGGCTAACGGTTAGTGCCTGCCCGGCCCGATGCGCGCGCCGCGCAGCAACCGTTGCGGCGATCTAGTAGGCTCCTTCGCGCCGCATCACTACGCCAATCGTCTTCACCAGAATCGCCACGTCCTGCGAGAGCGACCATCGCTGCACATACGACACGTCAAGCGACACACGCTTTGCGTAGTCGATATCGTTGCGTCCACTGACCTGCCATAGACCGGTTATGCCTGGCTTCGCCATCAGGTAGTAGCGAACGTCGGTGCCGTATCGTTCGAGTTCCTGTTCGACAACCGGACGCGGGCCGACGAGGCTCATGTCGCCGCGCAACACGTTCCAGAGTTGCGGCAATTCGTCGAGACTCGTGCGCCGGAGAAAGCGGCCGATCGCGGTCACACGCACGTCGTTTTTCAGTTTGAAGTCTTGCGCCCACTCCGCGCGAGCCTGCGGGTCGCTGGCCAGCAACTCCTTCAGTACAACGTCCGCATTCACCACCATCGTTCTGAATTTCAGGCAGCGGAATTTCCGTCCGTGCTGGCCGATACGGACGTGCCCGAATGTAATCGGACCGCCGTCGCGCCGCACCAGTAAGGCAACGAATGCAAACAGCGGCGCCAGAGCAAGCAGCAGCAGCACGGCGCAAGTCACGTCGAAGCCGCGCTTCACGGCGCGCCGCGCGGAGCCCGCGGCTGTTGAATCGTCAGTGAGCGAGGCGGTATGCGCTCCGATACCCTGCAACGCCGCACGGTGCGCACGCTTGCCTATACGCCAGAACAACGTGAGCACACCCAAGGCAAGCGTGCGGGCAATCAGCAAACCGAGTCCACTGGTAATGGTCCAATAGAGGAACCACAAGCGCGAAACGAGATGTGCGCGGTGCAGGACATACAGCAGCACAAAACCGCAGGCCTGAACCAGCAGCCAGGCAAGAATCGTCCGGCTCATCATGTTGAGAAGCGACTGCGTACGCGGCGGCCGGTAGGTCCCGCAGGCAGGAAAGACCGACAAGGCGAGCGCAACGGCGAACGCCACGAGCGAGCCGTCGAAGCCCAACAGCATTCCGGTGCTCGCGACGCTGAGATGAAGCGCACCCAGCGCGCCCAGCACAATGAGGGCGCCGTCCAGCATGCGCGTGATGATCCCCGACATTTTTAACCCCCGTCCTCAATTGCAAACCAATTGATCGCTAACTTAGTAGTACTTATCTGCAAATGCATTTTTTGACGAATCGTTCTGCTTTGCAGTTATGCTGCTTTACACCGGGCGATCGAGTGTCGCCGTCGCGCTACGTTCCCAGGTTCTGTCCGGCCTGGTGTTACGTAACGCGCATAAGGCGTCACGTTTCACTTTCTCATTGCCGGTTCCTGGCGGAATCCTCAGAAGCACCGCCTGGCAAGGACTTCAGCGCTATCTTGTGTTTCTATCTAACTGCCTGCCGCTTAACTTTCTAACTGGTAAGCAATGAACGGGCCAGCAACACCTCATGAACGGCCGTAGTGATCTTCGAAACGCAGAATGTCGTCTTCGCCGAGATACGAACCTGACTGAATTTCGATTAGCTCAAGAGAAAGCTTTCCCGGGTTTTCAAGTCGATGCTTGACGCCAAGCGGAATGTAAGTCGATTCGTTTTCGCTCAACAGGAATGTTTCTTCACCCCGCGTGACGAGCGCGGTGCCGCGCACGACGATCCAGTGTTCTGCGCGGTGATGATGCATCTGCAAGGACAGTGAAGCGCCCGGACGGACGACGATGCGTTTCACCTGGTAGCGTTCGCCGTTGTCCACCGACTCGTACGTGCCCCACGGCCGGTGCACCTTGCGATGCGCGTCAACCTCCGGACATTGCTTTGCCTTCAGTTGCGAAACAAGCCCCTTGACGTGCTGCACAGCATCCTTCGCCACTACCAGCACGGCGTCCGAGGTCTCGACCACAACGAGGTCGCTCGTCCCCACGCAGGCAACGAGCCGCCCTTCGGCGTGAACGAAGGTGGATGACGTGCGCTCCAGCACTACCTGCCCACGGCCGCCATTGCCTGCTTCGTCTTTGGGAAGCGCATTCGCGACGGAATCCCATGAACCGACATCGGACCAGCCTGCATCAAGGGGGATCACAATGGTGGAAACATCCTTCTTCAGATTGCCGATCTTCTCCATTACGGCGTAGTCGATCGAATCGGCAGGCGAGGCGGCAAATGCGTCCGCATCGAGCCTGCAGAATTCCCCATCCATCTCGAGGCCTTCTACGGCGTGCTTGCACGCGGCGAAGATTGCCGGCTGAAGCTCGCTGATCGCGGCCAGCCAGGTCGTTGCCCGGACGACATAGATCCCGCTGTTCCACCAATGCGTGCCGCTGGAGACATAGCGTTGCGCCAGCTCGATACCGGGCTTCTCAACAAAACCGTCGAGTCTGAAGCCACTGAATGCGCCACCCACCGGCTCGCCGATCTTGAGGTACCCGTAAGCGGTTTCGGCATGCGTCGGCACCACCCCCAGCGTCACGATGTTGCCTTGCGCCGCGTAATGGGTCGCGGCGCCCAGCGCGCCACGGAATGCGGCGGAGTCGCCCACTGCGTGATCGGCGGGCATCACAACCATGATCGAATCGTGGCCTTCGCGCTTTAGCATGAGCGCCGCTGCCGTCAACGCCGCAGCGGTATCGCGGCGGGCCGGCTCAAGAACGATTTGCGCGGCTGCGCCCACCTCGCGCAACTGGTCTGCGGTGATGAAACGTTGCGCTTCCCCACATACGACCAGCATGCGCTTTGCAGGCGGGAAACCTGTCTCGAGGCCCTTGATGTGGCTGACCGTTTGCTGAAGAAGAGACTCTGTCTTTAACAATCCGATCAGCTGCTTCGGATACTGTTCGCGAGACAGCGACCACAAACGGGTACCCGAGCCACCGGCGAGGATCACGGCACAAACGTCTGTTTCAAGCTCAACGGACGGCGTTCCGTCAACCACGGCCGCTAAGTACGCCATCTGTGCGTCACGACCCCACGGCGCGTCTACGACGTCGCCGTCATTCCCGCTTTGGTCTTTGATATCCATGTTCACGCTTCCCCGTTCTTATGCCGCTCGTTGTATGTGCAACGTATTTGCACATCCCGTGCCAATCGGATCGTCGAAACAGCACCTTTTCGCGGCGCAACAGAAAAGCCTTTTCAAACAAGGGTCTCCGCTATTCCACGAGTCTTGTGACAGACGCAGATAGCCTTGGATTGCGCCTTGAGAAGCCGGCATGTTACGTAGCGTGACGCATGTTGTTACGCAGCATGGGAACGCCGAAAGCGCGCTTGCCGCAGCCAGCGTATGCCGCGCATGGACGAGTGCATACCGGGCCGTGGCGCGACGCTCGCCACTTCCCCAAAAGGAACCGCCATTGGCTGCGCAAACCCGATCAGGTGCCGCCCGTGCCGCCGGTACCACCGGTTGCCGTACCTGTCTGGCTCGAGCCGCCGCTGGATTGACCGCCCACCACAGCACCCGCCGCGTTGGCCGCGCTGGTCAGTGCAGCGGCCGGTTGACCGTCGCTGCCGATTGCCCCAGCCGTCTGCAGCGCGTCCAGATCCGCGTCGGCGCCAGGCTGCCCAGGCGTAAACGAAACCGTCAGGAATGCGTTGCTCGAAAGTGTCACGCCATACATGCTCTGCAGCAGCTTGGCTACGCCGTTCTCAGCGTTGGCGATTAACGTGCTGTTCGTCAACGCGTTCTGATATGTCGAGTTGGTGGCGATTCCAGCGAGCAGGCCGTCCACCGTGGTACCCAGTTCGCCAGCCAGATAGCTCAACAGCAACTGCGTCAGCGGCGTCACATTGAAGGTCCCCGAACCCGAGGCGAATGAATGGATCGTGATCGCACCGCTCGTCGCGGTAATCGAACAGGGCCCGTCAAACTGGAAGGCGGCCGAATAAGCACCGTTTGCATTTGCAGTCGTGCTGCCCGAGCCATTCTTGCAGCTCAACTGAATGGCCGCGTTGGCCAGCGCGGCGCCCACCGCAGCGGTGCCGCTTACGGTGCCTGTCGGCGACGCGCCGCCTCCGCCACACGCGACAAGCGCGCTGACTGCGAAAGCGGCTGATCCGAACTGCAAGCTGCGCAACGTAACAGCGTTAAGAAGGTTCATCGATTTTCTCCTGGAGGACGTCACTGACAATTGACAGGCAGAAACGCCTGTCCCTCGCTTACTTCTTATGACCTGTTGCCGCGCGTACCCAGCACGCGCGGCATCAATGCTGGGGGTTCGAGCATCGGCGCACTCGGTTATGGTGTCGCCGCATCATCATCGGGCCGCGCATAACGCACATAGGCGTCCCGCATCCTGTACAGCTGCGTGGCGAAGTACTCCGCGCTAAAGCGCCCCTGGTTCAGCAGATACTGTTGTGTGCTATACGGGAAGTCGAGGTTCTCCGCCGCCACGGTATTCAGATAGTTCCGTGAGTTGACTCGTGTGCGGAAATCGAGCGCGAACTGTGCCGTGCCGTCCAGCTGGCTGATACCTGGCTTCATGCCTTGCCGCGGTGTAAGCGGGAAGCTGATTGCCGCGCCGACGAAGCTGCCTTGCCCGCTGTGCTCGGCCGACACGCTGACCGACACATCGTCGAACCAGCGCGTCAACGTGATGAGCGGCCCCTTGTCTCCGCCGACATACCTGGCGACGCCCGCCTCAATCCACATGTTCCAGGCAGGCTGAACCCATCGGTATGTGAGCACCGCGTTCTTCTCATTGGGCAACGTGTCGTGACCCGGCTCCTGATGCAGATAGGCGAGCTTCAACAGCACGAGGTCAGGCCGTCCCGGCACAAAGACGGTGGTTTCGTTCTCAGCACCGAGGTAGTCATAATCGAACTTCCCGACTGCTGCCACGTTGAAGACCTGCGGCATGAGCCAGAAGCTCTGGGCCAGTGCTGCGTTCGAGAGGCCGCCGCGCAGACGGTATTCGCTAAAGACGCGGCCGTCGTCCATATTTTTGGTGTTGTAAACCGGTGCTATATAACTGCCGTACAATTCCGCGCCCCGCCAAAGCGGCACGAATGCTTCCACAGCGGCCCCTAGAGAGAAATCGAAGTTGCCGTACTCAGTGCCGTACAGGTAGCTCGTTACCGGCCTGACCTGAATACGCGTGAGCCCATGGCTGCGCCCGTCACCAACCCAGGTGATCGAATCGGCGTCGTACCTTGGACGCACGCTCATCGTCAACGATGCACTTGCGGGTCCGGGTGCGCCACCCGCGACGAACTGCGCGTAAGCATCACGATCGACGCTGACTTCGGCGATCGGCTCATTCGCCTTCTTGATGACCGCACGAATCCGCTCGATGCCATGCGGCGCATGAGCGGCTGCCACGCCCAACACAATGCCAAGGGCGTCGGCTTCGTTCTGGTTATAGCGGTGGTTTTCGTATTCGACGATCAGATCGCGCCCACTGATGCCGACACGAACGCGCTCGAGCCCGGCTGCAACAAGTTGGTGCGCAATGGTCTCCAGCGCAGAGGTGTCCAACGCCTGGGGAACAGCCGTCGCGAACGCACCCGGCACAACAGACGGCGTCTCGCTGACAACCACAGAGGCATACGATTGCAGCGGCGGGACATAGGAGATCGCTTCGCCCGCCAGGCCGTCGCCATTGGCCGTGGCGCTCGTCGCGTCAAGCGGCGGCAGATTGCGTAGCGCGATGGCGTGAACGTCTGTCTCATTGTCTGCGGTAGCCGCGGTGGCGCCCGGATTGTCCTTACACAGAGGTTCCGCACAGCGCTGCGAGGTAAACCGTTTGCCCAACGGGATTTGCACGCCAATCGAAACCGCTGCGCGCGGTGCAACGCCGTCGGTCTTCCGAACCGATCCCATCAAGGTGCCCACAAAGCTCGCGTCGGCGAGCCAGCTGATGGCCGGAGACTGGTAGCGAACGCCGGCATAAGGTGTCTTCGCATCGTCTTCGGCCAGCAGCGACAACCCCGTCTTCCAGAGGGACAATTGCACGCCGCCAAACACCCCATCGAGCCGGTCACCTTGCCCGTAACCCACCGTCAGGGTGGCCGGCCCCACCGCCTGCGACACCACGCCATACTTCGAACGAAAGAAATGCGATTGCCCGCCCACGTCCGTCACGCCGAACGCAATATCCGGCTGGTACCTGAAAAACTGCGGCACCTCGACTTTGACGTCGGCCATCAGGTGGCGAAAGATGAAGTGATCGGCGCCGGAAAATGGCGCTGGCACATTGCCTGGGTAGTTCGCGAGCCCACCCGACACTTCCACGTAGGGAAACAGGCCAAACGCGCCCCAATAGATCTGCGAGCCTGTCGCCTCCTTGCCATAACGGGGATCGAGATAGTCGTTGTACTGCGCCTCCCCGACCCCTGATGGCAACGTGAAGCCGTACGGAATGACCAGACCGCCCGCCTGACCGAGCGCGTTGAGCGCCGGGTCAACTGCATGCGCCGAGACGGAGAACACCAGGGCCGCGCCAAGTGCAGCCGCCTTCGGTGTTATTTGTGGTTGTTGTACAGGCAGTCTTCTGAGCATTTGTTTAATCTTGAGCGCGCTGTGGCGCGTTGCCGTAAAACAAGCTTCTTTTATTGACCTTCGCGAAGCCGCAAACATCCCCGCTTGAGCACGCGAAGCGCAATGACCCACCACGCCGCCATTCTTCCCCGGAGCGGCCTGGTCGATTGGAGAGTTTCTTCGTTAGTTGTCCTTTTTAAACAGATTGTGCGGTGCGCCATTTTTCAAAGCAGTAAGTGTGCCAACCAACACACCTCCGCTCAAAGCACGCTCAGCGCTTTAAAAGCCCCATGAAAACGGCGCGTACGGCCACCCGGCTGGTCGATCCAGGCCCGCTCAAGCAAACATTGGGCTGTCCCGTTACGTAACGCCGTGCGTAACAGACAAATACTTCGACGACACTCTACGTAGCACGTGGCCCGCTTGCCGATGCATTTCCAGGGGCACGTGTCATCCAGGCATTCCCGCCAGTTGCCGCACCGCCCGCGAATAGAATCCTCCCTGCGCCAGCACCCCGTCCCACTGGCCCAGCCACGCCGCCTGCTCCTTCGTCTCAACCCCGCTTACCACCACTCTCACATCCAGCGTCTCAAACAACGCAAGCAGACTCTCGACGACCTTGCACGAACGCGAGTCGCCTGGCACGGTCGCCATCAAGTCCCGCGCCAGTTTCACCGTATCGATATCGAGTGCGCCCAGGCTCGCAAACGGAGCCCATCCCGCGCCAAACTCGCCATACGAGATTCCCACGCCCAAATCCCTGAGATCCTGAGTGAGCACCCGAACCGAAAGAACACGTGCCGCATCTTCGCTTTCGGGCAGCTCGATCTCAAGCAGATTCGGTGCAACGCCGTAAGACCGCGCGGTCTCCCGGATGTGCTGCACGAAACCCTCAGACATCGCCACAGAAGGAAGGACGCTGATCGAAACCGGACACGGCTCCCGTGCCTGCCCAAGGCAAACACTCAGTTCGTGGCAAGCACGCTCAACCATGAAGCAGCTCATTTGATACGCAACGTCCGACTGCTCGAGCTGCGACATGAAAACACCTGGTAGTAACAGCCCATACTGCGGATGCATCCAGCGCACTTGCGCTTCAGCCCGCGACAACCGTCCGGTGCGAACCTGATAGGCGCCTTGAAACATCAAGTGAAACTCGCCGGCGCGCAACCCTTGCGAGATCCGATTGGCCAGACCCTCCCCTATGCGCTCATCGGACATTCGACTCTTCTGCTTATCCATGACATTGGCTGCATAGACGGTAGGGCGCTGACGCGCCGACTGGTCATTAGTTTGAACAAGGTGCATATCGCCGTTTCTCTCAGAACGCTAACCGGACGACTGATTGCACATTGCGTGCCAACGCCAGGCCAAGGCGCCTCAAAGGACGGAAAATTCCTAGCAAAAGCGTTTCGAAACAATATCTTAGTCAGAAAGCGCGACTAAGCTTCGAGTGCCCGGAGTGAGCATTCAAACGCTGTTTTAGCCATGGTGTAACGGCGCCCACGTTACGGCGTTACGCCCAAGCGGAGCGAATACATGCGAGACGCCAAGCCTCCAGGGCTTGTCAGGTCGCGTGTGGCGAATGCCTCTTCACACTCCAACGTCGCCGCACTGGCGCGCAGCGAGAAGCTCGATGGCGCGCTGCAATTCGCCCGAGCGGCGCCACACAATATATTTTGCGTAGCAAGTCTGTTGCGGCGGAAAATTTGCTGGGAGCCGGTGCCACTTTTCTCCCGTTTGATGAATCCAGAGAATCGCGTTCAGGATCTCACGCGCCGCGCGACGTGGCCTTCCTCGCGGCGATGGGGACTCGTGAAATAGATGCTCGACGTGCATCCAGTCGTCATCGGACAAAGGTATTTCAATCACGGGATTCTACGAATTGATGAGGTGAGACAGACTCACTGCTCCCCTATAAATATCGCAGCCCGATTTCTAAAGCCAGCAAAATTCAAACATTCAAATGCACCGCTGGATCAAAAGGCTTTCTTTGCTTACGGCATTCTTCGCACCGAATGCAGCCAGTCGCCGCAGCGGATTTGTCCTGCACGCCGTCGCGTGAAAAGCGGATCATCCGCGCGACGCATACCATCCTGAGATTCGCAATTCAAGAAATTTTCAAAAATATGCGCCGGCATGGTCTGCGATCTGATTCGATCAAATCCTTCGCACTCCATATCTATTCAATTGGCGTGGCTGCAAGGCAAAATGCGTTTTTGATCTGAACAGATAGACCGTCGCGTGGAAACACGGGCACGCTGTGGCCGCCTGCCCGTGGACCTGCCCTGACTTACTTACACAGCGAGAACGCCTCGCGGCTGGCAATATCGCCGTTCCCGTAGATGCCAACAACGGTGCAATCGGCCGCCACGCATTCATACGTGCTGTCCTGAAACGTCAGGACGTAGTGACGCCGGCCGTCGTGCGCCGAATCCGCTCCCCATGAATCCGTCACCAGGGACGAGTTCACGATCTCATGCGCTGAATAGCTCCGCAAACCCTGCGGCGCTAGCGGATGCGCGTGCAGGCCCTCATCGCCGGGTGGCCCGAACTGATGAAACGCCGCCGCTGAAAACTCGACCGCGCAAAACGGATCATCGTCTTCGTCGAACGGGCCGAAGCGTTCAAAATCGGCCTCGGCGATCCGATAGACAATCACCACGCGCCGTTCATTCGCCACCACGAACGGTTCGGGAGCATCGGCGGCCGGGCTGGGCACGTCGTCCAACAGGACGACCTGGTCCTGCTGGTAAGAATCGAGGGGGCTGGTCATCTGCTTCGCTTTACTCCTCTACGCAATCGCTCATGAATGGGCCGCACTATGCCACGGGCGACCGGTGACGGCTACGGTCGTGTCCCGCTCACGCGTGGCCGCGGCCCTGCCGCCTGCGCATTTCACGCCTGTTTCAGGCGATCCGCAACCCATGCGCCGGCAGAATTTCCTGCGTGACCACAAAGCGATGCTCCTTCACCGCGTCATGAAAGCGGCGGTAGTCGCTTCGCTCGAAGGCCGCGCTCCACTGTGGGCGCTCGCCGCTGTCGTCGTCCGATAACAAACCGGTCGCGTTGTATTTCCACGAGCCCAGTCCCTTCGCGACATAGCCAGGTATCGTCTCCGCGAGACCGGGGATGCGTCCCGCGCTCACCGCAGCGCAAATTCCCGCCAGTCGCTGCTGATCGTCGGAACTTGTGTTTGTACTCAGGAGGTCCCTCAACGCCTGCTTCACATTGACCGGCAGCCCGGGCTGCGACTCAAATGCCTCGCTCCCCGCGACAAACGCCTGCACGGCCCGGCAAGCCATCTCGGCCGCGCAGACGAACTCGCCGAGATTCTGCCGGTGGACAGGCATGCCGGCGCCATCGATATAGCGCCACTGCATCCAGGGCAGGTCGGGATAATGCAGGGCGGCACCGTGCCCGACGGGCAGACTCTCCGAGAGCAGTGCCGACTCCATCTGCTCGATCAGATGCCCGGTCGCATGCGCGAGACGCGCCAGCCAGCTCTCCGCCGTGCAATCCGCGGCCTCGAGCCGGGACACCCGGTTGAACTTGCATTCAATCCCGGCAAATCCTTGATGCGCCCAGGTATCCACGTAGGTATGTAGCGTCACGCCCAGCCGGTGCAGGGCGTTGTCCGTGCTCCTTTGACGGATCGCCCGCCGCATCACCTCTCGCGCAACCTCGCTGTCCGGGCGGCATACCGCCTTCTCCTGCAACGTTTCCCCCTGGCCGGCAGGGAGAAAATGGAAGGGCGTCCAGACCAGGCTGTTTTTGTCGTTCTCCGTGTTGGAATAGTCGATCATCTTGTGCGCGGTCGCAAAGCGCTCGAACGTCTCGCCACCGGCGAAGCGCAGGATTCCGGGCGTGGTGGCGTCATCCACGTACTGGCACGCGTGCGCCACCGTCTGGGCTTCGTCCCGCGACAACCCGCCGACACGGGCGACGGCGTAGACCACGCCGTAGTGAAAGTCGATATTCATTTAATAGCTCTCCACAAGCACGAGAAAATCTCTGTGAGTGAAACGACCGAGCAGGCCCAGTCTTCAAAGACCGGGCCGCGGGCGAGCCGGAGCGCGCTGCCCGCGCCCCTTGCGAAATCCGTTGACTTTTCGAAATTACGCCGTACAATCCGTTTTTGTTGCAGTGCAACAAACCACTTTCAGCCGTTGCGGCGCGCGGATCTTGTGTCACCTAGAGCCCTCTCGCACTCGCCGCCTTACCTTTGGAGCAGTGATGAGCACGCCTACCCCCCAACAATTGATCGCCGCACAGCAAGCCAGCCTGGAAACCCTGTTCGGCTTTGCGAACCAGGCGTTCGCAAGCGTAGAAAAGCTGGTTGCCCTGAATCTGCAGGTCGGCAAGACCACGCTGGCCGAAACGCAGGAAGTCCTGAGCAAGGCAATCACGGTGAAAGATCCGAGCGAACTGCTGGCCCTCTCGGCTAGCCTGTCGCAGCCGGCATCGGAAAAGGCCGCGGCATACGGCCGTCACGTGCATGAAATCCTCTCGGCTGCCCAAGCCGAATTTTCGAGCGCGGCCACCACGCAGTTCCAGAAAGCCCAGAAAGACGCACAAGGCTTTATCGAAAGCCTGGCAAAGAATGCACCGGCCGGCAGCGAAGGCGCGGTAGCAGCATGGAACTCGGCGTTTTCGGCAGCCAACGCCACGTACGAATCGGCTAGCAAGGCTGCCAAGCAATTCGTGGCAACCATCACGGCGAGCGCGTAACAGGTAGCGCTCCGGTTCGCTGCCGCAAGCGGCGAACAGGCGGTGCAGCATGGCAAAAAGCGAACTCCGGTTCGCTTTTTGATTTTGTGGGAGCCGGTTGGCGCAACCGTCGCGTCGCACCGTTCACGCCGGCGCAAAAATCACAGCCTGCTGGTCCTCGATATATCGATGCGTTCGCGTGAACCGGTATATCTGGCCGTCAGCGGTGATCCGGTTCATGCCGACCGCGGTCAAAGCCAGCATCTCGTCGGCGAGGTGGGCCGCGAGCGCCTCGCTGCTCGACAAGGTGTCCAGCGAGTCAGCGGGGTCGCCAATGTAGACCGAACGATGCTTCTCGCCGTATCGCATCACAACCACGGCTTGACCGGCATCGAGCGCCTGTTCGAGATAGTTGGCAAGCTCCCGCAGCGATGCGGGCGTGCTCGTTTGCATCGCGTAGGCTGAACCGGTTGCCGTTGTCATCGCACCGTTCCCCCGTCAAATGTGCCCGTTCAGAGTCGCGCTGCTTCGGCACACTTCTACTATAAGCAATCAAAGCGCATTGGCGACGCTCTTTTTGCAACGGCCAGCATCGCCTGAAGGGCTCAGAATCGCAGACCGTTCAGGAATTGATACCACAGCCCGCCAAGCGTGCTGCCGTGCGTGGCCGGCTCATGATCCTTGCGCGCCGCAGCAGGTTCACTGGGCGGCACGGGTTCGTCGACGACCGGTTCCGCAGGCACGCTTTGCTGCTGGCGGGAGGCGTGCAGCGCCAGCGCGCTGTCCGCGATGCGTCCCGCGAGGCTGGCTTCGCATTGCTGCCCGAGCAGCGCACCGAACACCACGTCGCGGTTATAGCCTTCGTCCGCAAAGCGCATCGCGAGTGCCACCATCTTGGCGTAAGCGGCCTGCTCGGCCGCGCGCGCCGCTTCTTCGCGCTCGGCCCGTTCCCGCTCCATGCGCTGGCGGCGGGCTTCCCATGAGCGCATCTGCTCGGCGTACACCGCGTCGTAAACCTTGCGCTGCGCCGCATCGGACAGAATGTTGTACGCGTCCTTGATGTCCTGAAACGCGGTGCGCGCCGCCTCTTCGGCACCCGCATTGCGGTCGGGATGCCAGCGCATCGCGGCCTTTCGGTACGCCCGCTTGATCTCTTCGCCGGTGGCGTTCGGCTGAACGCCAAGCTTGTCGTAAAGGGTTGCCATCGCTCGCTCGACCATCGGTCACATCGCGAGCCATCGTAGCATGCGAAAAATGCCGTCCGCGTGACATTGCGCAGGACGGCCGCCCCCTTAAAACCGCGCAGTCAGAACCGCGCGGTTAAAACTGTGCCGTTAAAACCGTGGGTTTAAAACCGATAAGTGACGCCAATCTTCACAATCGGATAAAAACGCAAGCGGTCGGCGGTGTTCTGCAAAGACTGCTTCTCGGCATCGACGTTCGCCTGACCCGCTTCCGCGACGATGTCGGCCGGCACGTCGAAGTCCACATGCGGTTTGCCGTAAGCCACGCCCGCATCGAAGAACATCGAAAAGCCCTTGGTCGCGAGGGGCGAGTGGCCAAAGCCGATCCCAAGGTACGGACGCACGGCCGGGAACGTGGCCTTTGCGTGGATGCTTTCGCCCAGCGTCGAGTACTGCACGCCGTTGATGGTGTAGGTGCCGGACATGCTGGTTGCGTCCGCATCGACATTGTCGCCGCCAATCAGCAGGCCGGCGGTGAAGCGAAACGGCACCACGCTCGGCGCGGGGAAGAAGTCGCCGTAAAGACCGGCGTGCACGAGTGTCGCCGTCCCGTCATAGTGCAGGCCGCCCGAGTTGAAGCTATGCGAGAAACTGAAGCCGTTGAATTCGGCGCGCACATTGGCAAGCGAGCCGAACGGATGCCCGTAGCCAATACCGACACCTTCAGTGCCGACCTGCCCGTACACTTCGTCCGCCATCGCGAGCGGTCCATATAGAGCGGTCAGGCCTGCAAACAAAGCGACAACCAAGCGTTTCATCGGATAAATTCCTGTGGCGTTTATAGGTGTGACGAGGTGGCTGAGGCGGGTATGGCTACCCAATGGACAGGGCTGTATGTATGACGCATACACCCCGGACAAGCTCGTTTACGACCCATGCACGGGAATCTTGAGAACGGTTTCAACGAAACTGGTGTGGGCGACGTTAAAGAGCGCTAAGCGGCGGCAGGCGGGCACCCGGCGGTCGTCGCGCCAGATGCAGGGTGCGATTGCAGATGACGCGCAAGCGTGTTAGTGAATCCATGAAAACGCGGTCGCGGCGCCTGGCGACAGCCGTGCATCTGATCAGATTGGCCTCAGGTCAATTACTTAGCATTGCTATACAAATACCATGCATACGGCATTGGCGAGGGCAAATAATAACGACCAGATGCCCTCAAAACTTGAGTGGAACACCAGGAAAACCCTAAAGCTAACGAGGTTAATGCCGTTAAAGCTTGCAGCGACGAAAGGACTGCGCCGTGCGCGCGCCCACCCTGCAAGGAAAGCCATGCGTAATAACCAGCCTGTGACCCAACAAGAGTACGAATTCCCCTCGTCCCAGATGCTTGTGTCCGCGACCGACCTGACCGGCCGCATCGAGTACTGCAACCCCGCCTTCATTGCCGTATCCGGCTATGCGAAAGACGAGTTGATCGGCCAGCCGCACAATCTGATCCGCCATCCGGACATGCCGCGCGAGGCCTTTGCCGACATGTGGGCAACCATTCGCAGCGGCCGCCCGTGGACCGCCCTCGTCAAGAACCGGCGCAAGAACGGCGACCACTATTGGGTACAGGCGAGCGTCACACCGGTGGTGGAAAAAGGCACTGTGGTCGGCTATCTGAGCGTGCGGGTCAAGCCGTCGCGCGAGGCGGTGCGAGCCGCCGACGCGCTCTATGCAAGGATTCGCGAGGGCAAGTCGCGCTCGCACAAGCTGCATCGCGGCATTGTCGTGCGAACCGGATTCGCCGGCCGCCTGCAAGCGATGATGCGCCTGCCGGTGGCAACCCGTGCGGCCATCGGCTATGCACTGGCGCCGCTCGCGCTGCTGCTGACCGGTCTCGCTGCGTGGAGAGCAACACCGCCGCTGGCATTCTGGATCGCCTTCGGCGCGACCACGCTGATCAGCGTGGTCTCATGGCAGTTGCTGGCCCGCCATCTGGCCGAGCCGATGCGCGACATGTCGGGATTCGCGACCCGCCTCGCCGCCGGCGATCTGACCACGGATCTCGTGATCGGTCGTCATGACGACCTCGGTGAGGTGCTGCAGGCGCTCAACCAGTTAAAGGCCAATCTCGCCGCCATCGTCTCCGACGTGCGTTCGCAGATCACCGGCATGCTCGACGCGGCCCGCGAAATCTCGAGCGGCAATGTCGATCTGGCGCGCCGCACCGAGTTGCAGGCGGCCTCGCTCGAAGAAACCGCCGCCACCATGGACCAGCTCACCACCACCGTGCAGGCAAATGCCGACGCCAGCGTACGTGCGCTCGATCTGGCCAAGGATGCGCAGGCGGCAGCCGCCGTGGGCGGCAAGATCGCCGGCCAGGTGGAACAGACCATGGCGGGCATCACGGCGGCTTCCAGGCGCATTGCCGACATCACCGGCGTGATCGACGGCATTGCGTTTCAGACCAACATTCTTGCGCTCAACGCAGCCGTCGAAGCCGCCCGCGCGGGCGAAGCGGGCCGCTCGTTCGCGGTGGTCGCCGGCGAGGTGCGCACGCTCGCGCAGCGCTGCGCGGCTTCGTCGAAGGAAATCAAGTCGGTCGTGGAGGCGAGCGTCACCGAAATCGCGCAAGGCACGGAACTGGTGGCGCGCACCACCTCGCAGATGCGCGCGATCGATGAAGCCGTCAGCCGCGTCTCGTCGATCATCGTCGAGGTGGCGAACGCGAGCAGCGAGCAGGCGGAGGGCATCCGCCAGGTGAACCAGGCGGTCACACATCTCGATGGCGCGACCCAGCAGAATGCCACGCTCGTCGAACAGGCCGCCGCGACGGCGCAACGTCTTGCCGAGCAGGCCGACGTGCTGGATGAGGCCGTGCGGCTGTTCACGGTCGCCGAAGCGGCGCCAGGCCCGGCAATCCGCTCCGCGAAAGGCGCAGCGCCGGCCCGTCACGCCGAGCCCCGCGAACCAGCTTTGGTCTGATAGATCGGCGTTACTCCCACCTCGACAAAGGGTCGTCCGCGGCTCAGCATGACTGCGTCAGCGCCCCGGTTGTGCGGGGTCGGCTGACCCGAGTAAAAACGGCGTTTTAGCAGCCCGTCCTTCACAGGACGGGCTATTTTTTTGTGGGTGCAACGAGGTGCGTAAAAACGAACTCCGGTGCCCACACCAGGCAGATGAGGCAGTAATAAATACCTGCGCACGTCTCCACCCCCGAAAAGCCGGCGGGCAACGATCACCGTCGAAAGCCGGTCAACGTCAGCAGGGGGCAAAACGTTTACAGCGAGGGAACGTCACTCCCGCATGCAACCGCGCCACGCGGCGCGCATGGGTAGCACGGAGCACTAACCCGGTTACACGTCAGGGCCGTGACAATCAACAGGAAGGGTTGCACCGGCGCGGGGCATGAAAAATGCGTTCGGTGGCACAATGAGTCGCGTTAAACTGGCTGACGCGACGCCGTCACATCGCGCATCGCAAAGCGTGGCGCGGCTCTCGGCGGCGCGCTCAATGCCACGGTGTCAACCGCGCGCGACACGCGGTGCGCCGGGTGCCCGTACAATGCAGTGGTTCGATCAACAACGGAACGAGGACAACTTCGATGCGCACTACCGGGTCTTCCGGGTCAATGGCCCTGCTCACGGAATTCGACGACGCAACGGCACGCGAACTTCGCTCACTGCGCCTCGAGTCGACAGAAGACGGCAAGGGTATTCTTCTGATCGAAGTGGACGAACGCAAGCCGGGCATCCACCGCGAAGTGCGTTATGAAATCACGCCGGCGGAACTGATCGCGGCCATTCGCGCGCACGGTGCCGAACTGCCGGGCGAACAGCACAATCATCGTACGTAAAAACCGGCAGCGGCATTGGCTCACGCGAATGCCGCTCCCTGGCCACCGGGCAAGCGGCGCACCGCGTTCCCCCGCGTTCCCCATTGGCCGGCGCATCAACCAGGCCGTCGCAACCGCCCGCGGCGCCTGACCCAGCAACGCTTCTCCCGCATCATCCATCCGTCACGTTTCCAGACGCTTGCACGTCTTGGAAATGCGTCCATAATCGATAAGTTACCTCTTCCCTTTCGCCCGGAAACGGCGCGGAAGTAAGCCGATGCTACATGACCTCGTGGAGCAGTACGGGCCTGCACTTGTCTTTGCCAACGTGCTTGCCGCATCGCTCGGGTTGCCCGTGCCCGCGATGCCGTGTCTTGTCCTGTTCGGCGCGATGGCCGCCATGCATCCGGCCACCGTCGGCTCGCAGCTCGCCTCGGTGTTGATCCTGGCGATCTTCGCCACGCTGATCGGCGACAGCGTGTGGTACCTCGCGGGCCGCATCTACGGCGGCAACACGCTCAAGACGCTGTGCAAGCTGTCGCTGTCGCGCGACACCTGCGTGAAGAAAACCGAGCGCTTCTTTGGCCGCTGGGGCGTGCGCGTGCTCGCCGTGGCGAAGTTCGTGCCGGGCCTGTCGATTGTCTCCATCCCGATGGCAGGTGCAATGGGCACCACGTACCGCACCTTCCTGACCTACGACAGCGTGGGCGCGGCCCTGTGGTCTGGAACCGGTCTCATCATCGGCGCCCTGTTCGCACCGCAGATCGACATGGTGCTGGCCGGCGCCGGGCGACTCGGCAAGATGGCGATTGTCGTGATCGGCGCGTTGCTGCTGCTCTATGCGAGCTACCGCTGGATCCGCCGGCGTCAGCTCATCAAGAAGCTCGCGACCGCCCGCATGGATGTGGACGAGCTGTACAAGCTGATCGTAGCCGGCCAGCCGCCGGTGTTGTTCGACATCCGTTCGCGCGAGAAGCGCAAGCTCGATCCGTTCGTGATTCCCGGCACCCAGTTTGCCGACGAGCGTCAGCTCAACGAGATCATCGCCAAGTACTCGCCGGAGCAGAAACTGGTTATCTACTGTTCATGCCCGAATGAGATTTCGGCGGCGTGGATGGCCAAGCAACTCAACGAAGCAGGTTTCAGCGACGTGCTGCCGCTGCGCGGCGGCCTCGACGCGTGGCGTGACGCGGGGCGGCAACTCGAGCCGCTCGAGGACGAGCCGGTGGACGAGGTCCACCCCGGCGTGGCGCCGGCGGTGTAACACATCCTTCACCGCTCGCGCCGCGCGAGATGCCTCCTGCGCCTCTTGCGCGTCGACGCCTGCCCTGCTGCACCCGAAGACAGAAGGAGCGGTTTAATGGTTGAGACTCAAGAACCCGAAGCACAACAACAAGCTGTGGTTGCCGACGCGCCCTTCTCCTCGCTGGCGACGCGGGAGCATCAGATGTTCCCCTTACTGACCTGGGAAGAAGTCAACCGGCTGCGCAAATTCGGCGAGATCACTCACTGGGAACCCGGCGAACTGCTGTTCGAGACCGGTCATATCGGCCCGGGGATGTTCGTCTTGCTGGCAGGGCGCGTGAAGATTTTCCAGCGCGATGGACTCGGGCGCGAGCGCCTTGTCTCCGAGCGCGGCGAAAGGCAGTTTCTTGCCGAAGTGGGCCAGTTGTCCGGGCGTGTCTGTCTCGTCAGCGGCGTGGCGCTTGAACCCGTCGAAGCGCTGCTGATTCCGCCGGTCCGGCTGCGCGCGCTGATCGTGGCGGAGGCCGAGCTGGGCGAGCGCATCATGCGCGCGCTGATCCTGCGGCGCGTTTCGCTGATCGAAAAAGGCGCGGGTGGCCCGATCCTGATAGGCAAGAGCAACGACGCGCGGCTCGTCTCGCTGCAGGGGTTTTTGTCGCGCAACGGCCATCCGCATCAGGTCATCGACGAACGCGACGACGACGCGCTGAGCCTGATCGAACAGTTCGGCGCGCAACCGGAAGACCTGCCGCTGGTGATCTGTCCGGACGGTTCCGTGCTGCGTCACCCGAGCGATCCCCATCTCGCGACCTGTCTGGGCATGCTGCCTGAACTCGACGCTTCGTTTATCTATGACGTGGCAATCGTCGGCGCCGGCCCGGCTGGACTGGCGACTGCGGTGTATGCGGCCTCGGAAGGCCTCTCGGTGATCGTGCTCGATAGCCGCGCCCCCGGCGGCCAGGCAGGCGCGAGTTCGCGGATCGAAAACTATCTGGGTTTTCCGACCGGCATCAGCGGCCAGGCGCTGGCCGGCCGCGCCTTTGTACAGGCACAGAAGTTCGGCGCCCACGTTGCGATTCCGGTCAAGGTTAAGGCCCTGCATTGCGAAGAGTCGCCGCACCGGCTCGAACTCAAGTGCGGCGGCAGTGTGAAAGCACGCAGCATTGTGATTGCGAGCGGTGCGGTGTACCGGCGGCCCGACATCGAAGGACTCGAGCGTTTCGACGGACGTGGCGTTTACTACTGGGCCTCGCCGGTCGAGGCGAAGCTATGCAAGCGCGAAGAGATCGTGCTGGTGGGTGGTGGCAATTCCGCGGGGCAGGCCATCGTCTATCTGGCCACGCACGCGGCGAAGGTGCATGTCCTGATTCGCCGCAGCGGTTTCGAAGCGACCATGTCGCGCTACCTGATCGACCGGATTCGCTCGCTGCCGAACGTGTTCGTACATCCTCATTCGGAAATCGATAGCCTCGAAGCGGACGACACCGGTCTGTCGTCGGTCGTTCTCAAGCGGCCGCTGCCCGACGGCACGGATCGTTTCGCGTCGCGCCATCTGTTCCTCTTCACCGGCGCCGATCCGAACACCGACTGGCTGCGGACCTGCGGCGTGGGGCTCGATCCGAAGGGTTTCGTGCTCACCGGCTCGAAAGGCCTGAACTCCACCTGCGACCTGGGCACCTCGGTCGACGGCGTGTTCGCAATTGGCGACGCGCGTGCCGGCTCGACCAAGCGGGTCGCGGCTGCCGTGGGTGAAGGCGCCGCTGTCGTGTCGCAGATCCATCAGATGCTCGCGGTGAGCGAGGGCGAGGCAGTGGCGCTAGGCGCATAAGGTATGACGGATTCGCGCTAAAGTAACGGTTGTCCGGCGAGGCGGCGCAGCTTCGGTGCGCCCCTCGTTGCCGCCAATCCGATGAGCACCCAGCAATCGACCGCGTGAAGATACTGCCGTTATCCGCCGCCCGCACCCTCCACCTCGCCGCACAAGGCCTGCTCACGCCGCCGCGGCGCAAAGCCAGCAAAGCCGACGTCCTCGACGCGATTCGCCGCATGGCGCAGTTGCAGATCGACACGATCCACGTCGTCGCGCGCAGCCCCTACCTCGTTCTGTTCAGCCGCCTCGGCGCCTACTCGCCGCAATGGCTCGATGAGCATCTCGCGGAAGGCAAACTGTTCGAATACTGGTCGCATGAAGCCTGTTTTGTGCCGATCGAGGACTATGGCCTGCTGCGCCATCGCATGCTCGACCCGAGCGGCATGGGCTGGAAATACGCCGCCGAATGGCACAAGAAATACCGCAAGGACATCGCGCGCCTGCTCGAGCAGATTCGCGCGAACGGACCGGTGCGTTCGGCGGACTTCGTCCGCGAAGCCGGCAAAAGCAACGGCTGGTGGGACTGGAAGCCGGAGAAGCGCCACCTTGAGGTGCTGTTCGCCATCGGCGAATTGATGGTGGCTGAACGGCGCAATTTTCATCGCGTCTACGATCTGACCGAACGGGTGCTGCCGGACTGGAGCGATGCGCGGGATCTGCAACCGGCGGCAGCGGTGGAACAGGAGGTGTTGCGACGCACTTGCCGCGCCTTGGGCGTTGCGCGCGCCGATTGGGTCGCTGATTACTACCGGCTGGCGCGGCGGCCCTATGTCGAGGCGCTGCACGCACTGGCGGACGAAGGTGAACTGATGCCGGTCCGTGTCGACGGCTGGAAGCAGGACACGTTCGTCCATCGAGACTTTGCGCCGTTAATCGACGATGCGGCAAACGGCAAACTCGCCTCGACCGTCACGACCTTGCTATCGCCGTTCGATCCGGTGGTGTGGGATCGCAAGCGCGCTGCGGCGTTATTCGATTTCGACTACGCGATCGAGTGCTATACGCCTGCCGCCAAGCGCAAATACGGCTATTTCGTGCTGCCGATTCTGAGCCGCGGCAAGCTGATCGGCCGCGCCGACGCGAAGGCGCACCGCACGAGCGGGATCTTCGAGCTGAAGGCGGTTCATCTGGAAGCGGGGGTGCGCGTCAGCGGCCGTCTTGCCGCAGACTTGCGGCGTGCCTTCCTGCGTTGCGCGGACTGGCATGGCACGCCTGAGGTACAGATCGCCTCAGCGCCGCCGGAATTGCTCGAGGCGCTGGCCGCGCAGGAAAGTGCGCAAGCGTGAACCTACCGGCCAATCTCAGCGTTCGAGTTTGACCCGCAATTCACGCGCCGTTTCCAGCAGACCTTCATAGCCGGAACGGGCGTGCTCCGGCAAATCCGGGTCGCCCACCAGCGTGCCGAGCGTCTCGATCAGGCTGTACAGCAGACCTTTGGCCGCGCCCGATGCAATGCCGCCCGAACTCACCAACTGGTCGACATGGCTGACGGCCGCGTCGAGGTGTTCGAGCTCAGGCCGTTCATCCCTTTCATCCGGTTCCTGCTGTTGCGAAACATCACGCGTCATGATGGAGCGCCTCTCCCAAGGTGGCAGCGGTGTGTGAACGAATCTCTAATGTTGTTATATACCGATCGCGATCAGCCGTCTATTCGTCCAGATGCCGCATGCCTGCCCGCCACGCGGTGTGCTAAGGCTTCCATCGGTACAACAGGATCTTGGCGCGCGCATCGTCCTCCACCAGCACGTCGTATTCGCCATTGGCGCGCTCCACGGCGCTGATGCCGAGATACACATCCACCCAGCCGCTCGTATTACCGACGCTCGCGCCCGGCGTCATATAGCCGACCGCCTGACCGCTACGCGTGTCGTACACATCGATCTTCTGCGTAAACAGTTCGGCGACGAAGATGTAGTTGCCTGCCACCGCCACGCCCACTGTCGTCACCTGCGGATTGCTTTGGGTATTCCACGGCAATGCGATCGTATAGACCAGCTGCGGATTGCCGCTGCTCCAGTTGTCGTAGCGTGCCAGCAGCGGGCCGGCCTCTTTCCAGAGCGTTGCGTTCCATGGATTGGCCGCCGTAAAGCCGGTCACGTACATCGTATCGGTCTGTTTGATATAGACGATGCGTCCGAGCCGGGTGAACTGCCTGGGCATCGCGAACGTCTTCGCGCCGGTGTATTGATAGATCGGGTTACCGAAGGAATCCAGACCCTGCAGCGGCATTTCGCGAATCCCGCTCACCGGCGTCGCAAGCCAGACGTTGCTGGCACTGTCCACCCACCAGAAACCGTTGCCGACCGTGCTGCCGGTAGACGGGTTGCTGGTGATCTCGCTCGCCTGAACCACGCCGTCGCCATTGCTGTCGCGCCACATCCACTCGCCATACGTCGGCTGCCCGGCCGGCCAGCTACCGGGAATCGGATTCTCCGCCAGCAGACCGGAGGGAATCGCGACTTCGCCGTGGGCGTTGTCGAAGCGATACACGCTCAGATAGTGCGAGTCCTGGTCGAGCGCGTAGAGATACGGCTGGCCATTGATGCGTCTGACCATCGGCTCGCCGCGCACGCCGCGTGTCAGATGAAATGCGGAGTCGTCGGGGTAAGCGAAGCGGTCCAGCGTAAAGCCGGTATACGACCACTCCTCGCCGGTGGGGCGGCTGTAGTCGAGCGAGAAGCGTTTCGAGCCGCTATACACGGTAGCGGGATTGGCGGGGTCGAAGGCGCCGCTGTCGACAAACGTGAGCCCGTATAGCCGCCAGTTCAGTTGCCGTAACTCGAGCTCGTAGCTTTCCAGCACCGCCCCCTGGCCGACCGTCGCCGAGCCGATCGGTCGCGGCCCTTCGCCGTTCTGCCCGACGTATAGGTTGCCGCTCTGATCGAAGCCGATGCCGGTGATGCCATTGAAGCGCCAGTTGCCGGGCGCCCCGGCGATCGTATGGAAGATGCCGTTACGCGTGCCGAGCGCGTCACCAAGTTGTGTCTGGCCGCCAGCGACCTTGTTGTAGACGAGAATCTGCTGCGACGGTCCATTGTCCGCCACCAGCAGCTGCCCTGAGGGCGCCAACGCGAGCGCGGTGGGTATCGCTCCTGCCGGCAGCGTTGCAGTGCCCGGCAGCGGCGCACCGGTGTTCGAATAGTGCACGACCTTCGCGCTCGTCGAATCGAAGCCGCTGATGACCCAGAGCGTCGTGTCGGTGTCGATAACAATGCGTCCCGGCGCCGGCACGTTCCATGAACGCAACTGACGCATGGTTTGTGCGTCGAGCACGACGATGCGGTTGCCGTATGTGTCGGCCACGTACACTTCGCTATCGGTGGCGGCGAGTCCGCGAATGCCTGCATCGACGCCGGCCGTTGCCGCCTGCACGCGCAGAAAACTGTTCTTGGTCGAGTTGGCGCTATTACCGATGCCGGACGAAAACGGTGCACCCAATGCGATGTTCGACAACTGGCGCCGCGTGATGCCGAACCAGGTCTGGTTCTGCGGAGGGTAGTCGGCGCCCACCAGCGTGTTGCTCTGATTGCCGATGGACATCGCCGCGTACAGGTACGTGCTGTTGACGGCCACCGCATCGCCGCCGGCCGCACCCCATCCATGCGTATTGCCGGCCACGGCGAGTTTATTGCCATTCTGATAAGCAGCGATTTCACTGCCGCTTTCATCCCATGGTGAATCGGTATATACGGTTCCATTCGGGGCAACATTAATAGCCTGAATATCCTGCTGAACCCATTTTCCGTCGCCAAAACCGAAACTATTGCCGATCCAGGACGTGGTGTAGGTAAGTTGCGACTGAGCCAGCGCAACGCACGGCGCCATGCTCTGTACAACGAGCATGGCTGCGCCTATGCCAGAAGAGAATTTCACGATCATTTCCTTGCGAGAAGCGCGGCGCCACGGATGAAGCGCCACGCATACGCCGGGCATCATGCGGATAATCCGATATCGCGCATCCATTCGGCCACGGCGATTTATCCTCGCATACTTTTGCAGAAAATTAATCGACAAAAATTCTCTTTACGGCATGACTAAATTGACTAATGCCGTTTGCATTGGTAAAGGCGTTCCCCGAATTTGCTCCCGAAAATTCTCACCTTTGGTGATCAGCCATGCTGTTCCAGCTTGATCGACTCCCGAAAAGACTCACCATAACGGCGTGAGGGTGCGAATGGCGCCTCGCCGACCCTCACCGCTGCTGACGTGTGAGACGATGCAGCAAGGCACACTGTCTCGCTCAATTGCCGCTGAACACCGCCGGCCGCCGTGCCGCAAACGCGGCCAGCCCTTCGCTGAAGTCGCTGCCTTCGCACGCCTGCCGACGCAGTTCCGCAATCTGCTCCATCGCCTGAACCGGCACCGGTTGCAGGTCTTCGAGAATGCGCAACTGCTCTTTCACCGCCTGAATCGCCAACGGGGCTTTAACGGCAATCCCGCGCGCCAGTTCGAGCGCGGTGGCTTCGAGCTTATCGCTCTCCACCAGACGGTTAACCACGCCGAAGCGTTCGGCGCGCTGCGCGTCCAACGGTTGCGCACAGAAGAACATTTCCTTCAGCACATGGATAGGCAGGTTGTGGAAGAAGCGCAGCAGGCCGCTCGTCGTATAAGGCAAGCCGAGGTTCGCCGGCGTCATCGCGAAGCGCGCACTGCCGTCTGCAACCACGAGATCGCAGCTCATTGCCAGATCGACCGCACCGCCCCAGGCTGAGCCGGACACCATCGCGATCACCACGCCCGGGAACGCCCGCACACGGCGCAACGCCCGTTCAAGCGGCTTGCCGTATGCGATCGGGTCGCGGTCGTGCTCCAGTTCGGCGATGTCGTGGCCCGCGCTCCAGACGTCCTGCCCGACACCGCTGCCCAGTATCACGACCGCAATGCGTTGGGCCGCCAGCTCAGCGAGGCGTGCATCGAGTGCATGGAGCAAATCCGCGCTGAGGGCATTTCTTCGCGCAGGATTGCTAAACGTTACCTGAGCGATCCGTTCATCGACAATATCAACCGTCACCGTGGCCGGCGATGTTTGCGTGCTGTTCATTGCGTTACTCCCGCAGCGGGTTCCAGGACCTTTGTCTGCGAATTGTAGACGCCCGGCAGCTCTTGCTGATGCACGGCCTTTGCGGCAAGCAAGGCCTCGATAGACGCCGCATCGAAGCCCGCCTCGCGCAATACCTCGACGGTATGTTCGCCCAGCCCCGGCGGCGCATGCCGGCTAACGTGCGGCGCAGCGCCGCCCGCCGCCGCGTCGGAACCGGACACCGGCGTCACCACCTGACGCAGTGCACCGAGCGTCGGATGCGCAAGCGTCTCGACCAGTTGGCAGTGCTGTACCTGCGGATCGTCGAACACCTCGTCGAGCGTGTGGATCGGGCCGGCCGGCAATCCCGCGCCAACAAACAGTTCGGTCCACTCGCGTTTGCTGCGCGTCTTCAGGCGCGCTTCGAGCGCAGCCTTCAGTTCCTCGCGGTGCGCCACGCGCGCCTCGTTGGTGGCAAAACGCGGATCGTCGGGCAGTGCGGGGAGATCGAGCAACTGACACAGGCGCAGCCACATATCGGAGGTGATGGGAGCCAGATTGAGCGGGCCATCGGCGGTTTCGAACACACCGTATGGCGCGATCACCGAATGCGCATTGCCCGTGCGGCGTGGAATGTCGCCCAGGCTCAGGTAGCGCTGACCGTGCACGCTCAGAAGCCCCACCAGACTCGCCAGCAACGAAGTGCTCACATGCTGGCCGCGTCCGGTCCGCTCACGCTCCAGCAGTGCGGCGAGAATCGCCATGGCGAGCCACATGCCCGAACTTAGATCGCCGATTGCGGTGCCGGTGCGCGTAGGGTCACCTTCGGCAAAACCGGTCAGGCTCATTAGCCCCGAATAACCTTGGGCAATCTGATCGAAGCCGGGCCAGCCGCTCATCGGACCGTCGGCGCCGAACGCGTTGATGCTGCCCATCACGAGGCGCGGATTGCGCGCGCTGAGCACGTCATAGCCGAGTCCCATGCTGTCCATCGTGCCGGGTTTGAAGTTCTCGATCACCACGTCCGCGCCGTCGACCAGCCGATGAATCGCGGCCAGCCCCTGCGGATTTCTAAAGTCGATGCATATGCCGCGCTTGTTGCGGTTGCAGGACAGATAGTAGGTGCTCACGCCGCGGTCGAAAGGCCCCCAGGTGCGGCTCATATCGCCGCCCGGACCCGGTTCGACCTTGACCACATCCGCACCGAGATCGGCCAGCACCATCGAGCAGAACGGCCCTGATAACGCGCGGCTCAGTTCGACAACCGTGATTCCTTGTAACGCTTGCATCCAGTTCTCCAGCGGATTGATGACGGGTGGGGCCCGAGCGGGGCCGCGCAGGTGCGGGCCGCCGCGCTATTCCGGCAACGTCTGATAACGGGTTTCAACGGCAAACGGCAAAATCAGCAAACCCACCACAAAGGCCGCGGCGGTCCACGCGACCGGCAAGCCCAGCGAGCCTTGCCAATGAATCGCAGCCGCCAGCAGGAAGTTGACGCCCGCGCCCATCAGGCGGCCGATCGAGGCGTTGAAGGCAAACGCCGTGGCGCGCATCCGGGTCGGATATTGCTCGGGCAGCCACAACGAGAAGATCGCGAAATTGCCGCCGAAGAAGCCGAGGAACAGCAGCGACACCATGAACAGGTTGAGCCCGTTCGGCAGATAGAACACCCAGCCAAAGGCGAACACGATCGACACCGCCATGCCGGCGAAGTACACGCCAAGCGCCCCGCGACGGCCGAGCCGTTCGGCCAGCCACGGCGCGGCGAGACAGCCGAGAATCGTGGCGAACGACAGCGCCGCCGCGCCGATGGACGCCAGATGCACGCTGCCGATGCGATCGATGCCGGCACGCGCCGCCAACGTCACCACCGCACTCGCTTCGTAGACCGACCCGGCCCACAAGCCGATGATCGCGACACCGACCAGACTCGCGCTCGTCAGGGTGCGGCGCCGATAAGCCGGCGCGAAGATCTCCAGCAGCGGGCGGCGCGGCGCAACCGCAGGCGCGTTCGCCGCGTCGAGGCCGTGCGAGGACTTGCGCCACTGGCCCGGCTCCTTCACCTTCATCACGGTGAAGATTGCCAGCAGTGCCGGCGCCAGGCCGCACAGGAACATCGCGCGCCAGCCATAAGTCGCGCCGACCGTATAGTTCAGAAGCGCAGCGAGAAAAAAGCCGAGGTAGTACCCGGTCTGCAGATAACCCGCGCCCATCTTGCGGCGATCCTCGGGCCAGCTCTCGGCCACGTAGGTGCCGGCCAGCGCCCATTCCCCACCGACGCCAATCCCCGCGATCAGGCGGAACGCCGCCAGCTCCCAGACGTTGTGTGCAAACGCGGCGGCGCCGGTGAACACCGAATAAATCAGGATGCTCGCGGCCAGCGTCTTGACCCGGCCAAAGCGGTCGGCGAGTGGCCCCCAGATGAACGACAGCCCCCAGCCGATCAGAAACAGCGCAAACAGAATGGAGCCGTACATGCCGAGGTTGCCCGGCGTCGCGGCAATGCCCGAGGCGGGCAGCAACTCGGTGAGCGCGGGAATCAGCACCAGCGCGTAGATCACCGAGTCCACGCCGTCGAGCACCCAACCCGAGTAGACCGCCCAGAAGCCGCCGATCTGCTCGCGGGTGAGGGGTGTGCGCCGGGGCTTGATCCCCTGCGCCGATGCAGCGATCGCTTTGGACATCCGTGTCTCCTTGGCCGGTCGACGCCAGCCGTTCTGAAGCGGCGCGAGGCGGATCAGCCTGGGCACGCTCCGGTTTTTTGTGAACCCAGTATAAGAACGCGCTCAATCGCCGAAAAATATGATATTTCTCTAACTCGATCGGATTTACTTATGGGATCGGTGAAGCGAGGAGACACGGATGGACCTGCGGCAACTGCGGTATTTCGTCAAGGTGGTGGAATGCGGCAACGTCACCCGGGCGAGCGAAGCGCTGCATATCGCGCAGCCGGCAATCAGCCAGCAGATGCGCAATCTCGAAACCGATCTGGGAATGCAACTGCTCGAGCGCAGCGTGCATGGCGTTGCGCCCACCGCCGCGGGGCAGACGCTGTACCGTCACGCGCTCGAACTGCTGCGGCAAGCCGACGGCACGCGCGATCTGTTGCGTCAGGATGCCGAGCTGCCGCAAGGCAAGGTGTCGGTGGGCATGCCGTCGAGTACAGCGCGCGTGCTGGCGATTCCGCTCGCGCGGACCGTCCGCGACCGCTATCCGGGCATCGCGCTGGAATTGATCGAAGCGCCGAGCGCCGATCTCGGCGGACTGATCGGCGGCGGACGGGTGGAACTGGCGGTGGTCGTGGATGCCGTCGAGACGCGCGGTGTGGTCGCGCAGCGGCTTCTCAGCGAAGCGCTGTATCTGATCGCATGGCCGGAATTTCCCATGCCGGCGGAACCGGTCACGCTTGCCGAACTGGCGCGCATGCCGCTCATCCTGCCGAGCGCACCGAACACGATTCGCAGCCGGGTCGACTGGGCGCTGCGGGAAGCCGGCCTTCCATGCGAGATCCTGTTCGAGGCGAGCTCCACCTCGCTACTGTTCGCGGCCGTGATGGCGAAGCTAGGCGTGACGATCCTGCCGTGGAGCGCCGCGCACGTCGAACTGGACGAACACAAACTGAAGCTCGCCAAGGTCGATCACCGCTTGTTCTCGCGCACGCTGTCGCTGTGCTGGCATGACACGGCCTTGCTCAGCAACGCCGTGCAGAAGGTGCGGGCCACCATGCTCGAACTGTTCGCCGAGTTGGGACGGTGGCCGCAATGGGCGGCGGCGGATTGAACGCTTAAGGGTGCTCAGGTCGCCGCGCGCCGCACGAACAGGCGCCGCGTCAGATCGAACGCCACCAGGTTGCCTGCCACCACCAGCACCAGACCGACGACCGCCAACACGGTCCAGTGATAGCCCTCGAACACCGTCGAGACCGCCAGCGCCACGATCGGAAACAGCACGGTGCAGTAAGCGGCACGCTCCGGCCCCATGCGTCCGACCAGCATCAGGTAGGCCGTAAACCCGACCACCGAGCCGAACACCGCCAGATAAGCGAGCGCGCCAATGTATCGTGCGTCCGGTTCGATGGCGAACGGCAGGCCCGCCAGCGCGCTCCCCACCGTCAGAATGCTGGCGCCAATCAGCATGGCCCAGCTATTGGTGACCAGTGGATGCAGGCCCATCGATTGCATCCGGCTCGACAGCAGGCTGCCGGTCGAAAAGCACAGAGTGCCGAGCAGCGCGACGCCCATCCCCAGCCACGCGGCACGGTCGCCGAGGTGTCCGGCCATTTGCGGCACGAACAGGCACAGGATGCCGGTGAGCCCTAGCAGCGCGCCCACGATCACCGTGGGTTGCAGCGGCCGCCCCATGAAAAGGCGGCCATTGATCGAATTCAGCAGCGGCGCGATCGAGAAAATCACCGCGACCAGGCCGCTCGGCACAACCTGCTCGGCGTAGTAGAAGCACAGAAAGTTGCAGCAGAAGAGCGCCAGGCCCTGCGCCGCCAGATACCGCCAGGCCGCGCGCGGCGGCCAGAGCGGCCGGCGCATGATGCGCAGCAACGCGAACAGGATCAGCGCGGCGAACCCGAAGCGCCAGGCAATCGACACCGGCGGTGGCACTACGCCGAGTTGCCATTTGATGGCGATCCAGGTGGTGCCCCAGATCAGGACGGTCAGGGCGTAAAGGAACAGATTCATGGCAAGGCTTGCAGGTGAAATTCGGGGGATTCGTCTACCCGACTATGCTCCCGCCCGGCGCCCGGCACTTGTCCAGGATTGCGCACTTGTTTGCCGTGGCCAGCGGCAAGCCCGGCGTACGTTCTATACTGCAAGCCATGCAATCCGCCATTCTTTCCGCCGTGAACACCTGTCTGCCCGACTCCGCGATGGACCCTGCCGAGACGCCCTTTGGCCTCCAGTCGGTGTGTCACACGCTGCGCGATGCCAACGCCAAGCTGCAGCGCTTCGCGTGGCTCGGCGACCAGTTGGCGGTCGCCGAATGGACCCGCGAGACCAAGGAAGACGAGACCGTCTACGACAATCCGGGGCATCACACGCTGTCGTGCTACCTCGACGGCGGCTATCGCACCGAGCGGCAGAAAATGCCGGGGCTGTACGGCGCGCCGACAAGGCTTTGCGCCCTGCCAGGCGACCACGAATCGCGCTGGTGGGTACGCGGCCAGATGCATTTCATGCACCTGTACTTCCTGCCCGAGCACTTCACGCAGCGCGCCGTGCGGGAACTGGATCGCGAGCCGCGCGAAGTCACGCTGGCTGACCGCACCTATTTCGAGGACGCGCGGATTGCCACGCTATGCCAGTCGCTGACCGACGAAAGCTGGGACGATGCCGACGGCCTGCTGCGGACCAACGAAACGGCACACGAAATATTGAGCCTGCTGCTGCGCTCGCAGGGTGTGAGCCGCGCGGACGCGAGGCTCACGGGCGGACTCTCGGTGGCAACGCGCCGGCGGCTGCGCGATTACATTGACGAACATCTGACCCAGCCGCTGACGCTCGGCGATCTGGCCGAAGTGGCCCACCTATCGGAGTACCACCTGGCGCGCATGTTCCGCGCCTCGTTCGGCTTGCCGCCGGCTGCGTGGATTGCCCAGCAGCGGGTCGAACGGGCGCGTGTGCTATTGCGCACCACTGCGCTGCCGCTCACGCAGGTCGCGGCGCGCTGCGGTTACGCCAACGCCAGTCACTTCAGCCACCGCTTCCGCGAAGCAGTGGGCGTGGCGCCTATGCTGTACCGGCAAGCCATTCAGGCCGCGTAACAGCGGCTACTTCAGCGCCATCGCCAGCACGCGGGCTACATGCACTGCGTCGACGCCGGCGCCATCGTGAATCTGATGCCGGCAGCTGGTGCCGTCAGCCACCATCACCGTGTCGGCGCCGATCTTGCGCACCGCCGGCAGCAGCGACAGTTCCGCCATTGCCTGCGAGGTCGCGTAGTGCTCGGCCTCATAGCCGAAGCTGCCCGCCATACCGCAGCACGACGATTCGACCGTCGACACATTCAGCTCCGGAATCCACTTCAGCACGGCTTGCACCGGCGTGAAGGCATCGAAGGCCTTCTGATGGCAGTGTCCGTGCACCAGGGCGTTCGCCGTGGGCAACGGCTTGAGTTTCAGCGCGAGACGCCCGGCCTTCTGCTCGCGCACCAGAAACTCTTCGAACAGGAACGCGAACTTTGACAGCCGCTGTGCTTCTTCGCCAAAGCCGTAGTGCAGAAATTCGTCGCGCAGCGACAGCAGGCATGACGGCTCGAGTCCGACAATCGGCACACCGCGTTCGACAAACGGCCGGAACGTGTCCAGCATGCGCCGCGCTTCCTGTTTCGCTTCATCCACCAGACCGGCTGCAAGGAAAGTACGGCCACAACACACCGGCCGCTCGCCTTCGCGCGTGTTGAAGTGCACCGTATAGCCGGCCGCCTCCAGCACCTGCTGCGCGGCGCGCGCATTCTCCGGTTCCATGTTGTTGTTGAAGGTATCCACGAACAACAGGACTTCCTTAATCTGCGCCGATACAACGGCGGCTGACGATCCAGCCGCTACAGCACTCGCCAGAAACGGCTTGCGAAAGCGCGGCAGCGTGCGTTGCGGCGCAAAGCCCACTGCACGCTTGAACCAGTCGGACAGCACCGGCACGCTCTCGGCAAGCGCCATCACGCCCGGCACTTTGCTCGCGAATGGCGCATAGCGCGGCATGAACGCCACCAGCCGGTCGCGCACGCTCAAGCCGTGCCGCTTGACGCGCGCCGCCCGCGCCTCGATCTTGAACTTCGCCATATCCACGCCGGTCGGGCAATCGCGCTTGCAGCCCTTGCATGAGACACACAGGTCGAGTGTGTCCTTGACGTCGTCGCTCGCCAGCCCTTCCTCACCGAGCTGGCCCGAAATCGCGAGACGCAGCGTATTGGCCCGGCCACGCGTCACGTGTTGCTCGTCCTTCGTCACACGGTAGCTCGGGCACATCGTACCCGCGTCGAACTTGCGGCAATGGCCGTTGTTGTTGCACATCTCGACGGCCTTGGCGAGGCCGCCGGAGAGGTCCTTGCCGGTGCCCGGCAGCGTCTCTGCACCGGTGAGCGGATCGCGCTCCACGTTCCATGCGGACCAGTCGAGCGCAGTCTCAAGCGCACGTTCCCGATAGCCCGGCGCGAAGCGGAAATGGCGCGCGTCGTCCATCTTCGGCGGACGCACGATCTTGTCCGGATTGAAGCGATTGTCGGGATCGAAGAGCGCCTTGATCTCGCTGAACGCCTGATTCAGACGCGGCCCATACTGCCATGCCACCCATTCGCCGCGGCACAGTCCGTCGCCGTGCTCGCCCGAGTAAGCGCCCTTGTATTCCTGTACCAGCGCCGCGGCTTCTTCCGCAATCGCCCGCATCTTCAGCGCGCCGTCGCGCCGCATGTCGAGAATCGGCCGCACGTGCAGCGTGCCGACGCTCGCATGCGCGTACCACGTGCCTTCCGTGCCGTGCCGGTGGAACACCTCGGTCAGCTTGCTGGTGTATTCGGCCAGGTGTTCGAGCGGGACCGCGCAGTCTTCGATGAAGGACACCGGCTTGCCGTCGCCCTTCATGCTCATCATGATGTTGAGCCCCGCCTTGCGAACCTCCCACAAGGCTTTCTGCTCGTTGGCGTCCGGCATCTGCACGACCGAATCGGGCAGGCCGAGGTCGGCCATCAGCTCGGTCAGTTGCTTGAGACTCGCGAGCTGCGCGTCGCGGTCTTCGCCGGCGAACTCGACCAGCAGGATCGCTTCCGGACGGCCCACCAGCGCCTTCTCGATGATCGGCCGAAACGCCGGATTGCCGATCGCCAGCTCGATCATCGTGCGGTCCACCAGTTCGACCGCCACGGGCTTGAGCTTGACGATGTGCTGCGTCAGGTCCATTGCCTGCCAGAAGGTCGGAAAGTTGACCACGCCGAGCGTCTTGTGCGCGGGCAACGGCGCGAGCTTCAGCGTCAACTGGCGGCTAAACGCCAGCGTGCCCTCCGAGCCGACCAGCAGATGCGCGAGGTTGGCGATGCCGTCATCGGTATAGGCGCGCGGATTCTGGCAATCAAACACATCGATGTTGTAGCCGGCAACGCGCCGCAGCACCTTCGGCACGCGCGCCACGATCTCGTCGCGCTCGCGCACGGCGATGCGCTTCACGCCTTCGACGATTGCCTGCAGGCGCGCACCCTGCGGCGCCTCACGCAGCGACCCGAAGCGGGCCTCGCTGCCGTCGGCGAGGATCGCTTCGATGGCCTCGACGTTGTGCACCATGTTGCCGTATTCGATGGAGCGCGAGCCGCACGAGTTGTTGCCGGCCATGCCGCCGATCGTGCATTGCGCCGCCGTCGAAACATCCACTGGAAACCACAGGCCGTGCGGCTTGAGCCAGGCGTTCAGATGATCCAGCACGACGCCGGGTTCGACCGTCACGGTGCGCGCATCGGCATCGAACGCGACGACGTTGTTCAGCCACTTGCTGGTGTCGACCACCAGCGCCTCGCCGACGGTCTGGCCGCACTGGCTCGTGCCGGCCCCACGTGCAAGCAACGGCACCTTCTCGCTGCGCGCGACTTCGAGCGCGATGCGCAGATCGTCCTGATCGCGCGGCACCACGACGCCAATCGGCGTGATCTGGTAGATCGACGCGTCGGTGGCGTAACGGCCGCGGCTCGCGGCATCGAATAGCACATCGCCGCGCAAGGCGTCACGCAAGCGCCTCGCGAGCGGCGTCGCCATCCGTGCGCTGGAGGGAACCAGATGAATCGGTTTGACGAGGATGGGGGAGGCGGCATTCGTCATGGCGTCGGCCTGAAGAGATCTCTAGAACAGCGTCACGCTGACGGGCGCGAGCCCTTCAATGCGGCCGCTGGCCGTGCCTGCGCTCTGCGGGAAAAACATGCCGGTGTATGAGCCGGTCGTGATCACCATCTCGGGAGTCACAGCCAGGCCGCGCTTCACCGCACAGTGATTCACGAGCCAGGTGAGCAGCCGACGTGGATCGCCGGCCGGGTTTGCCGCAGCCTCCAGCGCGACATCGCGCCCCGCGAAACTGAAGCGCAGCGACGGCGCAACAAACGGGAAGTCGTCGCGATACGGTGCGAATTCGCCCACCACGAGCGCGCCGTTGTTCTGCAGGTCGGCGAGTTGCGCCAGCTTGTCCACATTCGGCCAGGCCGCGTAACGGCTTGCGACGATTTCTATCGTGCTGCCCATCGATCCGATACCGGCGAGCACTTCGGCTTCGCTATACGGTTGCTCGGCCGGTTCGAAGCGGCGGCCAAACCGAAAGGCAATTTCCAGTTCGAGGGCGAGCGGCGTGAACGCTTCGCGCGGCAGTCTCGCGCCGTCGTCATGCACATCGGCTGCCGGCAGCGGCGCGCCCTGGATCGGTCCGGTGTCCGACTTCGCGCCGATTTTCCAGCCGCCGATATGTGCGCCTGAACTGCGCAGGATCTCGTGCTGGATCGCGTAGGCGGCGTCGGCATCGGCCGGTATCTGCTCGGGCGGCACGCTGTCGAGTGTCTGGTGGCGTGCTCGCGCATCGGCGAGGCGCACGCTCAGGAAGGAGATGTCGGTCTGGTTCATCGTGTGTGGGGTGATTGATCGAAAATGAACTCGGGCGATCGGATGCGCGCTCAGACGTTGAGGCCCGGCGCCGCATGCCCATCCGGTGCAGCATTCAGTTCGAACCTGCTTTCCGGTTGCATGCGGAAAGCGAGCACCACGCCGATCGCCATCAACACCATGCTGCCGACAAACGGCAGTTCCCAGCTACCGAAGCGGTCAATCAGAAAGCCGCCGACAACCGGCGAGATGATCGCGGCCAGCGCCGAACCCGTGTTCATCATGCCGCTGGCCGTGCCGGAGTATTCCGGGGCAATGTCCATTGGAATCGCCCACATGGGGCCAATCGTCATTTCCGCAAAGAAAAAGCCAGCGGAGAGGCAAGCCATCGAGATGTACAGGTTGTGGGCGAACATCAACGGCACCAGCACGGCCAGCGTCAGCAACATGCAGATGGACACCATCCAGCTACGCGCCCGTTTCAGGCTGCCGGTGTACGTGTAGATCCTGTCCGTGACGATGCCGCCAAGCGTATCGCCGAGCACACCCGCGAAAAATACCGTCGAGGCGAAAATGGCCGACTTCTGCAGATCGAGGTGATAGCTATGCAGGAAGTATTGGGGAATCCAGCTCAGGAACAGCCACAGCGTCCAGCCGTAGCAAAAGTAGACAATCGTGACTGGCGCCATGCGACGGAACAGCGCTTTCCACGGCACATTGGCGGCCTTCGGCTTGGGCACGGGCAGCACTTCGAGTTCTTCCGGCGTGATGCGCCGATGGTCTTTTGGATGTTCGGTGAACGTCATCGCCCACACGATCACCCACAGCAAGCTGAACACGCCGCAGATATAGAACGACTCGCGCCAGCCCCAGGTGGCCATCACCAGCACGATCGCGCCGGGCGCCACCGCGTTGCCGATGCGCGAGGCGGCATGCGTAATGCCTTGCGCGAAACCGCGCTTTTCTTTTGCAACCCAGCGCGCCATGGCGGCGGTCGCGGCAGGAAACGTTGCGCCCTCACCAAAGCCGAGCAGCAGGCGCGCGGCAAGCAGCGAAGTCAGCCCGCCCGCAAGCCCGGTAAGGATAGTGGCTACCGCCCACACCGCGCCGCAACAGATCAGCGTGCGCCTCGCGCCGAAGCGGTCGCTCACCCAGCCGCCAATAATCTGAAACACCAGGTAGGGATAGGCAAAGGCCGAGAAGACGAGGCCGATCTGCGTATGCGAAAGCTGGAACTCCTTGCCAAAACCGGCTGCGGCCGTGCTGACGTTGACGCGGTCCAGATAGGTAATGAAATACATGATGCATAGCATCACTAAAACGATACTGCTCGCACTGGTCACACGAAACCGCTTCATCGTCTGTCTCCGTTGCTGGATCGACCGCGTGCCTGGAACGGCGCGCTGCGTCGTTGTTCCCCTAACGTGCGCTGCATGGACCTCGCGTTTTGTGAACCGCCACGGCCCGTTACCGCCGGGGAAGGCTCCCCACCTTCCCCTTTACTGCTGACCGCGCGCTGCTCAGGCGGCGGCTTTCAGACCGGCCCCTTGCGCCTGGGCCGTCAACCATTCCATTGCAGCCGGCAAACCGCTCGCCGCGACCGGCACGCCCGCCAGTTGCAAGCCCATCTCGCAGCCAGCCAGCGTCGCCAGCAACGTGAGGTCGTTGCAGTCGCCCAGATGGCCGATCCGGAACATGCGGCCCTTCATCTTGCCGAGGCCCGTGCCGAGCGACATGTCGAAGCGTTCGTAGATGGTCTTGCGCACCGCGTCGGCGTCGATACCCTCGGGCATCATCACGCCCGTCAGCACCGGGCTATACACCGCGGGGTCCGCACACTGGATCTCCAGGCCCCACGCCCGCACCGCGCGGCGGCAGGCCTCGGCAAGACGCTCGTGACGCGCGAAGACGTTGTCGAGCCCTTCGCCAAGAATCATATCGAGCGCTTCTGACAATCCGTACAGCAGGTTCGTGTTCGGCGTGTACGGCCAGTAACCGGACTTGTTCATCTCGATGATCTCGGTCCAGTCCCAGAAGCTGCGCGGCAGCTTCGCCGTCTTGCTCGCGGCGATGGCCTTCGGCGAGACCGCGTTGAAGCTGATGCCCGGCGGCAACATCAAACCCTTCTGCGAACCCGACACCGTGACGTCGACGCCCCACTCGTCGTGGCGATAGTCGGCGCAGGCCAGGCCCGAAATCGTGTCGACCAGCAGCAGGGCCGGGTGGCCGGCTGCGTCGATCGCGCGGCGCACCGCGGCAATATCCGAGGTGACACCCGTCGAGGTCTCGTTGTGCACCACGCAGACCGCCTTGATCGCATGCTGGGTATCTTCGCGCAGACGCGCCTCGATCATCTGCGGCTGCACGCCACGGCGCCAGCCTTCGATGCCCGGCAGACCGAGAAACTCCGGCTTGAGCCCAAGGCTTTCCGCCATCTTCTTCCACAGCGTGGCGAAGTGACCCGTCTCGAACATCAGCACATGGTCGCCGGGGCTCAACGTATTCGAGAGCGCCGCTTCCCATGCGCCGGTGCCCGAGGCCGGGTAGATCACCACGGGTTGCTGCGTCTTGAAGATCTTCTTGATGCCGTCCAGCACCTGCAAGCCGAGCGCACCGAATTCAGGGCCGCGGTGATCGATGGTGGGATAGCTCATCGCCCGCAGAATGCGGTCCGGCACGGGGCTCGGCCCCGGAATCTGCAGGAAGTGACGGCCAGCGGGATGAAAGTCGAGTTTCAGCATGGGTCTTCTCCGATTGAATTTTGCATGCAAAAAACTATATCAGACGTTCGATGACGGACCCAAGGCAAAAATTGCCAGTTGCCACAGGTGTTTACCCGCTATCTTAACTAATAGGTCAGCTTGCTATAAAATCGCTTCCAGTGATAGTTAGGGGTTTTGTATGCAAAATTCGGAATTTGAAGCGGACACCGGCAGCACCCCGCTGATGCCGAAGGTTGAGCGGCAGCGGCTGCACGACACCGTGGTCGAGCACATTCGGCGCTTTATCGTCGAGGGCGTACTGGAGCCGGGCAAGAAACTCAACGAGCGCGAGTTGTGCGAGACGCTTGGCATTTCCCGCACGCCGCTGCGCGAAGCGCTGAAGGTGCTGGCGGCGGAGGGGCTGATCGAGATCTGGCCGAACCGCGGCGCGTCGGTGTCGAAGATGTCGGAGGCGGAGTTGCGCGAGACCTTCGAGCTGATGAGCGGGCTCGAGGCGTTTTCGGGTGAACTGGCGGCCGAGAGGATCACAGCGGTCGAGCTGGCCGAGATCAAGGCGTTGCACTACGCGATGCTGGCGTGCCGCGCGCAGAACGATCTGGCGGGGTACTACAGCCGCAATCAGGCGATTCACGACAAGATCAATGAAGCCGCGCGCAACTCCGCGTTGCGGCAGACTTATATTTCGGTGAACCGACGGTTGCAGGCGCTACGCTTCAGGTCGAACTTCCAGATTCCGAAGTGGGACCGCGCGGTTCATGACCACGGCGAGATGCTGGAGGCGCTGGAAGCGCGCGACGGCAAGCGGCTTAGCGCGATCTTGCGGCAGCACTTGCTGGATAAGCGCGATGCGGTGCTGCAGGTGCAGTCGCGGGAGGATGTGGCGGGGGGGACGTTGAAGGCTTGAGGGGGCGCCGACTATACGGCTGCCACCGTTGGCGCGCGCTTGATTTTCTTGGGTGCGTGTTTGCGCGCCTGCCATAGATCGTAATCTAGCTGCATGCCGAGCCACAGATCGGCCCGCCCACCACGCTCGACTCCGAGCCATTGCTCGATGCGCAGCGCCATTTCTGGCGTGATGCCGCCTCGTTCATTAAGCAGACGAGACAACGTCACCCGCGATACTCCGAGTTGCTCCGCAGCCTCGGTGACCGTCAGGTTCAGTGCAGGCAGCACGTCTTCACGCAGGATTGCTGCCGGATGTGGCGGATTGAACATGTTGGACATAGCTTTTTTCACCACATCTTTGCGTGTGGGCGGATAGCCAAGTGACGCAAAGTCACGCAGTTTAGTATGGAATCCATACCATCCTTATCGTAGCCAGCCAATCAACAACTATTTCATCACACAGCTGTGGCGACTGGATCGATTCCACACAATTTGACGATTCGGCGAAACCGTATTGCAACCTACCCGCCTATGGTAGAAAGTGAGTTCCCCCAGTAAGCGCGAACTCACTGAGACCACCCTATGTCCTCCGTTGTGGCCTTCAAGCTGGTCCTGCTTTCGCTCATCGCCATGATCGGGCTGCAGTTGCTCGCAAAACGGCTGCGCTTGCCGCCAGCCGCTGCCCTCCTTATAGGCGGCGCCGCGATGGCCTTCATCCCCGGCCTGCCCACCGTCACGCTCGATCCGGCTCTCGTGCTGATCGTCTTCCTGCCGCCCCTGTTGATGGACGGCGCCTACTTCTCCGTGTGGGTCGAATTCAAACGCCATCTCGGCGGCATCCTCTCGTTAGCGATCGGCGCGGTCGCCTTCACGACGCTGGTGGTCGGCGTGGTCGCGCATCAGATCGTGCCCGGCCTGCCGTGGGGCGCATGTTTTGCACTCGGCGCGATCGTCTCGCCGCCCGATGCCGTTGCCGCCAAGGCCGTACTCGAGCGCGTCGCACTGCCGCGCCGCCTGATGGTGCTGCTCGAAGGCGAGAGCCTGCTAAACGACGCCGCTGGCCTCGTGCTGTTCCGCTTCGCGGTCGCGGCCGCATTGACCGGCATGTTCAGCACGAGTCATGCGCTCGGCAGCTTCGCGATCCTCGCGCTCGGCGGCATTGCCGTGGGCGTTGCAGTCGGCTTTCTCGTCGTGAACCTGCTGGTCTATCTCGACGACGACTACCTGATCATCACGGCGTCGTGCCTGTGCGCGTGGATCAGCTATATCGCCGGCGAAATGCTCGATGTCTCTGGCGTCATCGCAACCGTCAGTTGCGGGATGATGCTCGGCTGGTATCAGCACGACGTTTTCTCCGCCGCCGTACGCATGCGTGGCACGGCCTTCTGGCAAGTCGTCGTCTTCCTGATGGAAGCGCTGGTGTTCATCCTGATCGGCTTGTCGCTGCGCGGCGTGATCGTCCGCCTGGGTGGCGTGCGCGACGCGCTGGCCGCCTTTACCCCGACAGTGACCGCGATACTCGCCGCCGTCGTGCTCGCACGATTCGTCTGGGTGTTCGGCACCGAAGCATTGAAGCGCCCGCTTTGCAAACTCCTGCGACGCGACGACACCGCGCCCGACTGGCGCTCGGCTGCCGTCACGAGCTGGGCTGGCATGCGCGGGGTTGTCACGCTGGCTATCGCCTTGTCGTTGCCCGACACGATGCCTGGCCGCGATCTTATTCTGGTGGCTGCGTTCGCCGTGATTCTGGTGACGGTGCTCGGCCAGGGCACCACCATCGGCCCGCTCATCCGCTGGGTCAAGCCGGCTCATGTGGCGCGCGACGAACGGCTCCTGAGCGAGCCGCAAGCATGGGCTCGCCTCGAAGCCGCACAACTCGCCGCGATCCAGCCGCTCGTGCACGACGCCGAAGGCAACGTCATCCATCCACGCCTGCTCGAGCAATACAGCTACCGGGCCCGCATCACCGAGACCTATCAGTTCGAGACGGCCTTCCCCACCGACGAACGCACCGCCCACTATGACGTGGTGTTAGCCGCCGTCGCCGCGGGGCGGGTGGAATTGTTGCGCATGCATCGCTCGGAGTTGATCGACGATGAAATGCTCACCGTCCTCGAGCACGATCTCGATCTCCAGGAGATCGCTGCGCGGCACGGACGCGGCTAGATCGAGCGAGCGCGTTCGATCCGCGCTTGCCGGTTTGCCGACAGCGGCGCCTCGGACGGCGAGGCGATCGGCAAGCCATTCAGCTCCCGAAAAACCTCACCTTTGGCGCCGCATGTTCTATTGCAGAGCGTGCACGAAGCTCAGTGCCCCTTGAACAGATCGAGCAATTGCGCCTGCATCTGCATCATCTCGTGCGCATGCTTCATCTCCATCTGGGCCATCGTGTCCTGATAGTCCGTCTCCATCTGCATCATCTTTTCCTGAATGCCGATAGCCTGGGTGCGCTGCTCGGGGGTCAGCTTGTCCATCATCATCCCCCAGTTCGGCGGCATGGTGTAGGTGCCGCTGCGGCCGATGCCCTGGGCGTGGACTGAGCCCGCTACGAGCGCCAACGGCAGCAGGCCGCACACGATAATGCTTCGAATCGATTTCATGAGAATCTCCAGTTTTCACGTGATGAGCCGCGCTGAAGGCACGGCAGCAAGAAGGACAACCCACCGCGCAGAGCGGCGCGGCCGGTCTTGCCGTCACACACGCCGCGTCTGCAAACACAACACCTGGCCGGCGGATCGCAAGCGGCTGGCGAGGTGTTTCATGGGCTTAGTCGCAGTCACGCACTGGAAATGACAGAGGGCCTGAAAATACTTGCAGGGCACGTGTGGACCCGCAAGAAACCTGGAAGAATCAAAGGTGAGACTATTCGGGATCACGGCACGCGTGAGGATCAACTCCCTGGAAATCCTCACCTTTTCGAGGCACCCACTGTATAAAAAAATCGCCCGCGCGGTGACCCGGCGCGGGCGAACATACATTCAGGCCAGCGAGCTCAGCTCTTCCACGACGAATTCAAAATCATCGTGCAGAAGTTTTCGCGGTGATAATGCGGGTCCTTCAGCGCCAGCACATCGGCCTTGACGTTGCCGAAAGTCGTTTCAGGCTTGTGGATCGTGCCGTGCGCGAAGGCATCAATAATGCCTTGCTTGAAATGATCGCCGCGCGGGTGGTGATGCACGACATCATGGCGTTGCTCCTCGGTGAACTCGTCGTAGGCGAGACCCAGCACGTCCATCTCGACGCCCGCCGTCACCAGCGCCACAACCGGCTTCATATACTGGGGAATGCCCGGCGTGGTGTGCAACGCGATCGAATTCCAGACCTGCTCGATGTCGTCCTCGCCAATCCCATGACGTTGCAGGAAGTCGCGTGCCGCGTTCGCACCGTCCACTTCGAAGCGGTCATGCGCGCTGCTGTACGGCTCGACGAGACCCATGTCATGAAACATCGCGCCGATGTACAGCAACTCCGGGTCGTATTTGAGTCCCTTGCGCTGACCCGCGAGCGAGCCGAACAGGAACACGCGCCGCGAGTGGTGATACAGCAGCTCGGTTTCGGTATCCCGGACGAGCTGCGTGGCTTCGCGCGCCATCAGACTGTCGGGGATCTTGATGCCTGCGATTGTGGTCATTGAAGAGTCTCCAAAGGGGTGCGGTTGAATGAGCCCAGCCGTGCCTGGCGAGGGTTTGCTATGCTGTTCCGAGATCGGCTCACCGGGCCGGGCTGATGAGACTCAGTATTGGTCAGCGGCCTCGCGCGAGCAACGAACGCGGACCGCTCAACCCTGCCAAACGCACCGCGCTTTCTGCCGTCGCCGCGCAAGCCGCCCGGCAGATGCGGGCCACGCCTGTTCCTAACGAGGTCATTGAATGCCAACCGTTGCCGTCGCGATCTTTCCCGGAGTGCAAGCGCTCGACGTCGCAGGACCGGTGGACGTGTTTTCGGAAGCCAATCAGTTTCTTCCTCCCGAGGCTCACTACACAGTGACCTTGCTGAGCGCCGAACCGGGCGCGTTGCGTGCCTCCAATGGCATGACCCTGGTCGCCGATCAGACGTTCGAACAGGCATCTCGACCCTTCGACCTGGCGCTGGTGGCAGGAGGACCCGGGTTGCCGGAGAGCAAACCCGATGCGCGGCTGCTTCGCTGGCTCACGGGCGCCGCCGAGCGTTGCAAGCGCTACGGGTCGATCTGTACCGGCGCATTCGCACTCGGTCATGCGGGCCTGCTCGACGAGCGCAGCGTGACGACCCATTGGCAACACGCGGCACAACTGGCCGCGCAATTTCCGCACGCACGGGTCGACTTCGACCGCATCTATCTGCGTGACGAGCGGCTTGTCACCTCGGCGGGGGTGACGGCCGGCATCGATCTTTCGCTTGCGCTCGTTGCCGAGGATCACGGGCCGCGCACTGCACTGTCGGTCGCCAAGCGCCTCGTCGTGTTTGCGCAGCGCCAGGGTGGCCAGTCCCAGTTCAGTCCTTATCTGACGGCGCCCGCGGACGAAACATCCGCGGTGGCCAAGGTGCAGGCGCATGTGATGGAACATATCCGCGAACGCTTCACGGTGGCGCAACTCGCGGACGTCGCCGGTATGAGCGCACGCAATTTCGCCCGCGTCTTCGTTCAGGAGACCGGCGTCACGCCGCACGAGTTTGTCGAGCGGGCACGCGTCGATACGGCGCGCAAGCTGCTCGAGAGCAGCCCCGCGGCACTCAAGGCGGTTGCCTACGACTGCGGGTTCGGCACCGCCGACCGCATGCGCATTGTGTTCGTGCGGCGTATCGGCACGACGCCCATGCAGTATCGGGAGCGCTTCCGCTCGACGTGAGTGCGCGCGGCGCTGCAGGCTCGCAGGACATCGTGAGAAAATCGCCGCTCTTATCTGCCCTCCCCGTCAACCAACATGACCACACACATCACCCGCGCCATCGTCACCGGCCATACCCGCGGCCTCGGCGCTGCGCTCGCGGAACAACTGCTGTCGCGCGGCATTGCCGTGCTGGGGCTCTCGCGTTCGCGTCACGCCGGACTCGCCGGGCGTTATCCGCAGACGCTTGAAGAAGCCGAGCTCAACCTCGCCGATCCCGCGAGCGTCGCGCAGTGGATCGCGAGCGACGCGTTACGCCGCTTCGTCGATGGCGCGCAGAGCGTGCTGCTGTTCAACAACGCCGGCACGGTCCAGCCGGTCGGCCCGATCGAAGCGCAGGACGCCGCCGCGATTGCCGGCGCAGTTGGCCTGAACGTGGCGACGCCGCTGATGCTGGCAAGCGCCGTCGCGGCAGCGAGCGTGACGGCCACCGACCGGCGCATCGCGCATATTTCGAGCGGCGCCGCCCGCAATGCCTATCCGGGCTGGAGCATCTATTGCGCCACGAAGGCCGCGCTGGATCATCACGCGCGTGCGGTTGTGCTCGACGCCAACCGCGCGCTGCGGATTTGCAGCGTGGCGCCCGGGGTGGTCGACACCGGCATGCAGGCGGAGATTCGCAGCAGCGGCAAAGAGCAGTTCCCGCTGCGCGAAAAATTCGAAGATCTGAAGCGCAATGGTCAACTGACTTCACCCGAGCAGTGCGCGACCCAATTGATCGATTTCGTGTTGAGCGACGCGTTCGGCGAGACGCCGGTCGCCGATATCCGTGAGCTGGCGCAGCGCGGCTAACGCACCTGACGCGCTGCCCGGGCCGGCTCCCGAATATTCTCACCTATCGGTTGCCGGCCCGCAGGCTCGAGTCCCAAGCGGGACGTTCTTATCAGGTTCTGTTGGGCGCCGCGCGCCAAATTCCGGAACTTGCTCATCCGGCTCCGGCACTCCCGGAAAACCTCACCTTTCCCGTTCCCGCCCGCGCGGACCTACACTTTTAGCGCGACGTGCGCTGCCCAATCCCAAAGCAAAATGCCTCAGATAGGGGGACGCCCGCCCATCTGTTGACGGGCATCTAAGCCGCTCGTACAGTGCATTACAGACAGCAAGCGTGGCCGCACCGCCACCTTGACCGAATCGTGCGGACTTCATTCAAATTGATCACCCCCGCATCCCTCGATTTGGCCCATAAAGCACACGAAAGGAGACGCCCGTGAACAGCCCCGCCAAGAAACCGTTGCGTAGTCAGGCCTGGTTCGGCAAAGCCGACAAGGATGGCTTCATTCACCGCTCGTGGATGAAGAACCAGGGGCTGCCGCATCACCTGTTCGATGGCCGTCCGGTAATCGGCATCTGCAATACGTGGTCGGAACTCACGCCGTGCAACGCGCACTTTCGAGAACTAGCCGAGTACGTTAAGAAGGGCGTGTACGAGGCGGGGGGATTTCCGGTGGAATTCCCGGTCATGTCGCTCGGTGAATCGAATTTGCGGCCCACGGCCATGCTGTTTCGCAACCTCGCGTCGATGGATGTCGAGGAATCGATTCGCGGCAACCCGATCGACGGCGTGATCCTGCTGTGCGGCTGCGACAAAACCACGCCAGCGCTGCTGATGGGCGCGGCGTCATGCAATCTGCCGACGCTTGCCGTCTCGGGCGGCCCGATGCTGAACGGCCGCTATCGTGGTCAGACGCTCGGCTCGGGCACCGGCGTGTGGCAAATGTCCGAGCAGGTGCGGGCCGGCACGATGAACATGGAGCAGTTCATCGAGGCGGAAAGCTGCATGAACCGTTCACGCGGGCACTGCATGACCATGGGCACCGCCTCGACGATGGCCAGCATGGTTGAAGCGCTCGGCATGGGACTGCCCCACAACGCCGCCATTCCCGCCGTCGATGCGCGCCGCCAGGTGCTCGCTCACATGGCGGGGCGGCGCATTGTCGAGATGGTCAACGAAGACCTCACAATGGACAAGATCCTGACGCGGCAAGCCTTCGAGAACGCGATCCGCGCGAATGCCGCCATCGGCGGCTCGACCAATGCCGTGGTGCACCTGTTGGCGATTGCCGGACGCATCGGCGTAGACCTGAAGCTGGAAGACTGGGAGCGCGGCTCCGAAGTGCCGTGTCTGGTGAACCTGCAACCGTCCGGCGAATTCCTGATGGAGGACTTCTATTACGCCGGCGGCTTGCCCGCAGTGCTGCGCGAACTGGGCCAGGCGCAGTTGCTTCATCGCGATGCGTTGACGGTGAACGGCCGCACGATCTGGGACAACGTCAGCGAGGCCGAGTGCTTCGACCGCAAGGTGATTTTCCCCTTTGAAGCGCCGTTCAAGGCCCATGCCGGCATTGCCGTGCTGAAAGGCAATCTCGCGCCGGATGGCGCCGTCATCAAACCGTCGGCCGCGACCGCGGCGCTTTTGCAGCACCGTGGCCGTGCGGTGGTGTTCGAAAGCGTGGAAGACCTGCATGCGCGAATCAACGACGACAGCCTGGATATCGACGCCGATTGCGTGATGGTGCTCAAGGGCGCCGGACCGAAGGGCTACCCCGGCTTTGCCGAAGTCGGCAACATGCCCTTGCCGCCCAAGGTGTTGAAGCAGGGCATTACGGATATGGTGCGCATCTCCGATGGCCGCATGAGCGGCACAGCTTACGGTGCCGTAGTCTTGCACGTGGCCCCGGAGGCGGCTGCCGGTGGCACGCTGGCGCTCGTGCAGGATGGCGACATGATCGAGCTCGACGTGGCGGGGCGGCGGCTTCATCTCGACGTGGACGATGCGGAGCTGGCGCGCCGTCGCGCGGCATGGCAAGCTCCGCCCACACCTCAGCGTGGCTGGTACAAGCTGTATGTGGACAGCGTTCAGCAGGCCAACCTGGGCGCGGATCTGGAATTCCTCGTGGGCTCCAGCGGCGCAGCGGTGCCGCGCGACTCGCATTGATCGACTCGCATTGACCATTGGCATTCGCAGCCGTGACTCCGCCAAACGCAAACCCGCCTGAAATCGCGGGAATCTATCCGATCCTCTACGCGTTCTTCGACCGCGACAATCGGCTCGACCGGGAAGCGATGCGCAGGCAGATGCAGACGATTGTCCGCGCCGGCGCGCCCGGTGTGGCGATGCTCGGTCTCGCGACCGAGGTCAATAAGCTTTCGCTGGCGGAACGCGAGCAGGTAATTCAGTGGGCGCGTGAGGACAGCGCTGGAGCGTTGCCGCTTGCGGTGACCGTAAGCGGCACATCGGTAGAGGCCCAACGCGACCTGGCCCGTTACGCGGTTGAACATGGGGCTAGCTGGCTGATCTTGCAGCCGCCGGTCTTGCCGCCAGGTACCGCGCCCCGGCCAGAGAGTTTCTACGCCGATTTCTTCGCTGCCGTCATGGAAGGTTTCGACGTGCCGATCGGCATTCAGAACGCCCCCGAATATCTTGGCGTAGGACTCTCGCCGGACGGCCTCGAACGGCTCGCGGCACGCTGTTCGAATTTCCGCCTGCTCAAGGGAGAGGGACCGGCAATCGTGCTCGCGGAGACCGTTGCGCGTATTGGTCATCTGATGCCGGTGTTGAACGGGCGTGGCGGCCTTGAGCTAATCGACAATCTGCGTGCCGGTTGCAGCGGCATGATCGTCGCACCTGACTGCTTCGACTGGCAACAACGCGTCTATCAGGCTTTCACAGCCGGCGAGCTTGCACGCGCCGAAGCGTTGTACCGGGAGGTCTTGCCGGCCATCGTGTTCGTGATGCAATCGCTCGACACGCTGATCTGCTACGGCAAGCGCATCGCCGCGTGGCGCATGGGTTTCGAGGTGCTGCACGATCGCGAGCCGACGTTGCTGCCGAGCCGCTTCGGGCTCGAAGCGGCTCGCAGGTTTGCTGAACTGCTGGGGCCGTTGTCCTGATCGCGTGCGGTTGAAAAGAAGCGTAAGGCCACGGTAAGTCCTGGGGAGCTGGCGCTTCACCGGCATACGTCGAGCACGCTCCCGAAAAATCTCACCATTCGATTCCGGACAGACATGCGCGAGCGCGGCGACGACGCGTGTCGCAAGCGCTCATTACGGGCCTAGTGCGTCTGCTGTACCGCGTCGTGCTCCGAACGCTTCGCCGGCCTCCCCGTCTTGACGGTCTCCACCGCCGCTATTGCATCAAGGAGGCGGTCAACAGGGATTCCCTCAAGCAACAGCAAACCAGCACGCAGCAACTCACTCTTCTTCACGGCCACGCCCGCATCCAGGCATTTCTGCTTCAACGCGGCGATCTTGTCGTAATCCGACTTCGGCATGGTGAAGCTGTCGCGGACAACCTTCTCCTTCTTTGCGCGCTTGGTCTTTTGTTCCGCTGCGGTGCCAGGCGGTTCTGCTTTTGCCGGGGAGTGCGGCTTGACAGGGGGCTTGCCCACCGAGGCCGCCTTGGCCGTTTTGGCCGCATTGGCAGTTTTGGCCGCTTTGGCAGTTTTGGCCGCTTTGGCAGTTTTGGCCGCTTTGGCGGTTTTGCTGGCTTTGGCGGTTTTGCTGGCCTTGGCGGTTTTGGTGGCTCCGGCCGCTTTGGGCACTCTCGCCGCTCTGGCCACTTTAGCCGCCGCGGTCTTCTTAGCTGGAACTCGCGCCGGGACGTGAACGGCCGCGGCACTGCCATCCGCGCCGACTGCTGGCTGAACAGCTTTGCTGGTCGATTTTCGGGTGCTGGGTGTGGCCATGGTCATCTCCGTGTGGAAAGTGCAAAAACAGTATATACCGTTTATTCCGAATTTCCCGGCACCGACGAAAGACTCGGAGACGTTAGCTAGTTGTCCACATACCAGTCGACACGTAGTGCTTGATTGTGGCTGGTTCCCTTCTATTCTTACCTTGGTATATAGACCAGTAGTGTAGAAGAATGGCCGGTGATCTTCGACTCCGTCCCCG
>NZ_SCNV01000021.1 GCF_005503145.1 Burkholderia sp. 4M9327F10 | reverse complement strand
AAAGAAGGAGAGAAAGAAGACCCAGACACCCACCGAATAACCCGCAAAGCTGGTCCAACGGGTGGGTCAGAATTCAATGCAAATCGTGGGTCAGGATTCCGCGCAAATCAACAGAGCGGGGGCTCTCGCACACCTTTCGGAGCTTCTCGTTTTCGAACGCCAGTTTTATGGGCATTGTAGGAACTATGCCGGCGGCCGAGAAGCTGGCCAGCCTGAGCAACGCTTATGCAGCGAGCATCATCTGTCTTTGGGGATTGCGCGAGCCCGTGCAGTTTGCAAGCCGTCGGCTTGGGAACGCAGCAGCACGCTTCAATCCACTGATTTTATCAATATCTCACCGCCGAGCGATGTGCTTGAAGACGAAGCACCGTCACGCCTTCGCGTCGTGATGGAAACAAGCGCAGCCGGCTGCGCCGTCGACACCATATCGTCTTTGACCGGGCGGAGTTGATATTGCCGGCGGGAGTGCGGGCGAGAGGATGGTTCCAGCGACCGTAGCTGATACGGCGCCGAAGCCCCGGTCCGCCCGCTTGAGGAAGCATACCGGGGCGATTTCTTCGATTTCGCCATCATTCGCTCATTGCTGCGATGCGACGCTATACGGAGAGGAAGGAGCGTTCGAGGGAAGCTAATCCTCTGCGATTCTTCTCAAAATTGCGGGTCGCAAACCCCGATTTTTCGCGCACTCCGCAGAGCACTGAAAGAGCGTTCCGCAGCCCGTCCAGCAAGCTCCTGGGGGGATTTTGGCCCCCGTCACGGGACGCTTCTGACGGAGGTCGCGGAACGCATTCATTTGGTGCGAACACAAATATGCAGTCCGGAGCGATCCGCAGACCTACCATCACCGACTTCGCCAAATTACATGAATTTTTTCCACATCTTGCAGTGGCCGTGACGTTGCGTAGCTCGGCCTTTCAGCTGAGCTCGAGACGCTCCGTGCGGCGGCATCCGTTTGCCAACGTCCCGCTGTGATGCCAGCCCTAAATTTGTCTTCGGCCTAGGCCCACAATCGCAACAGCTTTCTTGCCTCGATAGGTCAGTCGCACAAACTCGGTCTCACAGTCGCAAAACTGTGGCGCCAGTCGCACTTACTCTGGCGCCCTACGCCGCTACACTGAGAATCAAACATCAATATTCCCCGCCCTCAACGCATTAGACTCAATGAACGCCCTACGCGGCTCGACATCATCCCCCATGAGCGTGGTGAAAATGCCATCGGCAGCAATAGCATCCTCAATCTGCACGCGAAGCAAGCGCCGAACATTAGGATCCATAGTAGTTTCCCAAAGCTGCTCAGGATTCATCTCACCGAGGCCTTTATAGCGCTGCTTCGAGACGTTGCGTTCAGCATCAGCAATCAACCACTTCATAGCACTCTTGAAGTCGTTCACGGCCATACTCCGCTCACCCCGCTTGATAACAGCCCCAGCCCCAATCAACCCCTTGAACGTCAGCGCGGTGTTAACCAGCTGCTGATAATCCGCAGTCAACTGAAACTCTTCATCAAAAACCGAAACCTTCTGATTCCCATGATGCGTCCGCGACACGCGCAGCGACCTTAGCTCCCGCACCTGGTCATACATAGTCGTAACAACAACCTCAGGCTTCAAAGGATCATCCCTCAGCTTCTCCTCAAGCGCCTTAGCCGAAGCCTCAGCGGCCTGTTCGCTTGAGAGATCAATCCCAACCCCATCCATCACAGCCTCAAGCGCCCCAGCGTCATAGAGCCGACTCAACCGATCAACCACAGCCTGCGCGAGCAAGTAGGAACGAGCCAGTTCACCCAGCGCATCCCCAGCAATCGCCGTAGCATTCTCCGCCGGCACAAGCTCCGACCCATTCAGCGCGAGCCTGAGCATATGAGCATTAAGCTCAGCCGCATCCTTGAGATACCGCTCATCCTTCCCAGCCTTGATCTTGTAAAGCGGCGGTTGAGCGATATAAATAAACCCACGCTCGATCATCTCCGGCATCTGCCGATAGAAGAACGTCAGCAGCAGCGTCCGAATGTGCGCACCGTCCACGTCAGCATCGGTCATGATGATGATGCGGTGATAACGCAGCTTCTCAAGGTTGTAGTCTTCCTTGCCGATCCCGCAACCCAGCGCAGTGATCAGCGTAACAATCTGCTCCGAAGAAAGCAGCTTGTCATACCGGGCCTTCTCGACGTTAAGCACCTTGCCACGCAGCGGCAAGATAGCCTGAAACTTCCGGTCGCGGCCTTGCTTAGCCGACCCGCCTGCCGAGTCACCCTCAACGATATAAATCTCAGACTTAGCCGGATCCTTCTCCTGGCAATCCGCCAGCTTCCCAGGCAGCCCAACCCCATCCAGCACACCCTTACGCCGCGTCATCTCCCGAGCCTTCCGCGCCGCATCGCGCGCACGCGCCGCATCCACAATCTTGCTGCAGATAATCTTGGCGTCGTTCGGCGTTTCCAGCAGAAACTCCTCAAGCGCCTTGGCGACCACGTCTTCCACCGGCGCCCGCACTTCAGAAGAAACCAGCTTGTCCTTGGTCTGCGCGGAGAACTTCGGCTCCGGCACCTTCACGGACAGCACGCACGACAAACCTTCGCGCATATCATCGCCCGAGGTTTCAACCTTCGCCTTCTTGGCAATCTCGTGATCGGCGATGTACTTGTTCATCACCCGCGTCATCGCCGCGCGCAAGCCGGTCAAGTGCGTCCCGCCATCCCGTTGCGGAATGTTGTTCGTGAAGCACAGCACGTTCTCGTTGTAGCTATCGTTCCATTGCATAGCCACTTCCACGCCCACACCATCCTTCTCGCCCGTGACGTGGAAAATAGTCGGGTGCAGCACGGCTTTGTTCTTGTTGATGTACTCAACAAAACCCTTCACGCCGCCCACAAACGCGAAATCTTCTTCCTTGCCGGTGCGCTGATCCAGCAGGCGAATCCGCACGCCGTTATTCAGGAACGACAGTTCGCGAATGCGCTTCGCCAGAATGTCGTAGTGGTATTCGATGTTGCCGAAAATCGTCTCATCGGCGAGGAAGTGCACTTCCGTGCCGCGGTTTTCGGTGTCGCCGGTCACCTGAATCGGCGAGACGGCCACGCCGTCGATCTCTTCGAGGATGCGGTTCTGCGGCACGCCACGGTGGAATTCCATGAAGTGCTTCTTGCCGTCGCGGCGAATGGTGAGGCGCAACCATGCCGACAGCGCGTTCACGCACGACACGCCCACGCCGTGCAGGCCGCCGGACACCTTGTAGCTGTTCTGGTCGAACTTGCCGCCGGCGTGCAGCTCGGTCATCACGATTTCAGCGGCGCTGCGCTTCGGGTCGTGCTTGTCGTCCATCTTCAGGCCGGTGGGCACGCCGCGGCCGTTGTCGGTGATGGAGATCGAGTTGTCCGCGTGGATGATCACCTGGATGTCGTCGCAGTGCCCGGCCAACGCTTCGTCGATCGAGTTGTCCAGCACTTCGAAAACGAGGTGGTGCAAACCGGTGCCGTCCGATGTATCCCCGATGTACATACCCGGTCGCTTGCGCACTGCCTCCAGACCTTCGAGGATCTGAATCGATGAGGCGCCGTAGCTGTTATCGGGTTGCGAATTGTTCGTGTCAGTCATGGATTTTTTCCGGTTCTGCGTTGCTGCTTGGTTGCTGCTCGGGACTTTTCAAAACACCATAAAAACGCCAAAGGGGCGCTGCGCCCCTTGGTGTTCTTCTTGATGTTGGACGCGTTAGATGCGCATCGGCATCACCACGTATTTGAATTCGTCGTTCTCAGGAATGGTGATCAACGCGCTGGAGCTGGCATCGCCAAGGCTCACTTGCAACATGTCGACCTTCAGGTTTGCCAGCACGTCGAGCAGATACGTGACGTTAAACCCGATATCGACGCTGTCGCCGGTGTACGCAATTTCCAGTTCTTCCTGCGCTTCTTCCTGGTCGGCGTTGGTGGACATGATCTTCAGCTGGCCCGGCTCGATGATGCAGCGCACGCCCTTGAATTTGTCCGAGGTCAGAATAGCCGCGCGTTGCAGCGAACGCTGCAGTTCTTCGCGGCCAATCAGGAACTGGTTCTTGTGCGACTTCGGAATCACGCGCTGGAAGTCCGGGAATTTCCCTTCCACCAGCTTCGACACCAGCTCGACCTGGCCGAAGGTGAACTTCACCTGGCTCGGCGCAATGTCAATCTTGAGCGTGTCGTCGATATCTTCCAGCAGGCGCTGCAGTTCGAGAATCGTCTTGCGCGGAATGATCACTTCCTGGCGCGCAAACGAGCCTTCGATCTTCATGGACGAGAACGCCAGACGGTGACCGTCCGTTGCCACCGCCATCAACTGGTCGCCGTCCACCACCAGCAGCATGCCGTTCAGGTAATAGCGAATGTCCTGCTGGGCCATGGAGAAATGCACCATGCCGAGCAGTTGGCGGAACGTCTTCTGGGGAACCACCAGGTTCGCGCCGAAGTCTTTAGCTTGAGCGACGGTCGGGAACTCGTCCGCGGCCAGCGTCTGCAGCGCAAAGCGGCTCTTGCCGGATTGCACGGTGAGGCGCTTGTCGTTCAGCGTCAGCGTGACCTGGCCGTCGGGCATGACACGCAGAATGTCGAGCAGTTTGCGCGCCGCTACCGTAGTCGCAACCGAATCGCCGCCCACGCCGAAGTCGCCGTGCGTGGTGATCTGCAGTTCGAGGTCGGTGGACAGGAACGACACGTCGGGGCCGTTCTTGGTAATCAGCAAGTTGGCGAGGATCGGCAACGTATGGCGGCGTTCGACGATGCCGCTCACGGTTTGCAGCGGCCTGAGGAGGTTATCGCGTTCGGTCTTGACCAGTTGCATAGAGTTCCTTCGTTGATGTGACGGCCTGCGCGCCCCGCTCGGCAATCCTGCACGCGGCCCCGGCCCCCGCCGGCGCTACGCTGCGCCAGTCACGGCGTACATCCGCCCTCAGCCGCCGGGCGGTTAAACCTGTATTGTGCCTGAAAACAGAACCGCTCCCCTAAAATGGGGGCGAGTTCCGAAATAAACAGGTCGATTTTTCCCGCTTTCTGCCCAAATTTTGAGCAGCACCGCTGCGGCTTCGAGGTTGCCTCGCAGTTACCCCCGACACCGCTTCAAAATCAGCCCGCCCTCACCCCTTCAAGGTCTGCTCGAGCACGTGCAGTTCGTGGTTCAACTGCGCGTCCTTGCTCCGCTCGTCGGCAATCTTGCGCACCGCGTGCAACACCGTCGTGTGGTCGCGCCCGCCGAACAGCTCGCCGATTTCCGGCAAGCTTTTCTGCGTCAGTTCCTTCGCCAGGTACATCGCAATCTGGCGCGGCCGCGCAATGTTCGCCGGCCGCTTCTTCGAATACATGTCGGCGACCTTGATGCTGTAAAAGTCCGCCACCGTCTTCTGGATGTTTTCCACCGAAATCTGCCGGTTCTGCACCGTCAGCAGGTCTTTCAGCGCTTCTTTGGTCAGTTCGATGGAAATCTCGCGGCCATGGAACTTCGAGTACGCGAGGATCTTGCGCAGCGCGCCTTCCAGTTCACGGACGTTCGAGCGCAGGTGCTTGGCGACGAAGAACGCCACGTCCTCATTCAGGCTCACGCCTTCGGACTGCGCCTTGCGCATCAGAATCGCCACGCGCATTTCCAGCTCGGGCGGCTCGATGGCCACCGTCAGGCCGGAGTCGAAGCGTGAGATCAGCCGGTCGTCGATGCCCGAAATTTCCTTCGGGTACGTATCACTGGTGATGATCACCTGCGCCTTGTTGGCCACCAGCGCCTCGAACGCGTAGAAGAACTCTTCCTGCGTGCGCGACTTGCCCGAGAAGAACTGAATATCGTCGATCAGCAGCAGGTCGAGCGAGTGGTAGTAGCGCTTGAAGTCGTCGAACGCCTTGCGCTGGTAGGCCTTCACCACGTCGGACACATACTGTTCCGCGTGGATATAACGAATCCGCGCGCCGGCCTTGTCCATCAATAACTGATTGCCGATGGCGTGGATCAGGTGGGTCTTGCCGAGGCCCACGCCGCCATACAGAAACAGCGGGTTGTACGAGATGCCGGGGTTGTCCGCCACCTGAATCGCGGCGGCGCGCGCCAGCTGGTTGGCCTTACCGGTCACGAAATTGTCGAAGGTCAGCACGGGGTTGAGCTTGGAGCGCTCGTACATCGAGTCGCTCTCGGCGCTGCCTTGCTGAGCGGCGCTCTGGCCCGGGCGCCATGTGCGGCGCGCCGCGGCGGCTTCGTTGGCGTCGAGGCTCGGCAGATCGAGGTCGCCGCCGTCGTCCACATTGCTCGGTTGCGCGCTGTTTGCGCCATTGCCGGCGGCCGAACCGTGGGCGGCGCCATTACTGGCGCCATGGGTACGGGCGGCCTGCGCCGCCTGCACGGCGCCCACAGCCGCGTCCACGGCAGCCGTGCTGCTGTTGCCCGCCAGTTGCGTCGGCCGTGCCGGCGCTGGCGCAGCAGCGGCCGCGCCGCGCATGCCGGCCTTGGGGTCGAGGACAAACTGGACGTCGACAGGCGCGTGCCAGAAGTCGCGCGCCATATCGGATATGCGGCCGGAAAACTGGCTCTTGACCCAGTCAAGCTTGAAGCGGTTGGGCGCTGCGATGCTCAGCGTGTTCGCTGCCGCATCGAAGGCAACCGGGGCCAACGGTTTGATCCACGTCACGTACTGCTGGGGCGTTAGCTCACGCTCTAGCAGTGCGGAACAGTGTTGCCAGAATTCGTTCATCGAGTTGCTATCGTTATGTTTGCACGGCGGACCGCCGGCTCCCTTGTTGCAGATACACAACAAGGCCCTGAGCGGCCAGGCGGAACGGCTCCAGGCGCTTGTGCCACAAGGGTTTGCGGGGCAAGCGAGCCGGAGCGGCGTGCAGGATTTTTGGGAAGTAGGACGAGATTCTACCGCCAAAATAACCAGAAAAGGGAGTTATCCACAGGGACGGATCATTCCCCGCTTATGCGCCTCGCCTGTGGAATACGTCGCTAAACTATTGACGACCAAAAGAAAACCGGTTTAAATAGCGGGTTCCGCGAAAACCAATTTTTGAACCACCGGCCATTGCACCTTCCGCGATGCTCGCGCGGTTATTTCTCAGCAAAGTGAGCGCAACATGAAACGTACTTACCAACCTTCCGTTACCCGTCGCAAGCGCACCCACGGCTTCCGCGTTCGCATGAAGACCGCTGGTGGCCGCAAGGTCATCAACGCACGTCGCGCGAAGGGCCGCAAGCGCCTCGCCATCTAAGGCTGGCGAGCGGATTGCGCGCTCCGTCTGTGCAACCCGACACCCGCGGCAGCGCGGGAACGGCAGGAGCGGCGCAGCAACCGGGCTCGGGTCCGTTGCGAGCGCAAGCCGCCTTCCCCAAAGCCGCAAGGCTGCTAAAAACGGATGAATTCTCATCCGTTTTTCGTTTGCGCCCGTGGCGCCGCACCGCACACTTCGTTGTGTACGCCCGGCCCACCGGCAACGACGCGCGCTTGGGCCTCGTGATCGGCAAGAAGTATGCGCCGCGCGCAGTCACGCGCAATCTGGTGCGCCGTCTCGCGCGCGAGGCCTTCCGGCTGCGTCGCGCGGATTTCGGCGGTTGGGACGTGCTGCTGCGTTTGCACACGCGCTTCGACAAGAAGGCCATGCCTGCCGCCTCGTCACCGCCGTTGAAGACGCTGTGCCGTAGTGAAATAGAGGCGTTGCTCGACAAGGCAGCGCGCGAAATTGCCCGTCGTGAGGCGCCACCCGCGGATGCGCCTGCGACGCAATGACGCTCATGGAGAGGCTCGTGCGGCTGCTTGGGGGGTCACTCAGGTGGTCGCTGATCTGGTTGCACCTGCGGTCGGTCAGGCGATCCGGCCGCTGGGGCATTACCCGGTATTCCTTCTTGGGCGGCGCTGCCTGGCCGCACTAGTCATGCAAACGGTACTTTTCGCTTTATTGCGCTTCTACAAGGTTGCCGTAAGCCCTCTGCTCGGCAACCGGTGCCGTTTTTACCCTTCCTGCTCTGATTACGCGCGCGAAGCAATCCAGTATCATGGCGCCGCGCGCGGGACTTATCTCGCCGCCAGGCGCATTTGCCGCTGTCACCCGTTTTCTGCGGGCGGCATCGATCTTGTCCCGCCTCCCACTTCTGAAAAGCGCTGACGCGCCGTTCCATCGACACTGAGACAACGCATGGATATCAAACGCACCGTCCTATGGGTCATCTTCTTCATGTCAGCGGTCATGCTGTTCGACAACTGGCAACGCGACCACGGACGCCCGTCGATGTTTTTCCCGAGCGCTACGCAGACGCAAACCGCGGCCAGCGCAGCACCGGGTACGACGACGCCGGGAACCCAGCCTGCCGATTTGCCGCAGACGAACACTTCCGCTCCGGGCAACACAGCGCCCGCAGCCCAGGCCCAACTGATCCCGTTCACGACTGACGTCTACAGCGGTGAAATCGACACGCGCGGCGGTACGCTGTCCAAGCTGTCGCTGATCAACAAGGGCAACGGCAACCAGCCGGATCTCGTCATCACCCTGTTCGACCACACCGCCGATCACACGTATCTGGCGCGCACGGGTCTGCTCGGCGGCGATTTCCCGAACCACAATGACATCTACACGCCGGTCCCGAACCAGCCGCACGATCTGACGGGCGACGCCAAGTCGTTCTCGCTCAGCTTCGAATCGCCGGTCAAGGGTGGCGTGAAGGTCGTGAAGACGTACACGTTCACGCGCGGCAGCTACGTGATCGGCGTCGACACGAAGATCGTCAACGTGGGCACGACGCCGGTGTCGCCGACCGTCTATATGGAACTGGTGCGCGACAGCCAGCCGGTGGAAACGCCGCGCTTCTCGCACACCTTCATTGGACCGGCTGTCTACACGGATCAGCACCACTTCCAGAAGATGACGTTCAGCGACATCGACAAGAACAAGGAAGACTACGCGAGCTCGGCCGACAACGGCTGGATCGCGATGGTGCAGCACTACTTCGCAACCGCGTGGATTCCGCAGCAAGGCGTCAAGCGCGATATCTATGTCGAGAAGATCGATCCGTCGCTGTATCGCGTGGGTGTGAAGGAAGCGGTTCCGGCCATTGCGCCGGGCCAATCGGCTGACGTGTCGGCGCGCCTGTTCGCCGGTCCGGAAGAAGAGCGCATGCTCGAAGGCATCGCCCCGGGTCTGGAACTGGTCAAGGACTATGGCTGGGTCACCATCATCGCCAAGCCGCTCTTCTGGCTGCTGGAAAAGATTCACAGCTATGTCGGCAACTGGGGCTGGTCGATCGTCCTGCTCACGCTGCTGATCAAGGCCGTGTTCTTCCCGCTGTCGGCCGCCAGCTACAAGTCGATGGCGCGCATGAAGGCGATCACGCCGCGCATGCAAGCGCTGCGCGAACGCTTCAAGGGCGATCCGCAGAAGATGAACGCCGCGCTGATGGAGTTGTACAAGACCGAGAAGGTCAATCCGTTCGGCGGCTGTCTGCCGGTCGTGATCCAGATTCCGGTGTTCATCTCGCTGTACTGGGTGCTGCTGTCGTCGGTGGAAATGCGCGGCGCGCCGTGGATTCTGTGGATTCACGATCTGTCGCAGCAAGACCCGTATTTCATCCTGCCGGTCCTGATGGCCGTCTCGATGTTCCTGCAAACGCGTCTGAACCCGACCCCGCCGGACCCGGTTCAAGCCAAGATGATGATGTTCATGCCGATCGCGTTCTCGGTCATGTTCTTCTTCTTCCCGGCTGGTCTCGTGCTGTACTACGTGGTCAACAACGTGCTGTCGATCGCCCAGCAGTACTACATCACGCGCATGATGGGGCAGTCGAAGACGAAGACGGCTTAAGCAGCGTTATCGTCTGAGGGCTGGAAGCGAACCCGGTCGGTTCGCCCCTCACCCACCTCAGCCACCGCAGCAAGCAAGGCAAGCTGCAAAAAAGCCGCCCGGTGTGAAACCGGGCGGCTTTTTATTTGGGTACGCGATTTGGACCGCGGGTTCTGGATACGCCTCGCGCGGGATTCACTCTTTGCCGGCGTCGTACAGGCGATCGACGAATTCTTCAAGGAAGTGACGGTCTTTCGGATCGAGCGCCTCGATCTTCGAGGCGAGCTGGAGCGCTTCCGGCGTCAGCGGGTATTTCTCACCGGGAGCCAGCGGCTTGGCTTTCGCGCCCGCCGGCGGGGGCGGCCCATAGTGAAGCCAGTGCACGCCTACGCCCAGCCAGTCGGCGAGCGTCTGCAGTTTGTCCGGCGTCGGAATGGTTCGGCCCGTCAGCCACTTGTGCGCGGTCTGCGGCGAGACAGGCGCGTCGCCGCGATGCAGCAGATTGAATTGCCTGGCGAGCTGAGTCCCGCCCTTGACGTTCTTCCGGGCAATCTGGTCTTGCAGCCTTTTGGCGAACGCTAGTTTTTCTTTGGAGGTCGGCATGGGCCAGATTGTGCAATCCGGCGCTCCATCAGTGGACAACCGTTTAGGCTATAAATTCGCGCAATTACGCTATTTTTAGCCCAAAATGAGCGCCAGATAAAGCGTCGCGCAATTTTAGCAAATGACGCCTTTTTCCTTCTGCAGCATACGTTCCGCGTCACCACGCCCGCCCGACAGTTGTGTTCACCTTACGGACTTATCTTAACGTATATGAGATAAATCCTTATTTGTCTGATAAAAACCGGGCCGTCCTATTCGACGGCCTCACCCGGAGTCGCGCGGACGGGCCGCGTTACAATGCCTCGCGCCCCTTCTGGGCCTTCCGTTCCTCTGCTTTTGCTCCTGATCCCATGCTCGCCACCGACTCCGATCCCATCGTCGCCATTGCCACCGCGCCAGGTCGTGGCGGAATCGGCGTAGTCCGGATTTCGTTCGGACGGGCCGGTGCGGCGGCAGCCGAGCCGTTGATGCTCGCGCTCACCGGCCAGTCGCTGACTCCGCGCCATGCGAGCTATGTGCCGTTTCTAGACGCCAACGGCAACGCGCTCGATCGCGGCATCGCGCTGTACTTCCCGGCGCCGAACTCCTACACCGGCGAGCATGTCCTCGAATTGCAGGGCCACGGCGGCCCGATCGTGCTGCAACTGGTCCTGCAGCGCTGCATCGACGCCGGACGCGACGTGGGTCTGCGTCTCGCGGAGCCCGGCGAGTTCACGCGCCGCGCCTTCCTCAACGACAAGCTCGATCTGGCCCAAGCCGAGGCGGTCGCGGACCTGATCGAGGCAAGCACCGAGGCGGCCGCGCGTTCGGCCGGCCGCTCGCTTGAGGGCGCGTTCTCGCGCGACGTCCACGCCATGGTCGAAGACGTGATCACGCTACGGATGCTGGTTGAGGCAACGCTGGATTTCCCCGAGGAAGAGATCGACTTCCTCGAAGCCGCGGATGCGCGCGGCAAGCTCGCCCGGATCCGCGAGCAGTTGGCTCATGTGCTGAACGAGGCGCGCCAGGGTGCGCTGCTGCGCGAGGGGCTGTCGGTGGTGCTGGCGGGGCAACCGAACGTGGGCAAGTCGTCGCTGCTGAATGCGCTGGCAGGCGCCGAGCTGGCCATCGTCACACCGATCGCCGGCACGACGCGCGACAAGGTTGCGCAAACCATCCAGATCGAAGGCATTCCGCTGCATGTGATCGACACCGCCGGCCTGCGCGAAACCGAGGACGAGGTGGAGAAGATCGGCATCGAGCGCACGTGGAACGAGATCGAACGCGCCGACGTCGTGCTGCATCTGCTCGACGCGCGGATTGGCATGACGGCCGAGGACGATGCGATTGCCGCCCGCTTCCCGGCCGGCGTGCCGGTGCTGCGGGTGTTGAACAAGACCGATCTGACCGGGCTGGCGCCGGCGGTGCATGCGCTGGATGAGACGGCGGGCGTCGATTTGTGCGAAGTGCGCCTGTCCGCCAAGAAAGGCGACGGCATTGCGCTGTTGCGCGCGGAGCTGCTACGGATCGCAGGATGGCAAGCGGGCGCGGAAAGCGTCTACCTCGCGCGCGAGCGGCACCTGATTGCCTTGCGCGCGGCACAGGAGCATCTGGCAACCGCGGCGGCACATGCGGACCAGAACGCCCAGGCGCTCGATCTATTCGCTGAGGAATTGCGACTGGCGCAGGAGCAGCTCAATTCGATCACTGGCGAGTTTACGTCGGACGATCTTTTAGGAGTGATTTTTAGCCGATTCTGCATCGGCAAGTAAGCGGCTGCGGCACGAGAGTCAAGGAGATCAACAAACCCCCTTAAATTGTGCATCAAACCGGGTTCGCGCCGCTATACTCTCAAGCTTGTTCAAACCCGAAATATTGGTACACAGACTTGAACTTCCGCAATTTCAAATGTCCTGTGTACCAATAACAAAAGCATGCCCAAGCGAGTCCCCCCTCTCACCGAAACCCAGATTCGCGCAATGGAGCCCCGCGCGACCCGCTACTCCGTCGCGGACGGCAATGGGCTGATCCTGGAGGTCATGCCGACCGGCAACAAGGTGTGGCGTTTTCGCTATACGCTCGACGGCGAGCGGCAGCCGCTCACCACCATTGGGGACTACAAACGAATTTCGCTGCGGGTCGCACGCGAACGGGCGCGTAAATACGCCGAGATGGTTGCGGCGGGCACATCGCCGGCCGCAACCGCACGCCGCGATCGCGGCGCGGAAAAGCGCGTCGACCTGCTGCGCGACGCCGCCGAGCTGTATATGACGGCGGCCATGGCGAACAAGTCCGACGAATATCAGCGTACGACGCGGCGCGCGCTCGACAAGGACGTCCTGCAGGCAATCGGCAGCAAGCCGATCGGCGCGGTGACGTCCGAGGACATCCTCGCGATTTGCGAACGGATCAAATCACGCGGCTCGCCGAAGATGGCGCTGCATACGCGCAATGTGGTCAAGCGGCTCTACGAATTCCTGATTGCGCGGCAACTCGCCACTCACAATCCTGCGGCGGTCGTTCCGGCGCGTTTTATCGCCACGCCGGACAACCGTACCCGCGTGCTCACCGCCGAGGAGCTCGGAACCACGCTGTGCGCAATCGATGCCTCGCGCATTCGTCGGCCGCTAAAGCTCGCTTTGCACCTCCTCGTCCAGACGATGGTCCGCAAGTCCGAACTGATCGAGGCGACCTGGGCCGAATTCGACCTCAAAGCGGCGCTGTGGAAGATTCCTGCCACGCGGATGAAAAGCGGCCGTGAACATCAGGTGTATTTGCCGCACCAGGCAGTCGCGATGTTGCGGGAGTTACGCGAAACGAAGAGTAGCCGGACCTATGTGTTTCCGACGGTCAGGGGCGACGATCGTCCCATCGCGAAGAGCACGCTGAACCAGGCGGTCAAAGCGCTCGGACTCGAGGTCGAGCACTTCGTTTTGCACGACTTCAGACGGACGGCGCAGGTGCATTTGCAGGCGATGGGGCAAGCGGCTGACACCATCGAGATGGTGCTGGCGCGTATGCCTAAAGAGAACGCAGCGCAGACGCCGGACCTGAGCGCCGAGCAGCGCAACGTGATGCAGCACTGGGCGGATTTTGTCGAAGCGCAGCAGGTTGCGCAAAGCCCCAACGCGGGCGCGGGCCGCTCGCGGGTGAGGTCTTAGCGGTTATACGCGGAGAACCTCACCGGACGGATGGAGCGCATCCACGGTGGATGGACCGGTTTTTGGTACACACATTTTCGCTCATACCCACCTAATCCAGACTAGACAACGGAAAGAAGTATTTTTGCGAGGTTACATCTCGGAGAAATGCATGTGGCGGACCTCGTGAGCCTCAGGCAGGCCCGACCGCCCCGTAGACCCGCCACCATAACCACCCTCGCATCCCCTCGGGCAACGCAGCCACACCTCACGGACGGCCGTACATCGCATTCCAGTCAGCGGGCGACACATTGCTGCGGCCCGACTCCGACACGCCGCTCACGGCGCCACCGTAACCACTTGCCGCGCCTTTCTGTGCGGCAATGCGCGCTTCGGCGGCCTGCACGGCCACGGGGTAATGAGTTTCGTCGTCGCCGGGGTGGTAGCCGGCCTTTTGATCGGCACGGACCTGTGCACGCGTAACAGGCGCATTCGATTGGGCAAACGACAGGGCCGGAGCGATCAACGCAGCGGCAACGACAACAGCTTGAATCAGCGATTTCATGGTGACTTACCTCGAGAATCTGTTCTTGTCCTGCTACGAACACCCTTGTTCGTAACCAGTGAAGACAGTCTAGGTAAGCGAGTGCTTAAGATTAAGCACCTCACCTGGAAGGGATTGTTATCGAATTAGGTGTAAACCCTGATCTGACTGAGGACAGGGTTCAAAGCGAGACGCCGCAACTGCGCCCCAGCCTGCCGGCGCTGCGCGCGACCATCGCCAGACACGCCGGTAAGTCCGCGAGCAACACCCTCACACGTGATTTCGTCGGACGGTTTGCGGCAGCATGTTCATTCGCGAGACCGTTAGCCCTCCAGAACAATTCATCGCAAAACAGAAAGCCTCGCGTCGACGAGGCTTTTAACAACCAATGCAGTCCGATTCCGACAAATCACAGAATGCTGCGGCGCTCGAAACACATCCTCATTTGCGATGGCTTAGAGTCAGTCCCGTGCGTGATCCCCCGCGCATGTAGTACCATTTTTGGGCCGCCGATTTGGCGGCCTTTTTGTTGACTCGCTTCAGGGCATCTGTCCAGCGTGGTTTCCGCAGGGGATTCCACGTGTTTCGCCAACGGCGTAGTCAGCGTGAAATTCAACCGCCGCGCGTCCTCTTACGCGTTTCTGGCCACCTAAACTTCAAGCAAGGTTGCATGCTTGAGGGAGGCAGCCATGACCGAATCAATGCTGGCGATTTCGATGGCAACCATTCTGATCGTGTTCGGTACCGCGATACGGGCGACCCATCTCAACCGCGATCGGCTGATCAAATGGTTCGAGAAGCACAACATCCGCTGAGCGCGCTCAGTGCCGCGGCCGGGTGAAATCGTACAGACGCTGTCCGTGCATTCCGCGAATCAGGCGTCGCCGCAAATGCTCACGGCGGTAGTGTCCGATCACCAGAAGCGCAGCAATCAGCAGCACTGCGAAACCCATCGCGACGCCCACTGTTGTCTCGTCCATGGTTGCCCCCTTGTCGCCAAGCCGGTGGGATTCATCTTAGGTTGTCGGGGATGTTTTTAACAGGTGAATACCCAATTACCGGGATAAGAGCTGCGACATCTGCCAGCATCGGTTGGGACAGCAACCGGATTCCCAACAGACCCACGCACCCGCCGTCCTGCGCAAAAGAAAGCCCGCACGAGGCGGGCTAAGGGAACTGCTCACTTCTCACACGCGCTGTCCGGGGACCGGCTAGCGCAGACGCATCGTCGCTCACCCCGGCGCATGAGAATGTGCGAAGGCAAACCAAGATTGTGCTTAACTTTGGCGATTTTCTACTGGCCGGCCCGCGCGAACCGACACTACTTAAAGCCCTGCTTTCGCGCGGCGATCGCCTAGAATAAAAGCTTGAAATGTGCGGCGCTCGCGAGCTCGACGGAGGGTCTCATGAACGAATCGGTAATGGCATATTTGCTGGGACCACTTGTGATGGCAGTGGTGGGCGTCGCGTTATGGGCCGTTTCTCATTACCGTCACGACGGCGACCATGGCGAGCGGAGCGAGCGTCCGGAACGCTGGCTCGATACGCATCACGTGGACTGGATGCGGCACCGGCATTGAGGCCCGGCGCAAAAGCAGGCAGCGTGCACAGCGGCACGCGATACGGGTACCGGCAAGCGGCCTGAGGTCCGAAGCCGGTAACCTATCGGCCGTCGAGGATGCGCAATACGTCCCGCGCAAAATCCTCGTCCGCAGTCTCCCAATCGGGTGAGCCGACTGCGTAATCGACCGGATTTTTCTTTCCCTGAGCCTTGCGGATGGCAGCGATACTCAGCGCGAGTGCTCGCGCCTCGAGATACTGCGAATCCTCCGGCCCAAAAGGGATGAATGGATCGTCGTTGTTCATTGCCAGGATGACGGCCTGTTTTGCGCAAACTTTAGTGTCCGAACGCGAAGTTCGAGCTTGATTCGTAGAATCCATCTACCGGAAGGCGGATACCGTATTCACACGGCATCAGCGACGCCACTGCATACACGGTATATCCGCATTTCGCGCCCTTACCAACCCGGCTGAGGCGGCGGCGCATATCCATACGGCCCCGCCGGCGCCGGAGCGCATGCGACGTATGCGCCACGGTACTGGTCATAGCAGTATCCCGGCGGCGCCGCTGCGTACACGGGCGCCGGCTGGTACACCGGAGCCTGGTAGACGACCGGAGCCTGATACACCGGTGCATAAGCCGGCGCCTGATACACGACGGCCGGCGCGGGGTTCAGCGCCGAAGTGACCACCGCGCCCAGCACGGCTCCGCCAATCAGTGCGCCAACCACGTCCGCCCCGTTATGAGCCGAAGCCTGACCAGCGACGGCCAGGCCGCCGACCATCAACACCGCTGCCGCTATTTTTCGCATTTTTTGCTCCGCCATCGGGCTATGTAAGCATGTGAGGCGGATTGTGATCGGGAACCTCAGATACAGATGATGCAAGTGGTAACTGGACGTTACCGGCGTAAGCATCGGGAAGTTGCACCGCTTGACTGGCCAGCGCCCTTGCGACGCCGCCGCCCTTGCGCGCGGCAGGCACTCGCATCATGATCCTGCTGTGAAAAATGCGCTGGGCCGCGATACACGGAATGGTTGGTCGCACGTTCGTGCAATCGCGCTGCCGATCACAGAACCAACAGAACTACACGCAACTACACACACGGCCACCCGCCCAACTCAAGGAACGTCATGAAATACGACGAGAGCAACCCGTTCGCGAGAATTCTGCGCGGTGAACTACCGTGCATCAAAGTCGCGGAGACGGATGACACGCTGGCCTTCATGGATCTGATGCCGCAGGCGGACGGACACGTGCTGGTGGTGCCGAAAGAAGCCGCCGCCGAGATTTTCGACCTCTCCGACGCAGCAACCATGGCATGCATGCGCATGACGCAGCAAATCGCCCTCGCCTTGCGCGAGGCACTGCGGCCGGACGGCATTTTTATCGGTCAGTTCAACGGTGCGGCGGCGGGCCAGACAGTCGCGCATGTGCACTTTCACGTCATCCCACGCTGGGACGGCGTGCCGCTGCGCATGCATGGGCGAGAAATCGCCGAGCAGGCGACGCTTGAAGGGTTCGCGCAACGCATCCGTGCCGAACTCGGCAACGGCGCACGTTAACCCCCTCAAACGCCATCAATGGCGATGCAGCAGACTGCGCAATGGATGGTGCCAGTCGATATGCCGCGGGTGGTCTTTCTGAGCGCGTAGCTGATGTTCCTGCCATAGCTCATCGGAGAAGAGGAACGCGACGATCAGTAGCGGCACGACCAGAAACGCGCCCAGTATCAGGTGCTCCATCACAGCATCCTCCTATCGCCCAGTGGTTCCATTGTAGACGCACTCCACGTGCCCGGTGTGTGCCCGTGCGCTCACAAACATCCGGCCCCGCATGCGACAACGCGCCGCCTCGCGCCTGCAAATCCCTTGCCACGCCTTGTCGCGCGAGCGTTGCAGCACGACCGGCCGAAGCCCCCGTGGCGAACTCCTGAGCGCGGCACCGGACTAACCCTTAGCTGCCGGAGATTGCTGCCGCCAGACACGCCGCTCATATCGCCCGTGTAGTTTCGCGGCAGCCAGCTCAACGCAATCTAAAACCAATAATTCTCGAGGGGAATTCCATGACTATTGAACACGATATCCGCCTGACCTTAAGGCCGCTGGAGCGCCACGACCTGCGCTTTGTCCACGAGGTGAACAACAACGCGAAGATCATGCGTTACTGGTTCGAAGAGCCCTATGAAACCTTCTCCGAACTCTCACAACTCTACGACCAGCACGTGCACGATCAGCGCGAGCGCCGTTTCGTCGCAATCGATAACGAGGGCGAGACAGTCGGGCTCGTCGAGCTGATCGAACTCGACTATATCCACCGGCGCGGGGAATTCCAGATCATCATCGCTCCGCAGGCTCAGGGGCGCGGCTATGCGAGCGTGGCCACGCGGCTTGCGATCGATTACGCATTTTCGGTGCTGAACCTGCGCAAGATCTATCTGATCGTCGACAAGTCGAACGCGGCCGCAATTCACGTCTACGAGAAATGCGGCTTCAGGCACGAAGCCGAACTTATCGAAGAATTTTTCGGCAACGGCAAGTACCACAATGCTTTGCGCATGTGCCTTTTCCAGCAGGAATTCTTCGCCGCGAATCCGCGCAAGGATTGACGCAGATCGCCCATGCCGACGGGCGAACGCGTCGCCTTAAGCCTGTCGCATGTCGGGCACCAGCAAACCTGGCACTCTTTTTATTCTGCATTTAGCCCCTTATCTGCGGCTTTTTAAATTATCTGCGGAATGACTTTGTGTGCGCCGCATCAAGCCGGACAACTTTCGTATTAAGCCGCTTAATTAGGGGTGCTCGTTTACTCGTATGCACCTCGCAAAGGGTTGCCAGTTAAAGCAATCCGCGTTACCCGGCTTCAAGAAATCCGTCACAAGATCGCCTTTTAACGTCATTTCTCCACACCAAATACCCTGCCAAAGAAGGTGCGGCAATTCGCCGCTGTTGCGGGCGCACACAAGATGTGCTTGTCGGTGGGCTGCTTTCTTCTAAAGTGCAAGATGCGGGTGTGATCTACAAGTTAAATACATAGCTAACCTGAGCAATTACCCGCACGGAGGCACATATGAAAGCACAAGTCGCTATTCTTTTCGCCGTTGCGGGACTGGTAGCCGCTTCCGCGGTGCAGGCCCAGGACAGCGTGATCAAGCCGCAGCAAACGATCCAGTTCAAGCCTAACGCATATGGCTGCCTGTCGAAGGACAAGCTCGACGCCGCCGATCAGCATGCGCAGGCCGGCGAGCAGCAGCAGATGCAGGAATTCTTCTCCGGATACCAATGCATTTCCACTCCGGAGAATTCGAGTTTCCGCGTCGTGCGCGTAGTCGGACATGACGTCGAGTTCGTCAATGCGGGCAATAGCGATACGGAAGGCCTCTGGGCTAACGATCGATTCATCAAGCAATAAACGCACTACGGCCGGGTTTAAAACCTGGTTGATGTGATTGCTATGCCGAGGCCTTTAACCGGCCCGGCGATGATTGGATGCGAGTGGAACCTTGCGTTCGCGACGGACGCAAATGAGTACGGCTGGGCATGTGCCCGGCCGTTTCGCTTTCCAGGTTTTCAAACTGTATGCGACTGGCCGAATTGATTCGGATTGCTATCCATTGATATCAAATCTCCCACGGGAAGACACGCCAAGCGTTTCCTGAGCCGGCAACCCGTGCGTAACCGCGTCACCCGCCTGCATCCCGTGATGCCTGTCACACGCCGCCTGTAAGACCGGTACCCATTCCGGCAGCACGATCGCACCCCGAAGACGAACGCAAAGGTCCGATGATTCAGAATTGAGACGTTCCGGACCCATCCTGCACGCATCGTCTCAGTCGCCACCGTCGGCGCCGATAGCGGGAAAGCTTGCACAGAGCGGCCGCACGCGTGTAAGGTGCGGCCTTCGACCTCACGATGGCACGTTAAATGCTGTGTATGGACTGCAAACAGCAGCCAGGACACGCGACCCATCGTGCATGAGCGACCTTCGCCATCCCACGGCTGCAGCCCGGCCGGCGCCGTTTCGCTGTCATTTTCATCTGGCAACGTTGCATCGGCCCCCGCAGCCCTGTGGAGGAGCGAGCGATGTACAAACAACACGGTAAGCGGCAACGAGCCGCCGATGATTCCTTTTCTGTTCGGTCCGCTAGCGCGGGCTCCTGGTGTGGCATGGCTCTCAAATCGACGATTTATAAAGCGGAATTGCAGATTGCGGATATGGACCGGCACTATTACGCCGATCATTCGCTGACGATCGCACGGCATCCGTCGGAAACCGACGAACGCATGATGGTGCGCGTGGCGGCGTTCGCGCTGTTCGCGCAGGAACGGCTGGAATTCTGCAAAGGACTGTCGGACGCCGACGAACCCGATCTGTGGCAAAAGGATCTGACCGGCGCCATCGAAACCTGGATCGAGGTCGGGCAACCCGACGAGCGGCGTATCGCCAAAGCGAGCGGCCGCTCCAACGAAGTCGTGGTGATCGCCTACGGCGGCCGCACCTCCGAAATCTGGTGGCAGGGGGTGCGTAACAAGGTGGACCGGCTGCGTAACGTAACGGTCTGGACGCTGGGCGAAGAGGTCGGCGCCGCGCTCGGCAAGCTCGCGGAGCGGACCATGCGCCTGCAATGCACGGTGCAGGACGGCGCAGCCTGGCTCGGCAGCGCCGACTCGGATCCGGTGCCGATCGAATGGACCGTGCTGAAGGCGCCGGCTAACGCCTGACGGAAGCAGGGCAGCGCGCGGTCCAAACCTGCGTCTGTCCCCGTCAGGACGCGCCTCCAGTCTCTATAGCGAGGTCGTCCGCGCCGCTTCCGGCGGCCCCTTCAATTCGACCATATTGCCCTCAGGGTCGAACAGATACAGTGACGGACCGAATCCATCCGCGCCGTAGCGCACACCCAGCTCGCCGATCCGCACGCCATGCTCCTGCAGATGCGCCTTGAGCGCCTCGCCATCAAAACCTTCGACGCGCAGGCATAGATGATCCATATTGCGTCCCGCGCCGGGTGTGCCGCTCTCGGCCCGGTCAATCTTTGCGCCCACCTTTAGCAAATCGATCAGCGAGCGGCCGGCGCGCAACTGAACTAGGCCGATCTCACGCTGCTCTTTCTCGACGCTACAACCGAGCACGTCGCAATAGAAACGGGTGATGCCTTCGAGATCCGCCACCCGGATGACCACATGGTCGATCTCGCGAATATGGATTTTCATGAAAAGCGCCCCTTGACCAGTTGCCGATGCGATGAACTGGGAATCATCGAAAGTGTAAGGGAAAGGCAGCAGTGCAGGGAGGACCGGGAAGCGCGGCCGACAGACAGGCGGTCATTAAGGGCTCGACCAGCGCGCGACGGCAAAATCGGCGAACCGGTGGGCAAAAACGACAGGCAAAAAAAAGCCCGCTCTCAGGGAGCAGGCTGAATCCATATCAGGAGGAGACATGGAGGAGACAGGAACTACTATACACACGGGGTTGGTGCGACGCAATAACTTTTTAAGGGAAAACCCGATAGGGTGGCGTTTTGTCGCAACTCGCCGGAAACTGACCCCGAACCCCCCGTCGCCGCAAGGGCCAGGCAATGACAGAGCAAGAACCGGAGCGTAGTGTGTGGGCTTGCAAATTACATTGGTGACCATCGAAACTGTCTTTTCGAGGACATCATGAACCGCACCGTGACATCTGCCTGGTCTACCGACACCGAACGCTGGGCCGCCGTGACCCAACGCGACTCGCACGCCGACGGCGCCTTTTTCTATGGCGTCAAGACGACCGGCGTGTTCTGCCGGCCGTCGTGCGCGTCGCGTCTGCCGCGCCGCGAAAATGTCGATTTCTTCGCTACACCGGACGCCGCCCGCAACGCCGGCTATCGCGATTGCAAGCGCTGCCAGCCCGGCGGCCTGCCGCGCGAGCTCGAGATCGTCAAGCGCGCCTGCGCTGCGCTCGACGCCGACCCGCAACAACGGCTCACGCTCGCTCAATTGAGCGACGCCGTGCATGTGAGCCCTTTCCACCTGCAACGGCTCTTCAAGCGCGTAGTGGGCGTATCGCCGCGCCAGTATCAGGCCGCCCAGCGCGGCGCGGCGCTGCGCGACGCACTCCAGCGCGGAGCCGGCGTGACGCGCGCCACCGTCGACGCCGGCTTCGGCTCGCCGTCGCGCATGTACGAATCCGCGCCGGCCGAGCTGGGCATGGCGCCGTCGGCCTACCGTCGCAAGGGCGCAGGCCTGACCGTGTACTACGCCTGCGCGCCGACCTCGCTCGGCTTCGTGCTGGTGGGCGCCACCGCCAAAGGCATCTGCAAGATCGGCTTTGGTGACGACGCCGCGGCAATCACAGGCGAGCTGCGCGGCGATTTCGCCAATGCCGAACTGGTCGAGGACGCCGGTCGGCTCGCACCGTTCATCGCGCAGATCGAGGCCTACCTGCACGGCACGCGCCAGCGCTTCGACCTGCCGCTAGATATCGCTGCGACAGCCTTCCGCCAGCGCGTGTGGGATGCCCTGCAACGCATTCCGTACGGTGAGACCCGCACCTATTCGGAGATCGCCGAGGAAGTCGGCTCGCCGCGCGCGGTGCGGGCCGTGGGAAGCGCATGTGCATCGAACCCGGTCGCGCTGGCGATCCCGTGTCATCGCGTCCTGCAAAAGAGCGGTTCTCTGGCCGGCTACCGCTGGGGCCTGCCGCGCAAGGCCGCGCTGCTCAAGGTCGAAGCACAGCCTGCCCTTACCACCACCGCTGATCTGGATAACGCCGCGTGAGCACTGTCACTGACCTCGCCGTTCTTGAGCTGCCCTTCAAGGCGCCGTTCGACTGGCCGCGCATCCTGCGCTTTTTCGCCGGCCGCGCCACGCCCGGTGTCGAAGTGGTCGAAGACGGCGCGTACCGCCGCGCCATCGACTGGGCCGGCGACAGCGGCACCCTGACCGTGCGGCCACACGCCCGCAAGCGCTGCCTCGTCGCCACCATCGAAGGGCCCGCCGGGCGGCACGCTGAGGCATTGAGCGCGCCGATTGCCCGAATGTTCGATCTGCACGCCGACCCAAAGGCGATCGGCGCGCATTTCGCCTCCGACCCGTGGCTTGCGCCGCTCATCGAGGCCGCGCCGGGTCTGCGCGTGCCGGGCGCATGGTCGGCCTTCGAACTGGTCGTACGGGCGATCGTCGGGCAGCAGGTCAGCGTGAAGGCCGCGACCACCATCATCGGCCGGCTGGTGCAGCGCGCCGGTCAGCGAATCGAGCACCATCCGCACGAGGGCACCGCCTGGCGCTTCCCGACGCCGGCCGCGCTGGCCACGGCGGACATGACGCAGATCGGCATGCCGGGCAAGCGCGTCGCGGCGCTGCAAGGCGTTGCCGCAGCCGTGGCGAGCGGCGCCGTGCCGCTCGACAGCCATCGCACCCATGCCACCGGCCACAGCGCCGAATGCACCGCCTTGCGCGCCGCGCTGCTGGCCCTGCCGGGCATCGGGCCGTGGACCGTCGAATACGTGGCGATGCGCGCCTGGCGCGACGCCGACGCGTGGCCCGCGTGGGATCTGGTGCTGATGCAGTCGATCGCAGCACGCGATCCCTCGCTGCGGCGCCCAACCCAGCAGCGCGTGCGCACCGACGCCTGGCGTCCGTGGCGTGCCTACGCGGCAATGCATCTATGGAATGAAGTAGCGGACCGCGCGGGCGGTGCACGCGGCGGATAATAGCTCGCGAGGGCTCGACGCGGCGCCCCCCGGCATCCGTCCAAAGAGCGGGCCAGCCGCGGCCGAGCGGGCCTCAAGCAGGCCTTTTGGCGAGATGTTAAAGTGCCCGCTACTGAAAATTCCGCCGGATGCTGTCGGCCGCACATAGCCTCACATGAGCGGCACATGGCGGCCGACAACGTCCGACTCGCATCAATGTCAAACACGACCATTTCTCGCCCGACCGACCTGTTTGCGCACCGCCTGTCCGTGCTGGCTTCCGGTGCGCATGGCCACGCGCTGATGACCGGCCTGCGCGGCATCGAGAGGGAAAGCCTGCGCGTCACGCACAGCGGCCAGCTCGCGCTCACGCCGCATCCGCGCGCGCTTGGCTCGGCGCTGACGCATCCGTCGCTGACCACCGACTATTCGGAGGCGCTGATCGAGCTGATCACGCCGGCGGAACACGACGCCGAGATCACGCTCGACAGGCTCGACCAGCTGCATCGTTTCGTCTACACAAAGCTGGGCGACGAGATCCTGTGGAACAACTCGATGCCGGGCCTGCTGCCCGCCACCGACGACGGCATTCCGATTGCGCAATACGGCTCGTCGAATATCGGCAAGCTGAAATACGTGTACCGCGTGGGCCTCGCGCTGCGCTACGGCCGCACGATGCAGACCATTGCCGGCATCCACTACAACTATTCGCTCAACGAAGAAGTGTGGCGCGTGCTGCACGCGGACCAGCAATCCACGGCGAGCGCGGTGGATTTCCAGTCCGAGCGCTACCTTGCGTTGATCCGCAATTTCCGCCGCACCAACTGGCTGCTGATGTATCTGTTCGGCGCCTCGCCTGCGCTGGACCGGCGTTTTCTGCGCGATCGCAAGCACACGCTCGAAACCTTCGACGCGGATACGCTGTACCGGCCGTATGCGACCAGCCTGCGCATGAGCGACCTCGGCTATTCGAACACCACCGCGCAAGCGGCATTGCATGCGGACTACGACACGCTGCCGGGCTATCTCGACGCGCTGGCCAAGGCCGTGAGCCAACCCTATCCGCAGTACGAGGCAATCGGCACGCAGCGCAACGGCGAGTGGGTACAGATCAACACCAACGTGCTGCAGATCGAAAACGAGTTCTATTCGACGATCCGCCCGAAGCGCGTTACCTATCCGGGTGAGCGTCCGCTGCATGCGCTTGCCTCACGCGGCGTGCAATACGTCGAAGTGCGCTGCATGGATATCGATCCGTTCGAGCCGACCGGTATTGCGCTCGAGACCGCACGCTTTCTCGACGCGTACCTGCTGGTCTGCGCGTTCGAAGACAGCCCGTCGCTGCCTCCGAACGCCTACTGCGAAGCCAATCAGAACTTCGGCCGCGTGACCACGGAAGGGCGCAAGCCCGGCCTCGAACTGACGCGCGACGGCAAGCCGGTTGCAATGCACGAGTGGGCCGAGGAGCTGTTCGCGAAGATCGAGGTCGCAGCGAAAGCGCTGGACGCCCTGCACGGCGATGATAGCCACGTGCGCGCACTCGCCGCGCAACGCGCAAAGCTGGCCGATGTTTCGCTGACGCCGTCGGCACGCGTACTGCAAACGATGCGTGACAAGCAGCAGAGTTTCCTCGCCTTCGGCCTCGAACAAAGCGAAGCGCATGCGGCATATTTCCGCTCGCGGCCGCTCGACGCCGCCGCCGAACAGGCCTTCGCGGAACTCGCCGTGCATTCGCTCGACGAGCAGGCGCGGCTCGAGCGTGAAGAGGTCGGCTCGTTCGATGCCTTCGTGGCTGCGTATCGAGCCTACACGTTGAATCGCTTTAGCGTCTGACGGCGCGGCGGCGCGGCGGCGCAGTAGCAAGCCGGGAGAAACGCGGCTGCGGAAATGAGTATCGCTGCGTCGGCATAAAAAGAGTAGAGAAGGGCGGTCCTGATGGGCCGCCTTTTCTTTTGGCAGCAATGGCTCCAGGGGGTGTTCTTCAACCCGCCTCCACCCATGCAACCGGTAACGGCTACGCGAGCCATGCGGCCGTGGCGTCTCGCCTCGGCAAGAAATTCCCCAGCGCGATGTTTCGGCCACGCGTATGAAACACCGCCCGCTCGCACGGGTCCAACCCTTACACTGAATGATCGCTCGCGCGCCGGGTGCGCGCATCCGGTCGTGTCCACGCAGGGAGGAAGCAACGCGATGAAGAAAGCTCTATTGGCAACATTGTGTGTTCTCGCCGCGTCGGGCTGTTCGACGCGCGGGCAGGTGAATCCCGACGTCATGCAGATTGCCACCGCGCCGCTGACGTGCGCGAATGCGAATGAGTGCGGTCTCTGGTGGCAACGCGCCCAGACGTGGGTGACAAACCATTCCACCTACAAGATCGAAGCGGCCACCGACTCGCTGATCCAGACCACCGGGCCGGATGGCGGCAAGCGGGCGCTGGCCTATCAGATCACCAGGACGCCAAACAACGACGGCACCGCCACCATCGGTTTCGCCGCGCATTGCGACAGCTCGCTCGGCTGCAAGCCGAATCCGTGGGAAGCCGGCGCCGATTTCAAGGAGTTCGTGCGTAGCGGAACAGCGAGCAACGTACCGCCACAAGGCACGAACGGCACGGACGGCACCGCGCCGTCGAATCCGTCGCAAGAGGGTGCGCCGGCGCAGTCGATGGGCTCGCCGGGCGATGTGCCTGTCACGCAATAAACCGCACGCGCCACCCTGCGAGGTGGCGCTGCGGGTGCGCCCCTCAATGCCCCAGCGACGGGCCCGCACCCGAGCGCGGCTTGGTGATCCATACCAGCCCGGCCAGCACGATGAAACTCGCGCACGAAATCCGGAAAAAGTCGTTGGTCGCCATCATGTACGCCTGTTGCGTCACGATCTGGTTGAGCTGCGCCGTCAGACTTTGGCCCGCAAAGCCGAGGCTCGCCAGTGAGTCGCTATACGCGGTCGTGTTCGGCGCATAGTTGCTGACCGATTCCGCCAACACCGCGTGATGGTAGATCGTGTCGTTTTCCCAGTAGGTCGTGCTGATCGCCGTGCCGATCGCCCCCGAGAGCGTACGGAAGAAGTTCGACAAACCCGAGGCGCTCGCGAGACGTTCGTCGGACACGCTGGAGAGCGTAATTGTGGTCATCGGCACGAAGAAGCAGGCCACCCCGATCCCCTGCACGATACGCGGCCAGATCACGTGATTGAACGGCACGTCGAGCGTGAAGGTCGAGTTCCAGAGCGACACGAAAGCGAACACGATAAACGCGAAGCTCGCCACCATCCGCAGATTGAGCCGGTGCATGTTGCGGCCGATCATCGGCGAGAGCACCAGCGCCAGCAAGCCGACCGGCGCCGTCGCCAGACCCGCGAGGCCGGCCGTGTAGCCCATCACGGTCTGCAGCCAGAGCGGAAAGATCACCACCGAGCCGAAAAACGCCATGAAGCCGAACGAGATGATCAGCACGCCGAGCGCGAAGTTGCGGTCCTTGAAGAGCGAGAGATCGACGACCGGCTCCTTCTCGGTCATCTCCCAGACCAGCATGAAGGCAATCGAGATCACCGCGATGATCGCCAGCGCGACGATAAACTTCGAGTTGAACCAGTCGCGGTCCTTGCCGAGGTCGAGCATCATCTGCAGGCACGACACGCCGGTCACCAGCAGCGCGAGGCCAATGGCGTCGATACGCTGTTTGGTGGTTTTGGTCTCACGCCCGCGCAGCAGCAGGAAAGCGCATGCCGCTGAAAACAGGCCGATCGGCACGTTAATGTAGAAGATCCATGGCCACGTGTAGTTGTCGGTGATCCAGCCGCCCATTACCGGCCCGAAGATCGGCGCGACGATCACCGTCATCGCCCATAGGCCGAGCGCGAGGCCGCGCTTCTCGGGTGGATACGAGCGCATCAGGATGGTTTGCGAGAGCGGCACCATCGGCCCGGAAACCAATCCCTGGATCAGCCGGAAGGCGATCAGCGACTCGAAGTTCTGCGCGAAGCCGCACATCGCCGAAGCGATCGTGAAGAGCAGCACCGACAGCGTGAAGAGGCGCACCTCACCGACCCGGCGGGCAAGCCAGCCAGTGAGCGGCACGGCAATCGCCGAGGCGACCGAATACGACGAGATCACCCAGGTGCCCTGGCTGGTCGCTACGCCAAGGCTGCCCGAAATGGTGGGCACGGCGACGTTGGCAATCGACGTGTCGAGCACTTCCATGAACGTGCCGAGCGCGAGTCCGACGGTGAGCAACGCCAGCGTCCCGCCGGCTAGCGGGGCGGGTTCCGGAACGGGTGCGGCAACTGCGGGAGCCGTAGCGGCCATGATTGAGTCTCCTGTCGATCGGAGGCTTGCTCCAATCCCTTGCAAAGCTGCCGGCAAAAGCTTGACTCAGCATGCATATTTCACCGTCCGACCGGACGGCTTGCATGTTCCGTCACCTTCTGCCCAGACAGATATTTCTTTGAGAATCGACGCTGAAACGACGCGTCGGGGTTACATCACGGGGTTACGCTTCGCCGTCTGGCGGCGGGGACTGCTCTGCTGCGGTGCGGAGTTCGCATCCCGTGAACTCGCATGCTTCACCGCTGCCCGAACCGTTTGCAATCAGGCGGCCAAGCAGGTTCGTCAGGGTCGCGATGTCCGCGGCTGTAAAACCTTGCAACTGCTCCTTCAGCACCACCGAGCCCACGCGCGGCAACTGCTGGGCGACTTCCCGGCCGTGCGCCGTCAGTTCGAGCTTGACCATGCGACGGTCGGCATCGCTGCGCATGCGCACGATAAAGCCCTTCTTCTCAAGGCGATCGAGCATGCGCGTCATTGACCCGCTGTCGTACGACATGGCGCGCGACAACTCATACGGCGTATGCGCCCGCCCGCACGACAACATCAGGATCACGCCAATCTGCTGCGCGGTGAGTCCCAACGGCTTGACCGCGCGGTCCATCCGCTCGACCAGCACATTGCGCGCTTTCGACAGGTAATGACCAAGGCTCGACTCGAGATGAATCTCGTCGGCGTTGTAGGGACCGTCTGTCATCGAATTCGCTTTGGTACTTCAGTTGACGTATAAGCTGCCACCTAAATTGCACCTACTTTGCCACAACGCAGAAAATAGGCCGAATTTTAGCTGCCTAAGCAGACAAGTCAATCTCACGCGCCGCTGGCCCGACTGTCACGCTCTCGAAAAAACAACACGGCAGGCTGGCATGAGGCGAAGTATCTTGAAATTTAATTGCATAGTCAATATTATTGCAGGCAACGAGTTACGCGCCGCTGGCGCCACCCGAGACCATGTTCTGACCGTTTTGCCGCGCACCCCACCTGACGGTGCGTAGAGGACCCCCGTTATGCTGTACCTGAAAAATACCCTCGGCGGCCTGAGCCGCTCCCTTCACGATTCCGCCGTGCAGTCCTTTCAAGGACCGAACCGCTGGTGGAAGCTGGCGCTGTACGTCGTCATGTTCGTGATGCCGGGGGGATCGCTCGGGGTGTTGTTCTTTGCATGGATCGAGCATCGCCGCAATGGCCGTAAGGCCAAGCCAGGTTCAGCAGCAAGCGCCGCACCGGTAGTGGCGCTGCTCGCAAGCTCCGCTGCGGGAAGGATTCTGGCGCCGGGTGCAGCAACCGCACCGCGTCTCCCCGCACTCTGCCAGGCCCGTGCGGACGCACCGGCTTGCCGCGCTGCAGCCGGCAAACAGGCTCGCCACGCTAGCGCCGATCAGCGCCCCTGACGCTAAAGCGTTCGCGGGCTCAATCAAGCCCCTGTCCTTCGAGAGTGCGCCGCCCGGCCGCCCGCCCATCTGCGAATACGCCGTAATAGCACGTAACGGTCGCCGCTGCGCGAGTTACACACCCACGGCGCGGCGCGCATTACTCTTTCGGTTTTACGTGCCACCGACGTTGCTTACGTTAACATTCCGAAGCGTCGCGGCCTCCCGCCCCTCATTGCCACCCGGCCATCAGGGCGGCCGCCCGCCGATCTTCCCAAGCCCCACGGGTCTCTGAGCCTGGGGGCATTGCGTCGGCCGAATCGACAGGAATTCATTGCATGCAGTTTGACCGAAGCTCGCGCACGCGCGCACTTGCTCCGCGCGCCCTGACCCTCGCCGTAGGCGCGGCGCTCGCCACCGTGCTGGCCGGCTGCGCGGTCGGCCCCGACTACAGGCAACCCACCACCGAGGTACCGGCCGCCTATAAGGAAGCCGCCCCCGGCTGGAAGGTCGCGCAACCCGCCGATCAGCATGACCGCGGCGCCTGGTGGACGATCTACGACGACCCGCAACTCAACGCGCTCGAAGACAAGCTGAACACCTCCAACCAGACCATCGCGCAGTACGCGGCCGCATACCGTCAGGCCCGCGCGCTGGTCGGCGAAGCACGCGCGGCATATTTCCCGGTGATCAGCGGCTCAGCCGGCCTGACCCGCTCGGGCAACGGCTCGTCCGCGAGTCTCTCCAGCAGTTCGGGAAGCACGCGCTCCAGCGTCAACAACAGCTACAACCTGCAACTCGACGCCAGTTGGGAGCCGGACCTGTGGGGCAAGGTCAGCCGCACAGTCAGCGCGCAGGAAGCGAGCCAGCAGGGCGCGGCCGCGACGCTCGCCAACGCGCGGCTGTCGGCACAGGGCACGCTCGCCCAGACCTATTTCTCGCTGCGCTCGCTCGACGCGATGCAAAAGCTGCTCGACGACACCGTGGTTGCCTACGAAAAGTCGTTGAAGCTCACGCAGAATCAGTACGCGCAAGGTGTGGCCGCACGCTCCGACGTGATCCAGGCGCAAGCGCAATTGCAGTCAGCCCAGGCCGCTGCGATCGACAACGGCATCGCCCGCGCCCAGGACGAGCATGCGATCGCTGTGCTGGTCGGCGAGCCGGCCTCGACGTTCTCGATTCCGCCGGCACCGCTTACCGCCACGCCGCCTGCCGTCCCGGCGCAGATGCCGTCCGCGCTGCTCGAACGCCGGCCCGATATCGCGGCGGCTGAGCGCGCCGCCAAGGCCGCGAACGAGCAGATTGGCGTCGCCATCGCGGCGTTCTTCCCATCGCTGACGCTGTCCGCAACCGGCGGCTTCCAGAGCTCGGTGCTGTCGCAATTGCTCACCGCGCCGGCGCGCTTCTGGACCCTCGGCCCGCAACTGGCCGGCACGATCTTCGACGGCGGCCTGCGCGAAGCGCAGACCAACGCGGCCCGCGCCGCCTACGACCAGGACGTAGCGGTGTACCGGCAAACCGTGCTGGCGGCGTTTCAGGACGTAGAAGACAACCTCGCCTCGCAGCGGATTCTCGAGCAGGAAATCGTCGTGCAGCAGCAGGCCGTCGTATCGGCGCAGCAGGCGCTCGATATCGTCACGAATCAGTACAAGTCGGGCACCGTGGCTTATCTGAGCGTGCTGACCGCGCAAACCACCGCGTTCACCGCGGAGCAGAAACTCGCGAGTCTGGCGGGACAGCGTATGGTGTCGTCGGTGGGGCTCGTGAAGGCGCTCGGTGGCGGCTGGGATGTCTCGCAGATGGCGCGGGAGACAGGCAGCGTGGCTGCGCCGCCGGCCGCAAATGCAAACGCTGGGGCAGGGGCGGCGAGCGCGCCTGCCACAACCTCCGCGGTGCCGGCCGCATCCAGCGCAGGAACGGGTTCAGCGGATCCGCAGGGCACGGAGAAGGCCGCGGCTATCGAACCGCCGCACGTACTGCCGGGCAACGACTGAGACCGCACGCGGCGCGATCAGCGAGCGAAGGTCAGCGTCACCGTGCCCGGTCCGCTCGGCCGCCCGAGCAAGTTCAGCAGGCCGGCAAGGTTATCGCGCTGCTCCGGCGCCGCGCTCGCCGTGCCGCTAAACGACGTCACCGCGCCGCCCACCACGCCGTGACCATTCAGCATCAAAGGGCCTTTGAGGGTCGAGAGATCGACCGTCGAACTGCCGCCTTCCGCCTGCACCACCACCCGGTAAGAGCCGAGCGGCTTGACCAGCGAAACGCGTGAGCTTGCGTCGCTGAGCGTCACCGTTAGTTGGCCGAAGGATTGCTTGCCGAAAGTCCGCCAGTCGCTCCACGCGAGCCGCACATCGCCTTGCAGATCGAGGGTATTGAACGGCGCACCGAGACCCGAGAGCAGCGACGCCGGCACGGCGATCGTCCCCTGCGACACCGTGGAGCCGCGCCCGGTCGCATCGACCGTGATCGGGTCGGGCATGGCTTCGCTTTGCAGCATCGTCATCCGGATGCGGCCGGTGAAAAGCGGCCAGAACGCGGTATGCCATTCAATCCGGCCCGGCAGCAGCGTTGCGGCGCTGGTGTCCGCACCGGCCGCCAGCATCAGCGTGGCCGAGCCGTGCCACAGCGAGCCAGCCGGGTCGACCAGATTGACGTGACCGTCGCTCGCCTTCGTGAACGCCGGTGTGATCCACGCGGCGGGTAACAGCACCAGCAAGACGGTACCGCTCGATAACACCGCGACCAGCAGCCACGGCAGGGCAGCGCGCAAGCGCCGCATCCAGAAATTCATGCGAGATCCTGTAGCTGCACCGTCATTTCGCGGTCGACGGCTGCAGCGATGCTGTCAGGTCGACCTGTCCGTCGTCTTTGAGCGCGGTAATGTGCGCCTCGGCGACCTGCACCTTGAATTGCCGGCGCACGTCGTCGACCCACGTAGTCCAGACGGGAAACGAAGCGTTCTTTAACTGGACCTGCACCGCATTGCCGATCAACTCCACTTGCAGCGGTGTAAGGCCGTGATCGGTGAGCGAAGCGGTGAGGGCATCCTTGAGCGCGCCGCCGGTCGGCGCAACGCCTTGGGCTGCGGCCGTCAGCCGGCGCGCTTCCTCGGCCTGGGCGGTCATCTGCGCAAGCTGACGCTGCATTGACGGCAGCGAGTCACGCAAATGCGCGCGGCCGTCCTGAGCCGGCGCCCACAAAATCGACCACGCGATCACCACGCCCAGCACTGCGCCGCCCCACGTCAGCAGGTTCTTCTCGCGCTCGCTTCGCCCGTCCCAGAATCCGGCCCATGTTTGAGCAAGTTCATTTTTCATTGTCCGCTCCTGATGGTCCATTTGCCGGTGTTGCTGTCGATCGCCCCCGCGAGGCCGTTGCCCGACAGACGCTGTGTCAGGCCGGCGTCGACCTTGATTTCGGGCTTGAAGGTCACATCAAGACGATGGTCGTGATAATCGAGCGCTGCGATGCCGTTGACCGGCACCGGTCCGAGCGAGCGCGCAAGTCCGGCTGACAGCGAGAGGAAATCGTCCGGCGACAACTCACCAGCGGCCACACGGAGTTGCTGCATCTGGCGCGACATCTGGTCGGGCGCGTCGAGCACGACGGTCGTTTTCGGGAACGTGTTGAGCAGCAACTCGGTCATCTGCGCGTTGATCGCGTCGCGTTGGTGCGAAAGCATCAGCCATTGCACATTGGCGCCGATGATCGCCACCACCAGCGCGGCCGCGGCCAGCAGCGCAGGCAGGCGCAGACGGCGCAGCGTAGCGCGGTCGAGACGCCACGGTTGCGCGGCGAACTCGAACTGGCAGAGGTCGAAGCGGCACTCGAGTGCGCGGCGAGCGAGCTTCTCGAACGGCAGCGGCTGCGCGCCCGCGATCTGCGCCGCTAGCTTCGCTTGCGCGCTCGAACCCATGCCGGGTTCGTTACCCGGTACCTCGGTGAGCAGATAAAGCGAGACCGGCGCGGCGCCGGAGAGGGCGTCGAGGGTCGCATTGACGGACGTCGCGGGCACGGCGAGCCCTTCACCCTGAACACCGCGTGCAATCGCCAGTTCCACGCGTGTGGTGCTGGACTCCGGCGTCATCTCGAGCAGCAGGGCGGGCGCGGTGGAGACCACGGTGCCGAGCACAGCGGCGACGACCGGCGACGGCGGCTCGACGGCGAGGTCAACCGCCTGCTTACCCGCCGCAGCCGGCTGCAGCGCAGCAGTTGCCGCGTCTGCTTCGGCTTGCGCGAGCGGCGTGGCAGCAACTGGCGGCAGCGGCAGGCAACGCGTGACCGGCACGGCGCGAATGCTGCGATGACCGGCGGTGGTGAAGGCTTCGCAGATGAAGCGGAACCAGCCGCGATCGACGATGGCGAGCAGATGCCGGCCATTGCCGAGCGGTTGCGGATCGAGCGCGATGTGACAGGTCTGCGGGTCCTGGATCAGTTGATCCTCGACGATGTTCGGCAAGGCCTGGCGCAGACGCGGCCCCTTCAGCGGGGGCAGGGTTGCGGGCATCATCAGGAGGTCGCGCGCGGCGACCATCAGGACCGTCGACGACGCACGCGGCAGCAGCGCGAGCGCCGAGCGGCCGGCGCGCTGCGTGCGGCCCGATTTGTCGAGCAACAGGAACGGCAATTCCGGCAGTTGCCATTCCTGCGACGGCACCGCCGGGTCACGCGGCGGCAAAAGGACGATCAGCGTGCTCAAAGGCCACTCTCTCCGGAAAAAGCGTTATTCATAGTTGATCTTGTACGCGCACGATGCGGGTGGTATGCGTCAGTGCATCGCGATAAACGAGGGTCGTGCGATCCACTTCCGCGCGTTCGTGATCGACACGGCCGTGGATAAAAAAGTAACTGGTGTTGACGTCGTAGAGGCTCTGGTCGATCGCCGTTTGCTGAACACCGGTCGCCTGCAAGGCCAACAATACATCGCCGACGTTACGAAAGAAGACAGTCTCGCGGCGCGCGACGAGCGCTTGAGCGGCGGACAGGTTCATTTCCGGCACGACGGCGGCGACCACTTCAGCCGGCGCGGTATTCATATTGACTGCCGTGGTGGTGGGCAGATAGGTCACGAACGGGCGCAGCCTCGCGACCATGTCGGGCGTGAAGCCTGGCACGTCGAGCAGCGAGTCGACGCTGGTCATCTGCAGCGGCGCGATGTCGGGGTTGCTGTCGCTGTCGTCGATGCCGGGTTTATCGGTGAACGTGTTGCCACCGATTGCGCCGCCTAGGGTGGGGGCGGCGGTACCGCCGGTTGTGGCGGTTTGTGTCTGGAAACGCGTGGCGGATTGGGCGAGGCTGTCGCGGATCTGGACGGCGGCGGTTTTCGCCAACTGGCTGTTGAGGCTGAGCAGGGCGAGCAGGCGCTGGAAGGCCTGGACTTGCTCCACGTTGACTTGCAATACGCCTGGGGCCGGGCTTGAGACCAGGTTTCGCAGGTTGAATTTGCTTTGGGCGTCTTCTATCGAGCCTGATAGATAGGTTGAGGCGCCTTCTGAGGCGCGGACTTCGCCTATTTGGCCCAAGAAGTCCGATAGGCGAGTTCGGGCTATGGGGACGCTCCATACTCCCCCTAAGTAGGTGATACCCGCTGAGGTGTCGGCTTCGGATCTTAAGATCAGTCTTGTCCAGTCTAAAGCGCCTCTGGATATCCACTGTGCTTGCGATAGCAGGCGCTGGTTTTCTATCCTTCGGATTTGAACCTGCTGGCGCCACAGAATGCCTGATACCAGGATTGCTGATAGGGCCACTACCAGTAGTGCGCTGATTATGGCTACGCCGGTTTGGGTTTTTGCTTTTTGCTTGCCTACGGCGGTTGGCTGTTTGGCTGGGGTGTTGGCCTTTCCTTGCTTTGTTATCGGTCTATTAGCGTTGCCCCTGTGCGGGGCGGCACTTACTTTCTTTGCCGCCGCAAAGAAAGTAAGCAAAGAAAGCGGGCTGCAACCGCTAGCCTGTAGGTGTCCGCCTCTCGAATTTCCCGGGAGTGGTCCGAAGACGAGATCGTCCCTCGCGCTTCCCCCGTTCGTGGTACAGCGCTCATTCATCCCGCCCACGCACTGCGTGCTTGTCGGTTCGGCATAACCGGCCGTGGGTTGCAAGGCGTATTGCGCGACGACAAAGCCCCTTGGGGGCGGTGCCGGGTGTTGTGCCCTTCGGCGGGGCGCGAAGCGCGACGCTGGAGCGGATGACTGCCTTGTCACTGAAGTGAGAGGTGCGAGGGATGATCTTGTTTTCGGACCACTACCGGATACGAACAGGGGTGGACACCTAAAAGTTAGCGGTGTGAGCGGCTTTCTTTTGCCTACTTTTCTTTGCCGCTGCAAAGAAAAGTAGGTGCCGCCCCGCACAGGGGCGACGCCAATAGACCGATAAGAAAACAAGGAAAGGCCAACACCACGTGCAAACAACCAGGCAGCAACGCAAATAAACGAAAAGCAAAGCAAGAAAAGCCCAACACCGTAGGCAAACAGCCCCCCTCCCTGCGCAGCAAGAGAAAAACCAACCCCCGGCGGTAGCCAAACAACCTGCATCCCTCACTCTCCGACGAGAAAAACCCTGGTAACCGGCTGCGCCAACGAAGTAGCCCCAATAATCACCTCAAGCCCTGTCACAGACCGCGGCAGCGGAGCACTCCCCAACTGGGGAACCTTCAAATTGTTATCGTTCTCGGTAATCGCATCCTGCACATCTTTCATCTGCGTCGTCCACCCCACCTTCGGCACAAACAGCCGCGCAGCAATAGACCCAACACCCCCCATCAACGGCACCGCGCTCCAGCCTTCTCCCTCGCCGCCCCGCAGAGCCCCCCGCAATTCACCGACGTTGCCAAGCGGTGGCGATGCATACCGGATCACCCGGCCATCGGCCACCCGATACCGCACCACCTGCAAACGCGGCGCCGTCTCCGGCAAATCCAGCTCCCGCACGATCTGCAGCACGTCGCCACTCACCGAGACCGCCGCTTGCCCCGACTCGTCATCGGTCGCGGCATGCCTCACGTCAATCCGCATCTGGTCGAACAACTGGGCAAACACCCGCTCGTCTTCCATCGCGTTGGTGATCGTCTGCCGTCCACGGATGATCTGGTCCAGGCCGCGCCACGACAACACCGCGATCACCGCCAGAATCGCAATCGCGACCAGCAGTTCGATCAGTGTGAAGCCGTGCGCCGGACGGCGGCGGTGGCGCTCAGAGCGAACGGTTCGTTTCATTCGCCACCACTGTCACCATCTGCGCCAGATTGCCGGCGCGGCCCGGTGTCGTCACCAACACCTCAACGCGACGGAACACCGGATTCGGCGTCGCCGTCACCCGTTCCGTACAAAGCAACTGCAAATTCCCCTGCGAACAGTCGAAGCTGCTCGACCCCACATCCGGCCAGCTGTGCGACAGCTTCAACTGCGCCAGCATGTTGTCCGCACTCCAGCCCGCCAACAGCCGCTGATGCAATTCCACCTCGCTGCTCGCCAGATTGCCCACCGCTCGCAGCGACGCGGCCAGCGCCACCGCGATGATCGCCAGCGCCACCAGCACTTCGATCATCGTAAAGCCGCGCTGCGTCCCGCCGCGCAACCGCGCGCACGCCGCACCCCTGATCGCGCCGTCCATCTCAACGTACCTCATAGCGGCCATTGCCTGTACCCACAATAGTCGCCTGGCCCGCCGCGGAAAACAGCGTGACCTGGACCGGCGTATCGATGCTCTCTGTACCGAACACCACCCGCGACGGATGCACGTCCGACCCCGGATAGTCGATCGTCACGCTCGTCACGCCGCCTTCCCAGCGGCGCGGTCCGAGCAACTCGTCGCGCAACGGACGCCAGCCGTCATCGGTATGCATGTCGAAACGAAACCCGCCGTCGAACGGTTGCCACGCAATAGGCCTCGCCCGTACCTGCGCTTCGTCGCCCGCCGATTCGAACAGCAATGCCAACCGTTGAGCTTCTTCATTCAGATCCGTGCGCGGATTGCGCGTCATTGCAATCGATGCCAGTGATACCAGCAGCCCGGCAATCACCAGCACCACCATCATCTCCAGCAACGTAAAGCCTGCCTGCCGAACCATGCGCTTGCGATGTACCCCGCATGCCGGTTCCAGCGCGTGCGGCATCCTCGCCACACACGCCGAAGCAACACGAGACCTGTAATCGGACAGAGGCATGGTACCGGCGTCGAACAAGAGGGCGCGCAACAGGCTCAAGCGTTTATTCCCACGAGCCTATGTCGGCATCGTTGCCTTCGCCGCCGGGTTTGCCGTCGGCGCCATAACTGAAGACGTCGATTTCACCATGCACGCCCGGGTTCAGGTACTGATACGGATTGCCCCACGGATCGTTCGGCAGGCGCTCGAGGTAGCCGCCGTCCTTCCAGTTGTTCGGCACCGGATCGGTAGTCGGCTTTTCGACCAGCGCGCGCAGCCCCTGGTCCTGGGTCGGATAGCGGCCGTTGTCGAGGCGGTACAGCTTCATGGCCTGCATGATCGTGCCGATGTCCTGCTTCGCAGCAACACGACGCGCCTCATCCGGACGGCTCATGATCTTCGGTACGATCAGCGCGGCCAGAATCCCGAGAATCGCAATCACCACCATGATTTCAATCAGCGTAAAACCGCGTTGCCGACGGTTACGCAGACCCGCGATTTCGGTGCGGCGAGTGGTCCACATTTGCATAGCTTGCTACCTCTTTTCAGGAAGATTTTCGTGTCAGGCGAGTGTTGCGCAAAACGGAATCCGTGCGCGATTTAACACTCCTGTTCAGTCATTTTAATGTCATGCAGTTGAAGGGTTGCGACAAAACGTCGGGCCTCCCGAAGTTTCTCGCCTCCCCTCGGAGGAACCTGGCGATTCGCGCCAGGTTAGGGACACTTCCCTCAACGCAAAATTCACAATAGTCCGTACAATGTGCGCATGAACGCCACCCAAATCCGCCTTCTTTCGCTCGCGCTCTTCGCCGTGTTCTGCGCGACGCTCACCTACTGGCTCGTCACTTTGACCGCGCTGCGTGGTGGTCCGTTGCCGGCTGCCGCCGTGCATGCGCCAATCTCGGTCGAACAGGCGGCCACGCTGTTCGGCGGGCAACTGCAGCGCAGCGTCAACCAGGACGTGCGCCTGTTCGGCATTCTGTCGCTCCGGGAAGGTGGCGCTGCCATCATCAGCGCAGGCGGCGAACCGCCGCGGGCCGTTTCGCTCGGCAGCGTCATCATGCAAGGCGCCAAGCTCTACGAAGTGCGCGCCCGTTCGATCATCATCGACCGCAACGGCGTCCATTCCGAAGTGTTCCTGCCCGCCAACCCGGCCGGTCCCACCATCTACGTGCGCTGAGCGATCTGGCCGCAATCGCGTCATGCGGTTGCGCTAACCACGCCCGCGCGCCGCAGCGCCTCACTGCACCAGGTTGTTCAGCTCGATGATCGGCATCATCACGGCCAGCACGATCACCAGCACCACACCCCCCATCGCCAGAATCAGCAACGGTTCGAGCAGGCTCGTCAGGAACATGGTGCGGCGCTCCAGTTCGCCCGCTTCGCCTTCCGCTGCACGATCAAGCATCGTCGTCACGTCGCCGGTCGCTTCACCCGAGCGGATCAGGTGCACCAGCACCGGCGGAAACGTCCTCGTATTGCCCAGCGCGCGCGACAGCGACGTGCCTTCGCGCACCCGCACGATTGCGTCGTCGATGTTGTCGCGCATCGCCCGGTTGCTGAGCGTTTCGCTCGCCGCCTGCAGCGCGCGCAGGATCGGCACGCCGGCCGCCGTCAGGATGCCGAGCGTGCTGGCAAAGCGCACGGTGTTATAGCCACGCACCAGCTTGCCGAGCAGCGGGGCGGTCAGAAGCCAGCGGTCGAAGGCAAGGCGGGGCCCCGGCTGCGCCAGAATCGACCGCACGACATACGCCAGCACCGCGACGCCGATCAGCACCGCCCACCACCATTTGCGCACGAAGCCTGAGAGCGCCATCATCATGACGGTGAGAAACGGCAACTGCTGCTTGGTGCTGGCGAACACATTGACGACTTGCGGCACCACATAGCTCAGCAGAAAAGTCACGATGCCGAACGCGATGATCGTGACGATGGTCGGATACGTGAAGGCCAGCACGATCTTCTGCTTGAGCGCGTTGCGCTGCTCGATATAGTCGGCGAGACGCGAGAGCACCAGACCGAGCTTGCCGGTATGCTCACCCGCTGCCACCAATGCGCGGTAGATCTCCGGAAAATCTTTCGGATGCTGCTGCAGCGCATTGGCGAGCGAATGGCCGCCCAGCACTTCCGCGCGAATCGACGCCATCAGTTCGCGGATGTAGTCGCGCTCCGATTGTTCGGTCAGCACGGCGAGCGCTTCGTCGAGCGGCAAGCCGGCGATCAGCAGGCTCGCCAGTTGACGCGTAAGAATGGCCTGCTCGCGTTGCGACAAACGCCGCCCGAGCGAGAGCCGCTGGTTGCGCTCGCCGCGCGTGCGGCTCGCGGCCGGCTCGACCAGCAGCGGTGTCAGCCCCTGGCCACGCAGATGAGTGCGGGCGCCGCGCGCGCTGTCCGCGTCGAGCACGCCTTTTTGCGCCTTGCCCGTCGCATCGATCGCTTCGAAACGAAATGCCGGCATGGACTTAAGCTCCGCCCGTCACGCGGATCACTTCCTCAAGCGAGGTCAGGCCCGAGGCGAGCCAACGGTCGGCGTCCTCGCGCAGCGTGTGCATGCCTTGAGCACGCCCCGCGTCGAGAATCTCCGAATCGGCTGCGTTACGGTGAATCAGCGTGCGGATCGAATCGTCGATCAGCAGAAGTTCATACACACCGCGCCGTCCTGCGTAGCCGGAGTGTCCGCACTTGTCGCAACCCACCGGATGCCATTGCACGCGGCCATGTTCGTCCGTGCGCTCTTCGCGGCACACCGGACAGAGCCGGCGCACCAGCCGCTGCGCCAGCACGCCAAGCAGCGATGAGGCGAGCAGATACGGCTCCACGCCCATGTCGGTCAAACGCGTCACGGCGGAAGCTGCGTCGTTGGTGTGCAGCGTCGCCAGCACCAGGTGGCCGGTGAGCGAGGCCTGCACCGCAATCTGCGCAGTCTCCAGATCGCGGATTTCCCCGATCATGATGATGTCCGGATCCTGCCGCAGAATCGAGCGCAGCGCCCGCGCGAAAGTCATGCCGATCCGCTCGTTGACCTGGGTCTGGCCGATGCCCGAGAGGTCGTACTCGATCGGGTCTTCGACGGTCATGATGTTGGTCGTCGCAGTCTCGAGGCGTGACATCGACGCATAGAGCGTGGTCGTCTTGCCCGAACCGGTCGGCCCGGTCACCAGCACGATGCCGTGCGGGCGGCCGATCAGCTTGTCGAACTTCGTGAGCGTGTCCGAACCCATGCCGAGCGCTTCGAGATTCAGGCGCGAGGCGTCTTTCTCGAGCAGACGCAGCACCGCGCGTTCGCCGTGCCCCGTAGGCAACGTGGACACCCGCACATCCACCGGCCGGCCGCCCACGCGCAGAGTGATCCGGCCGTCCTGCGGCAAACGTTTCTCCGCGATATCGAGCTGCGCCATGATCTTGATACGCGAGATCAGTGCGCCGTGCAGCGCCTTCTTCGGCCGCACCACGTCGCGCAGTGTGCCGTCCACGCGAAAGCGCACCACCGAAGCATTCTCGAACGGCTCGATGTGAATATCCGAAGCCTGTTCGCGTGCCGCCTGGGTGAGAAGGGCGTTGATCATGCGGATGATCGGCGCATCGTCTTCCGATTCCAGCAGGTCCTCGACCTCGGGAATCTCCTGCATCAACCGCGACAGATCGACTTCGCCTTCCACCTCGCCGACCACTTGCGCCGCGCTGCCGTCCTGACGCGAATACGCGGTGTTGATAGCCAGTGCCAGTTCATCGGCAGGAAGGCGCACGACCGTCAGCGCGCCAAAATTACGCCCCACTTCGGCGAGCGCGGCGTCGCTCGTACGCTCGCTGATCCAGACTTCCAGCCCGTCAGCATGCTGATGCGCGACCAGAATCTGGCCACTGCGCGCAAAGCCGTAAGGCACGAGCCGCGCGGCGACCGCCGACGGTGCAATGCGCTCGACATGCGGCGCGGCACCGGCTCGCGCCGCTGCAGATGACGCAGAAGCTGACGGCGGGGTGGACGGCGTGCTCACGGCTGCGCTCCCGGCGTGGCCGTGGAAGGTGCGACCGGCAGAGGGTTCGTCTGCACAGGAGCAGGCGTGGCCGCAGCCGGTGCGGAGGCGGGCCGCGGCGCCAGTTGCTGACGACGCATGGCGTCGAGATTGAACAGGTTCATCTCGGGCGCGCCGCCCTGGCTCGGGCCAATCGGCATCGGCGGAACCACCGGATCGTCATTGTCCTTCATCAGGTTATTGTCCGACTTGTAGGCGCCCTGCACGCCCTGGATATAGTCGTAGCGGTTCGACGTGACGGCTTGCGCGGTATTGCGATCGGCGATGATCACCGGGCGCAGGAACACCATCAGGTTAGTCTTGTTGCGGCTCTTCTGCTCCGAGCGGAACAACTGGCCAATCCAGGGAATATCGCCCAGCAGCGGCACCTTGCTGTTGCTGACCTGGTAGTTGTCCTGCATCAGGCCGCCCAGCACGATGATCTCGCCGTTATCGGCAAGCACCGTCGAGCTGATGGAACGCTTGGTGAACTCCGGGCCGGCCGGGTTGGTCGTGGCGTTGGTCGTGCCGTTCACGATTGCCGAGTCTTCGGTGTAGAGCTGAAGCTTGAGAATCCCACCGTCGGTGATCTGCGGCTTGACGTGCAGCGTCAGGCCGACGTCGACGCGGTCGTAGGTATTGAACGCACTGCTCGCGGTGCTGCTTGTGAGGTTCGAATACGAACCCGTCTGGATCGGCACGTTCGTGCCGACGACGATCTTCGCTTCCTCGTTATCGAGCGTAATCAGGTTAGGCGTCGACAGCACGTTCGCGTCGGCGGTCTGTGAGAGCGCCTGCAGCAACGCGCCCAGTCCCTGCACACCGAAAATATTGTGCACCCAGCCGACGTTGAGGCCCTGCTGGACAGGATTGCTGGTGCTGGCAAGCGCTGCGGGGAGACCGCCGGCAGCAGCAGCCGTCAGGTTGATGATGCTGTTGCCGGCGCCGGTCGCCAGGTTGGTGCCGGCAAACAGCGCACCGTTTGCAACCTGCCACTGAATGCCAAGATTGGCGTTCGTGTTCGAGTTCAGCTCGACAATCAGCGCCTCGATATAGACCTGGGCGCGCCGTGCGTCGAGCTGGTCGATCACCGCCCGCAGGTTGCGGTACACGGGTTCGGGGGCCGTGATGATCAGCGAGTTGGTCGCCGTATCCGCCTGGATCATGCCGCCGGGCTGATTGTCGTCGCTCTTGTTCTTGTCGCCGCTGCCGACCAGGTCGTCGGAGCTGGAACCGCCGCCTGTACCCGTTCCTCCGCTGCCGCCGCCGAGCGGCGACGAGCCCGAGCTGCCGAGTCCGCCCGAGGGCAGTGGCGGCGTACCGGAGGTGCCGGTCGAATTGCTACCATACGCGCCGCCGCCACCCTGGTTGAACGAATTCGCGTTGTTCTGGCCGCCCGATGAGCCGGTGTCACCGCCCTTGCCGAGCATCCCGCGCAAGGTCTTGGCGAGCGTTGCCGCATCGGCGTTGCGCAGCGGCACCACGTGCATGTTGCCGGGCACGCTGCTCGGCGCATCGAGCTCTTTGGCCAGCTCCTTCGCGGCTGCGAGCCGCGAGCCGTTCGAGGCACGGATCAACAGCGAGTTGGTGCGCGGGTCCGCGGTAATCGATACCTTGAGTGTCGCGTCGGTCGCGCCGATCGCGCCCGGATCGAGCATCTTGGACAGTTGCGGCGCGATGTCGAGCGCATTCGCGTTCTTTAACGGCACCACCTGAACCTGCGTGCCGGCAGCCGTATCGATACCCGCGATGATCTGCGCGATGCGCCGCACATTGTCGGCGTAGTCGGTCACAACGATCGTGTTGTTGGCCGGGTAAGCCGCCACGGTATTGTTCGGCGAGATCAGCGGACGCAGCACCGGCAGCACGTTGTTGGCCGATTCGTTCCTGAGCTGGAACACCTGCGTGATCACCTGATCACCGGCTGCCACTGGCGTATTGCCGACGTAGGTCGGCACGCCCTGCAGCTTCGCATCGGCCTCCGGCACCACCTTCAGCACGCCGTGATCCTGCACGAGCGCAAAGCCCTGCATCCTCAAGGCGGACTGCAAGGTCTTGAGCGCCTGGTCTTCGGGGACCGGGTTCTCGGAGACCAGATTTAACTGACCCTTGACGCGCGGGTCGACGATGATCGTTTTGCCGGTTGCTGCGCCAATCGCCTTAGCCACCTGATCGATGTCGGCGTTAACGAAGTTGAGTGTCACCTGAGCGTGTGCGATCTGCGCAGTGATCAGTCCAGCCACCAGCAGCGCCGTTGCGACGCGACGCAATGCCATACGATTTCTTCTCATGGAGTTTGATGTTGATGCCGATCGCCGGAGCGACCGACTGTCAAGCGCGACGAACATGGTTGCGGACCAGGGGCCCTCTCGGTCTGCTCACGCCCCCTCGGGCGCAGGCTCCCCCATCTTCCTTCCAACCTATGTCCGAAAAAAATGAACAGTAACAGTTTTTCATGTCGGATTTGTCACAAAACAACGGGTCCGGTGCGATTACTCTAATCAACCACACACACTGTCAAATTTTTGAAAGCTCTGGTAGGGACTCACTGAAGCATTTTGCTGCCTTCGTTTTTCGCGAGCTTATGTCGGGTAGCTAACTTGACGCTCAACCGCCTGCCGGTATCATACGGGCCGTTGACCCTGCTGGATGTGACCCGCCTACACGGGTTTTCCCCGATGTCCGGCGCGGGCTCAGTGTTGGCGGGTTTGCAGGCGGTTGCGGGTGCATCCTATCGCATGTGAAATGCCTTACCTAGTCTTACTTTTGTGAATTGCTTAGTCATCTTGACTGATGAAACTAGCCCTTCTCACCATTGGCGCCGTACTCGGCACGCTGCTCGCAGCGGGGCCCGCACACGCCGACTGTTTCGATGAAGCGGCCCGTTATCAGAAGGTCAACCCCCTGATTTTACGGGCCATTGCGTGGCAGGAATCGCATAACCGGCCCGAGGCGCTGCATAAGAACGCCAACGGTTCGACCGACTACGGCCTGATGCAGATCAACTCGATTCATCTGCCCACGCTCGCCCAATACGGCATCTCCACCAACACGCTGATGGAGCCGTGCAAGAACGTCTATATCGCCGCCTGGCATCTGCGTCAGCAGATGAACAAGTACGGCAATACCTGGCAAGCGGTCGGCGCCTATCATTCGGAAACGCCGGCATTGCGCGACAAGTATGCGCAACAGATCGTGGCCATCCTGCAGAAGTGGAACCTGATGCACGCCTCGCGCTGAACGTGAGTGCGGCCCACCTGGGTGAGCAACACGAGCGGCGCAGGCGGACGCCGCGGGTTTGATGCACAATGCGGCTTCGTGCTGCCGTCGCTCATGCGTCTCGCTTAAAAGCCCGGCACGCCTCTTAATCCTCTCCGTTTCCGTACTGCGATGAACCAGCCGAACCTGCCCGTCACCGTGCTTTCCGGTTTTTTGGGCGCCGGCAAGACCACGCTCCTGAACCACATTCTCGCCAACCGCGCCGGTCTGCGGGTCGCCGTGATCGTCAACGATCTGGCCGCCGTGAATATCGACGCAACCCTGGTGCGCGATGCCGCCGCGCTCTCGCATGTCGAGGAACAACTGGTCGAGATGAGCAACGGTTGTATCTGCTGCACCTTGCGCGACGACCTGTTGACCGAGATCCGGCGCCTCGCCGGCGAACAGCGCTTCGACGCGATCCTGATCGAGTCGACCGGCATTGCGGAACCCATGCCGATTGCCGAAACCTTCACCTTCGTCGACGATGACGGCACCTCGCTCTCCGATGTCGCGCGGCTCGACACGATGGTGACGGTGGTGGATGCGTTCAACTTCCTGCGCGACTATGCCTCGGCCGACGCGCTCGCCGAACGCGGCATTGCGGCAAGCGAAGAAGACGACCGCACGCTGGTCGAGCTGCTGATCGAGCAGGTCGAGTTCTGCGACGTGCTGGTCGTGAACAAGGCGGATCTCGTTAGCGCGGACGACCTCACGCGCCTGCAACGGATTCTGGCGCGCATCAATCCACGCGCGGTGCAGGTGGTGAGCCGCTTCGGCGTGGTGCCGCTCGACGAAGTGCTCGACACGAAGCGCTTCGATTTCGACGAGGCATCGAGCGCGCCCGGCTGGCTCGCATCGTTGCATCACGAACACCATCACAGTGGCGAAGCGGACGAGTTCGGCATCGGCAATTTCATTTACCGGGCACGCCGGCCATTTCATCCGGAGCGCCTGTGGGCACTGCTGCACGAAGAGTGGCAGGGCGTGCTGCGCAGCAAGGGATTCTTCTGGCTCGCCACCCGCAACGACATCGCCGGTTCGCTCTCCCAGGCGGGCGGTGCGTGCCGTCATGGCCCGGCGGGAATGTGGTGGGCGGCGCAGGATCGCAGCGAATGGCCCGACGGCGACGACGAGCTCGCCGCGGAAATCGCCGCCGACTGGTATGGCGACGCGAACGATTTCAGCATCGGCGACCGTCGTCAGGAACTGGTGATGATCGGTGTCGGCATCGAGCCGGCAGTATGGCGCGCGAAGTTCGATGCCTGCCTGTTGAGCGACGAAGAATACGCCTTGGGCGCGCAAGGCTGGCAGCAATTCACCGATCCGTTCCCGGCATGGGATCTCGACGCCGAGGATGATCACGATCACGGCGACGGTGAAATCGTCCATCACCATCACTGAAATTATTGAGTGCAGGCCGTGAGACCTCACGGCTGAACGCCATATCAGCGAAGTCCGCGCACGGCTTGCATCGTGCGCGGGCGAAAAGCGCAGGCGAAAAAAAACCCGCCTGTGGCGGGTGTCAACAACCAAGCAGGGATGTGCTTAGCGCTTGTTGACTGCGTCCTTGAACGCCTTGCCAGCCGTGAACTTGACGGTCTTGGCGGCCGGGATCTTGATGGTTTCGCCAGTCTTCGGGTTGCGGCCCGTGCGTGCTGCGCGCTTGCCCGAACCGAAGCTACCAAAACCGATCAACTGGACCGCGTCACCCTTCGACACAGCCTTCTTGATGACTTCGAGCAACGTGTCCAGCGTTTCGCCGGTTTGAGCCTTGCTGGCGCCCGTCTGACCTGCGACGGCGTCGATCAGTTCCTGTTTGTTCATTAAGGTTCCTTTCTGGTTTAGGTTGACACGAACAGCGCGAACGCGCCGATTATACGTGCGCGCGCCGCGCCGTCGAGCAGCTACGGCTCCGGAGCGTTCCGGACAAACCCGTCGGCAAGTTCCTGCGTAACGGCCGTGCTGCCGCTTCCCTTTGCGGCGCTTGCTATGATAGCGCAGCGCAAACCCAATCAGGATAAGGGTTTCGAAGATTTACACGGTTGCCAGGTGGAGTAACCCGGGAAATGACGATTTTTGTTATTCCGGGAATCCAAACGGCTGCCAAAGCGCGGCTTTACGGGGGTTCGGCGTTGGTTTTTGCCAACGTTCCAGGCGTCGAGCGGCCCGCCATAGCCCGCTGCGCGATGGCCGGCGCGCTGTGTCCGGCACCGCTCGACCCGTTTGCCCGAAGGTTTTTTGCCTCGCATGACCGATCCGCTGCTCCCCGCCATCCTGGCGTTTCGCGAGAACGGCACGCCGTTCTCGCCGCGTCACGACGATATCTATCACAGCGCCGTGGGCGGTCTTGCCCAGGCGCAATACGTGTTTTTGCAAGGTAACAGCCTGCCCGGACGGTGGCAGCGCCGGCGACTTTTCACCGTGCTGGAAACGGGCTTCGGCATGGGCATCAACTTTCTGGTCACCTGGGCAGCCTGGCGCGCCGACCCGGACCGTTGCGAGCGGCTGCATTTCGTTTCGACAGAAAAACACCCGTTTACAAGGGCCGATTTGTTAAATGCGTATGCCGCGACCGTTGCAGACGCATCGATTGCGGAGCTCGGCCACAGCCTCGCGCAGGCGTGGCCGATGCTCGTGCCGGGCACCCACCGGCTCGAATTCGAAGGTGGGCGAGTCATCCTCACGCTTGTTTTCGGCGACGCCGCCGAGACGTTGCCCACCCTCTGGCTACGCGCCGACGCGTTCTATCTGGACGGCTTTGCTCCCGCTAAAAATCCCGAATTGTGGACACCCGCGATTTTCAAAACGCTTGCCCGGCTCGCGGGCGACGACGCCACCTTCGCCACTTATACGAGTGCCGGTGACGTCAAGCGTGCCCTCACGCAAGCCGGCTTCGAATACCGCAAGGTGGAGGGTTTCGGCTGGAAACGCGCCATGCTGGTGGGCCGCTTTGCGCCGCGTTGGCGTGTACGCCGCTACGAACCGCCGGTCCCGCTCGCCGTAAGCGAGCGGCACGCGGTGGTGATCGGCGCGGGTCTCGCAGGCTGCGCCGTGATCGAACGGCTTGCCGCACGCGGCTGGCGCGTGGAGTCGCTCGAACGGCACGACGCACCGGCACGCGACGCCTCGGGTAATCCGGCCGGCGTGTTTCATCCGATGCTCTCGCGTGACGACGGTGTCGCCTCGCGCATCACGCGAGCCGGCTTTCTGTATGCAAGACAGCGCTGGGCGATGCTCGCAGACGCGGGCCACGCGCCCGTGCGCGGCGCCGAAGGACTGCTGCAGCTAGCGGCAAACGAAGAAGAAGCGGGCATGATGGCCGCGGCGTTAGCCAGGTTCGCGTATCCGCCTGAGTATGTGACGCTACTTGAGCGCACTGAGGCACAGAGGATTGCGAAGCTCCCGCTCAGCCAGGGTGGATGGCTGTTTCCGCATGGCGGCTGGATCGATCCGGCATCGCTGTGCGCGGCTCAATGCGCAGCTGCCGGCGCATTGCTCGAGCGGCGCTTCGGCGTTCAGGCAGAGCGGATTGAACGCGTGGGCGATCGATGGCGTGTGCTCGATGCGCACGGTGAGACGCTTGCCGAAGCACCAGTGGTGATCTTCGCGAATGCCCACGACGCCGCGCGTCTCGCTGGCCTGCGCTACGCGCCCACCCGCAGCGTACGTGGTCAACTGACGCTGCTGCCCGCCGGCAGCGTGCCGCCGCTCGCCATGCCGGTGATCGGCGATGGCTACGCCGTGCCGCTTGCCGACAGCGTCACGCTAACCGGCGCAACCTACGATATCGACGACCCCGAACGCGCCGTGCAAACCGCCGGGCACCAAGAAAATCTCCGACGCCTCGCGCTAATGCTGCCCGCGCTGGCCACCACCCTCGACGCGCAAAACCCTGCGTCATTGGCCGGCCGGGTCGCGTTTCGCTGTGTCACGAGCGACCGTATACCGATGATCGGCGCGCTGCCCGACGAAGCCGCCGCGATCCATGACAGCGCACGCCTGCGCGGCGCCTGGCCACTCGATCTGCCGCGCGCGCACGGACTGTACGGCGCCTTCGCGTATGGCTCGCGCGGTCTCGTGTGGGCGGGCCTCGGTGCCGAGCTGATCGCCTCGCAGATCGAAGGCGAGCCTTGGCCGATCGCGCGCGACCTCGCCGAAGATCTCGACCCCGCCCGTTTTCTGCTGCGCGCCTTACGCCAGGGCACCGCCCGCTGATATCAGCCTGTCGCGCGAAAAGTTATCCACGGCTTGCTGTGGATAACCTGTCTGATTGCAGGTGAAACGCGTGTGGACGGGATGTGGACGTAAACGGGGTAACTTCGCCGCTCGCCGAAAGCGCAAAAAGTTACCCACTTGTCCCCCTCGCAGCCGCACATCCTGTACAGCCGGTTGTGCAGTCTGCAAGACACTGATTCGGTTCGGTAAACCAGAGTTATCCACAGAAATCGAGCAGGCTTGTTAACTGCTACTACGTATACATACGAGTAAACCAATAAGCAGAAAGGCCGTCGCTACACGACGCTTATCGGCCACGCACCGACCCCGGATCTCAGGAATCTTTTCCGACTACAAAACCGTCAACACCGCGGCACGCGAAGCTGATCGCTACCGGTCGCTTTTTCTTGTTCTTCTGCCAAACGGGTGCATTTTTACCGCTTCTCGCACCCAAACGAGCGTTTTCAATCGACGCCGAAAAGCTATGGCACAATCGCCGTTCTTTCCGCGTCCTACCCTCCGTCAAGCGGTGGACGCACCAATGGAACGGTGCCGGTCCATCAGACTCTGATTCAAGTCGACGGCGTTCTTTCACCTGTGCCGGGATCCGCTGCGATAGCGAGCCATGCTGCGGCAGCACATCCGAACTCACCGCTTGCAGGTTTGCAGGTGCAGCGCGTTTAGATTTCACCCGATCAAAGGAGAACCCACCAAGATGAAGTCGGCGTTTTCATTCTTTCCTGGCTGGCCGCTCTCACCCGATGCGATTTTTTGGGCAGGCCTTGCGCTGCTCGCCGCCGGTTTGTGCGGTGAGCTGTGCTATCGCGCGTGGCGCTTGCCACGCATTTCCGGTTATGCAGTGATCGGTCTCGTGGCCGGCGCGGCTGGCTTCGGCGTGATCGATGCGGATTCGGCGAGAGCGGCCCGGCCGCTGCTCGATGTGGCGCTCGGCCTGTTGCTGTTCGAACTCGGCAGCCGGCTCGACTTGCGCTGGATCCGCCGCAATCCCTGGCTGATTCTGTCGAGCATCGCCGAATCGACACTGACATTTGTGCTGGTCCTGCCGATCCTGCTGTTCTTGCATGTGCCGCTGATCGTCGCGCTGGTGCTCGCGGCGATCGCGATGGCCACGTCGCCGGCGATGGTGATCCAGCTGAAAACGGAGCTGCGTGCCGAAGGCCAGGTCACGCAACGGCTCTTGACCTTGACCGCGCTCAACAGCATGTACGCAGTCGTGATCGAGAAACTCGTGTCGGGCTGGTTGCATCAGGAAACCTACGGCAACGTTTTCGCGACTATCCTGCAGCCGCTATATCTGTTGGTCGGTTCGCTGGTTCTCGCATTTGCGCTCGCGCGTACCTGCATCTTTTTCTATCGCCGCATGAACATGCAGGACGAGCATTCGTTCGTTGCGCTGTTCGGCCTCGTGCTGCTGGCGATTGCCATTGCCCATCTGTTCAAGCTCTCGACAATTCTTAGCCTGCTCGCCGCTGGCATCATCGTGAAGAACATGGAGGCGCGTCCGCAACTTTGGCCGCAGCATTTCGGCACGGCGGGCTGGTTGCTGACGGTGATCCTGTTCGTGCTTACACTGACTTCGTTCGAGTGGCGCGATATCGCCATCGGCGGAGTCGCCGCATTGGGACTGATTGTTGCGCGGCTCGTCGGCAAACTGGTGGGTGTGCTTGCGTTTGCCAAGCCGAGCGGTTTGAACTGGAAGCAGGGCGTGGCGCTCGGTCTTTCGCTTTCGCCCATGTCGGCGCTCGCGTATTTGCTGGTCGACGATACCTACAGTCTTTATCCGAATCTGGATCCGAGCCTGCGCGCGATCATGATGTGCTCGATTGTCGTGTTGCAGATCGTCGGACCGTGGCTCGTCTATCGTTGCCTCGCTCTGGTAGGCGAGCGGCGTGAATGAGCGGGCCAATGGGCAGGCCAATGAGCCGCTTGCCGTTGCACACGCCATGCCGCGCGCCGCTTTTCTGCACGCATTTGCGACATTGAAAACGGTGGGGCAGGCCGAGCCTGTCCCGCCGACTTGAATCAGGGGACGCCATGTCACTCGAACGCTTCGTCGATTCGCAACCGTTCACCTTCGGTATCGAACTCGAGATGCAGATCGTCAACACCCATGACTATGATCTGACCAAAGCCGCGTCCGATCTGCTGCGGCTCATCCAGGACGAAAAAATCCCCGGCAACATCACGCCGGAGATCACTGAAAGCATGATCGAACTTTCGACCGGCATCTGCACGACGCACGAGCAGGCGTTGGCCGATTTACGCACGATCCGCGACACACTCGTCAGTGCTGCCGATCACCTGAACGTCGGTTTGTGCGGCGGCGGCACGCATGCGTTTCAGCAATGGAGCGACCGGCAGATTGTCGACACGCCGCGCTTCCAGTACCTCTCTGAACTGTACGGCTACCTCGCCAAGCAGTTCACAGTGTTCGGCCAGCACGTGCACATCGGCTGTCCGGATTCGAACAGCGCGCTGTACCTGCTGCATTCGATGTCGCGTTTCATTCCTCACTTCATCGCGCTGTCGGCGTCCTCGCCGTTCGTGCAGGGCGTCGACACCGGCTTTCACTCCGCGCGTCTGAACTCGGTGTTTGCGTTTCCGCTCTCGGGCCGCGCACCTTTCATGCTGACGTGGGACAGCTTCGAAGAATATTTTTCGAAGATGGTTCACACAGGTGTCGTGAACAGCATGAAAGATTTTTACTGGGACATTCGTCCGAAGCCTGGCTTCGGAACCATCGAAGTGCGCGTGATGGATACGCCGCTGTCGGTTGACCGGGCTGCGGCGATTGCCTGTTACATCCAGACGCTTGCGCGTCATCTGTTGCTCGACAAGCCGCTGACACCGAAGGAAGACGACTACCTCGTCTATACCTTCAACCGTTTCGAGGCCTGCCGCTTCGGACTGGCCGGTACCTGCATCGATCCGCAGAGCGGCGAACGCAAGACGCTTTCAGAAGACATTCTTGAAACGCTCGAGCGGATTGCACCGCATGCGGAAGCACTCGGTTCGGGCAAGGCGCTGGCGGAAGTGGCGTCGATCGCACGTGGTCAGGTCAACGATGCAACCTGGCTGCGTACTGTGTTCGAACATGAAAAGTCGCTGCACGAAGCGGTTCGGCAACAATGCCTGCAATGGCGCGCATGACGAGGTAAGGCAGGGTGAGGCAAGCGAGGGGCGCGCGAGTGCGCCCTCCGGAACCCGGAGAGCGAAAATTTTTTGCGAATTTTTTTGTGGTCCCGATTCCAGATAAGGCTTCCTTAGAAGTTTCCAAAGTTTACGTATATAACCGTAGTAGTAGTTAACAAGCATTGCAATCGGCTGTGGACAACTGAATAATTCCCTGCAAAGTCAAAGCGATGCGCCAATGATAACCATGCTGTTCCGGGGCGCATCCGGGCCGCGAACTGCGGATAACTCCGGTGGGCGCGAAGGGCGCGGGAGGCTTGTCAAGAATCGATGCACACCCTGTCCCGGGTGTTTTCCCGTGGTTATCCACAGGTCGCAGTGAATAAGTTAGCTGTACGATTCGCCGCTCTCGCATAGAATGTCGGTGCGCAGCTCCAAAGCGTTGGCGTCGCCGGCCGGAAGTTTGGACGGCATGCAGGTTGGAGATGGCAAAAAAGTGTTGTAGGGTGCGCCATGGTTGGCGTGCGAAGCAGTAAATTTTCGAGATAGTAGATTCAGTCCGTCCGCGATCCGGACGAGGCTGCCCCCATACAGGCTGCCGGCGTGTTTGGCACCCGACGGCCAGCTACGCAGCGGCATGCTGTCAATAACCAACGAAAGACTATGAGCGAAGGCGTATACGGAGAGCAGGCAACCGGGCGAGTTACCCACAGCCTATTGCGACTGAGCACGGCCATGCGGAGCCAGGCATGGGAGTGGGCAGAAGGCGCGGGGCTGACGCCCACCCAAGGCGAGATTCTGGTGTTGCTGATGCAACGCAAGGGTCCGATGCGCCTTGGCGAAATCGCCCGTGAAACGGCGTTGACCGCCGCGACCACGAGCGACGCGGTCAGCACCCTGGAAAGCAAGGGGCTGGTCGAAAAGCGCCGGGCGCTCGACGACGGCCGCGCCCTCGCGGTGCGTCTAACGGCCCGCGGCCGCACGGCTGCCAAGCGCGCCGCGCAATGGCCGGACTTTCTCGCCAAGGCAGTCAGCACGCTGCGCGAGGAAGAGCAGGCGCTGTTCTACCGCACGCTGCTGAAGACGGTGCGCCAGCTCGAAGAGCAGGAAGACATTCCGTCGCACCGCATGTGCCTGACCTGCACGCATTTCGAGCCGAGCAAGAATCCGAAGAAAACGCCGCATCATTGCGCGTTGCTCGACCTGAAGATGTCGGACACGGACGTGCGTCTCGATTGCTCGGTTCAGGAAACCGCCGACGTCGCGACCCAGAAGAAAAACTGGAAGATCTACGCGCTGTAAAGCGAGGTCTGCCACACTGCCAAGCCGGCCATGGCAGCCGCTCGATGCGGCTTGCCCCGCCGGTTTTGCGCCGTTTTGCGGCGTGTCCTTTTGTCAAACTGAAGGTGGGCTGTGCCGATGATTCACGAAGTTCTGGCCATTCGCCATGTCCACTTCGAAGATCTGGGCAGTCTCGAGCTGGTATTGGGCGAGCGTGGCCGGCCGGTACGCTACCTCGACGTCGGCTTTGCCCGGATCGAGGCGCCCAATCCCGTCGCGCCTTCGCTGATGGTCGTGCTGGGTGGTCCGATCAGTGCTACTGACGACGCACGCTATCCGACGCTCGTGCCTTTGCTGTCGATGCTCGAAAAACGCATTGCGGCCGGTCTGCCCACGCTGGGCATCTGTCTCGGTGCGCAACTGATTGCCCGGGCGCTGGGTGCGCGAGTCTACCGGGCAGCGCAGACCGAGCTCGGCTGGACACCGCTCACGCTGAGCGAGGCGGGCCGGCTGTCACCGCTTCGTCATCTGGACGGGGCCCAGACTTCCATGCTGCACTGGCATGGCGATACCTTCGATCTGCCGGCGGGCGCCACACACCTTGCCTCGACCCCAGCCTGCGAGAACCAGGCCTTCTCATGGGGCCAGCATGTGCTCGCTCTGCAATGTCACCCGGAAATTCGCGCAGACCGCTTCGAACCCTGGCTGATCGGGAATGCCGGGGAGATCGCCGCTGAGGGCATCGACGTGCGCGAACTGCGTGCCGAGACCGCCCGTTTCGGCCCCGGTCTGGAGGAAGCGGCGCAGCGCATGTTTGCCGAGTGGCTCGATCAGGTCGAGAAAAAGGCCTGAACCGTACGCAGTGCCAGGCGCAATCTCCCGCTCAGGCATGGCGAGCGGGCATGACTGGCGTATTGGGCAACCGTGCGTGGACCAGGCAGCGAACCCACGTAAGGCGCCACGGCTGAATTGCACCGGCATCGGTCCTGCAGCGAATCAGGCCCGGTGCTATGCTCATTCGCTCTTCGGCCATCCTTGGGCGTAATCCATGAGCGCGCTTTTTTCTCCGCTCACGCTGCGTAGCGTGACGCTTGCCAATCGCATTGTTGTGTCGCCGATGTGTCAGTATTCCGCCGAACGTGGCGAAGCCACGGCGTGGCACATGATCCATCTGGGCAGTATGGCGTTATCGGGTGCGGGCCTGCTGTGCATCGAAGCCACCTCCGTGGAACCCGATGGCCGCATCACGCCGGGCGATCTCGGTTTGTGGGACGACGTCACCGAAGCCGCGCTGGTGCCGGTGCTGGCCGCCATCCGCAAGCATTCCTCCATTCCCGTGGCGATGCAGCTTTCGCACGCCGGTCGCAAAGCGTCGAGCCATGCCCCATGGGAAGGCGGGCAACTGATTCCGGTCGCCGAGGGCGGCTGGCTGCCGCATGCTCCATCGGCCCTGCCGCACAAAGCCGGCGAAGAGCCGCCGCTGGCACTCGATACGGCAGGCCTCAACCGGATCCGGGAAGCGTTCGCGGCGTCGGCGCGGCGCGCAGCGCGCCTGGGCATCGATGCACTTGAAGTACATGCTGCACACGGCTACCTGTTGCATCAGTTCCTCTCGCCGGTCGCCAATCAGCGCGAGGACGAATACGGGGGCTCACGCGAAAACCGCATGCGCTTTCCGCTGGAGATCTTCGAGATCGTGCGCGCGGCGTTTCCGGCCGACAAGCCGGTGGGCGTGCGCGTCTCGGCAACCGACTGGATGGAAGGCGGCTGGAGTCTCGACGATACGATCGCCTTCGCGCTTGAGCTGAAAAAGCGCGGCTGCGACTGGATCGATGTGTCGTCCGGCGGTGTTTCGCCATTGCAGAAGATCCCGCTCGAACCGGGCTACCAGGTACCGTTCGCGCACGCGGTGAAACAGGCAACCGGTCTCACCACCATCGCGGTGGGCCTCATCACCGATCCGCTGCACGCCGAGCAACTGATCGAACAGGGCGACGCCGATCTGATCGCACTGGCGCGCGGATTGCTCTACAACCCGCGCTGGCCGTGGCATGCCGCAGCCCAACTGGGCGCGACTGTCGAAGCGCCGCCGCAGTACTGGCGCTCGCAGCCACGCGATCAAAAAGCGTTGTTCGGCGAGATTTCGTTCGGACAGCGTTAGGTCTATCGCGGGCAGAACACGCTGATGCTTGTTTGACGGTTGAAGGAAGCCATATCAAGCGTGTACGATGCCGGATGTGACGCATTTGCGTTGCAACTCGACGCGGCGCCCGCAAGGCGCCGCGTTTGCTATTCGCGTCAGAAAAGCCGGCGTTTTTCATGCAGCCGATGCTGACCGGAAATAAGATGTTCACCCCAGCTCTTCACAAGGATTCATTCAATGAGTTCACGCAGGATCGTCGTGCGCCGTTCGGGAGTGCATGGCAAAGGCGTGTTTGCGGTCGAACCGATTGCAGCCGGCGAGCGCCTGATCGAATACAAGGGCGAGCGCATCTCGTGGAAGGAAGCTTTGCGACGTCATCCACACAATCCGAAAGAGCCGAATCACACGTTTTACTTCGCGCTCGACGGCGGCGGCGTGATCGACGGCAAGGTGAAGGGCAATAGCGCCCGCTGGATCAATCACTCTTGCGCGCCGAATTGCGAAGCCGAGGAGATTGACGGGCACGTCTACGTGCATGCCTTGCGCGATATCGCGGCCGAAGAAGAACTGTTCTACGACTACGGCCTCGTGATCGACGCGCGTCAGACCAAGAAGCTGCAGAAGGAATACGAATGCCGCTGCGGCGCGCGCAAGTGCCGCGGCACCATGCTGGCGCCGCCGGAAAAGGAAAAGGGCGAGAAGAAAAGCAAGAAAAAGAAGAAGTGACCTGCGGGCTGCTGCGTGAGCGCAGCCCGGCCACGAGTTTGCTTCATTTGTTTGCGTCGTCCGCCTGCGGAATGACGGTTGTGGAGCTACAGATCGATCGGCGCCGAGTGCGCCGATTTTTTTTGCGTGCGCCGGTTGTCGGCATCGCGCAGCGGATCGCTGGCAGTTAGCGGAATCCGCACGATAAAGCGTGCACCGCCGTCGGGCGCGTCCTCGTAATGCACGCTGCCGTGATGCAGCACCATGATGTCGTGGACGATGGCGAGGCCGAGACCCGCGCCGCTATCGACGCCGCTTTCGCTTTGGCCGTCGCCGCGGAAAAAGCGCTTGAACAGATCCGCTTGCTGATTCAGCGGCACGCCGGGCCCGTTATCTTCGACGATGATCTCGGCCATCGCCATATTGTCGCTGCGGCTCTGCGACACGGTGACCGTGATGCGGCCACCGTCGAAGCGCGAGGGCGGCACATACTTGAGCGCGTTGTCGAGCAGATTGGCGATGACCTCGCGCAGCAGCACGGGATTGCCGCGTGCCGTCAGCGGACGATCGTTGGCGGGGTCGTCGAGCCGCTGGAAGCCGAGGTCGACGTGCGCCGCGAGCGCACGCGGTACCCATTCAGCGCCGGTCTCGAAGGCGAGCGCCGCCATATCGACGTTGACGAAACGCGCCGCCTGCTCGCCTGGTTCGGCGCGCGCCAACGACAGCAACTGGTTCGAAAGCCGCACTGCGCGGTCGGCGGCGGCGCGCAGTTCGCGCACGGCGGCCAGCGTGTGTTGGGGGTCGCGTGCCACGGCGGCCTGTTCGGCATGCAGCTTGACGGCAGTCAGCGGCGTGCGCAGTTGATGCGCGGCGTCGGCAATGAACTTGCGCTGGGCGTCGAGGGCGGTTTTCAGGCGATCGAGCAGGGCGTTCAGCGCGCCGGTCAGCGGGCGAATTTCGACCGGCACATAGGTTTCGTCCACCGGCTCGAGCGAGGTGTGCGTTTGCCGGTTCAGCGAATCGGCCAGATCGGTCAGAGGATTGAGCTGCTGGTTTACTACCCGCCACACGATCACCCAGCCGGCGAGCAGCAGCAATAGCAGTGGCATCATGATCGCGACCAGGAATTCGGCGGCGATCTGGATGCGGTGCTGAACCGGCTGGCCCACCTCGACGACGATCGGATTGCCCTGCGGCTGATCGACGCGCACCTGGGCGACGCGCATGGTGACGCCTTCGTACTGCGCCTCGAATACGTACGCGTAATGCATGATGCGCACGCTTTGACCCTGCAGCGGCAGCTTCGGGTCGCCGGCAATCTCGCTTTCGCCGTCGCTGATGCGATAGACCAGATGCTCGACCGGATCGGAGAACATTGCCTGGGCGAGCGGACGCACGGTGATCGAAGCGTCCCGGCCGGCGATCTGGATCTGCTTGGAGATGGCGGTGGCAAGGTCGGCCAGCGACCGGTCGACCACATGCTGCGTGTATTGCCACGCCAGCCAGTAGGCGATCAGTCCGCTCATCAAAGCGAGCAGGGAAAGGGGAGCGGCGAGGCGGCGTAGCAGCGTGCGACGCAGGCTATTCGCGGCCGGGTGGGGCATGATGGAAGGCGATAAAAGAGGCAGGGCGGCAGAGGCGCCGCCGAAAGCCGCTGGGAGCCGGCAAACGGCGCATCCGTGCGATGAATGCGCATAGCCGGCCCAGCGCCGTCAGGTCATCGGGCTATTACGGTTTATTACAGATGCCATAGCCCGAGCCTTCATAGCCATTATGCGGCCTGACGGATTTCCTGCAACAGGTAGCCGAAGCCACGCACCGTGACGATTTCGACACGGCAGTTTTCGAGCTTTTTGCGCACACGGTGCACATAGACTTCAATTGCGGTATCGCCGAGGTCGCCGCCGAAGTGCGTCAGGTGATCCTGCAACTGGGCCTTGCTGACCACGCGGCCGTGGCGCAGCAGCAGCATTTCGAGCACCGCGAATTCGCGCGGGGAGAGTTCGAGCGGCTTGTCGTCATTGAAGATGCGACGGTCGACGCCCGACAGGCGCACACCGCCGAGCGACACTTCCGGACGCGGCATGTCGCCGTGCGGACCGCTGCGGCGCATCACGGCACGGATGCGCGCTTCGAGTTCAGCCGGCTCGAACGGCTTGAGCATGTAGTCGTCAGCGCCGGAGTTCAGCCCCTGGACGCGGTCGTTCAGTTCGTCGCGCGCGGTCAGCACGATCACCGGCGTGTGCCGGTTGCTCTGGCGAAAACGCGAGAGCAGCGTCATGCCGTCGATACCGGGCAGACCCAGATCGAGGATCACCAGTTCATGGCGGTTTTGCGTGAGGGCCTGTTCGGCGAAAATGCCGTCGTGGACCATGTCGACTGTGAAGCCGGCTTGTTCGAGACTGCTTTGGATGCCGCGTGCGATGGGGCGGTCATCTTCGATCAGAAGGAGTCGCATGGGTTTCGCTCAAGTACAATGGGTTTAGGCGTTCGGGCACGCGGTTCGCCGGGGCGCCTGCTGCACAGGGTGCCTGGCGGCGTCGCCGTGCCTGCGCGGCCATGGAGCGATCACGAAAGTCATGTCCGATATTACGATCCACGAACTGGAAGCCGCGATCAACTTCTGGCGCGCCCGCTCACCTTCGAGCGGCGACGAACTCGTTCTGTGCAAGGAGGCAAGCGCGCTCTCCAAGCCGTATGCGCTGATGATTGTACAGCGTCAGACCGCGCTATCACCGGAAGGTTTGGATGGGACCGCCCGGGAAGCATGGAATTCTTACGTTCGCCTTAAGAATGGCCTGTAGAAGTGAAGGTTAGCGCGCCGGAAGCCCTGCAAAGTGCTTTCATCGTACTGCAATCGCCAGCTTGCGTGTGTCTAGTGGTTAGCCCTGCTGCGACCCTTTGGCCACCTGATCGATAAAACGGGCCAACGCGATATCCCGCTCCGTGAGGCCGTTTGCCTCATGTGTTGAGAGCGTGATTTCCACCTTGTTGTAGACGTTGAACCATTCCGGGTGATGGTCCATTTCCTGGGCCTTGATTGCCACCCGCGTCATGAAGCCGAACGCCTCGTTAAAATCGGTAAACTTCAAATGCCGCTGGATCGCGTCGCGACCGGCCACTGCCACCCAGCCTTGCAGCTGGCTCAATTGGGTGGAACGCTCTTCGGAAGTGAGTTTGTGAATCATGAGGATGCCTCGCTTGTCTGGAACGGCGCGCCGACGCGCGTCCTGTTGACCGGCCGCGCGCTTGCGTCAAAGCGGCGCGCACGGCGCGGACATCTGTCTATTTTTTCACGGATCGGGGAGTGCCGCTGTCAGACGTCTCCGTCAACCTGCCACCCCTGCTGGTTGCCGCGATTGAGTATGCGATCGGAGTCCAGTACGGCTCCCGCCGGGTACGGCGGCGCATCGGCCAGTTTTGCCAGCAGTGGGGCTAGATCGGTACTTGCCAGCTCGAACAGTTGCGCGAAATCGTCGAGCACGAAGTACGTCTTCTGAAACGTGTCGATCCGGTAGCGCGTCTGCATCACGCGTGCGAGGTCGAAGCCGAGCCGGTTCGGCGCCGCGCTTTCCAGGCTGTAGAGCGTCTCGCTCTTGCTCGAAACGATCCCCGCTCCGTAGATCAGCACGCCGCCCGGGCTGGCCGCATCGCGGATCAGGCCGAATTCGACCGTGTACCAGTAGAGCCGCGCGAGCAGAGGCAAGGCGCTCACGTTATCTGCTGCGAGCGCTGCACGGCCGTAGGCCTGCATGTAGTTGGCGAACACCGGATTGATCAGCAGCGGCACATGGCCGAACAGGTCGTGAAAGCAGTCCGGCTCCTGCAGGTAATCGAGCTGATCGGGACGGCGCATCCACCATGTCACCGGAAAGCGCCGGTTTGCCAGATGCTCGAAGAACACCTGCTCCGGCACGAGTCCCGGCACTGCGACGATTTCCCAGCCGGTGGCGGGTGTGAGCTGGGTATTGATGGCGGCAAATGACGGTACGCGCTCGGCCGACAGGTTCAGACGCTCGACACCGGCCAGAAACGCGTCGCAGACCCGGCCCGTCAGCATGGCAGTCTGGCGCGTATAGAGCTGTTTCCACACCGCGTGATCGACGCTGCCGTAGCGATGCAGCGGCTGGTCGATGGTGAAGTCGGCGCGGGTCTCGAGGCCGGCGTCGAATTGCTCCTGCAGTTTGGCGGTGTTGGGACTGGACATGATGCGGCTCGCTTGCGGCGCTGTTTCAATGTGACCAGTGTAGAGCGAGTGATCTGCGGGAAGAGCGCAAAGTGAGCGTAAATATCGTCGAGTATGCAATAATCGTGCATCAAATACTAAATTGATGCGGAGATTTATCATGCTTGAACTCGACCACTTCGATCTCGCGCTACTGGAGGTGCTGCAGCGCTTTGGCCGGGCGACCCATCAGCAACTCGGCGAGCAGGTGCCTTTGTCGCCGTCGCAGATCGGCCGGCGGCTACAGCGCCTGGAACAGGCGGGCGTGGTGGACGGCTATCGGGTGGTGCTGCGCCCGGAAAAGCTCGGCCTCGGCGTGACGGCATTCACGAGTCTCAAGCTCAAGCATCATGGCGACTCGATCATCGAGCAGTTCCAGCAACAGATCGACGTGCTGCCGGAAGTGCTCGAGTGCCACGCGGTGGTAGGCGATGCCGATTATCTCCTGCGCATTGTCGCGCCGGACCTAAATGCGCTGTCGTCGTTCGTGATGAAAAAACTGATGCGGGTGCCCGGCGTGGACAGCGTGCGCTCGAATATCGTGCTCACCACATTCAAGCGCAATGGCCCGCTGCCGTTGGGGCATCTGGCGCCCGGCGCGGCCGCCGACTGAGGCGGCGGGACCGCGCCCGGCGATCCCGCTGTGGTGCTGTATCGCTTTTCCGGCGCTGAGCCGGCGCCTCGCAACCTGCGTATGCGGCCTGCTTATGCAACCTGCTTATGCGGCCTGACGCGGCTCACTCTCCGGGCTGAGCAGATCCACATAAGCGACCGCCACCAGATCCGACTCCGGCACGCCGAGCCTTGCGAACATGTCACGCGCTTCGGCATGACCGCCTTCCTCGTCATCGTCTTGGGCGAGGACCACTTCCAGCTCGATAAAGTCGCCTAGACCGTCTACACGGTCGAGGTGAATCCGCGTGCGTCCGGCGATGAAGACATGGCGTTCCTTGGTGACGATGCCGCGCGTGGTCAGGGCGGTGGCGAGCAGCGAGTGCATGGCCTCCGGATTGGTCACCGGGCTGCGCGTGTAGTACGACGCCTTCGGGCCGTCACGATCGTCGCGCTGGTAGAAGATCAGTTCGGCCGGCGTGCCGTCGTCGAACTGGCGCAGCTTTAGCCTTCCGCGCGGCACATCGTAAAAGAAGTCCTGCTGGCGGAAGATCAGCGGAGCCTCGGGCGAAAGTTCGGCGGCGCGCTCGCGGAGTTGATCGAAGTGCTGGGCGCGGGCTTTGATTTCGATGTTGCGTGCCATGTCAGGCTCCTGTGGAAGGATGGATTGTCGGCGGCTTCAGGTGGGGCAGGGGTGAAGCGCGCCGGGAAGGACAAACTCGAACGAAACTGAAACAAAGGCGGGCGCGGGCCACACGCGCAAACTGTGAATCTAGCAAAAAGCGCGTGACGGTGGTGTTACGGTGTCCGCGATCCTGCGTCGCAGACCGCCAAACTGTCATGAGCGGGGCTCATATCGCCCATTGCTGTTCGATCAGCTTGAGCGCGGCGGCAATCGCCGGATCGTCCTGGCGCGCGGCCAGCGTGACGAAGCTCAACTGGGTCGGCACGGTGACGCCTTCGACGATCGTCAGCGCGTGAGCGTGCGCTTCGGCGATGGCGATGGCATCGCGCGCCAGAGTGAGGCCCACGCCCGATTTGACCAGATCGAGCATGGACGGCTCCTGATCCACCTCCGCCACTTTCACGGGCTTGACGCCGGCATCGGCAAAGCGCCGCGACAGCAGCCGGTGATGCGCGGAGGCGGGCGGCGTCCAGATCCACGGCAGCGCGGCAAGCGTACGCCAGTCGCGCGCGCCTTTCACACGGTCCTTCCAGCCGGCGGGCGCAAGCACGCGGTACTGGAAGTGCGTGAGCGTGACGGCATGAAACGCGGTTCCGTCGCGCGCATCGTCTTCCGACGGCTGGCCGATGTAATAACCGACGTCGAGTTCGCCGGCGCGAATCTGTTCGAGCACCCAGCCCGACATGCCATGCCGCAGGGCGGTTTCGATATGCGGCCAGGTTTCGACGAGCTGCTTGAGAAAGCCACCCAGCCGTAAGAATTCCGGATCGAGGATGGTGCCGATACGCAGCCGTCCACGCACCTCATGCCGCAAGGAAGCCGCGGCGCGCTGCACGTCGCCGGCGGCGCCGAGCGCGCGTTCCGCATGCGGCAGCAGCGCCTGGCCATCGCGCGTCAGGGATAGCCCGTGGGAGGTGCGCGTGAACAGCGTCAATCCGAGCGTTTCCTGCAGATGTTTGATCTGCAGGCTGACGGCCGGTTGGGTGAGATGCAGTTGCACCGCGGCGCGGGTGAGGTTGCCCTCATTGGCGACGGTGACGAACGCACGTAGCAGGGTTAGGTCCATCCCCTGATATTAGCGCGCCTTATAGCGCAATTGAGCATTACTCATTGGATTTCAAAGGGGGTTGGCGATTACGCTGCGAACATCGCGAGGTAAGGGCCGAGACAAAGCGGTTAGATCACTGGCGCAAGTTTATTCATCGAACGAGGCAGACAAACATGAGCGAGACACATCGGAGCGAGACGCGCGCCCGCGCGCTGACCCATTTCATCAACGGCCATGCGATCGACGGTACCAGCGACCGTTACGGCGACGTCTTCAATCCCGCACTGGGCTCGGTGAGCGCGCGCGTGCCGCTGGCGAACGTGGCGGAGGTCGACGCGGCGGTGGCGGCTGCCAAGGCGGCGTTTCCGGCGTGGAGCGAAACGGCGCCGATCAAGCGCGCCCGGGTGCTGTTCAAGTTCAAGGAATTGCTCGACCGTCACCACGACGAGTTGGCCGAGCTGATTACGCGCGAACACGGCAAGGTGTTCTCCGACGCGAAGGGCGAGGTGATGCGTGGCATTGAGATTGTGGAATTTGCCTGCGGCATTCCGAATCTCCTGAAGACGGATTTCACCGACCAGATTGGCGGCGGCATCGACAACTGGAACCTGCGCCAGCCGCTGGGCGTGGTGGCGGGCATTACGCCGTTCAATTTCCCGATGATGGTGCCGTGCTGGATGTTTCCGGTCGCGATCGCATGCGGCAACACGTTTGTGCTGAAGCCATCGGAGCGCGACCCATCGGCATCGATCCGGCTTGCGGAACTGCTCAAGGAAGCCGGCTTGCCGAACGGCGTGTTCAACGTGGTACACGGCGACAAGGTGGCGGTGGATGCATTGCTGGCGCATCCGGAAGTCAGTGCATTGTCGTTTGTCGGCTCGACGCCGATTGCGGAATACATCTATACGGAAGGCACGAAGCGCGGCAAGCGGGTGCAGGCGTTAGGCGGCGCGAAGAACCATCTGGTGGTGATGCCGGACGCCGATCTGGACCAGGCCGTGGATGCGCTGATTGGTGCGGCGTATGGTTCGGCGGGCGAGCGCTGCATGGCGATTTCGGTGGCGGTGGCGGTGGGGCATATTGCCGATGAGCTGATTGAGCGGCTGACACCGCGAGTGAAGACACTGAAGATTCGCAACGGGATGGAACCGGACGCGGAGATGGGACCGCTCGTGACGGGCGCGCATCGCGCGAAGGTTGAGGGGTATATCGATGCGGGTATCGCTGAAGGCGCGAAGCTTGTTGTCGATGGGCGCGGGCATCGGGTGGATGGGCACGAGCAAGGGTTTTTCCTTGGCGGCACGCTGTTTGATGATGTGCAGACCGGGATGAAGATTTATCGTGAGGAGATTTTTGGGCCGGTGTTGTGTGTGGTTCGGGTGCCTGATTTTGCATCGGCGGTTGAGCTCATTAATGCTAATGAGTTTGCTAATGGGGTGGCGTGCTTCACCTCCGACGGCGGTGTGGCCCGAGCGTTTTCCCGGCAGATTCAGATCGGGATGGTGGGGATTAATGTGCCTATTCCTGTGCCTATGGCCTGGCATTCTTTTGGTGGGTGGAAGAGGTCTCTTTTTGGCGATCACCATGCCTATGGTGAGGAAGGGGTGAGGTTTTACACTCGGTATAAGAGCATTATGCAGCGGTGGCCTGACAGTATTGCTAAGGGGGCTGAGTTTACGATGCCTGTGGCTAAGTAAGCTCTTTTGGTTTGCCTGCGCGGCGCTTTGGTGGTTTTTTTATGGTGTTGGCCTTTCCTTGTTGTCTTGTCGGTCTATTAGCGTTGCCCCTGTGCGGGGCGGCACTTACTTTCTTTGCCGCCGCAAAGAAAGTAAGCAAAGAAAGCGGGCTGCAACCGCTAGCCGGTAGTGAGCCATCCCGGTCTGCTACCGGGAACGGCCCAAGACAAGACCTGCCATCGCACTACACCAGTTAGTGACAAAGGGCTCATTCATCCCGCCTGCACACTTCGTGCGCGGCGGAGGGGTCCGCCAATGGTGGGATGCCGGGTCCGGCTGGCGGCGCCAGCGCGGTGGAGCGCTGGGGTTGGTGGGCCTAGCTCGTGGTGCCTGTGCGGCGGAGAGCTGGGGTGCTAGGTCTCGAGGGCAGTGCCGGTAGGGTGGAGTGTTGGAGTGGTAGGCTTGGCTGAGTGTGGTAGAAAACTAAATTTGGATACCTAAGCATGAACGTTGCAAAGCGAGCAAAGTGACGCGACGCAAAGTTATGCCCTTCGGCGGGGCGCGAAGCGCGACGCTGGAGCGGATGAGTGCTGTGTCACTGAGTGGGGATATGCGAGGGCGGGTCTTGTCTTGGGCCGTTTCCGGTAGCAGACCGGGATGGCTCACTACTGGCTAGCGGTTGCAGCCCGCTTTCTTTGCTTACTTTCTTTGCGGCGGCAAAGAAAGTAAGTGCCGCCCCGCACAGGGGCAACGCTAATAGACCGACAAGACAACAAGGAAAGGCCAACACCATAGGAACAACCACCAAAGCGCCGCGCAGGCAGAGAAGTACGTATAGGGCAACACCTTCCGCTTGAACATCCGGCGGAACCCAACGAAAACCCGCAAAGCCGAATGCCACGCTAGGTGGCTCGACAAGGAGACAAAGGGTGAACACGAAGCAACCGCGAAGCGACCGGACCCTTGAGGGCGAATTCGACTACATCATCGTGGGCGCCGGCACAGCCGGCTGCGTGCTGGCAAATCGCCTGAGCGAAGACCCGGAAATCTCAGTACTTCTACTGGAAGCCGGCGGCAAGGACGATTACCACTGGATCCACGTCCCGGTAGGGTACTTATACTGCATAGGCGACCCCCGCACAGACTGGCTCTACAAAACGAGAGAAGAACCCGGCCTGAACGGCCGCGCGCTCTCATACCCCCGCGGCAGAGTGCTAGGCGGCAGCTCATCAATAAACGGCATGATCTACATGCGCGGCCAGCGCGAAGACTATGACGAATGGGCCCGCGTCACCAATGACCCGGCATGGTCCTGGTCCAACGTCCTCCCCATCTTCAAACGCAGCGAAGACTACTACGGCGGTGCCAACGAATCGCATGGCGCCGGCGGCCCGTGGCGCGTCGAAAAGCAGCGCCTCAAATGGAAAATCCTCGAAACCTTCTCGCAGGCCGCTCAGGAAACCGGCATCGCCGCCACCGACGACTTCAATCGCGGTGACAACAGCGGTGTCGGCTACTTCGATGTCAACCAGAAACGCGGCATCCGCTGGAACGCATCGAAGGCCTTTCTGCGTCCCGCGCTCAAGCGTCCCAATCTAACCATCATTACCGGTGCCCTCACCCAACGTGTCGTGTTCGATGGGCGGCGCTGCACCGGTGTCGAATATCGCGGCAACAACACCGATTATTTCGCCAAGGCTCGCTGCGAGGTCATTCTCAGTTCAGGTGCGGTCAACTCGCCGCAATTGCTCGAACTCTCCGGTGTCGGCAATGGCGCGCGGCTGCAAAACCTTGGCATCGACGTCGTCCAGGATCTGCCAGGCGTAGGTGAGAATCTCCAGGATCATCTGCAGTTGCGCATGGCGTACAAGGTCGAAGGCGTGCGCACCCTCAATACCGCCTCGGCGCATTGGTGGGGCAAGCTCATGATCGGTCTGGAGTACGCGCTGTTTCAGAGCGGGCCCATGTCGATGGCGCCGTCGCAGCTCGGCGCATTTGCGAAATCGGACCCGGATGACCGTTCGCTCACGCGCCCCGATCTCGAGTATCACGTGCAGCCGCTCTCGCTCGATCGCTTCGGCGAGCCGCTGCATCGCTTCAACGCGTTCACCGCCTCAGTGTGCCAGCTACGTCCCACCTCGCGCGGCAGTATCCATATCACCTCGCCCGAGCCCGATGCGCCGCCGCTGATCGCGCCCAATTATCTGTCCAACGATTACGACCGGCATGTTGCCGCCAATGCGCTGCGTCTCACCCGGCGGATCGCCGCTGCGCCCGCACTGGCCCCGTATCGGCCGCAAGAAATTCTGCCGGGCGTCGAGTTTCAAACGGAAGAGGAGTTGCAGCAGGCGGCCGGTAAAGTCGGCACGACCATCTTTCATCCGGTCGGCACCTGCCGCATGGGCACGACGGACGATCCCGCGGCCGTCGTCGACCAGCGTCTGCGTGTGATCGGGGTTGAGGGTTTGCGCGTAGTCGATGCTTCGGTCATGCCCACCATTACCTCGGGCAACACCAACTCGCCGACACTGATGATCGCCGAGCGCGCGAGCGACATGATTCGCGAGGACCGTCGCGCGCGTCTTGCTGCGCAGGCGTCGCCGAGCCCTTCGGCGGCTTCGATGTCCATTGCGTGACAGGCAGGCGCGGAGAGCGCCGCGGCTTGCCGGCGCGCTCCAGATACTAAGTGCAAATCCCAATGAATGCGCTGCATCATTGGCGAGACAATGGCGCCATGCCGCGTGGCGCGCCATGGATTACCGTCCGCATTGGTGCACCACGCCAACGATCGACACGGGGGTGTCGTCGCCATCTCACGTCGCGCAGCCACTGGCGCGGAAGATCGTAGTGCTTCGCCTCACTTCGCATGGAAGGGAACATGATTCTCGGCGATACGATTCTCGAAACGCGCGGGCTAACGAGGGAGTTCAAGGGCTTTGTCGCCGTCAACGGCGTCAACCTGCGCGTACGCCGTGGCTCGATTCATGCGCTGATCGGCCCGAATGGCGCCGGTAAAACCACCTGCTTCAATCTGCTGACCAAATTCCTCGTGCCCACCTCCGGGCAGATCGTTTACAACGGCATCGACATCACGGGCGAGCGGCCGGCACAAATTGCCCGCCGCGGCATCATTCGCTCGTTTCAGATTTCCGCGGTATTTCCGCATCTGACGGCATTGCAGAATGTGCGCATCGGGTTGCAGCGCGCCCTGGGCACCGCATTTCAATTCTGGAAAAGCGAGCGTTCGCTGCATCAACTCGATGACCGCGCCATGGATCTGCTGACCCAGGTCGGTTTGACCGATTTCGCCGACGTGCTGACGGTCGAACTGTCCTATGGCCGCAAGCGCGCGCTTGAAATCGCCACGACGCTTGCGATGGAACCGGAGCTGATGCTGCTCGACGAGCCCACCCAGGGTATGGGTCACGAAGACGTCGACCGCGTCACGGCCCTAATCAAGAAGGTGTCGAGCGGCCGCACCATCCTGATGGTCGAACACAACATGAACGTGATTGCCGGCATCTCCGATACGATCACCGTCCTGCAGCGCGGCGAGGTGCTCGCCGAGGGCACCTATGCGGAAGTCTCGAAGAGCCCACTCGTGATGCAGGCCTATATGGGCAGTGCCGATGCCGCGCTCGCCGGAGCGCACGCATGAATACGGTTGCCGAGCTGGAGAACGTTGAAGTGAGCGAGCTCGCGAGTGCGGAACCCGCGCTTGAGATCGCGGGCCTGCAGACCTGGTACGGCGAATCCCACATATTGCATGGGGTCGACCTGACCGTGAACCGCGGTGAGGTCGTTACTCTGCTGGGTCGCAATGGCGCCGGGCGCACAACCACGCTGCGCGCGATCATGGGGCTTACGGGGCGGCGCACGGGGTCGATTCGCGTCGGCGGACGCGAGACGATCGAGATGCCAACCCATCGCATCGCGCATTGCGGCATCGGCTATTGTCCGGAAGAGCGGGGCATCTTTTCGAGCCTCTCGTGTGAGGAAAACCTGCTGTTGCCGCCGCCGGTCGGCGACACCGCGCACATGATGTCGCTCGACGAGATCTACGCAATGTTCCCGAATCTGCAGGAACGCCGCATGAGCCAGGGTACGCGGCTCTCGGGAGGCGAGCAGCAGATGCTCGCGGTGGCCCGCATCCTGCGCACCGGCGCAAACCTGTTGCTGCTCGACGAGATTTCCGAAGGCCTCGCACCGGTCATCGTGCAGGCACTCGCGCGCATGATCATGACGCTCAAGGCGCGCGGCTACACGATCGTGATGGTCGAGCAGAATTTCCGCTTTGCCGCGCCGCTCGCGGATCGCTTCTACGTGATGGAGCATGGCCGCATCGTCGAGCATTTCGGCGCGGGCGAACTCGAAAGCAAGATGCCGGCGCTGCACGACCTGCTGGGCGTATAGACCATAGGCGCCTGATTGCCTCTGATAACCACAAGCAAGGAAACAAGGAGACAGCAATGAAAATGAAGACCCTCGCGCGACTTTCGGCATTCTGCTTTGCAGCCGCGGCCAGTGTCGCGCTGACGACAGGTAGCGCGCGAGCCGCCGACGACGCAGTCAAGATCGGCTTCATCACAGATTTGTCGGGCCTGTACGCCGATATTGACGGGCAGGGTGGCCTCGAGGCGATCCGCATGGCGGTGGCGGACTTCGGCGGCAAGGTCAACGGCAAGCCGATCGAGGTCGTCTACGCCGACCACCAGAACAAGGCCGATATCGCCGCCTCGCGGGCGCGCGAGTGGTTCGACCGCGACGGCGTGGACATGCTGATCGGCGGCACCAATTCGGCCACCGGCCTGTCGATGAACCAGGTGGCGGGCGAAAAGCACAAGGTCTTTATCAGCATCGGCGCGGGCGCGGACACGCTGACCAACGAGCAATGCACGCCGTACACGATCCACTACGCGTACGACACGACCGCACTCGCCAAGGGCACCGGTTCGGCGGTGACGAAGCAGGGCGGCAAGACCTGGTACTTCCTGACGGCCGACTATGCGTTCGGCAAGGCACTGGAAACGGCAACGTCGAACGTGGTGAAGGCGAACGGCGGCCAGGTGCTGGGTGAAGTGCGGCACCCGCTGTCCGCTTCGGACTTCTCGTCGTTCCTGTTGCAGGCGCAAGCGTCGAAAGCGCAGGTGCTCGGTCTTGCCAACGCCGGAGGCGACACGATCAACTCGATCAAGGCGGCCAAGGAATTCGGCATCACCAAGACCATGAAGCTCGCGGCGCTGCTGATCTTCATCGACGATATTCACAGCCTCGGTCTCGAGACGACACAAGGCCTCGTGCTGACCGACTCGTGGTACTGGAACAAGGACGCGACCACGCGCAAGTGGGCCGAGCGCTACTTCGACAAGATGAAGAAGATGCCGTCGAGCCTGCAGGCCGCCGACTACTCGGCGACCATGACGTATCTGAAAGCGGTGCAGACGGTCGGCTCGACCGACTCGGACAAGATCATGGCGCAGTTGAAGAAGACGAAGATCGACGACTTCTACGCCAAGGGCTACATCCGTGAGGACGGCAGCATGATTCACGACATGTATCTGATGCAGGTGAAAACACCGGCCGAGTCGAAAGAACCGTGGGACTACTACAAGATCACGGCGACCATTCCGGGCGAGCAGGCTTTCACGACCAAGGCGGAAACGCGCTGCGCGTTGTGGAAATGAAGCGGGGCTGAAGCACTCTGCCCGCCTGCCCCGGGCGGCGTGGCAGGCGCAACCGTTCTGGATACTGCGCGCGGGCTATGCTCAGCGAGCCGCGCGTGGCCACATAGCGTGCGTCTCGATCTCACCTTGACGATGGGTTAAGCGCTAAGGGGTTCAATGGAAATCTTTGGCATTCCGCTCTCGGCGATGCTGAGCCAGTTGCTGCTTGGACTCGTGAACGGTTCGTTCTACGCGATCCTGAGCCTCGGCCTCGCGATCATCTTCGGCCTGCTCAACGTGATCAATTTCGCGCACGGCGCGTTGTTCATGCTGGGCGCGATGCTCACGTGGATGGGGCTATCGTATTTCAACCTGCCGTACTGGGCGATGCTGGTGCTCGCGCCGCTGATTGTCGGCGCGTTCGGCATCGTGATCGAACGCTCGATGCTGCGCTGGCTGTACAAGCTCGACCATCTGTACGGCCTGCTGCTGACTTTCGGGCTTACGCTGGTGGTGGAAGGGGTATTCCGCTCGATCTACGGCTCGTCCGGCCAGCCCTACGATGTGCCCGAGGCGCTTTCCGGCGCAACCAATCTCGGCTTCATGTTCCTGCCGAATTACCGGGCATGGGTGGTGGTGGCCTCGCTGGTGGTCTGCTTCGCTACGTGGTTCGTGATCGAGAAAACGCGTCTGGGCGCCTATCTGCGCGCCGGCACCGAGAACCCGAAACTGGTCGAGGCGTTCGGCGTCAACGTGCCGTTGATGATCACGCTGACCTACGGCTTCGGTGTGGCGCTCGCGGCGTTTGCCGGCGTGCTTGCCGCGCCGGTGATCCAGGTGTCGCCGCTGATGGGGCAGCCGATGATCATCACCGTGTTCGCGGTGGTGGTGATCGGCGGAATGGGTTCGATCATGGGCTCGATCCTCACGGGCCTGCTGCTCGGCGTGATCGAAGGATTCACGCGGGTGTTCTACCCCGAAGCGTCGGCGACCGTCGTTTTTGTCATCATGGCGCTGGTGTTGCTGGTGCGTCCGGCGGGTCTTTTCGGCAAGGAAAAGTGATGCAAAGAAAAGCGCTCTACGGCCTGCTGTTGCTGGTGCTCGTCGCGGTGCCGTTTATCGGCGTCTATCCGTTGTTCGTGATGAAGGTGTTGTGCTTCGCGCTGTTTGCCGCGGCCTTCAACCTGCTGATCGGCTACACCGGGCTGCTGTCGTTCGGCCACGCCATGTTTCTGGGCATGGCGGGCTACACCACTGGTTACGCGATCCAGACGCTCGGCTATTCCCCTGAGCTCGGTGTGCTCGCCGGCACCGCGGCGGCGACCTTGCTCGGATTGATCGTCGGCCTGTTCGCCATCCGGCGCCAGGGCATTTACTTCGCCATGGTGACGCTCGCGCTTGCGCAGATGGTCTACTTCGTGTTCCTGCAGGCGCCGTTCACGCAGGGTGAAGACGGCTTGCAGGGCGTGCCGCGCGGCAAGCTGTTCGGCCTGCTGAGCCTGTCGTCGGACGTGGTGCTTTACTATGTCGTGCTGGTGGTGATGGTGCTGATGTTCCTGCTGATCGTGCGCATCGTGCACTCGCCGTTCGGCCAGGTGCTGGTGGCCATCAAGGAGAACGAGCCGCGGGCGGTCTCGCTCGGCTACGACACCGACCGTTTCAAGCTGTTGGCCTTTGTGTTGTCGGCGGGTATCGCGGGCCTTGCGGGTTCGATGAAGGTGCTGGTGCTCGGTTTCGAGACCCTGAGCGACGCATACTGGACGATGTCGGGTCTCGTGATCCTCATGACTCTCGTGGGCGGCATGGGCACGCTGTTCGGACCGTTGCTCGGCGCGGCGTTGATCGTGTCGCTGGAGGACCGGTTGGGCGACATCGGCAGTGCGCTGGCCTCGGTGACTGGGGTGCAGTGGTTCAATTCGCTGGGCGAATCGGCCACCATTGTGACGGGCCTGATTTTTATTGCCTGCGTACTGGCATTCAGGCGCGGGATAGTCGGAGAGATCGTGGCGCGGGTTCGACCGTTGCGGGCATAAAGCCTGAATTACCGAACTGCTTCGGTGTCCGATTTAAAGACCCATAAATGGGGCCGTGTGATTGGGCGTCCAGGCTGCCTCCAGATGCATCAGATACGCCCCAATTCAGTGCTGCGATGCACCACTAGGGTAAATGCTAGTTGTCCGGATGGGAGCGTTTGTTTAATCTTCACGCAGTTCTGATGAACACCGAATTTGCAGGTGGAGAACGAGGAGACATGAGGCACTAAGTGCCCAGACAAAAGCGCTGTTGGATATTGATCCAACAGCGCTTTTTATTTGCCTTTTCATTTGCCCTTTTCATAAAGTCGGCAATTCGATTTTTTGTCTTTCCCCCGCTGTTTCCTGCGCCGCTTTTCGTGCATTTCCTTGCCGTTTTTTGGTGCACTTTTCCTGATAACTCGGCCCTTATTTTTCCCCACCGCTGACTCGCGTTTTGCGCCGTTCGAGGCTTGCAAAACGCTTGCCGCAGGCCTGTTGCGTCCGCTACACTCGCCATTCGCCGACCGTTGAGTCGGTATTTAAATGAGCAAATTCGATTTCAAACGAATCACGCAGCGGCATGAGGAGCGGGATGAATTCGGCACGGGGCGCAACGAATACGGCATTGATTGCAGCCGACATGCCGGCTTCATATGGCATCTTCAACATGAGTGCGAACGGCCCATCCGGTTTCGAGTGGCGGGCACGCATCGTGGTGCAAAGGCTCTGCGGCAGGTTCGAGCTCGTCGGCTGCTGAGCGAAGGCGAATTAGCGAATCCGAATCAGACACAAGGCGCGTGCAGTTGACGCGCCTTTTTTGTTGCACGCGCGGGGTGGCGGGTCCGCCGCGTGGGATGGCTGCAGGGAAAACCATGCTAGGCATGTCAGGACCCGGACAATAGATTCAGACACTCGGCCCACCAGCCGGATAACAGATAGGCGCATCAAGCGTTTGGAGACAGGCAATGAAAAAGACAAAGCAATGGGTACGCACGGCCCTCACGTTGGCGCTGGTATGCGGCACGAGCGCGGCGCTGGCGCAGGTGAAGATTGGGGTGACGCTTTCGACGACGGGGCCGGCGGCGTCGCTCGGGATTCCGGAGAAGAACACCATCGCGTTGCTGCCGCAGGAGATTGGCGGCAAGAGCGTGCAATACATCGTGCTCGACGACGCATCCGATACCAGCAAGGCCGTGCAGAACACGCACAAGCTGATCGACGAGGATCACGTCGACGCGATTATCGGCTCCACAGTCACGCCGAATTCGCTGGCGATGCTTGACGTAGTCTCGCAAGGCAAGACACCGATGATCTCGCTGGCGGCCTCGGCGGCCATCATCTCGCCGATGGATGCGAAGCGCGAATGGGCCTTCAAGACGCCGCAAAACGACAGTCTGATGGCCGATGCGATTGCGAGCTATATGGAGAAGCACGGCGTCAAGACGGTCGGCTTCATCGGCTTCTCGGATGCCTATGGCGAGAGCTGGTACAACGTGTTCAGCACCGCTGCGGCCGCGCATCATCTGAAGCTTGTCGCCAATGAGCGCTACAACCGCACCGATGCATCCGTCACCGGCCAGGTGCTGAAGACGATGTCTGCGAACCCGGATGCTGTGCTGATTGCCGGTTCCGGCACGCCGGCGGCGCTGCCTGCCAAGACGCTGAAAGAGCGCGGCTACAAGGGCAAGATCTATCAGACCCACGGCGTGGCCAACAACGACTTCCTGCGCGTATGCGGCAAGGACTGCGAAGGCGAACTGCTGCCGGCCGGCCCGATTCTCGTGGCCGACCAGCTGGCGGATTCGAACCCTGTGAAGCAGTCGTCAGAGGCGTACAAGAACGCCTATGAAAAGGCCTATGGCGTGGGCTCGGTAGCGACCTTCGGCGGGCACGCATGGGATGCCGGCCAGATGTTGCAGCGGGCGATTCCCGAAGCACTGAAGAAGGGGCAGCCGGGCACCGAAGCGTTCCGCGTGGCATTGCGCGATGCGCTCGCCAACGTCAAGGAGCTGCCGCTCGCGCACGGCATCATGAACACCACGGCGGACGACCACAACGGCCTCGATAACCGTGCCCGTGTGATCGTCGAGGTCGTCGACGGCAAGTGGAAGCTGCAGACCGAGTAGCGTGCCGCACCTTGCGCGGCGCACCCTTCGCGCATAGCGTGCGGTGGGTGACGCCGCGTAGCCATTCTGTTCGATGACAATGAACGACGTGAACCGCCGCGCTGCACTGTGCATCAGTTGCGGTGCGGTGCGCAGGTCGTGCAGCGGTGCCGCAGTGGGGCTGCGCTCATTGCCAGCGGGCAGTGCATCTTGCCGTCTTCATCCGCGACGACGGTTCCCCAGTATCAACTGGAGTTAGCGCTTTAGCTTGCCGGCCAGAGTTCGCGCTCAAGCGCGTGACCCATGGTCTTATGCAAGCCTCGCGACTCCGGTCTCAGGCAATTCATTGCAGTCGGTTTCGACGTTTCCGGACGAGGAAGTATGGATCTATCTATTGCGGCGATTCTCGCGCAGGACGGCATCACCACTGGGGCGATTTACGCGTTGCTCGCGCTCGCGCTGGTGCTGGTGTTTTCGGTGACGCGGGTCATCTTTATTCCGCAGGGCGAGTTCGTGTCCTACGGCGCGCTGACGCTCGCCGCATTGCAGTCGCAGAAGTTTCCAGCCACCTGCTGGCTGCTGATTGCAATGGGCGCAGCGTGTTTCGTGGTCGAAACCGCGGGCCTCGTGCGGCATCCTGAGCGGCGCGTGCAATTGGTGCGCACGCTGGTAACGCTCGCGGGGAAATATCTGCTGTTCCCGGTCGCGGTGTATGCGGTGACGCATGGCCTGTTCGCGCAGCCCTTGCCGATGCTTGCGCAGATTGCGTTGACGCTGCTGATCGTGATCCCGATGGGGCCGTTCGTGTACCGGCTGGCCTTCGAGCCGATCGCGGAGGGCACGACGCTGTTGTTGCTGATTGTTGCGGTGGCGGTGCACTTTGCGATGGTCGGACTCGGCCTCGTGATGTTCGGCGCCGAAGGCTCGCGTACCAATGCGTTTTCGGATGCCACGTTCAACTTCGGCAGCCTGTCGATCTCCGGCCAGAGCGTCTGGGTCGTCGGTACGGCAGTGGTGCTGATCGCCGTGCTCTATCTGTACTTCGACCGCTCGATCTCGGGCAAGGCCTTGCGTGCGACCTCGGTCAACCGCGTCGGCGCACGGCTCGTGGGTATCGGCACGACCCAGGCCGGCAGGCTCGCGTTCACGCTCGCCGCAGGGCTCGGTGCGCTGTGCGGCATCCTCGTTGCACCCCTCACCACCATCTACTACGACTCGGGCTTCCTGATCGGCCTGAAAGGCTTCGTGGGGGCCATCATCGGCGGGCTGGTGAGTTATCCGCTCGCAGCGGCGGGCTCGGTGCTGGTGGGGCTGCTCGAGTCGTATTCGTCGTTCTGGGCGAGCGCCTATAAGGAAGTCATTGTGTTCACGCTAATCATCCCGGTGTTGCTGTGGCGCAGTCTCGCCAGCCCGCACGCGGAAGAGCACGAGGAGTGACACGATGAAACGCATCATGCAAAACAAGCTCTTCGGGTTGTTCCTCGTGGTGATATTCGCGTTGCCGGTGCTGCCGCAGCCGCTTCATGTGCCCGAGTACTGGGTGACGCTGCTCAATTACATCGGCCTGTATGCGATTGTGGCGATTGGCCTCGTATTGCTGACGGGCATCGGCGGCATGACGAGTTTCGGGCAGGCGGCATTTGTCGGCGTCGGGGCCTATACGACTGCATTTCTGACGACGCAGTATGGCGTCTCGCCGTGGCTCGCACTGATTGTGGGTGTTGTGCTGACCGCACTGGTTGCGCTGATGCTCGGCGCGGTAACCATGCGGCTTTCAGGACACTTCTTGCCGCTTGGCACGATTGCATGGGGGCTGGCGCTGTTCTACCTGTTCGGCAATCTCGACATTCTCGGCAAGTACGACGGCATCAACGGCATTCCGGTGCTCAACGTCTTCGGCATCAATCTGGAGTCGGGCCGCCACATCTACTACCTGATCTGGGTGGTGGTGCTCGGCGCAGTGCTCTCCGTTCAGAACTTGCTTAATAGCCGGCCCGGACGGGCGATTCGCGCACTACGTGGCGGCGGCGCGATGGCGGAAGCGATGGGCGTCAACACCGCATGGATGCGCGTGGTGATTTTTATCTACGCCGCCGTGCTGGCGTCGGTCTCAGGTTTTCTCTACGCGCATCTGCAGCGCGCGGTGAATCCGACGCCGTTCGGCCTGAACCACGGTATCGAGTTTCTGTTCATGGCCGTGGTAGGCGGGGTCTCGCACGTCTGGGGCGCAGTGCTTGGTGCGGCGATTCTGACCATCCTGCAGGACTACCTTCAGACTTTGCTGCCCAAGCTGCTGGGGGAGAGCGGCAATTTCGAAGTGATCGTGTTCGGTGTGCTGATGGTGCTGCTGCTGCAGTACGCGCGGCAGGGGGTGTGGCCGTTCGTGGCGCGCCTCTTTCCGCGTGGACCGCAGGCGCACGTGCCGGATCAGGCGGAAGCGTTGCCGCAGCGCAGCAAGCCGGCCGCCGGCGAAACGCTTTTGACTGTAGATAAGGCGCGCAAGCAGTTCGGCGGTCTGGTGGCTGTGAACGACGTCAGCTTCGACGTGAAGGCAGGGCAGATCATTGGCCTGATCGGGCCGAACGGCGCCGGCAAGTCGACAACTTTCAATCTCGTCACGGGCGTGCTGCGGGCAACCAGCGGCGAGATCACGTTTTGTGGCGAGCGGATCGATGCGCTGACTTCGCGGGAGATCGTCAAGCGCGGCATTGGACGCACGTTCCAGCACGTCAAGCTGCTGCCCGGCATGAGCGTGCTGGAGAACGTGGCGATCGGGGCACATCTGCGCGGCCATGCCGGTGTCTGGCGCAGTATCGCCAAGCTGAACAGCGCGGAAGAAGGGCGCCTGATGGCGGAAGCGGCGCAGCAGATTCGCCGCGTAGGGCTCGAAGCGCACATGTATGAAGAAGCGGGAAGCCTGGCGCTGGGGCAGCAGCGGATTCTGGAAATCGCCCGCGCGCTGTGCTGCGATCCGACGCTGCTGCTGCTCGACGAACCGGCAGCGGGTCTGCGCTATCAGGAAAAGCAACAACTCGCCGGCCTGCTGCGCAAGCTCAGGGAAGAGGGGATGAGTGTGCTGCTGGTCGAACACGATATGGACTTCGTGATGAATCTGACGGATCGGCTGGTGGTGATGGAGTTTGGAACGCGTATCGCGGAAGGCTTGCCCGAAGAGGTGCAGAAGGACCCGGCAGTGCTTGAAGCGTATCTCGGTGGGGTGGACTGATGAGAACCATGATGAATTCCGCCATGCCGATCCTGGATGTAGAGGGTCTATCGGTCCGCTACGGCAAGGTCGAGGCGCTGCACGGCGCCGGTATCAAGGTGAGGCCGGGGCAGATTGTGTCGGTGATCGGCCCAAATGGAGCGGGCAAGTCGACGCTACTGAACGCGATCATGGGCGCGTTGCCGGTGACCGGACATGCAAAGGGCACAATCGTCTATCACGGCGAGGATGTCAGCGCGGTGCCGGTCGAAAAGCGCGTGGCGCGCGGCATGTGTCTGGTGCCGGAGAAGCGCGAGCTGTTTGCGACGATGAGCGTCGAAGACAACCTGGTGCTCGGAGCATACCGGCGCAAGCGGGCGGGGGAGCGCAATTATCTCGATCAGCTTGAACCGGTCTTCACGCTATTTCCGCGTTTGAAGGAGCGGCGCAAGCAGGCGGCCGGTACGCTCTCCGGCGGGGAGCGGCAGATGCTCGCGGTGGGTAGGGCGCTGATGGGCAAGCCTGAGTTGCTGATGCTCGACGAGCCGAGCCTCGGTCTCGCACCACTGATTGTGAAGGAGATTTTCCACATTATTAGCGCCCTTCGTCAGACCGGTGTGGCGACCCTGCTGATTGAGCAGAACGCACGTGCGGCGCTGCAGATTTCGGATTACGGCTACGTGTTGGAGACCGGCGAGCTGGCGCTCGAAGGTCCCGCGGAGGATCTGGCGCAGAATCCGCGTGTGATCGAAACGTATCTCGGTTTGACGAAGAAGGTGGCGTAAAGCCCTCTGCTTCAAGGGTTTGCGACCGACCGGGCGGTGTGTTTCACGTGAAACACACCGCTTTTTTTGTGCCTTGGCCATTCGGACGAAATTCGTGCCAAAAGCGAACCCGCTATAATTCGCCCATACATTTTCCTTAGAAGGTTCACGCGGTGTCCCGGCGTGAGATCCGCGATGCTTTATCCCACAGAATTTGACGTAATCGTCGTCGGTGGCGGCCATGCCGGCACCGAAGCCGCTTTGGCTTCCGCTCGCATGGGCAACAAGACGCTCCTGCTGACGCACAACATCGAAACCCTCGGCCAGATGAGCTGCAATCCGTCGATCGGCGGCATTGGCAAGGGCCATCTGGTGAAGGAGGTCGACGCGCTCGGTGGTGCGATGGCCGCAGCCACCGACGAAGGCGGTATCCAGTTCCGTATCCTGAATTCGTCCAAAGGTCCGGCCGTGCGGGCGACCCGCGCGCAGGCGGACCGTCTGCTTTACAAGCAGGCTATCCGGCATCGGCTCGAGAATCAGCCGAACCTCTGGCTGTTCCAGCAGTCGGTGGATGACCTGATGGTGGAAGGGGATCGGGTGGTGGGCGCGGTCACGCAGGTTGGAATCCGCTTCCGCTCGCGCGCGGTTGTGTTGACGGCCGGGACCTTCCTGGACGGAAAGATTCACGTGGGGCTGAACAACTACACCGGTGGCCGCGCAGGTGATCCGGCTGCGGTGTCTTTGTCGGCGCGTCTCAAGGAGCTGAAGCTGCCGCAAGGCCGGCTGAAGACCGGGACGCCGCCGCGTATCGACGGCCGCACGATCGATTTTTCGAAGCTTGAAGAGCAACCGGGCGATCTGGATCCGGTTCCAGTGTTCTCTTTCTTGGGCCGCGTCGAGCAGCATCCGCGTCAGGTGCCGTGCTGGGTGACGCATACGAATCAGCGCACCCACGACATCATCCGTGGCGGGTTGGATCGGTCGCCGATGTACACGGGCGTCATCGAAGGGGTAGGGCCACGCTATTGTCCGTCGATTGAGGACAAGATCCACCGCTTCGCGTCGAAGGAATCACATCAGATCTTCCTGGAACCGGAAGGCCTGACGACCAACGAGTTTTACCCCAATGGGATCTCCACCAGCCTGCCATTTGATGTGCAATTGGAACTGGTTCGCTCAATGGCCGGCCTCGAGCACGCGCACATCCTGCGTCCAGGCTATGCGATCGAGTATGACTACTTCGATCCGCGTGGCCTGAAGGCATCGCTGGAAACCAAGATGATCAACGGGCTATTTTTTGCCGGCCAGATCAACGGGACGACGGGCTATGAAGAGGCCGCGGCGCAGGGTCTGCTGGCCGGGATCAACGCGGGCTTGCACGTCCAAGGCAAGGACGCCTGGTGTCCGCGCCGCGATCAGGCTTACCTCGGCGTGCTGGTCGACGATCTGGTGACGCGCGGTGTGTCCGAGCCGTACCGTATGTTCACGAGCCGGGCCGAGTATCGCCTGAGCCTGCGTGAAGACAATGCGGATATGCGTCTGACCGAGATTGGCCGCGAACTCGGTGTTGTGGATGACGTCCGCTGGGACGCGTTCAGCCGCAAGCGCGACGCTGTTTCACGTGAAACAGAGCGTCTGCGCACGACGTGGGTGAATCCCAAGTCCTTGTCGGCGGAAGAGGCGACAGCCTTGCTCGGTAAGCCCATCGACCACGAGTACAGCCTCGCCGACCTGCTGCGCCGTCCGGGAGTGACGTACGACGGCGTGTGCGGTCTGCGCGAAGGCGCTTGTGCGCCGTCCGAAACCTTGGCTGACGACGAAGTTCTGCTAGCGCAGATCAAGGAACAGATCGAGATCGGCATCAAGTATCAGGGCTATATCGAGCGCCAGGCCGGAGAGATCGAACGCAACGAGTCGCACGAAAACACACGTTTGCCGGAAGGGCTGGACTACGCTGAGGTGCGTGGCCTGTCGTTCGAGGCACGCCAGAAGCTGACCCAATTCCGTCCAGAAACTATCGGCCAGGCCTCGCGTATTTCCGGCATCACGCCAGCGGCGATCTCGCTGTTGATGGTTCATCTGAAGCGTGGCCTAGGACGTCGTTCGGGCCAACGCCAATCCGCCGGCACCACCGACAGCGGCACCGACTCCACGCCGGTGGCGCAATGACGGCTCGGCAGAAGGGGTTCGGCGGCGCGGACGGCAGGGAGGCACTCGGCGCGTTGCTCACCGAGGGCGTCCAGGAACTGGGTCTCGACCTGAGTGACGCCCAGCTCGGCAAGCTGCTCGATTATGTCGCCTTGCTCGCCAAGTGGAACGCCGTGTACAACCTCACGGCTATCCGCGATCCGCGGCAAATGCTGATTCAACATATTCTGGATTCGCTGTCGATCGTGCCGCATCTCGCCGGCCTCGGCCCGTCGTCCGCGCTCGATGTCGGGTCCGGCGGCGGTTTGCCAGGCATCGTGATGGCAATCGTCTTGCCAGACTGGACAGTCACGCTCAACGATATCGTTCACAAAAAAACGGCATTTCAGGCGCAGGCAAAAGCGGAGCTTGGGCTGGCCAACCTGTCGGTGGTGACGGGGCGCGTCGAAACGCTGAAGCCTGGCGTAGAAGTGCCGGCAAAGTTTGATGTAATCGTCTCGCGTGCATTCGCAGAGCTCGCGGATTTCGTTACACTGGCCCGTCATCTGGTTGCAGAGCAGGGCGCGATCTGGGCCATGAAGGGTGTGCGCCCCGATGGTGAGATCGAGCGGCTGCCCGAAGGCGCCTACGCGAAACAGATCATCCGGCTGAAGGTGCCGGCGCTCGACGCCGAACGTCACCTTGTCGAGGTGGTGCTGGACGCCGGCAGCTAGGCCACCGGCAAACCGGGCGGGCACAACCGGGCACAAGCCGGCATAAGCGCATTCCAATTTATCCAGGCAGCAAAAAGGGACACTCCAACGATGGCAAAAATCTTCTGCGTTGCGAACCAGAAGGGCGGCGTCGGCAAGACGACGACAACGGTCAATCTCGCCGCGAGCCTCGCATCGCAGGGACAACGTGTCCTGCTCATCGACCTGGACCCGCAGGGCAATGCCACGATGGGCAGCGGTATCGACAAGGCTGCCTGCGCGAATACCGTCTACGAAGTGCTGGTGGATGGCGTGGCTGTCGCCGACGCGCGAGTGCGGCCCGAAGCGGTTTCGTATGATGTATTGCCGGCGAACCGCGAGCTGGCGGGCGCCGAAGTCGAACTGGTCAACGTGCCGAACCGCGAGCGTCAGTTGAAGGACGCGCTTGCGCTGGTGGTGAGCGACTACGACTTTGTGCTGATCGACTGCCCGCCGGCCTTGTCGTTGCTCACACTGAATGGCCTGTGCGCCGCGCACGGCGTGGTGATTCCGATGCAGTGCGAGTACTTCGCGCTGGAAGGCCTATCGGATCTGGTCAATACCATCAAGCAGGTACACGCCAATCTGAACCGCGATCTGAAGGTGATCGGCCTGCTGCGCGTGATGTTCGACCCGCGCATCACCCTGCAACAACAGGTTTCGGACCAGTTGAAAGAGCACTTTGGCGACAAGGTGTTCGACGTCGTCATTCCGCGCAACGTCCGTCTTGCCGAAGCGCCGAGCTATGGGCTGCCGGGTGTCGTGTTCGACCGGGCCTCGCGCGGTGCACAGGCATATGTGCAATTCGGCGCGGAAATGATCGAACGGGTACGCGCAATTGCGTGAGCATGGATCAAAGGGACCGCCCGGCGTTTTCCTGAAAGGAAGCACGATGAATGCAGTAGCAAGAAAGAAGGGATTGGGCCGCGGGCTGGAAGCTTTGCTCGGCGGTAGCGCGGATATCACCGAGGCGGTGAAGATCGACGGCGCGCCGCACGTGCTGCCGCTCGGCAAGCTGCAAGCCGGCAAGTACCAGCCGCGCACGCGCATGGACGAAGGTGCGCTGCAGGAACTGGCCGCCAGCATCCGAGCGCAAGGCTTGATGCAGCCGATCCTCGTGCGCCCGGTCTCCGCGGACAAGTACGAAATCATCGCCGGTGAGCGGCGTTTCCGCGCGGCGCGCCTGGCTGGTCTGGACGAAGTGCCGGTGCTGGTGCGGGACGTGCCCGATCAGGCTGCGGCCGCGATGGCGCTGATCGAGAACATCCAGCGCGAAGACCTGAACCCGCTGGAAGAGGCGCAGGGTATCCAGCGCCTGCTCGATGAGTTCGGCTTTACGCATGAGCAGGCGGCGGAGTCGGTGGGGCGCTCGCGCAGCGCGGTGTCGAACCTGCTGCGTCTCTTGAATCTGGCCGCCCCCGTGCAGACCATGCTGCTCGCCGGCGATCTCGACATGGGGCACGCGCGTGCCTTGCTGGCCGTGGATGCGGCTACGCAGATCACGCTTGCCAACCAGGTGGTCAACAAGCGCATGTCGGTGCGTGAAACCGAAAAGCTGGTGACGACGACCACCAAAGCGGCGCCGGCGGTCAAGGCGAAGGCGAACAACGACGGCGGCCGCGATACGCGCCGCCTGGAAGAAGAGTTGTCCGATCTGCTGGCCGCGACGGTCAAGATCAAGCTCGGCCGCCGCGGACGCGGCCAGGTGCTGGTGGACTTCGGCGACCTCGACGCGCTCGAGGGCATCCTTGCCCGCTTGCGTGGCGGCACTACCGCCTGAGCGATCGAGCGTCGTGACGGTTGCCGAGCGCCGGTCCGAAACCGCCAGCCATCATCCGCTGCGCAAGCTGATTGGCTTCGCAACGAAAGAGCCGGTTCTTTCCGTTCTCGTTGTCGCACTAATCGCGCTGCAGTGTCTGCATCCACGCCCCTGGCGCTCGTTGCCGGGGCTGGTGGACTGGCAGACCGTCCTGACACTCACAGGACTCCTGATTTTAACCAAAGCCATCGAATTATCAGGATTCCTGATGTGGATGGCGCACCGTGTTATTCGCTCCATCCACTCGGAACGCGGTCTCGCCTTTTTGCTGATCGGACTGGCGGCCGCGCTCTCGACGCTGCTGACCAATGACGTCGCGCTGTTCGTGGTCGTCCCGCTCACCTTGTCGCTGCACGAACTCACGCCGCTGCCGCTCAAACGCCTCGTGATCTTCATCGCGCTTTCGGTGAACGCGGGCTCGGTCCTGACGCCGCTCGGCAATCCGCAAAACCTCTTTCTCTGGCAAACCAGCGGCGTCTCATTTGGCGGCTTCGTCCTGGGCCTGGCTCCGCTGTGCGCCGCATTGATGGCGATGCTTTACCTGCTGGCGGCGTTCAGCTTTCGCGCGAAGCCGCTCGATCTCTCGAAAGATGCCGGTATCCACGACGTCGACCGGCGGCTGGTCGGTGTCGCCGCGGTGCTGTTCGCCGCCTTTGTGCTGCTTGCCGACTCGCACCATGCGGGCATTGGACTCGTGGGCGTCATGGGCGGCTTCCTGCTGTGGCGCCGCGAGATCGTGCTGAAGATCGACTGGTTGCTGCTGCTGATCTTCGTCTTCATGTTCATTGTGTTGCGCAGCGTCGCGGCGCTGCCGTGGGTGCATCAAACCGTCAGTCAACTCGGCCTCGCTACTGCGCTGCGCGCTTTTGCCGCAGGGGCCGTTCTCTCGCAAGCCATCAGCAATGTACCGGCGGCGATCATGCTCGCAGAGTTCACCAGGGACTGGCGTGCGCTGGCATTCGGCGTCAGCGTCGGCGGTTTTGGCATCGCGATCGGTTCGCTGGCCAATCTGATCGCCGTGCGCCTGTCGAAGCAGCGTGGCATGTGGTGGCAGTTTCATCTTTACGCCGTGCCGTTCTGGCTGGCCGCCGGGGCAGTGGGCGGCTGGCTTCTGTTGCATATTTGACACGGACGCGGGAGCGTCCTTCGTGCTAGTCATTCCTCACCAATCTGGCTAATTCAACGCGCATTTTTCGCCATCCCGCAGCAGCCTTACAGTTGACGTCGTCTGACGTCTGAAACGGGTTTTCCCGCATCACGGCGTGCCTTTTCAGGCGGGTTATTGAACGGCCTAAAGTCTTGAATTGCCTGCAACTATCGCTTACAATCGCCCGGATTTAATTGCACGGCAACCCCGTAAGCGCCTCGTAAGCTGATGGGCGGCGCCAGACTTTCGGAACACTGTGATGGCGGTCAAAACGTCGAATCAAGCGCCGCAAAATGGGCGCGACGAACACCGCGCAGAACGCCAGTTTTCCGCTGCGTCGGGCCAGCACGTTACACATGACGATGCGTGGGATGTCGAGCAACAAGATAACAATATCGTTCCGCTCACGCGGGCCGAGGCAGAAAAGCTGTTTGGCCCGAATGTGAGTCGTCCATCGCGTGTCACGCCTTTCAAGGTGGTGATAGCGCAAATGGTTTTGTCCCTGGGTGCTACGCTGGTGTGGTGGCTGTTCTACAAGCCGCCGGGCGCTGCTGCGCTGTCCGCGTTCCTGGGGGGAGCGATCTGCTGGGTGCCGGGCGCGATGTTCGCGGCACGCCTAAGAACACTGAGCGGCGCCGAAACGGTGATGAGCTGGGTACTCGGCGAAGCGCTCAAGATGGGGACAACGATCGCGATGTTTGTAGCCATCGCTTTCTGGTATCACGACGTACGCTGGGTTCCGCTGCTCGTGACCTACCTCATTGCGTTGAAGACGTACTGGATCGCGCTCGCCTGGCGGTGAGCGGTGAAGTAACGCAAAAAATACTGGCTGGCGCAGGGCGCCGGCAACAAGGCGCGCGGGTAAGACATGACCTGCGCCGGCATGTTCCCGCAATACAGTATTGCGGCGGGAGCGGCCCGGACCGATTTTCGACAATTTGGGTGGCATTAACGATATGGCAGCTAGCGAAGGAACGCGCGCGATGGATCCGTCCGAGTACATCGCGCACCACTTGCAGAACTTCTCCACCGCGCACCAGACGTCGATTTTCGATATCCACGTCTGGAATCTCGACACCCTGTTCTGGTCGATCGTTTGCGGCCTCCTCACGATTTTCATCCTGCATCTCGCTGCCCGTAAGGCGACCCCCGGCGTGCCGGGCCGCTTCCAGTGCGCGATCGAAATGCTGGTCGAGATGGTCGAAGACCAGTCGAAAGCCATGATTCACGGCAGCCGCACGTTCATTGCGCCGCTCGCGCTGTTCGTGTTCGTCTGGGTTGCGCTGATGAACTCGCTCGACTTCATCCCCGTCGACCTGCCGGGCCGCGTGATCGGCTGGCTGGGTCTCTCGCAGGTCATCCCGCACCACCGCATCGTTCCGACAGCCGACCTGAACGGCACGATCGGCATCGCGCTCGGCGTGTTCGTGCTGATGATTTACTACAACTTCAAGATCAAGGGCGCCGGCGGCTTCGTGCACGAACTGCTGTCCGCTCCGTTCGGCGCGCATCCCCTGCTGTGGATCCCGAACCTGGCACTGAACATCATCGAGTTCGTCGCAAAGACGGTTTCCCTCGGCATGCGGCTGTTCGGCAACATGTACGCGGGCGAACTGCTGTTCCTGCTGATTGCCCTCCTGGGCAGCATCTGGAGCTTCGGCGCGGACACGACGGTGCTTGGCTTCATCGGCCACGTGATCGCCGGCAGCGTGTGGGCCATCTTCCACATTCTGATCGTGCTGCTGCAGGCGTTCATTTTCATGATGCTGACGCTGGTGTACCTCGGCCAGGCACACGACAAGCACTAACCTGCGCTGTCGAACAACGAATCGCTTTAGCTTTTTGGTTCTTTAAATCCTAGTTTTCAAAAGACTTTTCACAAAGGAGTGATCATGCAAGCTTTCATCGCCAACATCCAGGGTCTGACCGCCATCGGTATCGGCATCATCATCGGCCTGGGTGCTATCGGCGCCTGTATCGGTATCGGCCTGATGGGCGGCAAGTACATTGAAGCATGCGCTCGCCAGCCGGAACTGATGAACCCGCTGCAAACGAAGATGTTCCTGCTGGCTGGTCTGATCGATGCGGCGTTCCTGATTGGCGTTGGTGTGGCAATGCTGTTTGCGTTCGCGAACCCGCTGCTGTCGAAGCTGGCAGGCTGAGGTTCCTCGGAAGTTTGCGCCTGAGCTATAACTGGTAAAGGCGCAGGGCGGAACGGGCACTCGGGCGCTGATCGAATACAGAATCGATGAGCGCCTTGCCGTTTCACTTTCCGAACTAGCAACGTTTAAGGAAACACCGTGAATCTCAACGCAACCCTGTTTGCGCAAATGGTCGTGTTCCTGATCCTCGCGTGGTTCACGATGAAGTTCGTGTGGCCGCCGTTGGTCAACGCCCTCGACGAGCGCGCGAAGAAGATCGCCGAAGGTCTGTCTGCCGCTGAAAAGGGCAAGGCGGAGCTGGAAGCCGCGCACAAGCGCGTCGACCAGGAACTGGCGCAGGCACGCAACGACGGTCAGCAACGCATTGCTGACGCCGAAAAGCGCGCCGTGACCCTCGCTGACGAAATCAAGGCCCAGGCACAAGCTGAAGCTGCCCGCATCCTCGCACAGGCGAAGGCCGATGCCGAGCAACAGGTCGTCAAGGCGCGTGAAGCGCTGCGCGGCGAAGTAGCTACGCTCGCTGTGAAGGGCGCCGAACAGATCCTGAAGCGCGAAGTCGACCAGGCAGCTCACGCTGACCTGCTGAATCAACTGAAAGCCGAGCTCTGATCATGGCCGAACTTGCAACCATCGCCCGTCCGTACGCAGAAGCGCTGTTTGGCGTGGCCGAAGCTGGTGACACCGCCGCCTGGTCCACGCTGGTGCAGGAGCTGGCAGAGGTTGCGCGTCTGCCCGAAGTGCTGTCGATCGCCACGAGCCCGAAAGTAAGCCGCGCCCAGGTCAGCGATCTGCTGCTGGCTGCGGTCAAGTCGCCGCTCAAGGACAACGCCCAAGCGAAGAATCTGGTGCAAATGCTGGTGGACAACCACCGTCTGCAGTTGCTGCCGGAAATCGCCACGCAGTTCGAAGCGTTGAAGAACGCGCGCGAAGGCGCGGCCGATGCGCTGATCGTCAGCGCATTCCCGCTCGAAGGCGCGCAGTTGAACGACCTCGTCGCCAGTCTCGAACGCAAGTTCAAACGCAAGCTGAAGCCGGTGGTCGAGGTCGACTCGTCGCTGATCGGCGGCGTGCGAGTGACGGTCGGCGATGAAGTGCTCGATACCTCGGTCCGCGCGCGGCTTGCCAGCATGCAGACGGCTCTGACGGCCTGAAGCGCTTCGTAAGCGCTGAAGCGGCTGGCACGCAACAGAATTGACTATCAGGAGCGAATAATGCAACTCAATCCCTCTGAGATCAGCGAGCTGATCAAGAGCCGGATCCAGGGCCTTGAAGCGAGCGCAGACGTTCGCAACCAGGGCACCGTGATCTCCGTGACCGACGGTATCGTGCGTATCCACGGCCTGTCGGAAGTGATGCAGGGCGAAATGCTCGAATTCCCGGGCAACACCTACGGCCTCGCGCTGAACCTCGAGCGCGACTCGGTCGGCGCCGTGATTCTGGGTGAGTACCAGCATATTTCGGAAGGCGACATCGTCAAGACGACGGGCCGCATTCTGGAAGTGCCGGTGGGTCCGGAACTGCTCGGCCGTGTGGTCGACGCACTCGGCAACCCGATCGACGGCAAGGGCCCGGTCAACGCCAAGATGACCGACCCGATCGAAAAGATCGCTCCGGGCGTGATCTGGCGTAAGTCGGTGTCGGAGCCGGTTCAGACCGGTCTGAAGTCGATCGACGCAATGGTGCCGGTTGGCCGTGGCCAGCGCGAGCTGATCATTGGCGACCGCCAGTGCGGCAAGACGGCTGTCGCTGTCGACGCGATCATCAACCAGAAGGGCAAGAACCTCTTCTGTATCTACGTCGCGATCGGCCAGAAGGCTTCGTCGATCATGAACGTGGTGCGCAAGCTCGAAGAAAGCGGCGCGATGGAATACACGATCGTGGTCGCCGCTTCGGCTTCGGAATCGGCTGCGATGCAATACCTCGCACCGTACGCCGGCTGCTCGATGGGCGAATACTTCCGCGATCGCGGCCAGGACGCGCTGATCGTGTACGACGACTTGACCAAGCAAGCCTGGGCATACCGTCAGATCTCGCTGCTGCTGCGCCGCCCGCCGGGCCGCGAAGCTTACCCGGGCGACGTGTTCTATCTGCACTCGCGTCTGCTCGAACGTGCGGCTCGCGTCTCGGAAGAGTACGTCGAGAAGTTCACGAACGGTGAAGTGAAGGGCAAGAGCGGTTCGCTGACGGCACTGCCGGTCATTGAAACGCAAGCAGGCGACGTGACCGCGTTCGTTCCGACGAACGTGATCTCGATTACCGACGGCCAGATCTTCCTGGAAACCGACCTCTTCAACGCAGGTATCCGCCCGGCTATTAACGCCGGCGTGTCGGTGTCGCGCGTCGGTGGTGCGGCTCAGACGAAGGTCGTGAAGAAGCTGTCGGGCGGTATCCGTACCGACCTGGCCCAGTACCGTGAACTGGCTGCGTTCGCGCAGTTCGCCTCGGACCTCGACGAAGCCACCCGCAAGCAGCTGGAGCGCGGCCGCCGCGTGACGGAACTGCTGAAGCAGCCGCAGTATCAGCCGCTGCAAGTGTGGGAACTGGCAGTTGCGCTGTTCGCTGCGAACAACGGTTACCTCGACGATCTGGAAGTCGCGCAAGTGCTGCCGTTCGAAAAGGGCCTGCGTGATTACCTGAAGTCGAAGCACGCTGATCTGATCAAGCGCATCGAAGACACCAAGGAACTCTCGAAGGACGACGAAGGCACGCTGCACGCGGCCCTCAAAGACTTCAAGAAGTCCGGCGCTTATTGATCCGCGAGTGACCCGCAAGGCATAACGGACCTTGAAGCGGCGCGGGCCGCATGTGAATGCCCCCGCGCTGCCTAGGCCGCTTTGCATGGGACCCGGGTGAGCCTTGGGTCATGCCTTGCATGGGACCCGACTAAGCGCTAAAGCGCTAACTCGGATCGACAAAAGGAGCAAGCAATGGCTGGAATGAAGGAAATTCGCGGCAAGATCAAGAGCGTGCAAAACACGCGCAAGATCACGAAAGCGATGGAGATGGTGGCCGCATCGAAGATGCGCCGCGCTCAGGAGCGCATGCGCGCTGCTCGCCCGTATGCCGACAAGGTCCGCGACATCGCTGCGCACATGAGCCGTGCGAACCCCGAGTATCGTCACCCGTTCATGGTGTCGAACGAGGGCGCGAAGACGGCTGGCATCATCCTCGTCACGACCGACAAGGGTCTGTGCGGCGGCATGAACACGAACGTGCTGCGTGCCGCGCTGCAGAAGTTCAAGGAACTGGAAGGCCAGGGCAAGTCGATCGAAGCAACCGCGATCGGCAGCAAGGGTCTCGGCTTCCTGAACCGTCTGCGCGCGAAGGTGGTGTCGAACGTCGTACATCTGGGCGACACGCCGCACCTCGAGAAGCTGATCGGCGCGGTGAAGGTGCAGCTCGACATGTACTCGGAAGGCAAGATTTCCGCGGTGTACCTCGCGTACACGCGCTTCGTCAATACGATGAAGCAGGAAGCGGTGATCGAGCAACTGCTGCCGCTGTCGGCAGACCAGTTCGAGCGCACGGAAGACGAGGGCACGGTCCCGAGCACGTCGTGGGATTACATCTACGAGCCGGACGCACAGGCAGTGGTGGACGAATTGCTCGTGCGTTATGTCGAAGCGCTGGTCTATCAGGCCGTCGCGGAAAACATGGCGTCGGAGCAGTCGGCACGGATGGTTGCAATGAAGGCTGCTTCGGACAACGCGAAGACGGTCATCAACGACCTGCAGCTCGTGTACAACAAGAGCCGCCAGGCCGCGATCACGAAAGAACTGTCGGAAATCGTCGGTGGCGCCGCTGCGGTCTGACCGTAACGGTCAGGCGCGCCTTAGGGCAAGCGTCACGAAACTGCGCCTTTGCGCGAGTGAAGAATTGAGTATCTAAAGGAAAAGCGATGAGTACTACTGCTTTGGTAGAAGGCAAGATCGTACAGTGCATCGGCGCGGTGATCGACGTGGAATTCCCGCGTGAGCACATGCCGAAGATTTACGACGCGCTCATTCTCGACGGTTCGGAACTGACTCTCGAAGTCCAGCAGCAGCTGGGCGACGGCGTCGTCCGTACCATCTGTCTGGGTGCATCCGACGGCCTGCGCCGCGGCACGACGGTGAAGAACACCGGCAACCCGATCAGCGTGCCGGTCGGCAAGCCGACCCTCGGCCGGATCATGGACGTGCTGGGCCGTCCGATCGACGAAGCTGGCCCGATCAGCTCGGACGTCACGCGCGGCATTCACCAGAAGGCTCCGGCGTTCGACGAACTGTCGCCGTCGACCGAACTGCTCGAAACGGGTATCAAGGTTATCGACCTGATCTGCCCGTTCGCCAAGGGCGGCAAGGTGGGTCTGTTCGGTGGCGCCGGTGTGGGCAAGACCGTGAACATGATGGAACTGATCAACAACATCGCCAAGGAACACGGTGGTTACTCCGTGTTCGCCGGTGTTGGCGAGCGTACCCGCGAAGGGAACGACTTCTATCATGAAATGAAGGACTCGAACGTTCTCGACAAGGTCGCGCTGGTGTACGGCCAGATGAACGAGCCGCCGGGCAACCGTCTGCGCGTCGCGCTGACCGGTCTGACGATGGCTGAACACTTCCGTGACGAAGGTCTGGACGTGCTGTTCTTCGTCGACAACATCTACCGTTTCACGCTGGCCGGTACCGAAGTGTCGGCACTGCTCGGCCGTATGCCGTCGGCAGTGGGCTATCAGCCGACGCTGGCTGAAGAAATGGGTAAGCTGCAAGAGCGTATTACGTCGACCAAGACTGGCTCGATCACGTCGGTGCAGGCCGTGTACGTCCCTGCGGACGACTTGACCGACCCGTCGCCGGCTACGACCTTCGGCCACCTGGACGCAACCGTCGTGTTGTCGCGTGATATCGCTTCGCTGGGTATCTACCCGGCAGTCGACCCGCTCGATTCGACCTCGCGTCAGATCGACCCGAACGTGATTGGCGAAGAGCACTACTCGATCACGCGCGGCGTGCAGCAAACGCTGCAGCGCTACAAGGAACTGCGCGACATTATCGCGATTCTGGGCATGGACGAACTGGCGCCGGAAGACAAGCTCGCCGTGGCGCGCGCTCGTAAAATCCAGCGTTTCCTGTCGCAGCCGTTCCACGTCGCTGAAGTGTTCACGGGCTCGCCGGGCAAGTACGTGCCGCTGAAGGAAACCATCCGCGGCTTCAAGATGATCGTAGGCGGTGAGTGCGATCATCTGCCGGAGCAGGCGTTCTACATGGTCGGCACGATCGACGAAGCCTTCGAAAAGGCCAAGAAGATCCAGTAACGGTCGGGTGTAACGAAGCGGGCGTCGGCTTGGACGCAATGGTTACCTTCTCGGGGTAGCCACTGCGAAACCGGCGCCTCGAAATACGCTCAACCCGCCTTGCATGGGAAGGGAGTCGATATGGCAACCATTAAAGTAGACGTCGTCAGCGCGGAAGAGCAGATCTTCTCGGGTCAGGCGAAATTCGTGGCGCTGCCGGGCGAAGCGGGCGAACTCGGCATTCTGCCGGGCCACACGCCGCTCATCACGCGGATTCGTCCGGGTGCGGTGCGCATCGAAGCTGAAAACGGCGAAGAAGAATTTGTGTTCGTCGCCGGCGGTATTCTCGAAGTCCAGCCGGGCGCAGTGACGGTTCTGGCCGACACCGCTATCCGCGGCAAAGACCTCGACGAAGCCAAGGCCGAAGAAGCGCGCAAGCGTGCGGAAGAAGCGCTGCAGAACACGGGTTCGAACCTCGAATACGCAACCGCTCAGGCGGAACTCGCGTATGCGACGGCTCAGCTCGCTGCAATCCAGCGTCTGCGCAAATTGCGCGGTCAGCACTAAGCGAGTCGCAAGCATTAGGGAAAAAGCAGCCTGTCCGGCTGCTTTTTTTTCGGCTTCAATTGACGTTTACGGAAAGGGAAGCGGAATCAGGCCGTGGCCCGTAGCTCGCGCCGTGACGGGCGTTCCTGCGGGTAACACTTGATGCCGGGCCGCCTTACCCCAGTGGCACAATCGGCTTCAAATCGACGTCCCAGGAACCGGCCGGGCCGCCCATGCGTTCTTGACCCCAGCGAGCAGGGGCGCGGCGCGAAGCGGCCAACCCAAGGACGCTTAACAGAGCGGCAATCCGCTCATGGAGACAACACCATGGCAACGCACGCGTCGGGTGAAGGCGCACTCATCGAACCGAAGAACGGGCTGTCCTATGTACGCGGTTCGACGGCTATTCCGCTGAGCGACGCGACCGTCGGACAGTTCCTGCTCGATACCGCGCGCCGCTTCAGCGGCAGGCCTGCCGTGGTGTTTCGCGAGCAGGGTATTCGCTGGACCTGGGAGGTCTTTGCGCAAGAGGTCGACGTGCTGGCGGCCGGATTACTCGCGCTCGGCGTCGCCAAGGGCGATCGTGTCGGCATCTGGTCGCCGAACAGGGTGGAGTGGCTGCTCACGCAGTTCGCTACCGCGCGCATCGGCGCTGTGCTGGTCAACATCAATCCGGCATACCGGTTGGCCGAACTCGAGTACGCGCTAAACAAGGTGGGCTGCAAGGCGATCATCGCGGCTGAGCGCTTCAAGTCGTCGATGTATCTGCAGATGCTGGAGGAACTGGCTCCCGAGCTCGCGACGCAGACGCCCGGCGATCTGCATGCCGCCCGCCTGCCGGATCTGCGTATCGTGATCCGCATGAGCGATCGCGGTGTGTCGGGCATGCTGAGCTTTTCAGATGTCATCGAGCAGGGGCGCGCGACGCTCGATACGGCAAAGTTAAATGAGATTGCCGCCACGCTGTCGCCCGACGACCCAATCAACATCCAGTTCACCAGCGGCACGACCGGTAATCCAAAGGGCGCCACCCTCACGCATCGTAACGTCGTCAATAATGCGCGCTACATCGCGATGGCGATGCGGCTTTCCGAGCAGGACGGGCTCTGCATTCCGGTGCCGCTGTACCACTGCTTCGGCATGGTGCTGGCCGTGCTGGCGTGCGTCTCGGTGGGCGCCAACATGGTGTTTCCCGGCGAAGCCTTCGATCCGGCTGCGACGCTTGCCGCCGTTGCCGAGGAAAAATGCACGGCGTTGCACGGTGTACCCACCATGTTCATCGCCGAACTCGATCATCCGGACTTCGCGAGCTTTGACCTGTCGCGTCTGCGGACCGGCATCATGGCCGGCTCGCCATGCCCGATCGAGACCATGAAAAAGGTCGTCTCGAAGATGCACCTTGGCGAAATCACAATCGCTTACGGCATGACGGAAACGAGCCCGGTGTCGTTCCAGAGTTCGACCACCGATCCGCTCGACAAGCGCACGTCGACGGTTGGCCGCATCCAGCCGCATCTCGAAGTAAAGGTCGTCGACGCGCTCGGCAACATCGTGCCGGTCGGGGAGACGGGGGAGTTGTGTACCAAGGGGTACTCGGTGATGCAGGGCTACTGGGGCGACGAGGACAAGACCCGTGAGAGCATCGTCGATGGCTGGATGCACACCGGTGATCTCGCAACGATCGACGCGGACGGCTATTGCAACATCGTCGGCCGTCTCAAGGACATGCTGATTCGCGGCGGCGAGAACATCTACCCGCGCGAGATCGAGGAGTTCCTGTTCCGGCATCCCAAGATCCAGAGTGTGCAGGTGTTCGGCGTACCGGATGCGAAGTATGGCGAGGAGGTGTGCGCGTGGATCGTGTTGCGCGCCGGCGAGCAGGCGAGCGCCGAGGAGATCCAGGACTTCTGCCATGGCCAGATTGCCCACTACAAGGTACCGAAGTACATCCGTTTCGTCGACGAACTGCCGATGACCGTCACAGGCAAGGTGCAGAAGTTTGTGATGCGCGAGCGGATGATCCAGGAACTGCAGATCAAGCAGGACAAAACCGCCTGAGGGCACGAGGCGGCGACGACCCAGCGTCACCGTTGCGTGACGCTGCCGTATGCCGCCGTGTGCACGAGGGGATGACCACCGTTTGCGAAGCCCGGCTGATGCAGCAGGCCGGCAAAGCTCGTCTGAGCAGCGCGCAAACGTTTGGCTAAAGAAAAAAAAAGCGGGCCTGGAGCCCGCTAAAAACCACACGCTACGGGGTTAGCGCGAGGAGACCATTGGAGGAACCGACTGGGCAAACGCACCAAGCGTTGACCACGGCCCCAGCAGGGATGCCCCTTTACAGGGCTTCGGCTTGACGCCGACCGGCAAGTGCATCGTATCCGCTCACACCACGCACCCAGCCACATCCGTGTTGAAACCGATGAAAGGCATTGTGGGCGAATAACTCCGGCAACGCGGTAACAAAGTGTTTCAGGTTGTAACGCCCGCCAGATAAGGCTTTGCGGGATTTTTTGCCATTGAAAGGTGTTTAAAATGTAATTATTGCCGATGTTTAAAACGATTGTTACATAAGGTTGTTTGATACAAGTCGCGGTGCATCATGCACCGCTTCCAGTTCAGTTTTCACTGCATGAATGTGCTGTTTATGCGGCGATATGCCCGCTGCATCGGCGCTCACACACGTCGACCGATGTCGATTAACCGCGGCGATCGTAAGGCGAACACGCCCCTAACGCTGCAGCGCATTTTCGGGCACCGCCCGGCTTGCGTGCCGAAATCGGCCACAGCCGCCGGGCTATTCGCTACAGCCTTACATCCAGATGCACGGTTACAGGATTGTGGCGACGAACCGCACCTCCCCAGGCCCTTATTTCAGCCACTTGTCCGAAATGGCCTGGTATTCCCCGGTAGCCTGGGCGAGATGCAGCCACTGATTCACGTACTGCTGGAACACCACGTCGCCGCGCGGCAACAGCCACGCCTTCTCGCCGTACTGGAACGGCTTGTCCGGATGCACAGAGCATAGACCCGGATTGAGTTTCTGCTGCAGTAGCGTTTCGGACGCATCTGTCACCATCACATCCGCCTTGCCGGCGAGAATCTGCTTGAAGATAGTGACGTTGTCCGGATACACAGTCAGGTTGGCGTGCGGGAAATATTGCCTGGCGAAGCGCTCGTTCGTGCCGCCCGGATTGACGATGACGCGGGTAGACGGCTGGTCGATCTCGGCGACGGTCTGATACTTGTTCGCGTCGTCACAGCGCGCGATCGGCGTTTTGCCGTCGACCATATACGGCTGCGTGAAGAAGGCGCGCTTTTGCCGTTCGAGGGTTGGCGAGACCCCGCCTGCGCCGATATCGCACTTCGCAACGAAATCGTTCATCAGGTTCGACCACGATGTCTTCACGTACTCGGCTTTCACGCCGAGCGATTTCGCGAGCGATTCGGTCATGTCGATATCGATACCTTCGAATTGCCCGTCGCCCTTGTAGAACGAGTACGGCCGGTAGTCGCCGGTCGTGCAGGCGCGCAATGTGCCGCGGGCCAGAATCTCGTCGAGCCGCGACGGCACGGCCGCGGTGGTGCCGCTAGCCGCGCCTCCAGGCGTGGAGGCCGTCTGGGCGTTCGCCACACCCACACCGAGAACGGCGCCGGACAGCGCCACGACCAGGACCCAAGCTGCTTTCTTCATCGCATCTCCTCGAACCGCGTAATTGTTTGGTAAGGCTGCCGATCATAGCCCGGCAATTCTTCGCTGAACATTGGCCAAATAGCCGAGCCGCGCGACTGCATTGCATTGCTATCGCCTACATTAAGGAAGATGCAAGATTGCCCGGCCGGGGTCCGGTAAAATGCCCCTTTGCCTTCAGTCGCACGCAACGTGGCCCATAACCTTCTCAACGACACTTTCCTGCGCGCGTTGCTGCGCCAGCCGACCGACTACACGCCGATCTGGCTGATGCGTCAGGCGGGCCGCTACCTGCCGGAATACAACGCCACGCGTAGCCGCGCCGGCAGTTTCCTCGGTCTTGCGAAGAACCCTGGGTATGCGACCGAAGTCACGCTGCAGCCGCTCGAACGCTACCCGCTGGACGCGGCCATCCTGTTCTCCGACATTCTCACCGTGCCCGACGCAATGGGTCTCGGGCTGGAGTTCGCCGCCGGCGAAGGGCCCAAGTTTGCCCGCCCGGTGCGCACCGAAGCGGACGTCGCACGCCTCGCCGTGCCCGATATCGACGCCACGCTACGCTATGTAACCGACGCGGTACGCGAAATCCGCAAGGCGCTGACGGACACTCAGGGGCGCCAGCGTGTGCCGCTGATCGGCTTCTCAGGCAGCCCGTGGACGCTTGCCTGCTACATGGTGGAGGGCGGCGGCTCGGACGACTTCCGCACCGTGAAGTCGATGCTCTATGCCCGTCCGGATCTGATGCAGCGCATCCTTGAGGTGAACGCACAGTCGGTGGCGGCGTATCTGAATGCGCAGATCGAAGCGGGCGCCCAGGCCGTGATGATTTTCGACACCTGGGGCGGCGCTCTCGCCGATGGTATCTACCAGCGCTTCTCGCTGTATTACATCGAGCAGGTGGTCCGCCAGCTCAAGCGCGAACACGACGGCGAAAAGGTCCCGGTCATCACCTTCACGAAGGGGGGCGGCCTGTGGCTCGACGAGATTGCTGCGAGCGGTGTCGATGCGGTCGGCCTCGACTGGACGGTGAATCTCGGCGCCGCGCGTGAGCGAGTCGGCGGCCGGGTGGCTCTGCAGGGCAATATCGATCCTTCGGTGCTGTTCGCCCCGCCATCGGCGATTCGTATGGAAGCGCGCGCGGTGCTCGACAGCTTCGGCAATCATCCAGGCCACGTCTTCAATCTCGGCCACGGCATCTCGCAGTTCACGCCGCCGGAAAACGTCGCTGAACTGGTCGACGAGGTGCATCGCCACAGCCGTGCGATTCGCGCCGCTGGAGCAGGCAATTCCGCGCCGGACGCGTGACAATTTTGTTGCACTGCGGCGAGCTGGGCTCTGAGGCTAAGGGAAAAATAGTGTTAGCTGGGCCGCTGGATGGCGCTTCCGCCGTTGTCAAGACTTGACTTATACACATTCATCACGCTGCGGCGCGGTAGAGGCTTTCATCGCGGCATGGCACTTGCAAGTTGCATGCGCATTTGATCAAGTCCTTGACTGGCAAGGGTTTCGCGGGCGCCCGGAGAAATGTGAGAAACCCCACACAATGCAGCAACGGCGCGGTTTTCCAGCCTCCAAAACGGAGTTGTTAACAAAGTTATCCACAGGTTGTACGTACAAAGCGCAATTGTTCAGTCGAATCCAAAACTTAGCGCCGGAAGTGAAGTTTTACTTTAACTTTGCCGGGGCCGCCGCCTCTTTGCCGCGCGCTGTGCCGGTCTGCGCATCGCGTCTTCCAGTCCCGCTGGCGAATCTGAACCCTACGTGAGCCCCGTCTTCGTCCGCGTCGCGCTCGATCATCCGCTGCCGACCCTGTTCGATTATCGCTGCGACGCCGCCGAGGCGCCGCAGCCCGGCACGCTTGTCGCGGTGCCGTTCGGCAGGCGGCAGGCGGTGGGGCTTGTGTGCGAAGTGACCGCTCACAGCGACGTACCGGCAGACAAGCTGCGGACCGTGGATGCCATCTGCGACGCGTGCCCGCCTTTGTCGGCTGAATGGCTGGCGCTTGCCGCCTTCGCGGCGGACTACTATCAGCGGGGACTGGGCGAGGTTGCGCTGCCTGCGTTGCCGCAGGCGTTGCGCGACGCATCGCGCTGGAGCCGCCTGCTCGCGCCGCAAGAGCGCTACCGGCTGTTGCCGGCGGGGCATGCCGCGCTGCCCGATGCGTTGCCGGTCCGCGCGAGCGCCTTGCGTCGTCTCGCCGAGGCGCTGAAAGAGGCCGACGCGCTGCCGGTGGCCGACGCCCGCACAATCCACCCGAAGGCCGCCGCGACGCTCGATGCGTGGCGGGCCGAAGGCTGGGTGGCGCTGGAAGTGATCGAAGCGGCTGCCGCGGTTGCGCCGCCAGTGGGCCCGGCGTCGCAACCGGTAACGCCGCCCGTACTGCCAACCCTCACCGGCGAGCAGGACGCCGCCGTCGAGGCGATCCGCGACGCCCAGGGCTTCGCGCCGTTTCTGCTGCATGGCGTGACCGGCAGCGGCAAGACCGAGGTGTACCTGCGCGCGCTCGCGGCGATTCTCGCGGCGCGCCCGGACGCGCAGGCTCTTGTCCTCGTCCCCGAAATCAATCTGACGCCGCAGTTCGAGGCCGCCTTCCGTGCCCGCTTCGCGGCGCTCGACGGCACTTCGATCGTCACGCTGCACAGCGGTCTCGCGGAGGGCGAACGGGCGCGCAACTGGTTCGCGGCGCACAGCGGGCGCGCGCGCATCGTGCTCGGCACACGCCTCGCGATTCTCGCGTCGCTGCCGAAGCTGGCGATTATTGTCGTGGACGAAGAGCACGATCCGGCCTACAAGCAGCAGGAAGGCTTGCGCTACTCGGCGCGCGACCTGGCTATCTGGCGCGCCAAGCAACTGGGATTGCCGGTGGTGCTCGGTTCCGCCACGCCTTCGCTGGAAAGCTGGTGGCAGGCCGACCAGGGGCGCTACACGCGGCTCACGCTGTCGCGCCGCGCGGTTGCCGAAGCCGTGCTGCCCACCGTCAGGCTGATCGACCTCGAAGACGAGCGGCGACGCGGCCGGGCGTCGGTGGAAGGGCTGTCGGGGCCGCTTATCGCAGCCTTGAAAACGCGCCTCGAAAAGGGCGAACAAAGCCTCGTGTTTCTCAACCGCCGGGGCTACGCGCCGCAGCTGGCCTGCGACGCCTGCGGCTGGGTGGCCGGTTGTCCGCGCTGTAGCGCCTATGTCGTGCTGCATAAGCCGGAGCGCGCCTTACGTTGCCACCATTGCGGCTGGGAAGCGCGTATTCCGCGCTCGTGCCCGGAGTGCGGCAATGTCGATATCGCGCCGCTCGGACGCGGCACGCAACGCGTCGAGGAAACCCTGGCGAGTGCCGTGCCGGGAGCGCGCGTGCTGCGCATCGACGCAGACAGCACGCGCCGTAAAGGCAGCGCGCAGGCGCTATTCTCGGATGTGCATGCCGGGGATGTCGACATCCTCGTGGGCACGCAGATGATCGCCAAGGGGCACGACTTTCAGCGCGTCTCGCTGGTGGGCGTGCTCAATGCCGACACGGCGCTGTTTTCACACGACTTCCGCGCGAGCGAGCGGCTGTTCGCCCAGTTGATGCAGGTGAGCGGCCGCGCCGGCCGCGCCGGTTTGCCGGGCGAGGTGCTGGTGCAGACGCGCTATCCGCGCCACGCGCTGTATCACGCGCTGGGGCGGCACGACTATGTTGGCTTTGCCAATTCCACGCTTGCCGAGCGCCGCGACGCCCATCTGCCGCCGTTCGTCTACCAGGCGCTGTTGCGGGCAGAAGGGCGCACGCTCGAAGCCGCGCTGGTGTTTCTGCAGCAAGCCGCTGCGGCGCTCGCGGAGATGCCGTCGGCCGAGCGCGTGACGGTCTATGACGCGGTGCCGCTGACCATCGTCAAGGTGATGCATGTGCACCGCGCCCAACTGCTGATCGAGAGCGCGTCGCGTGCGGCGCTGCAGGCGACCCTGCGGGCCTGGCAACCTATCTTGCGGACGCTGAAGGGCGTGCTGCGCTGGAATCTCGAAGTCGATCCGCTCGATATCTGAGTCTGGGGCGAGCTGCCGCCGCCGGCGCCAGGAACCGGCAGAACCACTCACCTTGGCCGCCACCCCGGAGGCATCCGCGCAAATCCCTTTCAGTCATATTCATAGAGCGAAAGGTCGTTTCGTTTCTGAAAGCCACTCGTCTATATTTCGCCGAATCGGCGCAGTTTTAACAACAATCCCAACTTCTCCCGCGCCGACGCACCTCAACTTTCGGGGCTTTGCGATGAGCGATACCAACCACAGCCTGCCGGCGGGCGCAGCACCGGCTAAATCCGATCCTGACCGCGACACGACCGCCAAACGCGGCGGCGGCCTGTTCGCCACCGAAGACTGGTGGGCCGTCTGGATAGGCCTGCTGGTGATCGTCGTTGCGTGGGCCTTGTTCGCTTCAGGCAGCAGCATCAAATGGCTCGCCGTCGCGCCGGCGAAGTGGTCGGACCCGGCGCTGGCCGCTCAGGATCTGCTCAAGCACGTGCCAAACTACGCGGCGCTGTTCGTTGTCTTTGCGGTGCTGTTCGGTGTAAGCCTCGCTGCGTTGAAGCAACGGCTCGCGCATTTCCTGCCTGCGTTCCTGATCCTGTTCGTTGCCTCGGTGTTGATTTTCGTGGTGGGCGCCTGGGTCAACGCGTCGAAGTACAACCTCGAACCGCCGCTGGTTGCACTCGCGCTCGGCCTGGTGATCTCGAACGTGTTCCGACTGCCCGAGTGGTTCTCGGCCGGGTTGCGTGTCGAGTTTTATATCAAGGTGGGGATCGTGCTGCTCGGCGCGACGCTGCCGTTCACCTTGCTGGTCTGGGCCGGTCCGGTTGCGGTCGGGCAGGCGAGCATCGTTTCGCTGGTGACGTTCTTCGTGATCTTCTTTGCCGGCAAGGCATTCGGCCTCGACCGCCGCTTCGCCGCGGTGCTGGGCGTGGGCGGTGCAGTCTGCGGCGTATCAGCGGCCATTGCGATTGCCGGCGCCGTGCGGGCCAAGCGCGAACAGGCTTCGGTGGCGATTACGCTGGTGATCCTGTGGGCTATCGTGATGATCTTCGTGCTGCCGTTCGCGTCGCGCTCACTGGGACTGTCGACGGCGGTTGCCGGCGCCTGGATCGGCACGTCGGAGTTCGCGGATGCGGCCGGCATTGCCGCCGCACAGGCCTATGGGGATTTTGCCAAGCATGCCACCGGCGCAATTGCCGGCGCGCCTGAAGCTTCGTTGCAGGCGTTCACCCTGATGAAGGTGGTGGGCCGCGACATCTGGATCGGCATCTGGGCGTTCGTGCTGGCGCTGGTTGCAACGACGCGCTGGGAGAGTGAAGACAACGGCGTCAAAGCGAAAGCGAATCCCGGTGAGATCTGGGCGCGCTTTCCGAAATTCGTGATCGGGTTTGTGATTGCGTCGGCGCTCGTGACGTGGATCGCGAGCCACTATTCGCTGGCGGATTACCGCAAGGTGGTGACACCTGAGTTCGTCGCCCCGATTACGGCGCTGCGCACCTGGGCGTTCATCTTCTGCTTTCTGAGCATCGGCCTGACGACGCGGTTGCGGCTGCTGACCGCTACCGGCGTGAAGCCGTTCCTCGCATTTACAGCCGGTGTCGTCGTCAATATCGCCATCGGCTACGCGCTGTCCGCGCACGTGTTCGCATCGTATTGGAATAGCTTGGGGCAGGGATCGTGAACGCCGTTGCCGAGCGCGCCGAGGCCGCCACGCTAGCGCTGCGCGCGTGCCGGCCGAGTTGCGCCGGCTGCCGGTATCGCGCCGACGATCGGGAAACGCTGGAGCAGAGCATCCCAGGCCTCACTGTGTTCAGTTCAGGGTTTGGGGCAAGCGTAGGCGCGAGCCGGCTCTGTCGTTTGCACGACCAGCTGGTCTCGCCGCAGGACGCCTGCAGCCAGTTCGCGCCGCTCGCCTGAGGGCGCTCGTTCCCGTCTATTCCTGCTTATTCCCGGACGGCGCCGCGGGCGTCGTCGGACGAAGTGCTCGCGTCGACCGTTTCCCTTGCAACCGAGCTGGTCGCCCCGCGAATGAAAAACACGGCGCACATGGCGCACATCGTCCAGATTCCTGCCACTACCAGCCACTTTTCCATTTCAAACACCCCGTCGAGCCCCGTAACGTGCGCTTTTTGCGCATTCATACTCTGGATAACGGCTTGATTGGCGTTTCGATAAGGGCTGTTGAAAAAGAAATTCATAAGGGAAAGTACCGATGCCGGACGGCACCGGTCCGGCGCGCCGCCACCCGCGTGAAACCCCGGTCGCACAAGGCTTTGTCAATGGTGCAACCATGCTATCTGGATGGTTGCACCTTTTTATTGGGAGGCGTAGGATTCGGCCAACTTTTTAGTCTTTGGCCGGCGCGGATTGGCTGGCATATGAAGAAGGAAACATGGCTAGCACCACCCTCGGCGTCAAGGTCGACGACCTCCTGCGTTCCCGGCTGAAAGATGCCGCTACCCGTCTCGAGCGCACTCCGCACTGGCTGATCAAGCAGGCGATCTTCGCCTATCTCGAGCGTATCGAGCACGGCCAGTTGCCTGCCGAGCTGTCCGGCGTACATGGCTCGGCCGATATGGCCGACGGCGCGAGCGTGGAGTCTGAAGAGGACGGCGCTTCGCACCCCTTCCTCGACTTCGCACAAAACGTGCAACCGCAATCGGTGCTGCGCGCGGCGATCACGGCGGCCTACCGTCGTCCCGAGCCGGAATGCGTGCCGTTCCTGCTTGGTCAGGCGCGCCTGCCGGCCAACCTTGCCAACGACGTGCAGGCGATGGCGAGCAAGCTGGTCGAAACGTTGCGCGGCAAGAGCCGCGGCGGCGGCGTCGAAGGGCTGATCCACGAGTTTTCGCTGTCGAGCCAGGAAGGCGTGGCGCTGATGTGCCTCGCCGAAGCGCTGCTGCGGATTCCCGACCGCGCCACCCGCGACGCGCTGATCCGCGACAAGATCAGCAAGGGCGACTGGAAATCGCACGTCGGCCAGGCGCCGTCGCTGTTCGTCAATGCCGCTACGTGGGGCTTGATGATCACCGGCAAGCTGGTGACGACCAATAGCGAAACGGGGTTGTCGTCGGCGTTGACGCGTCTGATCGGCAAGGGCGGCGAGCCGCTGATCCGCAAGGGCGTCGACATGGCGATGCGCCTGATGGGCGAGCAGTTCGTCACCGGCGAGAACATCTCCGAGGCGCTTGCCAATAGCCGCAAGTTCGAAGCGCGCGGGTTCCGCTACTCGTACGACATGCTCGGCGAAGCGGCCACTACCGAAGCCGATGCGCAGCGCTACTACGCCTCGTACGAGCAGGCGATCCACGCTATTGGCAAGGCGGCCGGCGGTCGCGGCATCTACGAAGGCCCGGGCATTTCGATCAAGCTGTCGGCGCTGCACGCGCGCTACTCGCGCTCGCAGTACGAACGCACGATGAACGAGCTGCTGCCGCGCGTGCGCTCGCTCGCGATTCTCGCGCGCCGCTACGACATTGGCCTGAACATCGACGCCGAAGAAGCCGACCGCCTCGAAATCTCGCTCGATCTGCTCGAGGCGCTGTGCTTCGATCCGGAACTGGCGGGCTGGAACGGGATTGGTTTTGTGGTCCAGGCGTACCAGAAGCGCTGCCCGTTCGTGATCGACTACATCGTCGATCTGGCGCGCCGCAGCCGTCACCGCATCATGGTGCGCCTTGTGAAGGGGGCGTACTGGGATAGCGAAATCAAGCGTGCGCAAGTGGACGGCCTCGAAGGCTATCCGGTCTATACGCGCAAGATCTACACCGATGTGTCATACCTCGCGTGCGCGAAGAAGCTGCTCGGCGCGCCCGACGCGGTGTATCCGCAGTTCGCCACGCACAACGCGCATACGCTCTCGGCGATCTATCACCTCGCCGGCCAGAACTACTATCCCGGCCAGTACGAGTTCCAGTGCCTGCACGGCATGGGCGAGCCGCTCTATGAAGAAGTCACGGGCCGCGACAAGCTGAACCGGCCGTGCCGCGTGTATGCACCGGTCGGCACGCACGAAACGCTGCTCGCGTATCTGGTGCGGCGTCTGCTGGAAAACGGCGCGAATACGTCGTTTGTGAACCGCATCGCCGACGAAAGCGTTGCGATCAAGGATCTGGTCGCCGATCCGGTGGATGAAGCGTCGAAGGTCGTCCCGCTCGGCGCGCCGCACGCGAAGATTCCATTGCCGCGCAACCTGTATGGTGCAGAGCGCGTCAATTCGATGGGCCTCGATCTGTCGAACGAACACCGGCTGGCGTCGCTGTCGTCGGCGCTGCTGGCGAGCGCGCATCATCCGTGGCGCGCGGCTCCGATGCTCGAAGATAACGAAATCGCCGTGGGCACCTCGCGCGACGTGCGCAACCCGGCCGATCATCGCGATCTGGTCGGCACGGTCGTCGAAGCCACGCCGGAACACGTGAGCGCCGCGCTCGCGCATGCCGTGGCCGCTGCGCCGATCTGGCAAGCGACGCCAGTGGAGGCTCGTGCCGATTGCCTCGCCCGTGCTGCCGATCTGCTCGAAGCGCAGATGCATACGCTGATGGGTCTGGTGGTGCGCGAAGCGGGCAAGTCGCTGCCGAACGCAGTGGCGGAAATCCGCGAAGCAATCGACTTCCTGCGTTATTACTCGGCGCAGATTCGCACCGAGTTCTCGAACGACACGCACCGCCCGCTCGGCCCAGTCGTCTGCATCAGCCCGTGGAATTTCCCGCTGGCGATTTTCATGGGCCAGGTGGCGGCCGCATTGGCTGCCGGCAATACGGTGCTGGCGAAGCCGGCTGAACAGACCCCGCTGATTGCGGCGCAAGCGGTGCGCATCCTGCGCGAAGCCGGTGTGCCGGCCGGCGCGGTGCAACTGCTGCCCGGCGACGGCGAGACCGTCGGCGCGGCGCTGGTGGCCGACGCCCGTACGCGGGCGGTGATGTTCACCGGTTCGACCGAAGTCGCGCGCCTGATCAACAAGACGCTTGCGAGCCGCCTGGATGCCGATGGCAAGCCGATTCCGCTGATCGCCGAAACCGGCGGCCAGAACGCGATGATCGTCGATTCGTCGGCGCTCGCTGAACAGGTGGTGGCGGACGTGCTGAACTCGGCGTTCGACTCGGCCGGCCAACGCTGCTCGGCGCTGCGCGTCCTCTGTCTGCAGGACGACGTGGCGGATCGCACGCTCGAAATGCTGAGCGGCGCGATGCGCGAGCTGGCGGTGGGCAATCCGGATCGCCTGTCGGTCGACGTCGGTCCGGTGATCGATGTGGACGCGAAACGTGGTATCGACGCGCATATCGCCTCGATGCGCGACAAGGGTCGCAAGGTCGTGCAACTGCCGATGCCGGAAGGCTCCACCTCCGGTACCTTCGTGCCACCGACGCTGATTGAGCTCGACAGCATCGACGAACTGAAGCGCGAAGTATTCGGCCCGGTGCTGCATGTGGTGCGCTATCGCCGCAGCGCGCTCGACAAGCTGCTCGAGCAGATTCGCGCGACCGGCTACGGCCTCACGCTCGGCATCCACACGCGTATCGATGAAACGATCGCGCACGTGATCAGCCGCGCGCATGTGGGCAACATTTATGTGAACCGCAACGTGGTGGGCGCGGTGGTCGGCGTGCAACCGTTCGGCGGCGAAGGTCTCTCGGGCACAGGTCCGAAGGCAGGCGGCGCGCTGTATCTGCAGCGTCTGCTGGCAACGCGTCCGGCTGGATTGCCGAAAACGCTGGCCCAAGCACTTGTCGCCGATACCCCGCAGACGACCGAAAACAGCGACAATCCGTCCTCGGCGCTGACCGCGCTGCGCGACTGGCTGATCAGCGAGCGCCAGGCGTCGCTGGCGGCGCGTTGCGACGGCTATCTGTCGCAAGGCCTCGCGGGCGCGACGGCGGTGCTGCCCGGTCCGACCGGCGAGCGCAATACTTACACGCTCGGCGCGCGCGGCACGGTGCTGTGCGTGGCGTCGACGGCGAGCGGCGCACGCGTGCAGTTTGCGGCGGCGCTGGCCACCGGCAATCGCGCGCTGTTTGAAGGCGCGGCCGGCGAGCAACTGGTGTCGGCGCTACCCGCTGCGCTCAAGCAGTATGCGAGCGTGAAGAAGAGCGCTGACGCGACGTTCGATGCGGTGCTGTTCGAAGGCGATAGCGACGAACTGCTCGCGCTGGTGAAGGAAGTGGCCAAGCGCGTGGGTCCGATCGTTTCGGTGCAGGGCGTGGCGGCGCGCGCTCTGGAAAGCGGCGAAGAGGACTATGCGCTCGAGCGTCTGCTGACGGAGCGCTCGGTCAGCGTGAATACCGCGGCGGCAGGCGGTAATGCGAATTTGATGACGATCGGTTGAGCGAACCTTTAACGGTCGATTCAATAAAACGGAAGCGGTACGGCGACCCCGAAACCGCTCCACTCACACCTGGTACCAAGGAGAAGCTATGCAACACAAGATGAAGCAGTTGGCAGGCGCGGCACTCGTTGCAGCGATGTCACTGGCGGGGACAGCACACGCACAGCAGGTCGAAGACGTGAAGGTTGGCTTTGCTGGTCCGATGACGGGCGCGCAGGCCCACTACGGCAAGGACTTCCAGAACGGCATCACGCTGGCAGTGGAAGAAATCAACGCGACCAAGCCGGTGATCGGCGGCAAGCCGGTGCGCTTCGTGCTGGACGCAGCCGACGACCAGGCTGACCCGCGCACGGGCACGACTGTCGCGCAGAAGCTGGTGGACGACGGCATCAAGGGCATGCTCGGCCACTTCAACTCGGGCACGACGATCCCGGCTTCGCGCATTTACGCGAACGCTGGCATCCCCGAAATCGCTATGGCGACGGCGCCTGAGTACACGCAGCAAGGCTTCAAGACCACGTTCCGGATGATGACGTCCGACACGCAGCAAGGTTCGGTGGCCGGCACGTTCGCGGTGAAGAGCCTCGGCATGAAGAAGATCGCGATCGTCGATGACCGTACGGCTTATGGCCAAGGTCTGGCTGATCAGTTCGAGAAGGCAGCGAAGGCATCGGGCGCGACGATCGTTGATCGTGAGTTCACCAATGACAAGGCTGTTGATTTCAAGTCGATTCTGACGAAGCTGAAGTCAGTCAATCCGGATCTGATCTATTACGGTGGCGCGGATTCGCAAGCTGCTCCGATGGTCAAGCAGATGAAGACGCTCGGCATCAAGGCTCCGCTGATGGGCGGCGAGATGGTGCATACGCCGACTTTCCTTTCGCTGGCTGGCGATGCGGCCAACGGTACTGTCGCCTCTTTGGCCGGCCTGCCGCTGGATCAGATGCCTGGTGGCGCTGATTATGTTGCCAAGTACAAGAAGCGCTTCAATGAAGACGTGCAGACGTATTCGCCGTATGCCTATGATGGCGCTATGGCTATGTTCGATGCCATGAAGAAGGCTAATTCTACCGATCCGGCTAAGTATCTGCCTTTCCTCGCCAAGACGGATATGCCCGCTGTGACGACTACTCATCTTGAGTATGACACTAAGGGGGATCTTAAGAATGGTGGGATCACCCTGTATAAGGTTGTTGATGGGAAGTGGACTACGTTGCAGAGCGTGGGTGGGAAGTAAGGGGGTGGTTTTGCCTTGCGGCGCTTGAGGGGGCTTTTGTTTTGTTGTTGTTTCTCCTTCTCTAGCGTTGCGGCTTAGTTGTGTTGTTGCCCTGCGGGTCTTCTGGCTCGTGGGGCTTTTCTTTTTTTGTTTTGGCCTTTCCTTGCATTCTTAGTGGTCTATTAGCGTTGCCCCTGTGCGGGGCGGCACTTACTTTCTTTGCCGCCGCAAAGAAAGTAAGCAAAGAAAGCGGGCTCACACCGCTAGTGCTTAGGTGTACACATCTCTTGTGATGCCGGAGTGGTCCGAAGACGAGACCCGTCTTCGCACACTCCACCTCCGTGACACAGCACTCTTCCGCTCCAGCGTCGCGCTTCGCGCTCCGCCGTTGGGCATAACCTTTCTCGCGACTCGCCCCCCATCGGCTAGGCATCAGATTGGCCATTTGGCTGACTCGCCGTCCAATTAAAAGTCCTCAACAATTGTGGCTGGTCTTCGTACACGTCACGGTTGACAGATCGTACGAGAGGTGTCGTACAATTTGGAGGTGCCTTTGGCGGTATCAATTAAATATAGCGAGGTGAAGCTGGCGGTCATCGCGGCGCTTCGGGCCGGCAGGTTTCAGCATGAGTCGCGTCACGACATTGAGGTCAAAAACCTGCTTGCCATGGGAAGCGTGTCACCGCTGTTCGTGGAACGCATCATCGTCAAAAGCGACGGGACGCAGCACACATCGTCGCCGCATCACGAAATTGATGCTGTTGATGTTCATGTGATTGTGTCAGGTGGCTGGTACGTCAAGTTCTACTTTATTGGCGATTCAGACACCATGTTTATCAGCGTTCATCAGTGAGCGGAGTCATGAACAAGAAACTGTATGAGGAAGGTGAGAAGAGTAAGGCGATCTGTTATAGCTGCAAGCAGATCGTGAATTCCACCTTCGCCCGGCGCGATGTGCCGTTTAGTGACGGCAACGGCGAGGTGAAAGACATCCTTGTTTCAGTCTGCGATCTATGCGATCAAGTGGTCGCTATTCCCGCGCAGTCCACGCCGGCTATTCGCGAAGCGCGCCTGAAAGAGGTGAAATCCATCGAGGCGCAATTGCCCGCCATTTATCTCGATATGCTTGATCTCGCCGCCTACACGATCGATAGCGCAAGTTCTACCGAGTTTCGCAAGGTTCTCGTGACCTTGTACGTGCATCGTTTCGCTTCCGGTGAATATCCCAAGGAGCGCCTGATGAAGGCGCATCGTTCTGCCGTGGCCCGCTTCAAGGAGCAGCGCGGCGCAGCGCGCAGGCGCCTTTCCATGAAGGTGACGCCGCGCATCGCCGAAGATATCAAGACGTTGACTGAGGATACCGAGATGAATCAAACGGAAGTGCTGAAGTCCGTCATCTACCAGATTCAGGCTGACGTCGTCGAAGCGCGCAAACCGGCTCTAATGAGAGAACTCAGCGCCTTGTCTGTGATTTCCGCCTAGCGGCGGATCGTCGGGAGCACTGGACGGTCCCTGCCAACAAGACCGTCCCATCGTCCGCTATTTCTACTCACCCCGCAGCTTGCGCCCCTGTTCCCGAATCTGCTCCAGGGTCGCGCCAGGCGTGCTCGCTTCCTGCGGCATGCGAATCTCTATCACCGCCGCGCGTTTTGCCGCCAGCGAGCGCTCAAGCGCCGGCACGAAGTCTTCCGTGCGTTCTACCGTCTCGCCATGCGCGCCGAACGAGCGCGCGAACGCCGCGAAGTCTGGATTGGTGAGGCCCGTGCCATGCACGCGGTTCGGATAGTGCCGCTCCTGGTGCATGCGGATCGTGCCGAAGTGACTGTTGTTCACGACGATGAACAACACATGCAGGTCGTACTGCATCGCCGTCGCCAGTTCCTGGGCGGACATCATGAAACAGCCGTCGCCGGCCAGCGCCACTACCGCGCGCTGCGGATAGAGCGACTTCGCCGCAATCGCCGCCGGTACGCCGTAACCCATTGCGCCGCTGGTCGGTGCGAGTTGCGAGCGGAAGTGACGGTACGAGAAGTGTCGGTGCAGCCATGTGGCGTAGTTGCCCGCGCCGTTGGTCAAGATGGCGTCCTCGGGCAAGTGCGCGCGTAGTTGCTGGATCACTTCGCCCATCTGCACGTTGCCGGGGATTGGGCGCGGCTTGCGCCAGTCCAGATACGCGCGGTGTGCTTCTTCCGCACTGCCGGCCCATGCGGGTGTCCCCGCGGGTTTTAGCGCTGCCAATAGTGCGGCGAGTTCCGGCATGCCTGAGACGATCGGCAGGTCAGCCGCATACACGCGGCCCAATTCCTCGGCGCCTTGATGCACGTGAACCAGCGTCTGCTTCGTCTTCGGAATGTCGAGCAGCGTGTAGCCGCCCGTCGTCGCTTCGCCCAGGCGCGGCCCGAATGCGAGCAACAGGTCCGCGTCGTTGATGCGCTTTGCCAGCGCGGGATTGATGCCCAAGCCGACGTCACCCGCATAGTTCGGGTGCTCGTTGTCGAGCGTGTCCTGAAACCGGAACGCGAGGCCGACCGGCAACTGCCAGTTCTCGGCGAAGCGCTGCAGATCGGCACACGCGGCAGGCGTCCAGCCGCTGCCGCCGGCTATTACCATGGGGCGCTGCGCGCCTTCGAGCATGCTGCGAAGCTGATCGATCTGTGCCGCCGACGGCGATGCCGCCACCCGGTGATACGCAGGTGCGCTGGGCACCACGGCACACGCATCGCTCAGCACATCTTCCGGCAGCGACAGCACGACCGGACCCGGTCGCCCGGAGGTGGCCGTATGGAACGCGTGACTCAGATATTCGGGGATGCGTCGCGGGTCATCGATCTGTGCGACCCACTTCGCCATCTGGCCGAACATGCGCCGGTAGTCGATTTCCTGGAAAGCCTCGCGGTCCAGATGCTCGCGTGCGCACTGGCCGATCAGCAGAATCATCGGCGTCGAATCCTGAAACGCGGTGTGCACGCCAATCGAGGCGTGCGTCGCGCCGGGGCCGCGCGTGACGATTGCCACGCCGGGGCGGCCGGTCAGCTTGCCGACCGCTTCGGCCATATTGGCCGCTGCGGCTTCGTGCCGGCAAACGATGGTCTGGATGCGTTCGGTCTCGTCGTGCAGCGAGTCGAGTACGGCGAGGAAACTCTCGCCGGGTACGCAGAAAACACGTTCGACACCGTGCGTCAGCAGGGCGTCGACTACAAGGCGCGCACCAGTGGTGGTGGCGGAAGCGGAAACGTTCGGCAGCGGCATTGCGGTGAAGCCTCCAGTCGGGTCGTCGATTGCGTGGTCGGCCGGCAGTGGGCCGACGGGCTTCGACAGCTTACGCCGAGTGGGCGCCGGGTGTCACTGCAACATCAACATTCGACGATATTCACCGCCAGGCCGCCGCGCGAGGTTTCCTTGTACTTGGTCTTCATATCCGCGCCGGTTTCACGCATGGTCTTGATGACCGAGTCCAGCGACACGTAGTGACTGCCGTCGCCGCGCAGCGCCATGCGGGCTGCGTTGACCGCTTTCACCGACGCCATCGCATTGCGCTCGATACACGGAATCTGCACCATGCCGCCCACCGGATCGCAGGTCAGTCCAAGGTTATGTTCCATGCCGATCTCAGCGGCATTCTCGACCTGTTCCGGCGTGCCGCCCATCACCGCGGCGAGCGCGCCTGCCGCCATCGAGCAGGCCACGCCCACTTCGCCCTGGCAGCCCACCTCGGCGCCTGAAATCGACGCATTCAGTTTGTACAGAATACCGATTGCCGCTGCGGTCATCAGAAAGTCGATCACGCCTTGCTGGTTCGAACCGGGCATAAAGCGCGTGTAGTAATGCAGCACCGCCGGAATGATCCCGGCCGCGCCGTTGGTCGGCGCCGTCACCACTCGTCCACCTGCCGCGTTCTCTTCATTGACGGCGATCGCATACAGATTGATCCAGTCCACCATCGACAGCGGATCGCGCAACGCCAGCTCGGGATTGCCCGACAGCGAACGATACAACTGCGGCGCGCGCCGCTTCACCTGGAACGGCCCAGGCAGCGTACCGTCCGCATCCGGATTGCCGATGCCGCATCCGCGTGCCACACACGACTGCATCACGTCCCAGATCTTCAGCAGACCCGAGCGCGTTTCTTCTTCGGTATGCCACACGCGCTCGTTTTCCCACATCAGCTGCGCGATGCTCTTGCCGGTCGCCTTGCACAGCGCGAGCAGCTCATTGGCGCTGCGAAACGGATGCGGCAACTGGTCGACGGCGCTCAGCACCTTGGTATTGGGCGCACCGGCTGTCACGACAAACCCGCCGCCGACGGAAAGATACGTGGACTCGCGCAGCGTCTCGCCTTGCGCATCGAACGCGCGGAGTTTCAGCCCGTTCGGATGCTCGGCGAGCGCCTGGCGATAAAACGAAATGTGATCCTTCTGTACGAACGGCACCGGGTGCGTGCCGAGCAGCGCCAGGCTGCGCGAGGTGCGCACCGCCTCCAGGCGCTGCGCGATCGTATCGGGATCGACGGTATCCGGTGCGTCGCCCATCAGGCCGAGCATCACGCCGCGGTCGGTGCCGTGGCCCTTGCCGGTTGCGCCGAGCGAACCGTACAGATCCACCTTCACCGAAGCCGTGCTCGCCAGCAGTCCGTCGCGTTCGAGCCCCTGGACGAACATCAGCGCCGCGCGCATCGGCCCGACCGTATGCGAACTGGACGGCCCAATGCCGATTTTGAAAAGGTCGAACACACTGACTGCCATTACTGCTCCTGCTAATAAAAGTATCGGTTTAACGTGCCGGCAGCGGCAGGCACACGGCCAGCCACGCCGGCGGTGTCGGCGCCAGCCGCAGCGCGATCGGCGTATAGCGGCCATCGAGCCGCGCCGCCAGGTGAAACAGTTCCGTCGCGTTCTTCGGATCCCACTCACCCGAATAGCCGGGCAAGCCGGCTTCGCGACGTTTTGCATCGAACGGGACGTCCGAATGCACAAATTCTTCGTGGGTCTTCGTGCCCAGCGCGTACGGCGTCAGCCAGTTCAGCGCGGCGGCCAGCGTCGCGCCGTTGGTGGCCTTTTCCGGCAACCAGTTGCGGTTGTGGCGGCGGGCCGCCAGCGCCGCCGTGACGAGCGGCTGCAGATCGTAGGTCACGTAATGCAGCGCATCGCGTTCCTTGAAATCGACCGTCGAACCGTCCGGCTCGATGTTGTCGCCAATGTGCTCGACAAACAGCCGCTGCGCCGCGTTGATCATCTTGCGGTTGTCGAGCGTGAAGGCGGCCATCGCAATCAGTTTGACCCGGTGGCTCTGCCAGTTGTTGCGAAACGTGCCGGTCAGCGGGCGCGGCTGCGCATCGATCTGCGCGATGTAACCGTTTCCGAGTTTCGTCAGGAACGCCATCGCTGCGTTGCGCGTTTTCACCGGCAACGCGCTCGCAGTCATGTCGTAGGCGAGAATCAGGCCTTCGAAACGGGTTTCGTCGATCGGGTTGAAGCTCGGCTCGTAAGTGGTCACCCATGCGTACAGCAGACGGTCGACCAGCTTCAGGTAGCGGTCGTCGCTGGTGGCGCGCCAGGCAAGCGCGGCGTTGCGCAGCAGGTCAAGGTCTTTCTCGGCTTCGACGCTCTGATCGTAAATGCCTTCGTGCGGTAGCGTGCCTTCGGTATGCAACTTCGCCACGGCGTGCGCCGGCTCGTTCAGATGCGCTTCCACGTTGGCGACCAGCGCCTTGACGCCGGGATCGGCATTCGTGCGTTCGCTGGTTTGCAGCGCGGGCGCTGCACAAAAATTCATCGCTGCGCGGGCCTGCCGCGCCGGTAGCATGGCGGCGCTGCACACCAGCAGCAGCGTCGCGAGCGGCGTACCCGCGGCTTGCCAGCAGGGCATGCGCCGTGAATAGCTCGGGCTTTCCATCATTAGCACCTTTCGCACCATGCGAAACTCCTTCGTTGGGCTGATTCGGTGTGTGATGTTAGCCGTTCCCGGGCGCGAACGACAGGACCGCACACCGCCGTAAGGCGGTGTGCGGTTCAGGACAGCTACTGCGGCGGCGTTACGCGTAATCCGCGATCGGCACGCAGGAGCAGAACAGGTTGCGGTCGCCATACACGTTGTCCGCACGGCCGACAGGCGGCCAATATTTCCTTGCAATCAGCGACGGCAGCGGGTACGCCGCCGTTTCACGCGCATACGCGTGCTTCCAGTCGTCCGCGATCACCACGGCCGCGGTGTGCGGCGCGTGCTTGAGCGGGTTGTCTTCGCGGTCCGAGCGGCCTTCCTCGACGGCGCGGATTTCCTCGCGGATCGCAATCATCGCCTCAATGAAGCGGTCGAGTTCTTCCTTCGATTCCGATTCGGTCGGCTCGACCATCAGCGTGCCCGGCACCGGGAAGCTCATGGTCGGCGCGTGGAAGCCGTAGTCGGCGAGGCGCTTGGCGACGTCGTCGACGGTGATGCCGCTGGTTTCCTTGATCGGGCGCAGATCGAGAATGCACTCGTGCGCGACCAGTCCGCCCGGGCCCGAGTACAGCACCGGGTAGTGCGGCGCGAGCTTGTTGGCGACGTAGTTGGCGTTGAGGATCGCGGTTTCCGTGGCTGCGGTGAGGTTCTTCGCGCCCATCATCGCGATGTACATCCACGAGATCGGCAGGATCGAAGCGGAGCCGTAAGGCGCGGCGGACACTGCGCCGATGCCGGCCGGCGTGCGCTCGTAGCCCGACGAAACCTGGTTCGGCAGGAACTTCGCGAGGTGCGCGCCCACTGCGACCGGGCCGACGCCCGGGCCGCCACCGCCGTGCGGAATGCAGAACGTCTTGTGCAGGTTCAGGTGCGAGACGTCGCCGCCGAACTGCCCCGGTGCGCAGAGGCCGACCATCGCGTTCATGTTCGCGCCGTCCACATACACCTGGCCGCCGTGCGCATGCACGATTTCGCAGATCTCGCGCACGTTCGCCTCGAACACGCCGTGCGTCGACGGGTACGTGATCATGATGGCGGCCAGCTTGTCCGCGTGCTGCGCGGCCTTCGCCTTCAGGTCTTCGATATCGACGTTGCCCTGCGCATCGCAGGCCACGACGACCACCTGCATGCCGGCCATCTGTGCCGATGCCGGGTTCGTGCCGTGCGCCGAAGCGGGAATCAGGCAGACATTGCGATGGCCTTCGCCGCGCGAGGCGTGGTAAGCGTGGATGATCAAGAGACCCGCGTATTCGCCTTGCGAGCCGGCGTTCGGCTGCAGCGAGACCGCCGCGTAACCGGTTGCCGCCACCAGCATCTGTTCGAGCTGGTCGATCATTTCACGGTAGCCGACCGTTTGTTCAGCCGGTGCGAACGGGTGAATCTGCCCGAACTCGGGCCACGTGACCGGCAGCATTTCCGAGGTCGCGTTCAGCTTCATCGTGCAGGAGCCGAGCGGGATCATCGAGCGGTCGAGCGCCAGGTCCTTGTCGGAGAGGCTGCGCAGGTAGCGCAGCATTTCCGTTTCCGAATGATGACGGTTGAACACATGGTGCGTCAGGTACGCGCTGGTGCGTTCGAGCGCGGCCGGCACGGTGCTTTCCACCGGCAGTTCGGCGTCGAGTGCATCGATTTGCGGCGCTTCGTCGACGAACGCTGCCTGCGCGAATGCCGCGAGCAGATCGGCCAGATCGCTGCGCTTGGTGGTTTCGTCAATCGAGATGCCGACGCGCGTGTCGCTCACGCGGCGCAGGTTGATGCGCTTGGCGGTGGCGGCGTCATGCAGCGCCTGGGTGCGGGCGCCGGTTTCGAACGTGAGCGTGTCGAAGAAAGTTTCGTTGACGAGCGTGTAGCCGAGCTTTTTCGCACCCGCTGCGAGCAGCGCAGCGATGCGGTTCACGCGCTGGGCAATCGTCTTCAGGCCGTGCGGGCCGTGATAGACCGCGTACATGCTGGCCATGATCGCGAGCAGCGCTTGCGCGGTACATACGTTCGAGGTCGCCTTTTCGCGGCGGATGTGCTGTTCGCGCGTTTGCAGCGCGAGACGCAGGGCGGGCTTGCCTTGCGCATCGACGGTGACGCCGACCAGGCGCCCCGGCATTTGCCGCTTGAATTCGTCGCGCACGGCGAGGTACGCCGCGTGCGGGCCGCCGAAACCGACCGGCACGCCGAAACGCTGCGTATTGCCGATGGCCACGTCCGCACCCCATTCGCCCGGCGGCGTGAGCATGGTCAGCGCAAGCAGATCGGCGGCGGCGACCACATGGCCGCCCGCAGCGTGGATCGCCTCAGCCAGCGCGCGGTAGTCGCGCACATCGCCGTTCACGCCCGGATACTGCAGCAGCACGCCGAACGCATTCGCACCGGCAGCTTCCGCCGCCGGCCCGACCTTCACTTCGATGCCGACCGGCGTGGCGCGCGTTTTCACCACTTCGATGGTTTGCGGCAGCACGTCGTCGGCCACGTAGAAGATGTTCGACTTCGGCTTGCCCACGCGCTGCAGCAGCGTCATCGCTTCGGCGGCGGCGGTGGCCTCGTCGAGCAGCGATGCGTTGGAGATGGCGAGGCCGGTCAGGTCGATGATCATCTGCTGGAAGTTCAGCAGCGCTTCGAGACGGCCTTGCGAGATTTCCGGCTGATACGGCGTGTAAGCCGTGTACCACGCCGGGTTTTCGAGTACGTTGCGCAGGATCACCGTCGGGGTGTGCGCGTTGTAGTAACCCTGCCCGATATATGAGCGGAACACCTGGTTCTTGTCCGCCAGCTCACGCAGCGCGGCGAGCGCTTCGGCCTCGCTCTTCGGTTGCGCGAAGGGGCCAAGGGGCAGCGTTTCGCTGCGGCGGATCGTCTTCGGAATCACGGCGTCGATCAGCGCGGCGCGCGACGCGAAGCCGAGGGCTTCGAGCATGGCCTGCTGGTCGGCCGAATCCGGGCCGATGTGCCGTTCGGCGAAGGCGTCATGCACTTCGAGCGCGGCGAGCGAGAGAGGAGTGCGGTTCATCAGACGATCCGGGTGTTCGAGCTTCATGGGGTGTTCCTGGCGGTGCGGCCGTCCGCGTTCATGGGACGCCGCACCTGACGGTTGATACGAGTTTTAAATGCTCACGCGCCGATGGACTTGCTGTACGCGTCGGCGTCGATCAGGCGGTCATGCGTGGCGCCTGCTGCCGGCTTGATCTTGAACAGCCAGCTTTCATACGGCGTGGTGTTGACGGCGTCCGGGGTATCGGCAACGGCCGTGTTCGCTTCGATGATTTCGCCCGAGACCGGTGCGTAGATATCGGAGGCGGCTTTCACGGATTCGATGACCGCGACGGTGTCGCCGGCGCTGACGGTCTTACCCAGTTCCTGGACTTCGAAGAAGACGATGTCGCCGAGCGCTTCTTGCGCGTGGTCGGTAATGCCGACCGTCAGCGTGCCGTCCGCTTCGGTGCGGACCCATTCGTGCGATTCGGTGTATTTCAGATCGGCCGGGATGCTCATCGGATGCTCCTATGCGGTGTTCGGTAATGATTTAAAAGTTCGGGGGACGCACGCGACAGCCGCTTAAGCAGCAAGCACCTTGCCGTTGCGCACGAACGGCAGTTTTACCACGCTTGCGGGAAGGGCTTTATCACGGATTTGCACGTGAACGATATCGCCGGGTTTCACGTCCTTCGGCACGCGTGCGAAGGCAATGGATTCCTGCATGGTCGGCGAGAACGTGCCGCTGGTGATTTCACCATCGCCGTGCGGCGTGACGACCTTCTGATGGGCGCGCAGCACGCCGCCGGCCTTGCCGTTTTCCTTTTGCAGGATCAGTCCGACGAAGGCGGAGCGGCTACCGTCGGCTTCGAGCTTCGCCTTGCCGACGAAGTCGCGCGGCGAGGTCAGGTCCACGGTCCAGGCGAGGCCGGCGTCGAGCGGCGAGACGTCGTCGTCCATGTCCTGACCGTACAGGTTCATGCCGGCTTCGAGGCGCAGCGTGTCGCGCGCACCGAGACCGGCCGGGCGCACGCCCTGGCGCACCAGCGCGTCCCAGAACTCGCAGACGGAGGTGGCGGGCAGCACGATTTCGAAACCGTCTTCGCCGGTGTAGCCAGTGCGCGCAATCATCAATTCGCCAAACGGCGTGTTCTCGACGATGGCGGCGTTAAACGGCTTGAGGGCTTCGGTGGAGGTGCGCGAGGAGGGTGCGACTTGCCAGACCTTTTCGCGGGCGTTCGGACCCTGCACGGCGACAATCGACAGATCGCGGCGCGGCGTGATGCTCAGGCCGTAGCTGCCTTCGGTGTTGAGCTTGCCGAACCAGGCCACGTCTTTCTCGGCGGTGCCGGCGTTGACCACGAGGCGGAAGTGCGTCTCGCTGAAGTAATAGACGATCAGATCGTCGATCACGCCGCCATTCGGGTTCAGCAGGCAGGAATAGAGCGCGCGGCCCGGGGTTTGCAGCTTGCCGACGTTGTTGGCAATGGCGTGTTCGAAGAAGGCGCGCACGCGCTCGCCGGTGAAGTCGACCACGCACATGTGCGAGACGTCGAACATACCGGCGTCGGTGCGCACGGCGTGGTGTTCGTCGATTTGCGAACCGTAATTGACGGGCATGTCCCAGCCGCCGAAATCGACCATGCGGGCCTTCAGCTCGCGATGGGTGGCGTTAAGCGGGGTGTGTTTGAGTTCGGTCATCAGGGCCTCAGGCAATCTCGACGGATAACAAAAAGGCCATGCGGCTTGATCCCTCGCGGCAAGAATGCCTGCGAGCGATGCCATGCATGACCCCTCTGTCCTCGATACCTGAGAGATTGCGCTGCCGTGCGGGTTTGCAAGCTGTTGCAAGCCGTCACGGTGAAACGCGCGCCCCTTCGGTGGGCAGCCTGCCTGGTTCGACGATGCTCGATACCGGTGGCTACTGCCGCTCTCCAGAGTGCGAAAAACCGGTGCCTGATGAAAGCCCGGACCATGCCGGAATCAGACGGGTTCTTCGACGCGGTCGGTCCTTTTGCCTGAGAGTTTGCGGGTGTGCCCCTTCGGCGGCGCGGCCTGCGAAAAACATGCGGCCAGCGCGCTCTCCCGACGCGTGCGGCGAATGTACGCGAGGCCCACAGGCTTGTCAAATGAAGGCTTCGGAGAGTGGCGCGGCGGCCCGGTGCGTGCGGCTCGCGCCAAAAAAAAGCGCGGGGAATGACCCCCGCGCCGGTGCTTTCACAGCAGATTGCAGTGAGAGACTTATTCGCCGATAGCGTGAGCTGCGCCGTCGAGTTCCTGGTTCAGCACGCGCTGTTCGTCGCCGGACAGGCCGCCGCCATGCTGCGCCGCCATGTCATGCGCTTCCTGACGGATCACGTCGAGGCGGTGATGCAGTGCGCCACCTTGCGGCGGCGGGTAGTAGCCTTGGTTGACGTGATTGTCGATGCGATGGCTCAGGTTATCGATACGGCCGTAAACCTGATTCAGGCGCTCAATAGCGATTTCGTGCTGGTCAGGGTGCGGCGCCGGGGGAGGCGGCGCGACCACGCAAGCGGCCAGCGAAGAAACCAGCGCCAAACCAGCCAGCGCACGGATGAAACGTTGCATACCCACTCTCCTTGTCGTCATCTTTTTGATCGATGGTCAGATCGATATCGGGTAGCAACGGCCAAGCCCTGCTACCCGATGACCTAAATTCAGCAATATATTGTAACGGAGCGTACCTTTCGGAACTGTTAGCAGCGGTTGCCGTCGTGTAAGCCGTGATTTGTGCTGATTTGGGCGGCAATCCTAGCGGATTCGTTCGAACGGCAAACGGCGGCCTTCCACCTCGCTGCGTGCCGCCAGTTCGATGATCGTCATGACGTCGACGGCGTCCTGCGGGCTGACCGGGAAACGCTCGCCATCGAGGATGGTGGCCGCGAGCGCGCGGTAGAAACCGACATAGTCGCCGTCGCGAGTCGGCAGCTCACGCTCGACTTCCTTCCCCGCGCTGTCGAGCACCCGCAGCAGGCCCGCTGCGTTGCCGCCCGCGAAACCGGCGTCACCGGGGCGCAGACCGGCTTTCAACTGATCTTCCTGGGTGTCGAGCTCACGCTTGACGTAGCTGCCGTGCGTGCCGTCGATAGCGAAGCGCGGCGGCGCCAGCGCGGTGAGGGCGCTCGCGTGCAGGACGACTTCGAGATCGGCATAGCCGAGTTGCAGATGCACATAGTCGGGCGCGCCGCCGCCGTCGCGATGCGTCTTGACGGTGGCCGACACGGTGGCCGGTGTGCCGAACAGTGCCAGCGCCTGGTCGATCAGATGCGGCCCGAGATCGAACAGCAGGCCGCCGCCGCGCGACGCTTCCTCGCGCCAGCGTGGCCGCACATCGGGACGGAAGCGGTCGAAGTGCGATTCGTAGTGCGTGATGCGGCCCAGTTCGCCGCTCGCCAGCAGGTCGCGCACGGTGAGGAAGTCACCGTCCCAGCGGCGGTTGTGAAACGGCGCAAAGGTGAGGCCGCGTGCCAGCGCCAGGTTGGCGAGCGTAAGCGCTTCCGTGGCCGTCAGCGTGACCGGCTTGTCGACCACCACATGCTTGCCGGCTTCGAGCGTGCGTTTGGCGAGGTCAAAGTGGGTGTCGTTCGGCGTGGCAATCACCACGCACTGGATATCGTCGAGCGCGAGCAGGGCGTCGAGGTCCGGCACGACGGCGGCGCGCGGATAGTCGGCGCGGGCCTGCTCACCCTTGCTCGTCGCAATCGCGGCGACGGTGGCCCGGCCGCTGTGTTCGATGACCGGCGCGTGGAAGGTGACGCCGGCGAAACCGTAACCCATCAATCCTGTTTTGAGCGGTGCAGACATGTGAGTTTCCTGCAAGAAGACGCGCCGCTTTGCCACCGCGGCGGCGGCGCGAGGCTTGTCATTGTGGCACGCCGCGCGCGGGAGGGGCGCGGGTGGCCACGTGTCACGGGCCGGTCGAGGTCTTCGTCGAGGTCTTCGTGTTAACATCGCTGCTCTCGCGCGGGACGGATTGGCCGGCAGGTCCACCTCAGCACCGCACCGCGCCCTCAACCGTCACACCCCCGCCCACACACGATGTCTGCAGGCCTGAATCCCGCTCAAAACGAAGCGGTGCGCTATCTCGATGGTCCCTGTCTTGTGCTCGCCGGCGCAGGCAGCGGCAAGACGCGCGTGATTACGCAGAAGATTGCGCACCTGATCGAAGTCAAAGGCTTCGAGCCGCGCCATATTGCGGCCGTCACCTTCACGAACAAGGCGGCGGCGGAAATGCGCGAGCGCGTCGGCAAGCTGCTCGAAGGCAAGACGCTGACGACGCCCGGCAAGGAGGGCCGCAAGGTCCCTGTTAATCAGTTGACGGTGTGTACCTTCCACTCGCTCGGCGTGCAGATTTTGCGTCAGGAGGCGGAGCACGTCGGCCTGAAACCGCAGTTCTCGATCATGGATTCGGACGACTGCTTCGGCATGATCCAGGAACAGGTCGGTTCGACGGACAAAGGCTTCATCCGCAAGATCCAGTCGATCATCTCGCTGTGGAAGAACGGCCTGATCATGCCGGAAGAGGCGATAGCGATTGCGGCCAACGAGGACGAGCATCAGGCGGCGATCGTCTACCGCAACTACGTGGCCACGCTGCACGCGTATCAGGCGGTGGATTTCGACGATCTGATCCGTCTGCCCGCCGAGCTTTTCGCCCGCAACGAGCAGGTGCGCGAGCGCTGGCAGAACAAGCTGCGCTATCTGCTGATCGACGAGTATCAGGACACCAACGCGTGCCAGTACGAGCTGCTGAAGCTGCTGGCGGGGCCGCGCGCCGCGTTCACGGCGGTGGGCGACGACGACCAGGCCATCTACGGCTGGCGCGGCGCGACGCTGGAAAACCTCGCGCAGCTCGGCAAGGATTTTCCGAAGCTGCATCTGGTTAAGCTGGAGCAGAACTACCGCTCGACGGTGCGCATTCTCACTGCCGCCAACAACGTGATCGCCAACAACCCGAAACTGTTCGAGAAGAAGCTGTGGTCCGAACACGGCATGGGCGACACGATCACCGTGACGGGCTGCAACGACGAAGAACACGAAGCCGAGTCCGTGGTGTTCCGCTTGTCGGCGCACAAGTTCGAGCGGCGTGCTCAGTTTCGCGACTACGCGATTCTTTATCGCGGCAATTTCCAGGCGCGCATCTTCGAACAGGTGCTGCGGCGCGAGCGGATTCCGTATGTGCTGTCGGGCGGCCAATCGTTCTTCGACAAGGCTGAGATCAAGGATATCTGCGCGTATCTGCGCCTGATCGCCAATGCCGACGACGATCCTGCGTTTATTCGCGCCATCACCACGCCGCGGCGCGGGGTGGGCAATACGACGCTCGAAGCGCTGGGGTCGTTCGCGGGCCAGGCGAAGGTGTCGCTGTTCGAGGCGGTGTATATGGGCGGTATCGAGGCGCGGCTGTCCGCGCGTCAGGTCGAGCCGCTGCGCACCTTCTGCGATTTTATGCAGCGCCTCACCGACCGCGCGGAGAATGACCCGGCCAGCGAGGTGCTCAACGACCTGATGGACGCGATCCACTACGAGGCCTACCTTTACGATGCATTCGACGAGCGTCAGGCGCAGTCGAAATGGCAGAACGTGCTGGAGTTTATCGAGTGGCTGAAACGCAAGGGCACCAAGCCCGAGCCTGAAGCGGGCAGCGAAGCCACCGGCTACGACAACGCCGACGGTCTCGCGGATACCGGCAAGAACCTGCTGGGCCTGATCCAGACGGTGGCGCTGATGTCGATGCTCGAAGGCAAAGAGGAAGACCCGGACGCCGTGCGGCTTTCCACCGTGCATGCGTCGAAGGGACTCGAGTATCCGCACGTGTTTCTGGTAGGCGTCGAGGAAGGCATCATGCCGCACCGCGGCGGCTCGGACGACGCGCCGATCGACGACGCACGCATCGAGGAAGAACGCCGCCTGATGTATGTGGCGATCACGCGGGCGCAGCGCAGCTTGCATCTGAACTGGTGCAAGAAGCGCAAGCGCGCGCGGGAGACGGTGGTGTGCGAGCCGTCGCGGTTTATTCCCGAGATGGGCCTGGATGAGGCGCCGCCGCCGACTGCGGAAGAAGCGCCGATGTCGCCGAAGGACCGGTTGGCTAGCTTGAAGGCGTTGTTGCAGAAGCCTTGAGTGGGGGCTGCGGTGCGGCCGCGAGGTGCGCGCGGTGCGTTGCGGTAAGACCCCGCTCGCGGGAGGTTCATCGACGCTGGCCGGGTGGTGGCGCGCTACAGTGGCGCGGTCCGCTTAACCGAGATCCGCACGCATGACCACTTTGCCGCTCGCGCGCTACCGCAGCGCGCTCGAAACGTATATCGACGCGAAGGACAACACGCGTGCCGAGCGCATCGCCGAAGTGTTCGCGCCCGATGCGGTTCTCACCTTTTCGTTGGCAACCTCGAATATTGCGTTCCCGGCCCGCACGATGGGGACGGCGGCGATCGCCAGGACGTTGGTCAGCGATTTCGGGGCGCAGTATGCGCAGTGCCGGACCTACTATGTGTGCGATTCGCTGGCGGTGGTGGAGGATGAAATCGAAGCGTTGCCGTGGCTCGTGGTGATGCGCGAACCGGCCAGGCAGGCGTTGCGCGTGGGGCACGGGGTGTACCGGTGGACTTTCGGTTCGGCTGAGGCGACTGCAGAGGCAACGCTTGTTAGTGCTTTTCACATCCACATTGCGCGGATGGATGTGGTGCCGGATCCCGATGGTGGCTTGCTTGCGGCTTTGCAGGAGGGCCTGAGTTATCCGTGGCTTGCGCCTGTTGAACTGCGTAAGCATTTCGAAGCGTTGGCCGGGACGATACCGGCGCTCGGTTTTGTGCGTGATTTCGCTGAGCCCGCCATGCCCGCGGCGCCTTTCGTGTCGTCGAGCAGCGCTTGAATGTAAAAAATCCCTGCGCGTGTGGTTATCACGTTGCAGGGATTTTCTTTTCCCGTCTTTTCCCGTTCGGGGCGCCAGCCGTTTCGCGCTGGCGGTGGGGCTGAACCCGGTGCGTTACCCGCTTATTTTGCCGCGCTGACCATGTAGTCAACAGCCGCCTTCACGTCTGCATCGGATGCGTTCGATCCGCCTTTAGGCGGCATCGCACCCTTGCCGTGGAGGGCGTAGTTGTAAATCGTATCCATCGGATCCTTGAGACGCGGCGCCCACGCATCCTTGTCGCCGAACTTCGGCGCATTCAGCACGCCGGCGGCGTGGCACGCCTGACAGACCTGCTGGTACAGCGCCTTGCCGGCCTGCGACGCGTCTGCGCTCTGGGTGGCGCCGCCGCTGGGCGCGGCTGCCGGGGCGCTGGCGATCGAGGCCAGCGCCGCCGCTGCCTGGGATGCCGCTGCCGCGCCTGCATCGGCAGTGGCGCCGGATGCGGGTGCCGCCGCTGCGGCAGCGCTTGACGCAGCTTGCGTCGCGCTCGGCGCCGGCGGCTCGGCAAAGCTGGCGCCTGAATTGTTTGCCATGTAGACGACGGCGCGGGCAATTTCGTAGTCGCTATAGTCGTCCGGGCTGGTGCCGCCGCGCGCGGGCATCGCACCCTTGCCGGTCAAAGCCGTGTGCAAGAGCGTGTCGAAACCTTGCGCGATGCGCGGCGCCCAGTCGGCGGAATTGGTGAATTTGGGTGCGCCGGCCGCGCCGGTGGCGTGACAGGCCGAGCAGACCGCCTTGTAGACTTCCTCGCCGGTCTTGTAGACGCGCGGCGCGTTGGCGTCGCGAATGTCGACCTGGGCGAGCGGCGCGATGCGGGCGCTAACTTCGGCGTCGGAGAGGCTGTCGGTACCGGCGCCGGTGCGGGTCCAGTTGTCCGCGTAGACCGCGAGCAGGACGATGATGATGACCGGGACGGCAAAACCGGCAATGATCGCGGCAACGAGCTGTGCGGGGGTTTTGATTGGGGCTTCGTGATTATTTGGTGCTTCGCTCATGCTTGTCTCGTCTCCCGTGGGTATTGTGAGCGGTACAGCGTGACGGCAACGACCATTTCTTTATTAGCCACGGACGATTATAGACGGAAGGTTTCGGCGGCGGTGAGGGGCGGCTGGGGGTCTGTTTCTTATAGACATCTGACGCTGCCGACGACTTCTTACGTTAAGATCCAGGAGATCACCCGGATATTAAATCAAACAAAACAGAAAACACCATGACCATGAAACGTGAGAATAACAAAGACTAAATAGAGAGACAAACATAGAAATGAACAACAGAAGTATAAAAAATCTAAA
>NZ_SCNV01000020.1 GCF_005503145.1 Burkholderia sp. 4M9327F10 | reverse complement strand
TTCCCATCCCGAACAGGACCGTGAAACGACTCCACGCCGATGATAGTGCGGATTACCCGTGTGAAAGTAGGTAATCGTCAGGCTCCCTAGCAGCAACAGAAACCCCACCCCAAAAGGTGGGGTTTTTGCGTTTACGCGTCCGGAAAACGGTTGAATTCCCGGGACTGACCACACCCCCGTCCCGGAGTTCACAAACAACCGATCTACACAGCCTAAGCTTGCGCGAGAAACTTTTGCGCCAGCCTGACCCAATACGTCGATCCAATCGGCAAGAGATCATCGTTGAAGTCGTAACTCGCGTTATGCAGCATGCACGGGCCCGCACCGTGCCCAGCGTCCCGGTGCCCACCCCCTCCATTACCGAGAAAGGCGTAGCAACCCGGCTTCGCCAGCAGCATGAACGAAAAGTCTTCTGCGCCCATCGTAGGTTCGACGGCCTCGTCGACGTTTGCCGCACCCACAACCTCTTTCATGACGGAAGCAGCAAAACGCGTTTCTTCGACGCTATTCACCGTCGGTGGATAGTTGCGATGAAAAACGATATTCACCGAGCAGTCATATGCCGCGGCGGTATTTTCCGCAATCTTGCGCATACGTGACTCGATCAGGTCGAGCGTCTCCGTAGTGAATGTTCGTACGGTTCCCGCAATCCAGGCCTCGTCGGGAACCACATTCACTGCGTCGCCGGCGTGAATCTGCGTGATCGATAGCACCGCCGTATCAAGCGGTTTCTTGTTGCGCGTGATAATGCTCTGCAACCCACTGGCGATCTGCACCGCTGTAAACACTGGATCGCGTCCGTTGTGCGGCATCGCCGCGTGCGAGCCTACGCCTTTGATTGCGATGCGAAATTCGTTGCTCGATGCCATGATCGGGCCTTCCGTTACCCCGAAATGCCCCGCTGGCATACCTGGCCAGTTGTGAATGCCAAAGACAGCATCGACCGGAAATCGGGTAAACAATCCGTCGTCGATCATCGCCTGCGCGCCCGCGCCGCCTTCTTCGGCCGGCTGGAAAATGAACACGATTGTGCCGTCGAACTCTCCATGCCTGGCCAGATGCCGCGCTGCGCCCAGCAGCATGGCCGTATGGCCATCATGCCCACACGCATGCATTTTTCCTTCGTGGCGTGAACGATGCTCGAAGCTGTTCAATTCGTGGATCGGCAGGGCGTCCATGTCGGCCCTCAGGCCTATTGCCCGCTCGCTGCTGCCACGCTTCAGAATGCCCACAACCCCGGTTTTGCCGAGCCCACGATGCACCTCGATACCCCAGTCGCTCAAACTCTTCGCGACCAGGTCGGATGTCTGAGTTTCTTCGTAACGCAGTTCTGGGTGGGCGTGAATCGTTCGTCGGAGGGTTTGTATCTCGCCTTGAGCGGCCTGGATTTCGGGGATCAGTTTCATGGTGAGGTGTACTTCGCTGTGCATTGAATTGCTCGAGGCATCTTTGCCCGGGCTCGGTAATCGTGCGTTCAATTCTACGCCCACCCGCAATTTTGGCGGTGTGGCTGCATGCATGCGATTGGGACGTAATAAAATCACAATTTGCGACAAATCGTCCTTTCACGGATCGCCTTAATGAATGCCCCGATCGAATTCGCCCGCGCAGTTTGTCCGCACGACTGCCCGGATACCTGCGCGATGCGCGTCACCGTCGAGAATGGGCGGGCGGTCAAGGTGACAGGAGATCCTGATCATCCACCGACCCAAGGCGTCTTGTGCACCAAGGTTAGCCGCTACGCAGAACGTGTCCATCATCCGCGCCGTCTGACAACCCCGATGCGCCGCGTCGGCGCAAAGGGCGAGGGCCGCTTCGAGCCGATCGGTTGGGACGAGGCGTTGCAACTGGCGGCGACGCGCCTAACGGAGATCGCGGCTCGCGCGCCTGAGGCGATCGTTCCTTACAGCTATGCGGGCACGATGGGTCTCGTACAAGGCGACAGCATTGCCCAGCGGTTCTTCCACAAGATCGGCGCGTCCCAACTCGACCGTACGATTTGCGCGGCAGCCGGCGCCGCTGGCCTCAAATACACCTATGGCGCCAGTCTTGGCATGCTCACGGAGTTCTTTGCCGAAAGCGAACTCATCCTGATCTGGGGCTCGAATCCGATTGCGTCGAATCTGCACTTCTGGACCCGTGCGCAGGAGGCCAAGCGTCACGGCGCGCGCCTTATCGCCATCGATCCGTATCGCTCGTTGACAGCGGAAAAATGCCATCAGCATATGGCCATCAAGCCGGGCACTGACGGGGCACTTGCGCTCGGGATGATGCATGTGCTGATCACGGAAGATCTGCTCGATTACGCCTATATCGCCGACCATACGCTGGGTTTCGAGGCGCTAAAGGCTCGTGCGCTTACGTACACGCCCGCGCGTGTCGCACAAATCTGTGGGATCGACGCACAAACGATTGTCGACCTTGCCCGCCTGTACGGCGGAACCCGCAAGGCCGCGATTCGCATGAATTACGGCTTGCAGCGAGTGCGCGGCGGAGGCAACGCGGTCCGCGCGATCGCTTGTCTGCCGTCGCTGACCGGCGCCTGGCGTGAGCGGTCCGGCGGGGCCTTGCTGTCCTCGTCGGGATGGGCGCCGGTTGATTCTCACGCATTGCAACGTCCCGACTTGATCCCCGGGTGGCCCGCCAAGACTCCGCGCGTCATCAATATGAACGAGATCGGCAATGCTTTGCTGCATCCCGGCGACGCGCAATTCGGTCCCAAAGTCGAGGCGGTGATCGTCTATAACTCGAATCCTGTCGCGGTTGCGCCAGACTCGGCGCGGGTTGCTGCGGGCTTTGCGCGAGAGGATCTGTTTACGATCGTCCTTGAACATTTCCAGACCGATACCGCCGACTACGCCGATCTTCTGCTCCCCGCGACCACCCAACTCGAACACCTCGATCTGCACAAGTCCTATGGTCACACCCACGTGATGGTGAACCTGCCGGCAATCCAGCCGGTGGGCGAGGCCCGGCCCAACACTGAAATTTTCCGCGGCATCGCCCGTCATATGAACCTGCAGGAGCCCGCGCTGTTCGAGAGCGACGAGACCGTGGCGGCGCAAGCAGTACGCTGGGACGACCCGGTCTTTGGCGGTACCGACTGGGAGTCGTTGAAGCGAACCGGGTGGGTGAAACTGAATCTGCCCGACGCTCCGTTTGCGGAAGGAGGGTTTCGCACGCCGTCAGGCAAGTGCGAGTTTTTCAGCGAGCGCCTGGCACAGCAAGGGCTCGATCCGTTACCCGACTATTTGCCGCCCCATGAATCTGCCGACGGCGACCCGGAACTGGCAGCCCGTTATCCGCTGGCGATGATCTCGCCGCCGGCCCGTAATTTCCTGAACAGTACCTTCGTCAACGTGGAGAGTTTGCGTTCGACGGAAGGCGAGCCTCATCTCGATATTCACCCCGCCGATGCGCGGGTTCGCGGGGTGATAGACGGCGATCTGGTACGTATCTTTAACGATCGCGGCTCGATGCAGGCACGCGCGCGCGTCACCGACAAGGCGCGCGAGGGTCTCGTGGTCGGCCTGTCCATCTGGTGGAAGAAGCTTGCTGCCGACGGCTGCAACGCGAATCAGGTGACGAGTCAGGCCCTGACCGATTTAGGCGGCTCGGCTACCTTCTACGACTGCCTCGTCGAAGTCGAGCGCGCTTGAAATCCAGCCTGAAATTCTGGTCATTCACAGGCGTGTGTCGCACGCCATCCGTTGCAAACCGCGTTCGAGGGCGGCGTCTAACCCATGTGCATTCGCGATTAGTGGACTGGGCCGCATGCTACGATGCGTTTTTAGCACGACCATTCGAAAATAAAGGAGGAGACGCCGCATGGAAAAAATCTGGCTGAAATCATATCCGCCCGGCGTTCCAGCAGAAATCGACACGAGTCAGTACTCGTCCGTTGCAGACCTGTTCGAAGAAAGCTTCCGCGAATATCGCACCAAGCCGGCGTTCGTCTGCATGGGCAAGCAGATCACGTATGGCGAGCTCGACGCCTTGTCGCGCAAGCTGGCGGCGTGGTTCCAGTCGAAGGGCATTGCGCGTGGCGCTCGTATCGCCATCATGATGCCCAATGTGCTGCAGTACCCTGTCGCAATCGCGGCCATCCTGCGTGCCGGCTATGTGGTGGTGAACGTGAACCCACTGTACACGCCGCGCGAGCTCGAACATCAGCTCAAGGACAGCGGCGCCGAAGCCATTATCCTGCTCGAGAATTTTGCGGTGACGCTGCAGGCCGTGGTGCGCAATACGGCGATCAAGCATGTGATCGTCGCAGCGATGGGCGACCTGATGGGCGCGAAAGGACTCATCGTCAACTTCGTCGTGCGCCGCGTGAAAAAGATGGTGCCGGCATGGAGTCTCCCCGGCCACATCAAGTTCAACGCCGCGATTGCGGAAGGTGCTCGCCACGAATTCAAGCCGGTCAAACAGGGGCCGGAAGACGTGGCGTTCCTGCAATACACCGGCGGCACGACCGGTGTGGCGAAAGGCGCAACCTTGACGCATCGCAATCTGATCGCCAACGTCTTGCAGTCGCAGATATGGCTTGATCCGGCTCGCGCGGGACGAGACGACATTGATCAGTTCATCACGGTTGTGGCGCTGCCGCTTTATCACATTTTCGCCTTGACGGTCTGCGGCCTGCTGACCGTTCGCACGGGTGGCCTCGGCGTGCTGATTCCAAATCCGCGCGACATCAGCGGCATGATCAAGGAATTACAGGGCTACGCGATCACGACCATTCCGGCGGTGAACACGCTCTATAACGCGATGCTCAACCACCCCGATTTCGACAAGCTCAACTTTTCGAATCTGCTTGTTGCGAATGGCGGAGGGATGGCGGTCCAGGAAGCCGTGGCCAAGCGCTGGTATGAGAAGACCCATACTCCGATCGTTGAAGGTTATGGGATGTCCGAGACCTCGCCGTGCGTGACCTGTAACCCGGTGACGGTCACCGCATACAGCGGCACGATCGGTTTGCCGCTGCCGTCGACCGAAATCTCGATTCGCGATGACGAAAACAACGAGGTGCCGCCCGGCCAGCCCGGCGAAATCTGCATTCGCGGTCCGCAGGTGATGGCCGGCTACTGGAACCGGCCGGACGAAACCGCCAAGGTGATGACGCCGGATGGCTTCTTCAAATCGGGTGACGTCGGTATTGTGAGCGACGCGGGATACGTGAAGATTGTCGATCGCAAGAAGGACATGATTCTGGTGTCCGGCTTCAACGTGTATCCGAATGAAGTCGAGGACGTGGTTGCCAAGCTGCCGGGCGTGTTCGAAGTTGCCGCGGTGGGCGTGCCTGACCAGCACTCGGGCGAAGCGGTGAAGCTTTACGTGGTCAAGAAGGATCAGGCGCTGACGGACGCGGACATCTTCGCGTTCTGCAAGGAGCAACTCACCGGTTACAAGCGGCCGAAGATCATCGAGTTCCGCACGGAGCTGCCTAAGAGCAACGTTGGCAAGATCTTGCGACGGGAATTGCGCGACGGCCGGGCGTAGCGCCGCGCGCTTTGCCTGGCGGCGCGTCGAGGCGAGCGAAATAAGCCACCCCGCTTGATCAAAAAAGCCCGACAGGCGCCATGCCTGTCGGGCTTTTTGCCGTTTGCGGTACGGGAGCGGCGGCCGCGGACCAACCAGCCGTGGACTCCACTTGATGGTTCCGGGCACCTGTCGCACCGGCCACCCACGCGGCAACCAGATTTTTGCGCCCAAGAAAAAAAGGCGCCCGAAGGCGCCTTTGAGACATACCGCTTTGTTACGACTTATTAGAACTTGTGGCGGATACCGATGCGAGCCGTGAACTGGTTCTGGTTCGACGAAGCCGACAGGCCGTTGATGTTCGCCGTTGCAGCGACCGTCTCGCCCGACGAATTCAGCGTGTCGCCCAGAGCGTGCTGATACACGCCCGTCAGGTACACGTCGGTACGCTTGGACAGGAAGTAGTCCACACCCACTGCGCCCTGGTGGTACTGGGCACGCGATTCGCCGGCGATATCGACGCCGCGGGTGTAGTCATATGCTGCGCCGATCAGCAATGCGGGGGTCAACTGATACTTGAAGTTGAGTTCCGCGTTGTTGAACGTAGCCGACTGACCAGCGTAAGGCGACGAGAACGTCTTGCCGAGGTTGCCGAAGCGGATGTTCGAGTACGTCGCGCCGATCGTTGCTGCACCGAACGTGTAGGCACCACCAGCACCGACCACCTGGTACGTGTTAGCCGATGCGAAGCCGGCGTACACCGACGACGTCACTGCGTAGCTAGCAGCTGCCGTAGCCGTCTTGGCTGTGTTCGTTGCGATTGTGCCGCCATCGTTGAAGATGCCGCCCGACGCTGCCGGGGTGCGTGCGTTCAAGTAACCGACGCCGAGAACGAGGGGACCGTTGTTGTAGCCAGCGCCCAACGACCAGATCTGGTTCGCCGAGACGTTGCCCGCGATGCCACCGAAGCTATACGTGCCGCCGAACGTCAGGCCGTTGTAGTTCTGGCTGGTGTACTTGATCGTGTTGTTGGTGCGGTACGTGTTATTGAAGTTGTCGATGTCGCCCGGGTGAGCTGCAATGTAGCCACCCCATTGGTCACCGACTTCCAGCGGACCGACGTAGTCAACAACAGAGTCGTACTGACGGCCCAACGTACCCGTGCCGTAGGGGCTCGACAGACCGACATAGGCTTGACGGCCAAACTCGAGACCGCCTTGACCCAGCTTACCGGTGTTCACGTCAAAACCGTTTTCCAGCACGAAGATTGCCTTCAGGCCGCCGCCGAGGTCTTCAGCGCCGCGCAGGCCCCAACGACTGCCTTGCAGAACGCCGCTCGACAGGTTGTACAGGTGTTGGCCACCCGAGTTGGTGTTGATGTTGAAACCTTCGTCAATTATGCCATACAGGGTCACGCTGCTCTGCGCATGAGCGACACCAGCAAACGCGCCCAATGCTGCGAGAGCGAGAAGCGACTTTTTCATCGAGTGATCTCCAAGGAAATGCAAATTTTTTCTACAAGGCGAATATTTATGGTGCGTCGAAGCCTTGCTATCTAACTTCGCGAGAAGTTGCAGGTAATGTAACAAAAGGCCTACTTTGCACAAAGAAAAAGCAGGTAGCTCGGAACGTTCCTGTTTCGTTTACGCAACATGGTCTAAAATTGAAAATTAGCCATGAAATCAGCCCTTAACCGGAGTTTCCAGCGCGCGATTTTGCTCCGCAAACGCACGCCACACGGAGCTTTGGAGCATCCGGGCTGGTGGGTCGAACCGGGAGGGCTGGATGGTGCTGGATGAATTGATTACCGAGCTGGATCGGGGTTTACGCTCAATGACGGGCGTGTCGCGGATGAGCCGTCCTGTTCCGGTTCCGCCTGAGTCTGCTGAAGCGCCGGAACTGTCGCCGGCAGAGCGCGAGCATGCCGCTGGCCTGATGCGTGTGAATCATGTCGGTGAAGTCTGCGCGCAGGCGCTCTACCAGGCGCAAAAACTCGCCACCCGTTCGCCGACCTTGAAAGAGGCATTCGAGCACGCGGCGCGCGAAGAGGAAGATCACTTGGCCTGGACGTCGCGTCGCCTTGAGGCGCTCGACTCACGGCCAAGCCTGCTGAATCCGCTTTGGTACACCGGCGCGCTTGCTCTGGGTCTCATAGCCGGACGCTTTGGCGACCGGGTGAGCCTTGGCTTCATGGCGGAGACCGAGCGCCAGGTGGAGCAGCATCTGGACAGCCATCTGGAGAAGCTGCCCGAGGCGGATCTCGAATCGCGCGCCATCGTCGAACAGATGCGTGCTGACGAAGCCGCGCATGGCAAAGCCGCGCTCGACGCCGGCGGTGTCGAGCTGCCGTTTCCCGCACGTGCGCTCATGCGCGCTGCGTCGAAAATCATGACCCGGACTGCTTACTACGTTTAATCGCTCCGAAGTGGGACGGCGCCATGCGTGCCGTCCGCCTGATCGCTTTAATCCCTCCGCTGATTCGTCTGATCCCCCGCCGCAGATCGCTTAGATTCCACGCCTTTCGCCCGGACTTTTCACGTATCACCTTCACAAGTTGCACTAGTGCATTCATTTATAACGGTTTTCCGTTTTAGGTCTGACGTGAAGGAGTCGCGCTAAGTCCTTGTTCTAACAAACAAATTTCGTTAAAAATCCGTGCTTCTCCCTTGACCCCCGTTTGGCCTTCCTCTAAAGTGGGAGACAGTGTGAGAAAGTGTATTTTTGTGTGATTCCCGAGGGGTATTCGGGTAAATTTTCGAGAACAGGCGAGCGGCGCAACGTGCCGTTTTAGGGGAGAGCGGAAGTGTTCCAAGGGGCGTCGGCGCTGACACTCGATGCGAAGGGGCGGATGTCCGTCCCGGCTCGCTATCGGGATGCGCTGCAAGGACAGGCAGAAGGCCGGGTGACGATCACCAAGCACCCGGACGGCTGCCTGTTGCTATTTCCGCGCCCGGAATGGGAAGTCTTCCGCACCAAGATCGCCGCACTGCCGATGGACGCCCACTGGTGGCGGCGGATTTTCCTTGGCAATGCTTCGGATGTCGATCTCGACGGCGCGGGTCGCGTGCTGGTCTCTCCTGAATTGCGGTTGGCGGCTTCGCTGGAAAAGGAAGTGATGTTGCTGGGTATGGGTAGTCACTTCGAGTTGTGGGATGCGCAAACCTACGCTGCCAAGGAGCAGGCGGCGATGGCGCAGGGCATGCCCGATGCGTTGAAGAATTTCACGTTCTGATCGCGGTTTACATATATGGCACCTGCGATGGGAAACGAATTGCAGCATCGCACGGTGCTGCTGGAAGAAGCGGTCGAGGCGTTGGTGAAGCGCCCGGACGGCGTCTATGTGGATGGCACGTTCGGACGCGGCGGTCATAGCCGTGCGGTATTGGGCAAGCTGGGCGAGTCGGGGCGGCTGATCGCATTCGACAAAGACCCGCTCGCCATCGCCACGGCTCAGAAGATTGCCGATCCGCGCTTCGAGATCGTGCATGAGAGTTTTGCTTCACTGCGTGACGCGATTGCGGAGCGCGGGGTAGGGCGGGTGTCGGGGGTGTTGCTGGATCTGGGCGTGTCGTCGCCGCAAGTCGACGATCCGGAGCGGGGTTTCAGTTTCCGCGCCGACGGCCCGCTCGACATGCGGATGGACCCGACGCGCGGCGAGTCTGCTGCTGACTGGCTGGCGCGGGCCACGGTGCAGGAACTGACGGAGGTTATACGAGATTATGGGGAAGAACGGTTTGCTTTTCAGATTGCAAAGGCGCTTGTTGCTCGCCGGGCAGAGTCCGACCGTCTTGGGCCTCTCGTCAGCACGGGCGAGCTTGCCCAAATCGTGGCTAACGTCGTCAAGACCCGTGAGAAGGGCAAGGATCCGGCAACCCGCACCTTTCAAGCTATACGGATTCACATCAATCAAGAGCTTGCGGAGCTGCAAGTCGTTTTAGAAGCAGCGCTAGCGCTGCTGGAGCAAGGGGGGCGGCTGGTGGTGATCAGCTTTCATTCGCTCGAGGATCGGATCGTCAAACGGTTCATGCAGGCGCACGCCAGTACGCCTGCGGTCGACCGCCGCCTGCCGATCCGTGCAGTCGACTTGCCCAGCCCGCCGCTCAAGGTCATTGGCCGCGTGTTCGCGAGCGACGCTGAAGTCGCTGCCAACCCGCGTGCCCGTTCTGCTGTGATGCGCGTGGCGGAGCGTATTGCGCCATGAGCCGCCTCAATATCTTTCTGCTGATTGTTGTAATGGGTTGTGCATTGTCTGTAGTCAACGCCACGAATCAGCAGCGCCAGATCTTTATCCAGTTGCAGCGCGCCCAGTCGCAGGAGCGCCAACTGCAGCAGGACTATTCGCAGCTTCAATATCAGCAGAGCGCGCTGTCGAAGACCTCGCGCATCGAGCAGCTTGCGACGGACTCGCTGAAAATGCAGGCCGTCATGACGGGCCGCACCCAATACCTGACGCTCGACCCGGGCGCCGCTTCGGCTGAAGACGCGCCGGTGCCCACTTCGGCGCCGGCTTCGGCATCGACCCCGCTCACCAGCCGTCACGGGGGCGCGCGATGAAAAAGACGTCGAACCGCAAGAGCGTCCCGTTCGCCTCGAACCCGATCCTGTCCGTGCGCCTGCCGATGTGGCGCTCGAAGCTCGTCGTGTTCATGCTGTTCATGGCGTTCGTCGCACTCGCCGGCCGCGCATTCTGGATTCAGGGTCCGGGCAACGCGTTTTATCAGAAGCAAGGCGAAAGCCGCTATCAGCGCACGCTCGAGTTGCCGGCGACGCGCGGCAAGATTCTCGACCGCAACGGTCTCGTGCTCGCCACGAGTCTGCCGGTGCGCGCCATCTGGGCGATTCCCGAATCTGTGCCCGACGATCTCGGTGCGGACAAGCTGGCTGCGCTCGGCAAGCTGCTCGGTATGACGAATACCGAACTGCGCGCCAAGCTTTCCGAAGACAAGAACTTTGTCTATGTGAAACGCCAGGTGCCGGTCGACGTCGCCGCGCAGGTGGCGGCGCTCGACATTCCCGGTATTTATCAGCGTGACGAATACAAGCGCTTCTATCCCGAAGGCGAAATTGCGGCTCACCTGATCGGCTTTACCAATGTCGAGGACGAGGGTCAGGAAGGTGTCGAACTCGGCGACCAGAAGCAGCTCGAGGGCATGCCGGGCATCCGTCGCGTCATCAAGGACCGGATGGGGCACGTCATTGAGGATGTCGACGAGCAGGTTGTGCCGCACAACGGCCGGGACGTGGATCTGGCGATCGACAGCAAGATCCAGTACATCGCCTATACGAACCTGAAGGCCGCAGTCGAAAAATTCAAGGCCAAGGCCGGCGCGGCCATGGTGATCGACGTGCGCACCGGCGAAGTGCTGGCGCTCGTCAATTATCCGACCTTCAACCCGAATGACCGCTCGCACCTGACCGGCGACCAGTTGCGCAACCGCGTGCTGACCGACGAGTTCGAGCCGGGCTCGATCATGAAGCCGTTCACGATCTCGCTCGCGCTCGATCTGCATCGCGTGGCGCCGACTACACTGGTAGACACGGGGCCGGGCCACTTTAATCTCGATGGCGCGACGATCACTGACGACAGCGCGTTCGGCGTGTTGACGGTTGGCGGTGTGATTCAGAAATCGAGCAACATCGGCGCGACGAAGATCGCCATGACGCTCAAGCCCGAAGAAATGTGGAATATGTATACCAGCATCGGTCTTGGCCAGGCGCCGAAAATCGGCTTCCCGGGCGCGACGGCGGGCCATTTGCGTCCGTGGAAGAGCTGGCGCCGCATCGAGCAGGCGACGATGTCGTATGGCTACGGCCTGTCCGCTTCGCTGTTCCAGCTGGCGCGTGCGTATACCGCTATTGCCCACGACGGCGAAATCCTACCGGTGACGATCTTCCGCAACCCTGGCGACCAGCCGGTCAACGGGCCGCAGATTTTCTCGCCGGTCACCGCTCGCGAAGTGCGCGCGATGCTCGAAACCGTGGTTGCGCCTGGCGGCACCTCGCCGGACGCGGCGGTGCCGGGCTACCGCGTAGGCGGCAAGAGCGGCACGGCTTACAAGCACGGCGCGCACGGTTACGACAAATCGAAGTACCGCGCGTCGTTCGTCGGCATGGCGCCGATGCCGGATCCGCGCATCGTGGTGGCCGTGTCGGTGGACGAACCGACGGCCGGCAGCCACTTCGGCGGTCAGGTGTCGGGTCCGGTGTTTTCTGCAATCGCCGGTGACACCCTGCGCTCGCTCAACATTCCGCCGGACATGCCGGTCAAGCAGATGGTGGTCTCGGATGATTCGGCGCCGGTTGCTCCGGCCGCGCCGACGCTGCCGCCGCCGGCCGCCAAGAAACTCGCTACGGGTGGCGGCGCCAAGAAAATGACCATCGCGGCCAACGCGAAAAGCCATCCGGGAGTGGTTCGATGAGTGCGCTACGTTCGAAGCATCCAGCGCACCGGCAAATCGCCGACGCACTCACCTGGCTGCGCGCTCGCGTCCAGCCAGGTGCTCACCTGCACGCCGACACGCGCTCGCTTGCGGCGGGTGATGTGTTCCTCGCCTATGCCGTCGATGGCGCCGACAACCGCCCGTTTATCGACAGCGCAATCGAACGCGGCGCGGCTGCGGTGCTGTTCCAGCCCGAGAATTTCACAGGCTCGCCGGACCCCGCACTGGCGCTGGCTGTGCCTGCGCTGAACGAACTGGCGGGTTCGATTGCAAGCAACTGGTATGGCGACCCTAGCGATTCGATGCGGGTAGTCGGCGTGACCGGCACCAACGGCAAGACTTCGTGCAGCCAGTGGATTGCTGCCGCGCTGAGCGCGCTCGGCACGCCCTGCGCCATTATCGGCACGCTGGGCAGCGGTATGCCGGGACACCTCGTGCACACGGGCTTCACGACACCCGACGCGCCGCAATTGCAGCGCAGCCTCGCGCAATTGCGCGACGCGGGAGCCAAGGGCGTGGCGATGGAAGTGTCATCGCACGCGCTGCATCAGGGACGCGTGAACGGTACGGCGTTCGATATCGCCGTATTCACCAATCTCACTCAGGATCACCTCGATTACCACGGCACCTTCGCCGCCTACGAGGCTGCCAAGGCGCGCCTGTTCGCGTGGCCGGAGCTACGTTGCGCGGTGATCAATCACGATGACGCAGCCGGTCAACGACTGCTTGCCGGCACCCGGGGTCACGTACGCACGATCGCCTATGGTCTCGGCACGCGGGCCGAGGCAGCGGATATCGCAGCACCGCAGGCCGACGCCTGGCTGCACGCGGCCGACGTGCGCGCGACCGCGACCGGCACGGCGTTTTACCTGACCACCTCCGACTGGGGTGACGCTGAGGTCGAAGTGCAGACGCTCGGCGCATTCAATGTCAGCAACCTGCTGGGCGTACTTGGCGCGCTGCTCGCGGCCGACATCCCGTTCGACGCCGCGCTGGCCGAACTGGCGAAGCTCGAGCCGGTGAACGGCCGCATGCAACGCCTCGGCGGCCGGCTGCAAAACGACGAGCCGCTCGTCGTGATCGACTACGCCCACACACCGGACGCACTGGAAAAGACCCTCGAAGCGTTGCGCCCGATGGCGGCAGCGCGCGGCGGCGAGCTGATCTGCATGTTCGGCTGCGGCGGTGATCGGGATGCGACCAAGCGCCCGCTGATGGGGGCGATTGCGGAAAAGCTGGCCGACGGCGTGATCGTGACGAGCGACAACCCGCGCAGCGAAGACCCGCAGACGATTCTCGACCAGATTGCCGCCGGCATGAAAGACGCGTCGAAGGCGCGCCGCATCGAGGATCGTGCGAGCGCCATCCTGCAGGCGATTCGCAGCGCGGCGTGTGAAGACGTGATCGTGCTGGCCGGCAAGGGACACGAAGCAACACAGGAAATCATGGGCAAGAAACGCGCTTTCTCCGATCAGGATCACGCACGCCTCGCGCTGGCTGCCCGCGCGACGCACGCTCGCGGAGGTGGCGAATGACGATGTTTTCGCTGCGCGAAGCCGCCGCGCTGATCCCGGGCGCGACCGTCATTGGAGACGATAGCGTCACGTTCGAGCATGTCTCGACGGATAGCCGCACGGCCGGTCCAGGCGATCTGTTCGTCGCGCTGAAGGGCGATCGTTTCGACGCGCACGACTTCCTGCCGGACGTGGCCGCACGCCACATCGCGGCGGCGCTGGTGACGCACACGCCTGCGAATTGGCCGATACCCGCATTGAAAGTGGCCGACACGCGCGTCGCGCTCGGCGCGCTCGCACGCGGCTGGCGTCGTCGCTTCGCGATGCCGCTCGTGGCTGTGACGGGCAGCAACGGCAAGACGACGGTCAAGGAAATGATCGCGTCGATTTTCGCAGCGGCGGTCGGCGCAGACGCTCGCCTTGCGACCGCCGGCAACTTCAACAACGACATCGGTTTGCCGCTGACGCTGTTTCGTCTCACCGCCACGCACCAGTTGGCGGTGGTCGAACTCGGCATGAATCATCCGGGCGAAACCGCCTTGCTCGGCAAGATCGCCGAGCCGACGGTGGCCGTGGTGAACAACGCGCAGCGCGAGCACCAGGAATTCATGGCGACGGTCGAAGCGGTCGCACTGGAACATGCCAGCGTGATTCATGCGCTCTCTGCCGACGGCGTCGCGGTGTTTCCGGCGGATGACGCCTACGCGAGCATCTGGCGCGTTGCCGCGACCGGCAACCGCATCGTCGATTTCGCATTGAACTCGGCGGATCGTTCGACCGAAGCCGCCGTAACGGGCACGTTCACCGGCAACCTGCTGAGCATCGACACGCCGGAAGGCCACCTCGATGTCACGCTGCAGGTGCTCGGCGACCACAACGCGCACAACGCACTGGCCGCCACGTCGGCTGCGCTCGCGGCGGGCGTCTCGCTCGACGCCATCCGGCGCGGGCTCGAATCGTTCGGCGCGGTGAAAGGGCGTCTGCAGGTCAAGCACGCAGCGCTCGGCGCGCTTGCCGGCGCCACCGTGATCGACGACACCTACAACGCCAACCCCGATTCGATGCGCGCTGCTATCGACGTGCTCGCTTCCCGGCCGTCCCCACGCGTGCTGGTGATGGGCGACATGGGCGAAGTCGGCGACAACGGTCCGGCGTTCCACCGCGAAATTGGTGCTTACGCCAAGGAACGCGGCATCGACGCGCTGTACGCGCTCGGCGATGCGTCGCGCGATGCCTGCACCGCGTATGGCGCGGGTGCGCATCACGTCGATGACGTCGCTGCGCTCGTCGCGCAACTGCTGCAGGCCGCGCAGTCAGCAGGAAACGGCGCTGCAGTAACGCTTCTCGTGAAAGGCTCGCGTTTCATGAAAATGGAACGCGTGGTGGACGCCGTAACGAGTCCACAACCCACCGCACCGGGCGCAGCGCCCGGTGCACATTGAAATAGAAGGACCGAAGCATGCTACTGGCGCTGGCGCAATGGCTGCAGAATGACGCAAGCTTCTTGCGCGTGTTCAGTTATCTGACTTTCCGGGCTGTCGCGGCCACGATCACCGCGCTGTTGATCGGGCTCGTCTGCGGCCCGGCGGTGATCCGCAAGCTGACTGCCATGAAGGTAGGCCAGGCCGTCCGTAAAGATGGCCCGCAAACCCACCTCGTCAAATCCGGCACGCCGACCATGGGCGGCGTACTGATCCTGCTCGGCATCGCGGTGTCGACGCTGCTGTGGGCCGATCTGACCAACCGCTTTATCTGGATCGTGATCCTCGTCACGTTCGGTTTCGGCGTGATCGGCTGGGTCGACGATTACCGCAAGGTGGTCTACAAGGACCCGCGCGGCATGTCGTCGCGCGAGAAGTATTTCTGGCAATCGGTGATCGGTCTGTTCGCCGCCGTGTATCTCGCCTTCAGCGTGTCCGAAGCGAGCAACGTGCGTGTCTACGATCTGTTCATGGCGTGGGTGCGCAGCGGCCTGTCGATGGGCCTGCCGCCGCACGCCGACCTGATGCTGCCGTTCTTCAAGTCGATCAGCTATCCGCTCGGCGTGTGGGGCTTCATCGTGCTGACGTATCTGGTGATCGTCGGCGCCAGCAATGCCGTGAATCTGACCGACGGCCTCGACGGCCTGGTGATCATGCCGGTCGTGCTGGTGGGCGCGTCGCTCGGCGTGTTCGCGTATGTGATGGGCAGCTCGGTGTACTCGAAATACCTGCTGTTCCCGCATATTGCCGGCGCCGGTGAACTGCTGATTTTCTGTTCCGCGATGGGTGGGGCAGGGCTCGCATTCCTCTGGTTCAACACGCACCCCGCGCAGATGTTCATGGGTGACGTCGGCGCGCTGGCGCTGGGCGGCGCGCTCGGCACGATCGCGGTGATAGTGCGTCAGGAGATCGTGCTCTTCATCATGGGCGGCATTTTCGTGGCGGAGACGCTGTCCGTAATGTTGCAGGTGACGTGGTTCAAGTTCACCAAGCGCCGTTACGGCGAAGGCCGGCGCCTCTTCAAGATGGCGCCGCTGCACCACCACTTTGAATTGTCCGGCTGGAAGGAAACGCAAGTTGTCGTGCGTTTCTGGATCATCACGTTGATGCTGTGTCTGTTCGGTTTGTCCACGCTCAAGTTGCGTTAAGCAGTTGACGAAGTAAAAGGGAAAGCGATGTTTGGCGAGAAGTTTCGGGATCGGCAAAAGCCGATGGTGCTCGTGCTGGGACTCGGTGAATCGGGTCTCGCGATGGCGCGCTGGTGCGCGCGGCACGGGTGTCGGCTGCGCGTGGCGGACACGCGCGAGGTGCCGCCGAACCTGTCCGGGCTGGAAGCGCATGGCATCGATGCCGATTTTGTCGGCGGCCCGTTTTCGCCTGTACTTCTCGATGGCGTCGAACTGGTGGCGATCAGCCCCGGTTTGTCGCCGCTCGCCGCCGATCTGCTGCCGCTGATTACCGAAGCGCGCGAGAAGGACATCCCCGTGTGGGGCGAACTCGAATTCTTCGCCCAGGCGCTGAAGACGCTCGGCGAGAGCGGCTATGCGCCGAAAGTGATCGCGATCACCGGCACCAACGGCAAAACCACCACGACGAGTCTGACCGGCCTTCTGTGCGAACGCGCGGGCAAGAAGGTCGCGGTGGCGGGCAATATCAGCCCGGCCGCGCTCGACAAGCTCACCGAAGCGATCGACAACACCGCGCTGCCCGATGTCTGGGTGCTCGAACTGTCGAGCTTCCAGTTGGAGACGGCGCACACGTTCGCACCGGATGCGGCGGTCGTTCTCAACATCACGCAGGATCACCTCGACTGGCACGGCGGCCTCGACGCCTACGCGGCCGCGAAGGGCCGGATCTTCGCGGCGAATACCGTGCGCGTGCTGAACCGCGATGACGCTCGCGTGATGGCGCTCACACCTCCCGCCGACAGCGCGGCGCCGGTGGTCACCTTCGGCCTGACCGAGCCGACCCGCCCGGGCGACTACGGCCTGATGCGCGATAACGGAATTATCTGGCTGGTGGAAGCACATGACCGTGACGCCACGGATGAGCCGGTGCCAACCCGCCGCCGCAAGAGCGAGTCCGTCGCGCCGGCAAGCATCGCGCTGAAGCGCCTGATGCCGGCCGACGCGCTGCGCATCCGCGGCCTGCACAATGCCGCCAACGCGCTTGCGGCGTTCGCGTTGGCGCGGGCAATCGATTTGCCGGGCGCACCGTTGCTGCATGGCTTGCGCGAGTACCGTGGCGAGCCGCATCGCGTGGAACTGATCGCGTCGATCGACGGCATCGACTATGTGGATGACAGCAAGGGCACCAACGTCGGCGCGACCGTCGCGGCGCTCGATGGCCTTGCGCAACGCGCGGTGCTGATTGCCGGTGGTGATGCCAAGGGGCAGGACTTCGACCCGCTCGCCGCGCCGGTGATGCGCTGGTGCCGCGCGGTGATGCTGATCGGCCGCGATGCGCCGCTGATCCGCGCCGCACTCGCCGACACCGGCATCGCGCTGACCGATCACACCACGCTCGAAGAAGCCACGCGCGCCGCGGCAGCGCTCGCGCAACCAGGCGACGCGGTGCTGCTGTCGCCGGCCTGTGCGAGCTTCGACATGTTCAAGGGGTACGCGCATCGTGCGGCTGTGTTCCGCAGCACGGTTGAAGATATCGCGGCCGAACGGGGGACGATGATATGAGCTGGTCGGAACGCTTCGGTTCGCGCCTCGCCAAGCAGCGCGGCTCCGTCGGCGATGCCAGCGTGGGCCGCAGTTCGAGCGGCCTCGCGAGCGCCGTCAACGGCGTGCGTCCGCTGCGCTCGCGCATGCTCGATTACGACCATTCGCTCCTGTGGGTGGTCATTGCGCTGCTGGGTCTCGGCATCGTGATGGTGTACTCGGCGTCGATTGCGATGCCGGACTCGCCGAAGTACTCGTCGTACCGCGACTGGGCCTTCCTCGTCCGCCAGATCATCTTCGTGGTGATGGGCTCGGTGGTCGGCGTGATCGCGTTCCGGATTCCCGTTTCGACCTGGGACAAGTACGCCCCGAAGCTGTTTTTGCTGGCTTTGCTGGGTCTCGTGATCGTGCTGATTCCGCACGTCGGCAAGGGCGTGAACGGCGCGCGCCGCTGGATTCCGCTCGGTATCACGAACATGCAGCCGTCGGAAATCATGAAGCTCGCCGTGACGATCTACGCGGCGAACTACACCGTGCGCAAGCAGGAATACATGCATAGCTTCGCCAAGGGCTTTTTGCCGATGGCGTTTGCCGTGGGCGTGGTCGGTGCGCTGCTGCTGCTCGAGCCGGACATGGGTGCGTTCATGGTGATCGCGGCGATCGCGATGGGCGTGCTGTTCCTCGGCGGCGTGAACGGAAAGCTGTTCGGCGGCCTGGTGGCGACTGCGGTCGGCACCTTCAGCCTGCTGGTGTGGGCGTCACCGTGGCGTCGCGAGCGGATCTTCGCGTACCTCGATCCGTGGGACGACCGTTACGCACAGGGCAAGGCGTATCAATTGACGCACTCGCTGATCGCCTTCGGGCGCGGCGAGTGGTTTGGCGTGGGCCTCGGCGGCAGTGTCGAAAAGCTCAACTACCTTCCGGAAGCGCATACCGACTTCATCCTTGCCGTGATCGGCGAGGAGCTGGGTTTCGTGGGCGTGCTGGTCGTGATCCTGATGTTTTACTGGATCGTGCGCCGCTCGTTCGAAATTGGCCGTCAGGCGCTGGCGCTCGATCGCACGTTTGCAGGCCTGGTAGCGAAGGGCGTGGGCCTGTGGTTCGGCGCGCAGACCTTCATCAATATGGGCGTGAACCTCGGCTTGCTGCCGACCAAGGGTCTTACGCTGCCGCTCGTCAGCTACGGCGGTTCGGGCATTTTGCTGAACTGCGTGGCGGTTGCGGTGCTCATGCGCGTCGACTACGAGAACCGGGTGCTGATGCGCGGAGGGAAGGTATGACGCCCACGCATCAACGCACACTGATGGTGATGGCCGGAGGCACCGGGGGACATGTGTTCCCGGGGCTCGCGGTCGCCCATCTGATGCAGGCGTGGGGCTGGAAGGTCGTATGGCTCGGCAACCCCGCGGGGATGGAAGCTTCGCTCGTTGCCAGGCATGGCATCCCGATGGAATACGTGCGCTTCGGCGGTCTGCGCGGCAAGGGCCTGAAGACCAAGCTGATGTTGCCGGTCAACCTGCTGCGCGCCTGCGCCCAGAGCTTAAGCGTGCTGCGGCGCGTGAAGCCCGACGTCGTGCTCGGCATGGGCGGTTACATCACGTTCCCGGCCGGGTTGATGACCGCATTCAGCGGCCGTCCGCTGGTGCTGCATGAACAGAATTCGATCGCCGGCCTCGCCAACAAGGTGCTGGCGAAAGTCGCGAAACGTGTGCTCGTAGCGTTCCCGAATGCCTTGCCGCACGCTGAATGGACCGGAAATCCGATTCGTGAGGAACTTGCGCGCGCATTGCCACCCAAAGCACGCTACGCGCAACGCAGCGGTCCGCTGAATGTACTGGTGGTTGGAGGCAGTCTGGGGGCGGCGGCGCTGAACGAAGTGGTGCCGCGTGCGCTGGCCTTGCTCGACCCAAGGGAACGTCCGCGCATCGTGCATCAGGCAGGCGCGAAGCATATCGACGCGCTGAAAGCGAACTATGTGGAAGCAGGTTTGCTGGCCGCCAATGATGGGGCCGGTGAGGCAGGTGAAGACGCGAACGTACGGCTCGTGCCGTTCATCGACGACATGACGAGCGCCTACGCGAATGCGGATCTGGTGATCTGCCGTTCCGGCGCGATGACGGTCGCCGAGATCGCGGCCGTGGGCGTGGCGGCGTTTTTCGTGCCGTTCCCGCACGCGGTGGACGATCACCAGACAACCAACGCAGCGTTTCTCGCCGATCAAGGCGCGGCGCTCGTCGTGCAGCAACGCGATCTGACGGTGGACGGTCTCGCCGCCTGGTTGCGCAGCCAGACCCGCGAGAGCCTCGCGGAAATGGCAGAGCGTTCGCGCTCGCTCGCGAAACCCGATGCCACGGAACAGGTCGCGCAGATCTGCGCGAACGTGGCGGGTGTCATCCCGAGCCAGAGCCCGAGCACAGAAGGAAGGCAACAATGAAACACATCGTTAAACATATTCATTTCGTCGGTATCGGCGGCGCAGGCATGAGCGGCATCGCCGAAGTGCTGGTGAACCTCGGCTATCAGGTGAGCGGCTCGGATCTCGCGAAGAACGCCGTGACCGACCGGCTCGCCGCGCTCGGCGCGCGCATTGCAATCGGTCACGACGCCGGCAACATCGAAGGCGCGAACGCCGTGGTCGTCTCGACGGCCGTGCGCAGTGACAACCCGGAAGTGCTGGCCGCGCGGCATCGACGCATCCCGATCGTGCCGCGCGCCGTGATGCTCGCGGAACTGATGCGTCTGAAGCAGGGCATCGCGATTGCCGGCACGCACGGCAAGACCACGACCACTTCGCTGGTGGCGAGCGTGCTCGCAGCGGGTGGCCTGGATCCGACCTTCGTGATCGGCGGCCGGCTGATCAGTGCGGGCGCGAACGCGCGTCTGGGTACTGGCGACTTCATCGTCGCCGAAGCGGACGAGTCGGATGCGTCGTTCCTGAATCTGTTCCCGGTGATCGAAGTCATCACGAATATCGACGCCGATCACATGGACACCTACGGTCACGACTTCGCGCGGCTCAAGCAGGCGTTTATCGAGTTCACGCATCGCCTGCCGTTCTACGGCATCGCCGTGCTATGCGTCGACGATCCGAATGTGAAGGAGATCCTGCCGTTCGTCTCGAAGCCGATCATCCGCTACGGTCTCGCGCCGGATGCACAGGTGCGCGCGGTGAACGTCGAGGCTCACGACGGCCGGATGCATTTCACGGCGATGCGCGAAGATGCGGCGCCGATCGACATCGTGCTGAACCTGCCCGGCACGCACAACGTGCAGAACGCTTTGGCCGCGATTGCGATTGCGACTGAACTTGAGGTGAAAGATGCCGATATCCAGCGAGCGCTGGCGGATTTCAACGGCGTAGGCCGGCGCTTCCAGCGCTACGGCGAAGTGCCGGCGACGTCTGGCGGCACCTACACGCTGGTCGACGACTACGGCCATCACCCGGTTGAAATGGCCGCGACGATTGCCGCGGCCCGCGGCGCGTTCCCTGACCGGCGTCTGGTGCTGGCGTTCCAGCCGCACCGCTTCACGCGCACGCGTGACTGCTTCGAAGATTTTGTGAAGGTGCTGTCCACCGTCGATGCGCTGGTGTTGACGGAAGTCTATTCGGCGGGCGAAGCGCCGATCGTCGCGGCCGACGGCCGGGCGCTCGCGCGCGCGATCCGCGTGGCGGGCAAGACCGAGCCGGTGTTTGTCGAAACGGTGGATGAAGTGCCGGACGCGCTTGCGGCGCTCGTGCGCGAAGGCGATGTGGTGATCACGATGGGCGCGGGTTCGATCGGCGGTGTGCCGGGCCGTCTCGCGCAAAACGAAGGTGTGAAATGAGCAGTATCGATCCAAAGACGTTCGGCAAAGTGGCCGTGCTGCTCGGCGGTGAATCCGCCGAGCGCGAAGTGTCGCTCAACTCGGGCCGGCTCGTGGTGCAGGGACTGCGCGAGGCCGGCATCGACGCGCATCCGTTCGATCCCGCTGAGCGTCCGCTCGCGGCATTGAAGGAGGAGGGCTTTGTGCGCGCGTTCAACGCGCTGCACGGCGGCTATGGCGAGAACGGCCAGATTCAGGGCGCGCTCGATTTTTATGGCATTCGCTATACCGGCAGCGGCGTGCTGGGTTCGGCGCTCGGTCTGGACAAGTTCCGCACCAAGCTCGTGTGGCAGCAACTGGGCGTGCCGACGCCGCCGTTCGAAGCCGTGCTGCGTGGTGACGACTATGCGGCGCGCGCCGCGGACATCGTCGCCAGGCTGGGCTTGCCGCTGTTCGTGAAGCCGGCGAGCGAAGGCTCGAGCGTCGCGGTGATCAAGGTGAAGAGCGCCGACGCGTTGCCGGCCGCGCTCGAAGAAGCCGCGAAGTTCGACAAGATCGTGGTGGTGGAAAAGAGCATCGAAGGCGGCGGCGAATACACCGCGTGCATCGCGGGCGACCTGGATTTGCCGGTGATCCGTATCGTGCCGGCGGGCGAGTTCTACGACTATCACGCGAAGTATGTCGCCAACGACACGCAGTACCTGATTCCGTGCGGTGTGGCGCCGGCCGAGGAAGCGCGCCTGAAGGCGCTGGCGCGCCGCGCCTTCGACGTGCTCGGCTGCACCGACTGGGGCCGTGCCGATTTCATGCTGGACGGTGAGGGCAACCCGTATTTCCTCGAAGTGAATACGGCGCCGGGCATGACCGACCACTCGCTGCCGCCGAAAGCGGCGCGCGCGGTGGGTATCAGCTACAAAGAACTGGTCGTGAGCGTGTTGGCGCTCACGCTGAAGGACTGACGTCATCGCTATGTGGAACAACGTTCGCCAGCTCAATTTCGCCGCCAACGCGCTGCACGCGTTGCTGGTGCTCGTGCTGCTGGCGGCAGGCGGAATCTGGCTGGTGCAGCGCCCGAACTTTGCGTTGCGTGAAATCCGCATCGACGGCGACACCGAGCACATCAATTCGCCGACGGTGCGCGCCGGCGTGGTGGGCCGCCTGAAGGGCAACTTTTTTACCGTGGATCTGGACGCGGCGCGCCAGGCCTTCGAGCAGATGCCGTGGGTGCGTCACGCGAGTGTGCGGCGCGTCTGGCCGAATGCGCTGGCTGTCACGCTGGAAGAGTACAAACCGCTTGGAACGTGGGGCAGCGATCAACTGGTGAGCGTGGACGGTGAACTGTTCACCGCGAACCAGGGCGAGCTCGAAGAGGATTTGCCGGCCTTCGACGGTCCCGACGGCACGGCGCAGGAAGTGGTCGCACGCTATCGCGACTTCAAGAAGTGGTTTGCGCCGTTGGGCGCGACGCCGGAGGAAGTGACGCTGTCGCCGCGTTACGCCTGGACGGTGAAGCTGTCCAACGGCACGCAGGTGGAACTGGGGCGCGAGCGCAATCAGCAGACGCTGTTCGATCGCAGCCGGCGCCTGACGGCGGCGTGGGCGGCAGTGACGCAACGCTGGGGGAAGGATATCGAGTATGCGGACTTGCGCTATCCGAACGGTTTCGCGATTCGCGCAGCAGGTATGCGCTTTATCAGCGAACCCGACAAAGGCAAGAAGTAACGGAACATCACACGCAATGAGCACGCTATGAGTAAAGACTACAAGGATCTGCTGGTCGCCCTCGACATTGGGACGTCGAAGGTCGTGGCCATCGTCGCCGAGCTGAAGGGCGAAGGTCACTACGAGGTGATCGGCCTCGGCCAGAGCGAATCGAAGGGGCTCAAGAAAGGCGTGGTGGTGAACATCGAGGCCACCGTGCAGTCCATTCAGCGTGCGCTCGAAGAAGCCGAGCTGATGGCCGACTGCAAGATCACGAACGTGTTTACCGGGATCGCCGGCAGCCATATCCGCTCGTTCAATTCGAGCGGGATGGTGGCGATCAAGGAGAAAGAAGTCACGCAGGCGGACGTCGCGCGCGTGATCGAGACGGCCAAGGCGATCAACATCCCGACCGATCAGCAGGTGCTGCATATCCTGACCCAGGAATTCATCATCGACGGTCAGGAAGACGTGCGTGAGCCGATCGGCATGAGCGGCATCCGCCTCGAAGTGAAGGTGCATATCGTGACCGGCGCGGTGAGCGCGGCGCAGAACATCGTCAAGTGCGTGCGCCGCTGCGGGCTCGAAGTGAACGACCTGATCCTGCAGCCGCTGGCGTCGTCGCTGGCGGTGTTGACTGAGGACGAGAAGGAACTGGGCGTGGTGCTGGTGGACATCGGCGGCGGCACGACGGACATTGCGATTTTCAGCGAAGGCGCGATTCGCCACACCGCCGTGATTCCGATCGCCGGCGACCAGATTACGAGCGACATCGCCATGGCGCTGCGCACGCCGACGCCGGATGCGGAAGACATCAAGGTCGACTACGGCATCGCCAAGCAGGCCTTGGCCGATCCGGACGAGATGATCGAAGTGCCGGGTCTGGGCGAGCGCGGTCCGCGCACGCTGTCGCGCCAGGCGCTGGCGGCGGTGATCGAGCCGCGTGTCGAAGAACTGTTTTCGCTCGTGCAGCAGGTGGTGCGCGAGTCGGGTTACGAGGAACTGCTGAGCTCCGGCGTGGTGCTGACCGGCGGCGCGTCGATGATGATCGGCATGGTCGAGCTGGGTGAGGACATCTTCCTGAAGCCGGTGCGCATCGGCGTGCCCGAATATGCGGGCGGTCTCGCAGATGTAGTGCGCAACCCGCGCTATTCGACGGCGATGGGCCTGCTGGTGGAAGGACGTTCGCAACGGATGCGCGGCCGCAAGGTGGCGGTGCAATCCGGCTCGATGGGGCAGGTCTTCACACGGATGAAGGACTGGTTCCTCGGTAATTTCTAAAGCATTCGCCGTACGAACAGGTTTTCAAAATACGCGCTGGTGCCGGCGGCTGGCGCGCGACAGGGGGTTGCCCGATCTCCTGCCGAATAACGGCCGAGTGGCTGCAATTTTTTATCTTGACGGAGGCAACATGGAATTCCAGATGCTGGAAACCGAAACCAACGGCACCATCATCAAGGTGGTCGGAGTCGGTGGCGCTGGCGGCAATGCCGTTCAGCACATGATCAACCGCGGCGTGCAAGGCGTCGACTTCATCGTGATGAACACGGACGCACAGGCTCTGTCGCGTTCGCGCGCCACCGCGGTGATCCAGCTCGGCAACACCGGTCTGGGCGCTGGCGCCAAGCCGGAAATGGGCCGCGCGGCAGCAGAAGAAGCACGTGAGCGTATCGCAGACGCACTGCGCGGCGCGCACATGGTGTTCATCACCGCAGGCATGGGTGGCGGCACGGGCACGGGGGCAGCTCCGGTCGTGGCGCAGATCGCCAAGGAAATGGGTATCTTGACTGTTGGCGTGGTCAGCAAGCCGTTCGAATTCGAAGGCGGCAAGCGCATGCGTGTGGCAGAAGCTGGTTCGCAGCAACTGGAGGATCACGTCGACTCGCTGATCGTCGTTCTGAACGACAAGCTGTTCGAGGTGATGGGCGATGACGCCGAGATGGACAAGTGCTTCCAGTGCGCGGACGACGTTCTGAACAACGCAGTTGCAGGCATCGCCGAAATCATCAATGTCGACGGTCTGGTGAACGTCGACTTTGAAGACGTGAAGACGGTGATGGGCGAGCAGGGCAAGGCGATGATGGGCACGGCGACGGTTGCCGGCGTCGATCGCGCGCGCCTCGCCGCTGAGCAGGCTGTGGCCAGCCCGCTGCTGGAAGGCGTGGATCTGTCGGGTGCACGTGGCGTGCTGGTCAACATCACGTCGAGCCGTTCGCTGCGCCTGTCGGAAACCCGCGAAGTGATGAACACCATCAAGAGCTACGCGGCGGAAGACGCAACCGTGATTTTCGGCGCGGTATACGATGACGCAATGGGCGACGCGCTGCGCGTGACGGTGGTGGCAACGGGTCTGGGCCGTGCGGCGAAGAAGCAGCAATCGGCTCCGATGACGCTGCTGCGCACCGGCACGGACAACCAGCCGATCGGCGCAATGCAACACGCGTACGCTCCGCAACACCACGCAAGCACGGCAGACTACGGCGCGCTGGACACGCCGGCAGTGTGGCGCACTTCGCGTGACACGGCGGCTTCGCACGTGCAGGCGCTGCAGGAAAAGGGCGTCGATACGTACGATATTCCGGCATTCCTGCGCAAGCAGGCGGACTAACGCACACGGGCAGGCTTTCGCTGCGGCACGGCAGTTGCTACGTGCCAGCAGGAAATGCACGAGCGTGGCGGGTGGAACGGACAAGCAGGCCGCATTTTCGTCAGAAAAGCGGCAAGGACAGGTGTCCTCTTCGGATTCGCGAAGCGGAAGGGGCGGCTGTCGCCGGCGGATAGCGCAAAAAGTAGGGGCAGGTGCGCGACTTTCCGGTTCACTGCGCGATCCACTGCGGCACGACAACGTGCGGGCACGCTCCGCATCGATGTGAAGGACTGAGCATGATCAAGGTAGGTGAAAAGCTACCCGACGCAATCGTCTTCGAATTAATCGAGGACGAGCGTGCGGGCTGCACGATCGGGCCGAACAGCTTCGACGTGCGCGAACAGACGGCGGGCAAACGCGTGGTGATCTTCGGACTGCCGGGCGCTTTCACTCCGACCTGTTCGGCCAAGCATGTGCCGGGTTATGTCGGGCACGCCGAGCAGTTGCGCGCTGCCGGTATCGACGAAATCTGGTGCGTGTCCGTCAACGACGCGTTCGTCATGGGCGCGTGGGGACGCGATCAGCACACCTCGGGCAAGGTGCGCATGATGGCGGACGGTAGTGCGGCTTTCACGCGGGCGCTCGGTCTGGAGCAGGACCTGTCGGCGCGCGGCATGGGAATCCGTTCCCAGCGCTACGCGATGGTGGTCGACGACGGCGTGGTCAAGACGCTGCACGTCGAGGCACCCGGCAAGTTCGAAGTCAGCGATGCAGGGAGTATCCTCGCTACGTTGAGCTAGTTCGGGAGTGCTGAACGGCTTTTTCCCGGCGCCTCGTTGTGCCAGGGCAACGGCCAGAAGGCATTCGTGTGACAAGTCGTAACGCGGGCTGATGACCGGAAACGCCTCCGTTCCGGGCGTCGGCCCGTCACGCTTTACCCGTTCGGTAAGCTGGGTAATGCAGCGAAACAGATTGATACCGTCAGCGCAGCGACGCTCCTTAGGGTAATGGAGTATACTCTGGGCTATGGAATAAAAAGTCCCGATTGGGATTTTCAATCGAACAGAAGATCACCATGTTGAAGCAGCGCACTATCAAATCGATTGTCAAGACTGTCGGCATCGGCGTGCACTCGGGCCGCAAGGTCGAGTTGACGCTCCGTCCGGCCGGTCCTGACACGGGCATCGTGTTCACGCGTGTGGACCTGCCGACCCCGGTAGACATTCTTGCGGCCACGACGTCGATCGGCGACACGCGCCTTGCCTCCGTGCTCCAGAAGGACGGTGTGCGTGTCTCGACCATCGAGCATCTGATGTCGGCTTGCGCGGGTCTGGGGATCGACAATCTGTATGTCGACGTCACCGCCGAAGAAATTCCCATCATGGACGGTAGCGCGGCTACGTTTGTGTTCCTGATTCAGTCGGTGGGCATCGAGGAGCAGAACGCGGCGAAGAAGTTCATCAAGGTCAAGAAACCGGTCGAAATCCGCGAAGGCGACAAGTTTGCCCGGCTGGACCCGTTTTTCGGCTTCAAGCTGAAATTCACGATCGACTTCCGCCATCCGGCAGTCGACAAGACCGGCCAGGCGCTGGAAGTGGACTTCGCGCACACCTCTTACGTGCGTGATATTGCCCGCGCCCGCACGTTCGGCTATGCACATGAAGTGGAAATGCTGCGCGAACTGGGCCTCGCCCGCGGCGCCAGCCTGGACAACGCCATCGCTCTCGACGAGTACCGCATCCTGAACAACGACGGCCTGCGCTATGACGACGAGTTCGTGAAGCACAAGATGCTCGATGCGATCGGCGACCTGTACGTGGCCGGCCACCCGCTGCTCGCGTCGTACACGGCGTACAAGTCGGGTCACGGGCTCAACAACGCGTTGCTGCGCGAGCTGTTGAAGCACGAGGATGCGTACGAAATTGTGACCTTCGAAGACAAGCAGAAGGCGCCGCGTGGTTTTGCGTTCGATACGCAAACGGCGTTTGCCTGATTCGTTGGGAGCGCCATAAGCCATCCAGCGCGTGATTCAAGCAAGCGTATAAAAAATAAGCGGCCCCTCGGGGCCGCTTATTTTTTGGGTTCGCGGTTTCGCAGGTGCCGCGCCGCCATCCTGGCCAGCGCTGCCTGCAAAGGCGAGGGTGCGAGCGATTCGCTCAGCGCATGCAATGCATCGGCACCGGCCGGCGTCATACGGGCCTGCTTGATGGGCGGCGGTTCTTTCGCCGCTTGCGGCCGCACGCGGATCCGCAGCGAGTTGACCGCCCAGCCGCGCTGCTGCAAATCGGACAACAGACGCGGCTCCAGATGACGCAAGCGGGCTGCCAGCGCATTGTGCGCGGCAAATAGTGCCAGTACGCCGTCCTTGATGAAACCGGGTTCGACGCTCGAGGCAAGGTAGTCGGGCAGCAATTGACGCAGATCACGCTCCAGCGCGGCGATCTGCTCCACTCCGGCGCGCAGGGCGGCAAATGCGTCGGTGCGGTTGAGCACCTCGGCGACCGGCTGGGGTCGGCGCGCGTTGAACTGCTTCGGCGGCGGCCTTGAAAACGACGGGGAGCGGCTCATGTACGATAGTAAGGCGTGAGTGCGCCCAATGCGCCACCACGCCGGGATTGTACCGCGCGGGATGTGCTCCCGGCCGGCTCCGATGGGCTCCGGCAGGGGCTAGGCACCGTGTTCCGGCGTCGCGCCTGTGTCACAGGCGCGCGCTGGGGCGCGTGCTAAAATGCCCGATTCGAATTCACTCTTGGACTAAGCCGCCGAGGCACCTCCAACCCGGACCCGCCATGTGGCCAAACCGCATGCCGGGACCCGGCTGAAGCCGCGACGCAGACAACGATCCGATGACCACCGGTTTTCTACAAAAGATTTTTGGCAGCCGCAATCAGCGGCTAGTCAAGCAATATCAAAAGACCGTCACGGCGATCAATGCGCTCGAGCCGCAGATCGAGCAATTGACGGATGACCAACTGCGCGCCAAAACGGGTGAATTCCGCCAGCGCATCGCCAGCGGCGAATCGCTCGACAAGCTGCTGCCGGAGGCCTTCGCGGTCTGCCGGGAGGCCAGCAAGCGCGTCCTGAAGATGCGTCACTTCGACGTGCAGCTGATCGGCGGGATGGTGCTGCATTACGGCAAGATCGCCGAAATGCGCACCGGCGAAGGCAAGACGCTGGTCGCCACGCTGCCGGTGTATCTGAATGCGCTGGCCGGGCGCGGCGTGCACGTCGTGACAGTGAACGATTACCTGGCGCAGCGCGACGCGGAATGGATGGCGCGCCTCTACAACTTCCTTGGTCTGTCGGTCGGCATCAACCTGTCGCAGATGGACCACGCCATGAAGCAGCAGGCCTACGCGTCGGACATTACCTACGGCACCAACAACGAATTCGGCTTCGACTACCTGCGCGACAACATGGTCTACGAGACCGACGCGCGCGTGCAGCGCTCGCTGAATTTCGCGGTCGTCGACGAAGTGGACTCGATCCTGATCGACGAAGCGCGTACGCCGCTGATCATCTCCGGCCAGGCCGAAGACCACACCGAGCTGTATGTGCGCATGAATGCGCTGCCGCCGCTGCTCGAGCGCCAGATTGGCGAAGAAAAAGCAGACGGCACGGGCGTCGAAAAGCCGGGCGACTATACGCTGGACGAAAAGGGCCGCCAGGTGTTCCTGACGGAATCGGGTCACGAAAAGGCGGAGCGCCTGCTCGCCGAATGGGGCCTGATCGGCGAGGGCGAGAGCCTCTACGCGCCGCAGAACATCACGCTGATGCACCACGTGTACGCCGCGTTGCGCGCGCACACGCTGTTCTACAAAGACCAGCACTACGTGGTGCAGAACAACGAAGTCGTGATCGTCGACGAATTCACCGGCCGCCTGATGTCGGGCCGCCGCTGGTCGGATGGCTTGCACCAGGCCGTCGAGGCGAAAGAACACGTCAAGATCCAGAGCGAAAACCAGACGCTCGCGTCGATCACGTTCCAGAACTACTTCCGCATGTACGCGAAGCTGTCCGGCATGACCGGCACGGCGGATACGGAAGCGTACGAGTTCAACGAGATTTACGGGCTGGAAACGGTCGTGATCCCGACCAACCGTCCGCCGAAGCGGATCGACAAGCAGGATCAGATCTACAAGACGGCGAAGGAACGTTACGACGCGGTGATTCGCGACATCCGCGACTGTCACGAGCGTGGCCAGCCGGTGCTGGTGGGTACGACCTCGATCGAAAACTCTGAACTGCTGTCGCACCTGCTCAAGCAGGCCGGCCTGCCGCACGAAGTGCTGAACGCCAAGCAGCATGCGCGCGAAGCGGAGATCGTGGCCGAAGCGGGCCGTCCGCAACGCGTGACGATTGCAACCAACATGGCCGGCCGCGGTACCGACATCGTGCTGGGCGGCAACGCCGAGAAACAGGCGGCCTTCATTGAAGCCGATCCGGCAATCCCGGATGACGAAAAGCAGCGCCGCATCCAGAAGCTGCATGACGAATGGCAGGCGCTGCACGACCAGGTGAAGGCCGCGGGCGGTCTGCACATTATCGGCACCGAGCGTCACGAATCGCGCCGGATCGACAACCAGTTGCGCGGCCGTGCCGGCCGTCAGGGCGACCCGGGTTCGTCGCGCTTCTATCTGTCGCTGGAAGATCCGCTGCTGCGTATTTTTGCCGGCGACCGCGTGCGTTCCATCATGGACCGCCTGAGGATGCCGGAAGGCGAGGCGATCGAGGCGGGCATCGTCACCCGGTCGATCGAATCGGCGCAACGCAAGGTCGAGGCGCGCAACTTCGATATTCGTAAGCAATTGCTCGAATACGACGATGTGTCGAACGATCAGCGCAAGGTGATCTATCAGCAGCGCAATGAATTGCTTGAGGCGAACGATATCGCGGAAACGATCGGCGCCATGCGTCATGGCGTGATTACCGATATCGTTCATCAGTTTGTGCCGGCTGGCAGCATTGAAGAGCAGTGGGACGTGCCCGAGCTGGAAGAAGTGCTGCGCAATGAGTGGCAGCTCGATCTGGCGATTCAGGAAATGATCAACGAGTCGTCGTCGATCAGCGTGGACGAGATCCTCGAAGCGGTGATTGCTGCCGCGGATGAAGCGTACGAATCGAAGGTGGAGCAGGTTGGCCGCGAAAATTTCAGCGGCTTCGAACGTTCGATCATGTTGCAGACGCTGGACCGTAGCTGGCGCGAACACCTTGCCGCGCTCGACCACCTGCGCCAGGGCATTCATCTGCGCGGTTACGCCCAGAAGAACCCGAAGCAGGAGTACAAGCGCGAGGCGTTCGAACTGTTCGCGGCTATGCTGGATGCAGTGAAGCTCGAAGTCACGCGGGTGGTGATGAACGTGCAGATCCAGTCGCCGGAGCAGCTTGAGCAGGCGGCCGAGGAGTATGAAGAGCAGGGCAGCCACCTCGAGAACGTCGAATTCCGCCACGCCGAATTCGCCGAGGTTGCGGCTCCGGTGGCGGCTGAGGCAGCGACGGCCGCGATGATCGGCGACGCGATGAGTCACGCGCATGCGCCGGTCGAACCGCTCGGCGACGGTGTGCCGAAGGTAGGCCGCAACGACCCGTGCCCGTGCGGCAGCGGCAAGAAGTACAAGCAGTGCCACGGCAAGATTGCCTGAGATTGAACCAGCGGCGCGCGTCAAGCGCGCCGCGTCGTTTTACCCAGCTCCTTGCTGGTGATTCCGCGGTGGTGGGGCGCTCGGCGCCTCATTCTCTTGTGATTTTCCGATGCCGGCTCCATGCCGGCATTTTCAACTTAGACAGGTCGCGACCATGGCTGTCAATTTTCCCTCGATCGATCCCGCCCAACTTCACCCCGTCGCTGGCGTCACGCTAGGCTGGGCTGAGGCGAACATTCGCAAGCCGAACCGCAAGGACGTGCTGGTCATTTCCGTCGAAGAAGGTGCGACGGTGAGCGGCGTGTTCACGTCGAACCGGTTTTGTGCGGCGCCCGTGACCGTGTGCCGTGAGCATCTGGAGCACGTTCGTGCCGGCGGCAAGGCGATTCGCGCGCTGGTGGTGAACACCGGCAACGCCAACGCGGGCACCGGCGAGCCGGGCCTCGCCCATGCTCGCGAAACCTGCGTCGAGCTGGCGCGCCTCGCCGGGATCGCGCCGGAACAGGTGCTGCCGTTCTCGACCGGCGTGATTCTCGAACCGCTGCCGGTCGAGCGCCTGAAGGCTGGCCTGCCTGCCGCGCTGGAGAACCGCCAGGCTGCGCATTGGTACGACGCGGCGCAAGCCATCATGACCACCGACACGCTGCCTAAAGCCGCGTCGCGCCAGGTGACGATCGGCGGCCACACGGTGACGATGACCGGCATCAGCAAGGGGGCGGGCATGATCAAGCCGAACATGGCCACCATGCTCGGTTTCCTCGCCTTCGACGCCGCCGTTTCGCAGCCGGTGCTAGACGCGCTGGTCAAGCATGTCGCGGACCGCTCGTTCAATTGCATCACGATCGACGGCGATACCTCGACCAACGACTCGTTCATCCTGATCGCCTCGGGCAAGTCGAGCCTGCCGGCCGTGACGTCCACCGATTCGCCTGCCTATGCTGCATTGCGCGAAGCGGTGACCGAACTCGCACAGACGCTCGCCCAGTTGATCATCCGTGACGGCGAAGGCGCCACCAAGTTCATGACGGTGCAGGTGGAAGGCGGTTCGAACGTGGCCGAATGCCGCCAGATCGCCTATGCGATCGGCCATTCGCCGCTGGTCAAGACGGCGTTCTACGCGTCGGACCCGAACCTCGGCCGGATTCTCGCGGCCATCGGCTATGCCGGCGTGACGGATCTCGATGTCGGCAAGATCGACCTGTATCTGGACGACGTGCTGGTGGCGAAGGCGGGCGGCCGCAATCCGGAGTACCGTGAGGAAGACGGCCAGCGGGTGATGAAGAAGGCGGAGATCCTGATTCGCGTCGTGCTGGGCCGCGGTGACGCGCAAGCCACGATCTGGACTTGCGACCTGTCGCATGAGTACGTGAGCATCAACGCCGACTATCGTTCGTAAGCGGCCCCCAAGGCTGCCGCTTCGCTTTCATTTTTCGTCATGGATAAACTCGAACAGTTTTTGACCCGCGCCGAAGCGCTGCTCGGCCGCCTGGAAGCCGTGCTTCCGCCTGCGGCGCCGGAGGTGGACTGGTCGGCGGCGGTGGCGTTTCGCTGGCGCAAGCGCCAGGGGCGCGGCTACCTGCAACCGGTTCCGGCTATCTCGGACATCACGCTCGACGACCTGCAGAACATCGATCGCCAGAAAGGGCTGATCGAGCAGAACACCCGCCAGTTCGTCCTCAAGCAGCCCGCCAACAACGTGCTGCTGACGGGCGCGCGCGGCACCGGCAAGTCCTCGCTGATCAAGGCTTGCCTGAACGCATATGCCAAGGACGGCCTGCGTCTGATCGAAGTGGACAAGGACGACCTGCACGATCTGGGCGACATTGTCGATCTGATCTCGCAGCGTCCTGAGCGCTTCGTGGTGTTCTGCGACGATCTCTCGTTCGAGGAAGGCGAGTCCGGCTACAAGGCACTGAAGGTGGCGCTGGACGGCTCGGTGGCCGCGCAGTCCGATAACGTGCTGATCTACGCGACCTCGAACCGGCGCCATCTGTTGCCCGAATACATCAGCGACAACGAGACGTACAAACATACGTCCGATGGTGAGATTCATCCGGGGGAAGTGGTCGAAGAAAAGATTTCACTGTCCGAGCGCTTCGGGCTGTGGGTCAGCTTCTATCCGTTCAAGCAGGACGACTATCTGTCGATCGTCGGGCACTGGTTGCAGCACTTCGGTTGCGATGCCGCGGAAATCGAATCGGCGCGCGGCGATGCGCTCGTATGGGCGCTCGAACGCGGCTCGCGCTCGGGGCGTGTGGCATGGCAGTTCGCCCGTGACTGGTCCGGCCGGAAGTCGCAGGCATGACGGATACGACCGAGGCAGCTATCGCAAACCCTCAAGGCCGGCCGGTCACGGAAGTGGCGGTCGGCGTGCTCGTCCAGCCGGACGGGCGCTATCTGCTCGCCCAACGGCCAGCCGGTAAGCCTTACGAGGGGTATTGGGAGTTTCCGGGTGGCAAGCTGGAGCCGGGCGAATCGGTCGAGGCGGCGCTGGCTCGCGAACTGCACGAGGAACTGGGTATCGAGGTCACCGCGAGCCACCGCTGGCATACGCTCGAGCACGATTACCCGCATGCCTACGTGCGGCTGTACTTCTGCAAGGTGACGCAGTGGACGGGCGAGCCGCACGGCCGCGAAGGCCAGGCGTTTGTCTGGCAGTCGCTGCCTGCGGAGGTATCGCCGTTGTTGCCGGCGACCATTCCGGTGCTGGAGTGGCTTGCCGCGGAATAGTGGTGATCAAGAAGGTCGAGTGGGGCGCAGCCTCAGGCTGCGCCCCTGACACCTGCCCCGACTGCATCAGGTGATTTGGGAGCGTGCAACCCTCGACTCGAGCCGGGCGGGGGCGTGTGAGGCTCGGCGCGCGCGTGGCGAACCACGCTTAGTGCGGGTTGTAGTCGCCGGTTGGCTCGTCGTCTGACGGCGCTTCTTCGTCGGTGCCGCCGATCTTGTACTTCTCAGCGGCCCATGCACCGAGGTCGATCTGCTTGCAGCGTTCGGAGCAGAACGGGCGGAAGCGGTTTTCAGGCGTCCAGCGGACTTCCTTCGCGCAGGTTGGGCATTTAACGACAGTAATCATTCGGTCAGGCAGTCAATCGGAAGCGGGACAAGTCTCTAATATAGGGGCATTTTCGCTGCTTGAAAGGCAAGCCCGTCGACACAGGCGCGAAGGCCGGGTTACAGGCTGCACAGGGTGAGCTGAAACGGCACATCCACATCCACCGCGCGCGGCCGCAGGTCGCCGTCCTGAACCGTGAAGCGCACCCACAGCATGTACTTGTTGGCGCTCGCCTCGGGAATTACCCGCAACTCCGGCGCGACGCGCACCTGCATCAGCTGATACGAGCGGCCAGACAGCATCTGCTGGTAGCTTCCCTGCATGGCCATGACCTTCGACGCCTGACCCGACTCGCGAGCGAGGCGCAACACGATAGTGGCAGCGTCGCGCAACGGCAGGAGGGGCATGACCCACTTGGCGATGTCCTGGCGGCGCTGATCCGGATGGGTTTGCTGCCATGCATAGTAAGACGGCAGGTCGAACTTGCAGGTGCCGCCTGGGATGATGGCGCGGCTGCGGATACTGGCCAGCCACTCATTGTCTGCAAGATGCTGGCCAGTCTTGCCTTGCATCTGCGAGAGCCCCGCGAGTGTTTGCTCGATTTCGCCAAGCACCGCTTCGAGCGCGTTTTGCTCGATTCCCGGATTGCCGCGAAACGGCGCAAGCGTTTGCCGCTGCCGTTCCAGTTCCTTCATCAGATCCGACTTCAGATCCGCGCGACCGGCGACCTCAGAGATTTCAAACAACGTCGTCAACGCGACATGATGTTCCCTGGCATCTTCCTGAGTCAGAAAGAACGTGAAGCGCTCGAAGAGGTCTTCGAGGCGCAACAGCGTCCGGATTCGCTCGTTGAAGGGATACTCGTAAAGGATCAAGCGGGCTCGCCTCGGGCGTGGTCGGTGACGGGAATGCAGAACATTCTAATGCCGTGAGACTACCCTAGCAATCACACACTTTCTTGCTGCGCTATCGCAGGTTTTTCCGCGCGTTTTGCCGCTGTTTGAGTGTGGTCACCGTTCTTTAGTGAGACAGCGGGAGCGGGCTGTGTTGGCACTGCGTGTCTCGCTGTTTCCCTGCCACGCCCAACGCTCACACGCCCGCCAGCGACAGGTATAGACGATGCTGGGCCTCTACCTGTGCGCTGAGTTCCTCCATTGAGGTGTTGTCATTGACGATGACTTCGTCGGCGGCGGCGAGGCGCGCCTCGCGGGTTGCCTGACGCGCGATGATCGCCAGCACCTGTTCACGGCTGAAGGCGTTGCGGCGCATAACCCGTGCGATCTGCGTCTCGACGCTGCAGTCCACGGTCAGCACTCGGTCTACGCGGGTTTTCCATGTGCCTGACTCGACCAGCAGCGGTACCACCAGCATCACGTACGGTCCGCTTGCCTCGTTCCTCGCGCGCTCGGTCTCGGTTCGAATCAACGGATGAGTGATCCCTTCGAGACGCCGACGTGCGTCTTCGTCACTGAAGATCAGCGTGCGCATGCGGGCGCGGTCCAGTGAACCGTCTGCTGCAACGAACGCAGCGCCGAATTCGCGGGCGATCTGGGCTATCGCCGCGCCATGCGGTGCGGTGATCTGATGGGCGATCAGATCGGTGTCGACGATCGCCACGCCGTGCGCAGCAAACAGGTCGGCGACGGTCGACTTGCCGCTGCCGATCCCGCCTGTCAGTCCCACAGCAAACATGCGTCAGCCTCCGAATGCCAGATAGAGAGGGGTGCCGAGAAACAGCGTAAGTGCGCCGCCGGCTGCGAGGAACGGGCCGAACGGCAGCGGCTCCTCGAAGCGCATGCGGCCGCGCCACGTTGCCGCGAGTCCCACGACGGCGCCGGCTACTGCCGCGATCAGCACGATCTGCGGCAAGGCGATCCAGCCGAGCCACGCGCCGAGCGCGGCGAGCAGCTTGAAGTCGCCGTAACCCATGCCTTCGACACCGCGCACGAGCTTGAACAGCCAGTGCACCACCCACAGTACAAGATAGCCGGCGATCGCGCCTGCCACCGCATCGTGCAGGCTCGCAAACATGCCGTTGAAATTGACGATCAGGCCGGCCCACAGCAGCGGCAGGGTCAGCGAGTCGGGCAGCAGGTGCGTGTCGATGTCGATGGCGCTCATGGCAAGCAAGGCCGCGCACAGGCCGAACGCGGCGAGCGCCATGACGCCTGGGCCGAATACGAGCAGTGCGCCCGCGGCGCAGGCGGCGCTGGCGATTTCGAGCAACGGATAGCGCGCCGATACCGGAGCCTTGCATGCGGAGCATCGGCCGCGCAGCAGCAGGTAGCTCGCGAGCGGAATGTTTTCCCACGACCTCAGCACGTGGCCGCAGTGCGGGCACGCGCTGCGCGGCAGCCACAGGTTATAGCGCGCCGGCAGGCCATCGTCCTCGAGCGCCTGGCCAGTGGCGTCGCAGACTTCTTCACGCCAGGCGCGTTCGAGCATGATGGGCAGGCGGTGGGCAACCACGCTCAGAAAGCTGCCGATCACCAGACCGAAAACGATTGCAAAGGTGAGCTGCACGCCGGCCGGCAAAGCGCCAAAGTTGGCGCCGAGGCCAGCCGCAAAGTGGCCATGAAGCGCGCTGAAGGAAGTTTCTGACACGGTCGCGTAGTTAGCTGGCATGGCGAAAGAGTTGGATTCGGCTGCGATGCTACACCACGTTGCCGAGTTGAATAATGGGAAGATACATCGCAATAACAAGACCGCCGACCAGCGTCCCCAGCACGATGATCACCAGCGGCTCGCACAGGCTCGCAAGCGTGCCGATCTTTTCGTCAACCTGACGATCGCTGAGCGACGCGACGTCGATCAGCATGGTATCCAATGCACCGGACTCCTCTGCGACGGCCACAGGCTGAACCACTTCAGCCGGGAAGCAATGGACGGCGCGCATCGCGGCGGCGAGGCGTTCGCCGCGCCGCAGGCGGGCCGCGATGTCGACGGTCGCACGATCGAACCAGGCGTTGCCGGTAGCGTGTGTGAGTGAATCGAAGGCGTCGGCGAGCGGTGTGCCGGCTGAGAGCAGCGTACCGAGCGCACGGCTCCAGCGGGCGGCGCACAGTGTGGCGAGTAGCGGGCCCGCGACAGGCAGGCGCAGCGATATGCGAGCCATTGCCAGGCGCGCCTTGTCCGAATGCCGCAACAGATAACTCAGCGCGAATCCACCCGTCACTGCCAGCGCGAGCGCCGGCACGCTCCAGCGCGCGGCAGCGGCGGACAGCGCCATGACGATTTGCGTGGGCGCCGGCAAGCGCGCGCCGAAGCCGTCGAAGATCTGCTTGAAGGTCGGCACCACCCAGATCAGCAGCGCGGCGGTGATGCCGAGCGCCAGCAGCAGAATGGCGACCGGATAGGTGAGCGCGGCTTTTACTTTGGCGCGTTGTGCGGCGCTCCGCTCGCGGTCGTCGGCGATGCGGGCCAACACAGCGGGCAGCGCACCGGCCGTCTCGCCGACCGCGACAAGCTGGCAATAGAGCGCGTTGAATTGCGCGGCGTGGCGCGCCAGCGCGGCTGAGAAGCTCAGGCCACCGGTGATGTCGCGGGCCAACGCGGCGACGATGCGTGACATGCCCCGCTGGCGTGGCGCAGGGGCTTGCGCCAGCAGGTCGAGCGAGGGGGCGAGCGGCAGCCCGGCGCGCAGCAGGCTGGCCAACTGACGCGTGAAGCGGGTCACCTCTGCGGCACGTGCCTGAGGACGCGGCGCCGGTCCGCGCATCGTGAGTTCGACAACGAACAGTTTGTCGCGCTTGAGCGCCGCGCGCGCGGCATCTGCGTCGGGCGCAATCAGCATGCCGCTGTGCGGCGTGCCTGCCGCGTCGACGCCGCGCCACGCAAAGCGCAGCTCTGGCGCATCGGTCCCGGGTACACGAGCCGCCATCGTCATGCGACCTCAGTGGCGCTTAGCGCTTCAGCGAGGCTGGTGGTGCCGTCCTTCACGAGCGTCAGCGCGGCGTCGCGCAGCGTGGTCACATGTTCGGCATGCGCCAGGCGCGCCAGCGCATGGCTGCCCGCGCTCGCGACGATCAGCTCGCGCATTGCGTCCGATACCGGCATCACCTGGTGAATGCCGATCCGCCCGCGAAAGCCGATCCCATGACACGCGTCACAGCCCACCGAACGGTAAGGCTGCCAGCCTTCGAGCTGGCCGTCGGCGAAGCCGGCTGCATGCAGCGCCGCCGCCGATTGCGGCGCCGGTGTCCGGCACGCCGCACAGAGCCGCCTCACGAGCCGTTGCGCGGTCACCATGCGCAATGCGGCGGCGAGGTTATACGGCTCGACACCGATGTCGATCAATCGGGCAACAGCCGCCGGCGCGTCGTTGGTGTGCAGCGTAGAGAGCACCAGGTGGCCGGTCTGCGCGGCTTTGACGGCGACATCGGCGGTTTCTTCATCGCGAATCTCGCCGACCATGATCACATCCGGATCCTGGCGCAGGAACGCGCGGAGCGCGACTGCAAACGTGAGACCGGCCTTCTCGCGCACGCTGACCTGGTTGATGCCGGCCAACTGGATTTCCGCCGGATCTTCGACTGAGCAGATATTGCGCGACTCCGCGTTCAGCATCTGCAGGAAGCAGTACAGCGAGAGGGTTTTGCCGCTGCCCGTGGGACCTGTCACCAGAACCAGCCCGTGCGGTGCGCCAATGGCCGCCTCGAGCGACGCACGCTGAGCGGGGTTCAGACCAAGGGAATCGAGCGAGAGGGTGGCGGGCAGCGCGTCGAGCCGGCGCAGCACCAGCTTTTCTCCGAACAGCGTGGGCAGCGAGTTGACGCGATAGTCTTCGAAGCGGCCGGGGCCAGTGGCAATGCGTAGCCGCCCGTCCTGCGGCACGCGCCGCTCGGCGATGTCCATGCGCGCCAGCACTTTCACCCGCGTGATGAAGGCATCGCGCAGATGCGCGGGCGGTGGGGCGATGGCGTGCAGTACGCCATCGATGCGCAGACGCATGCGCCAGCCTTGCTCTGCGGGCTCGATATGCAGATCCGATGCGTTGCGGCGCGTAGCTTCGCGCAGGGTATCGCTCAGCAGGCGGACGGCGGGTGTGTTGTCAGCGTCGGCGAGTCCGGGCGTGGTGTTTTGGCCGGGCGTGTCGTCGCGGATTGCGCCGGCAAAGGGGCCGGCAGTGGCGTTGGCAGCGGGGCCGACAGCGGAGAGAACAGGCGACGCAGACGGCGCCGAAGTGGTTAAGGCAGCGGCCGGTCTGGCTTTAACAGGGCTGCCGCGATACGGTGCGCCAGCCTGGCTGACTGTATCTGCGAGGCGCTGCGCTGAAATAGCAGGCACGGAACGGCGGGAGGATGACATCGAAGATAACCGGCCGGGAGCCGCCTGTAGAACATGACGGCTCCATCATCCGTTACGCCGCTCGCCAGCGCCATTCGGCCGGATGGCCAGATGCGCCGTGCACCCGCCAGCTCAACCGCGCTGCGCCTTGCTGCCCTTCTTCGCCCCCGAGCGCGATCCCGGCTTGAAAATCTTGACGGTCCGGACCGCCTGATCGTCACTGCGCATCACTTCGAGTTTGATCTCACCGATCTGCACGCACACATCGCCGTCGGGAATCTCTTCGAGCACTTCGAGAATCAGCCCGTTGAGTGTCTTCGGTCCGTCAGTCGGCAGCGTGAGCTGCAGCCACCGGTTCAGTTCGCGCAACGGCATGCTGCCGGAGACGATGCACTCGCCGTCCTCATTCCAGCCGCCCCGCGAATTCGCGCCTCGCGGGATCGACGTGGTGAACTCGCCGATCAGCTCCTCGATGATGTCTTCCGGTGTCACCAGCCCCTGTAGTTCGCCGTATTCGTTGACGACCAGCGCGGTACGGTGGCGGCTCTCCTGGAAGTACTGCAACTGTTGGAACACCGGCGTGCCGCTCGGCACGAAGTACGGTTCGGCGAGCAGTTCGCGCAATGTCTCTCGCTCGAGTTCCTGGTTATGCAGCGCTGAGAGCGTCTTGCGCACATGCAGCACCCCGAGCACACGGTCGATGTCGCCTTGATACACGATCAGCTTGTTGTGATAGCAGGTTTCGAGCTGATGCAGGATCTGCTCGAACGGCGCATCGAAATCGAGCGCCTCGATCCGGCGGCGCGGAATCATCACGTCGTCGACGGAGATGTTCTCCAGATCGAACAGGTTCAGCAGGATGCTGCGGTGCTTGGTCGGCATGAAGCTGCCGGACTCCAGCACGATGGTGCGCAGCTCCTCGGTTGAAAGGCGCTGCTCGTGCGCGCCCTTCGTGTTGATGTGCAGGATGCGCAGGATGGTGTTGGCGAACAGGTTGACGAACCAGACGATAGGCCTCGTCGCACGCATGAGCGGTGCGATCAGCAGGCTCGCCGGCAGCGCGATCTTTTCCGGAAAGGTGGCGCCGACGATCTTCGGCGTGATCTCAGCGAACACGATGATCAGGAACGCCACGATGCCGGTGGCGATCGACAGCACGAGATTGTTGCGGCCAAACGTATGCAATGCGACCGAGGTGGTCAGTACCGGGATGATCGTGTTGAACAGGTTGTTGCCGATCAGGATCACGCTCAGCAACTCGTCGGTGCGTGCGAGCAATCCTTGCGTGGTTTTGGCGCCGAGAACGCCCTGATTGGAGAGGTGCTTCAGGCGGTGGCGGTTGAGCGCCATCATCGCCGTTTCGGAGATAGAGAAAAAACTGGAGCAGACAAGCAGCAGGAAGACGGCGCCTATCTGCGCCCATAAGGGTAGTTGTTCCACGTGTCGCGAACTGGTAGGGGGCGGGATGGGGAGAATATAGCAGAGGGTGCCGCACTCGCCCGCCTGGCCAGAAGGCATAGGACGGCCCGGATTCGCGGTGCATCTGCACGTATCTGCACTTTGGCAGAAAACGACAGACGAAAAAAAACCGCGCAAATCTGCGCGGTTTTTCAAAATCTGGTCGGGGTGAGAGGATTCGAACCTCCGGCCTCTACGTCCCGAACGTAGCGCTCTACCAGGCTAAGCTACACCCCGATTTGTACTGCATTGACTCGATTCAGACTAATCCGGCATTTAAGTCTCGTTCAAGACTGTCTTGCCGTCGAGTAAAAACATAATTCTAGCAGGCTATCTTTGAAAATGGAATCCGGAAACGAAGAAATTGCTGCTGCGGCTGCCTGCGCTTCCTTCTTCGCGCATTCCAGCGTGTGATCCAGCGCGCCCGAGCGCGTGATCGCCTCGAAAATGGTGTCGAAGCGGTCTGTACCGCCTTGCTCGATCGCCTCACGCGCAAGCGCCGACTGCTCCGGCGTACCGCGCTCGATCAGATAGATAAGCGGCAGCGTGGGCTTGCCTTCGCGTAGGTCGTCACCGGCATTCTTGCCCATGGATTCGGCCGTGCCGGTGTAGTCGAGCCAGTCGTCCATGATCTGGAAGGCCGTGCCGATGCGCCGGCCGAATTCCGCCGCTGCCGCCTCGGTGGTTGCATCCACGCCCGCCAGCACGGCGCCGAGCTGGGCCGCTGCCTCGAACAGCTTGGCCGTCTTGTAGCGGATCACCTGCATGTAGCGGGCTTCGTCCACGTCGGCGTCATGCATGTTCAGCAACTGCAGGACTTCACCCTCGGAAATGATGTTGGTCGCTTCCGAGAGAATTTCCATCACCCGCATCTTGCCGACCCCGACCATCATCTGGAACGAGCGCGAGTACAGAAAATCGCCCACCAGCACGCTGGCGGCATTGCCAAACAGGGCGTTCGCGGTCTGCCGGCCGCGCCGCAGGTCGGATTCGTCGACCACGTCGTCGTGCAGCAGGGTGGCCGTATGGATGAATTCGACCACGGCAGCCAGTTCGTGCCGGTACCCGGTGGTTTCGCCCAGCGCGCCCGCCACCAGCAACAGCAGCGCGGGACGCAGGCGTTTGCCGCCGGCGCTGATGATGTACTCGGAAATCTGGTTGATCAGCATCACCTCGGACGCCAGGCGGTGCCGGATGACGCGGTTCACCTGCTCCATGTCTTCGGCAATCGGAGCGAGCAGGCTGGCGGCGTTGGGAGAGGGAGTGGCAGTCGACGACATGATGGCTGAATTGGGTAGTGCCGCGAATTATAAGGCGAATCGCGACAGTTCCGTGCCGCAGCCTGCGGGATCGACGCGCGGCCGCCCGTGTGGCGGGGCTCTACGGGGACTTGCCGCGCCTGTCAATGAGTTTTGACCGCGCAGCTAACTCTATGTATAATCACGGGTTTCCGCGCGTGGTGCGTGGAGAAAATGAACACAGAGTGAGGTTCTCAATGTACGCGGTCATAAAAACCGGTGGCAAGCAGTATAAAGTTGCCGTCGGCGAAAAACTTAAAGTAGAACAGATACCGGCAGACATTGACGCTGAAATCACGCTCGACCAGGTTCTCGCAGTGGGCGAAGGCGAATCGATTAAGTTCGGTACGCCGCTGGTCAGTGGGGCTTCCGTCAAGGCTACCGTCGTATCGCAAGGTCGTCACGCCAAAGTGACCATCTTCAAGATGCGTCGCCGGAAGCACTACCAGAAGCATGGCGGCCACCGCCAGAACTACACCGAACTGCGCATTGACGCGATCAACGCGTAAGCGCAACGGTTAAGGAGCTATTAAATGGCACACAAAAAGGCAGGCGGATCGTCACGTAACGGCCGCGACTCCGAGTCGAAGCGTCTCGGCGTGAAGGTTTACGGCGGTCAAGCCATCAACGCTGGCGGCATCATCGTGCGTCAACGCGGCACGCGCATGCACCCGGGCGAAAACGTCGGTATCGGCAAGGATCACACCTTGTTCGCGCTGACGGACGGCCACGTCAAGTTCACGACGAAAGGCGCAGCCAAGAAGCACACGGTCAACGTCGTCCCGGCAGCAGTCTGAGTCTATTCAGGCACGGGCTTCAGGACCGGAACAAAGGCCCCGCGAAGTTGGCGGGGCCTTTTTCATTGCACATTGATGGCTGACATTGTTGTCGTGAGCCCGCGCGGATGGCCAATCGGCCGATTGTTCAACGCACCGCGGGCGCGGCAAAATAGCGATAAAACACGGGACGGAGTTACGCATGAAGTTCATTGACGAAGCGAGGATTGAAGTCATCGCCGGCGACGGAGGGGATGGCAGCGCGTCGATGCGCCGCGAGAAATTCGTCCCGTTCGGCGGTCCGGATGGTGGCGACGGCGGCCGCGGCGGCAGCGTCTACGCTGTGGCAGACCGCAACATCAACACGCTGATCGACTACCGCTACGCGAAAAAGCATATGGCGCGCAACGGCGAAAACGGCCGCGGCGCGGACTGCTACGGCAAGGGCGGCGACGACGTGACGCTGCGCATGCCGGTCGGCACGATCATCTCGGACATGGAAACCGGCGAGCTGATCGCCGACCTGACCGAGCATAATCAGAGCGTGCAGATCGCCCAGGGCGGCGCGGGCGGCCTCGGCAACCTGCATTTCAAGTCCAGCACGAATCGCGCGCCGCGTCAGAAGACCGATGGCAAGCCGGGCGAGCGCCGTATGGTGCGCCTCGAACTGAAGGTGCTGGCAGACGTCGGCCTGCTCGGCATGCCGAACGCCGGCAAGTCCACCTTCATTTCGTCGGTGTCGAACGCGAAGCCGAAGATTGCCGACTACCCCTTCACCACACTTGCGCCGAATCTGGGCGTGGTGCGCGTGGGCCCGAGCCGCAGCTTCGTGATCGCCGACATTCCCGGTCTGATCGAAGGCGCCGCCGAAGGCGCGGGCCTTGGGCACCAGTTCCTGCGCCATTTGCAGCGCACAGGCCTGTTGCTGCACATCGTCGATGTCGCGCCGTTTGACGACGCGGTCGATCCGGTCGCCGAAGCCAAGGCAATCGTCAACGAGCTGCGCAAGTACGACGAACTGCTGTTCGAGAAAACCCGCTGGCTGGTCCTGAACAAACTCGACATGGTGCCCGAAGACGAGCGTCAGGCGCGCGTGGCCGCGTTCCTCGAGGGCTTCGGCTGGGACGGCCCGGTGTTCGAAATTTCGGCGCTGACGGGGCAGGGCTGCGAAGCGCTGGTCTATGCGGTCTACGACCATATCGCGGCGCATTCGGATGCACAGCGCCAGGCCGAGGCCGAAGATCTCGCTGCCGACGTGCGCTTTCGCGAAAAGCAGCAAGGCGCGGCTTCGAGCGGGTCGGGCGCGCAGGGCGACCCGGTTCGGCCGCAGGAATAACGGGTATGGCTTGAGCGCCGGCGTGCCTGCATCGGGCCGCCGGCCGGCATCACGGATTATCTTGGGAGACCGCGCACAATGCGTTCCGTCATCGCAGACTCCAGGCGATTGGTAGTGAAAGTCGGATCAAGCCTCGTCACCAACGACGGCCGGGGCCTCGATCATGCCGCGATCGGCCGCTGGGCAGCGCAGATCGCCGCGTTGCGCGCGCAGGGCAAAGAGGTCGTGCTGGTGAGCTCGGGGGCGATCGCCGAAGGCATGCAGCGGCTTGGCTGGACCAAACGTCCACGCGAGATCGACGAGTTGCAGGCCGCGGCCGCAGTCGGGCAGATGGGGCTTGCACAGGTGTACGAAAGCCGCTTTGCCGAGCATTCGATCCGTACGGCGCAGATTCTGCTGACCCATGCCGACCTGGCGGACCGCGAGCGTTACCTGAATGCGCGTTCCACCTTGCTGACGCTGCTGCGTCTGGGCGTGGTGCCGATCATCAACGAGAACGACACGGTCGTTACCGACGAAATCAAGTTCGGCGATAACGACACGCTGGGCGCGCTGGTCGCGAATCTGATCGAAGGCGATGCGTTGATCATCCTCACCGATCAGCAAGGTCTCTTCACTGCTGATCCGCGTAAGGACCCGTCGGCCACGCTGGTCCAGCAAGCCGATGCCGGTGCGCCGGAACTCGAGGCGATGGCCGGCGGTGCCGGTTCGAGCCTGGGCCGCGGCGGCATGCTGACCAAGATTCTCGCGGCCAAGCGTGCGGCCCATAGCGGCGCGAACACGGTGATCGCGAGCGGCCGCGAGCCAGACGTGCTGGCGCGTCTGGCCATCGGCGAGGCGATCGGCACGCAGTTGATTGCCCGCACCGCGCGGATGGCGGCGCGCAAGCAATGGATGGCCGACCACCTGCAGGTGCGCGGCCACGTGGTGATTGACGACGGCGCCGTCGAAAAGCTGACGGAAGGGGGCAAGAGCCTTCTACCGATTGGCGTGATCGGCGTACAGGGTGCGTTTGCGCGCGGCGAGGTGATTGCCTGCCTGAGCGCGGCGGGGCGTGAAGTGGCGCGCGGTCTGACGAATTACAGCAGCGCCGAGGCCAAGCTGATTCAGCGTCGCCCAAGCGGTGATATTGAAGGAGTGCTCGGCTACATGCTGGAGCCGGAACTGATTCACCGCGATAACCTCGTGCTGGTTTGAGGCAGACGGCCGCTGCGGGCGCAAAAGACGAAGCCAGGCAGCGAACCGAAACGGCGCTTCCAGACCACACTCACGATCCGGATCTCGCCTGCAAAAAAGCCGTTCCAACTCAGGTTGGAACGGCTTTTTTTAATCCCGGCGCTGCCGGAACTGCACGCAACTGCAAGCGCCACGCGGCAAGACCCGTCGGTTCAATGAAGCTGCGACGCCGCAGTCCTTCCAAGACGCATGTTGTCCAGAATCTGCTGCGCCTTACCGGTCGGAATCTTGTTCGCGCAGAAGTAGTCCTGATACAGCGTTGCCTGATACCCGTTCAGCGTGCTGTCCTCGATCCGTGCGAACGGCGTAGCGACCGTGTCGTCCCAGCCGTCGTGATCCGCGTTGAGGGCCGCGTACTGGCGCCACTCGTACGTGTCGCAGCGAATCCCTTCATAGTTCACGTTGTGCGCGCCGCTCGGGCTCGTCACGACCACCGTGTACCGCACCACGCCGTCGTCGCCGACGCTGAGCGACTTGGAGTCGAGCGCGAAGGTAAGCGGGGTGTTGCCCGAGACGACGAACGGGACCAGATTGGCAGCCAGCGGCAGCGAGGGCAGCGTGTCGACCTTGTTTTCCGTCCAGTTGGGCTTGCGGTCGAACAGATACGTAAACGCGCTGTCATCCTTGTTGCTGGGTTTGGGGGTGCTCGAACAGCCAGCCAGCAGGGCGCCGGTGGCAGCCAGCGCCACGACGAGAGCAAGTGCTTTCAATATGATTTCCTCGAAACGCCGGCGCGGCTCACGAAGAGCCGCGCCGGCAGATGCGGCGCTGAAAGCCGCATCGGGTTTAATCGCGCAGACCCGGCTGGGTCAGGGAGGTGTCGACGGCCCCACAGTCGGACTCGATCGTTGTGCGAATCGTAGTCTCGACCGTGACGGTCGTGGCAGACACCTCCTGCAATTCCGTCACGGTCGACGCTATCCGGGGATAGCGCGGCCCGTGATGGCCGCCGGGTTTTTCCGGACGCGGCGCAGCACGGCGCAGAAAACGGGACAATTCCGTCAACGCCAACTGATATACATCCCGCTTGAACTCGATCACACAGTCTAGCGGCACCCAGTACTCGTTCCAGCGCCACGCATCGAACTCCGGATGATCGCAGGCGCGCAGGCAAATATCGCAGTCGCGCCCAACCATCCGAAGCAGGAACCAGATCTGTTTCTGGCCGCGGTAATGACCGCGTACTTCACGCTTGATGAACTTGTCCGGCACCTCATAGCGCAACCAGTCGCGCGTGCGACCGATAATCTTGACATGCTCCGGAAGCAGGCCGGTTTCTTCGTGTAACTCCCGATACATCGCTTGCACGGGGGTCTCACCATACTTGATGCCCCCTTGCGGAAACTGCCAGGAATGTTCACGGAGCCGTTTGCCCCAAAACACCTCGTTGTGCGCGTTCAAGAGGATGATGCCGACGTTCGGGCGAAAGCCTTCACGATCCAGCATACAACCACCTTCGAATCCTTTAAAATTGCTTTGATTATAAACAGATAACGGGCCTGACGCACCGAATCGCACCAGATTGGAACGATTCGCCGCAAAGGCGGCGCGTTTGCGGTAGCCTGTGGGCCATCCGGCGCAGCGGCATGGCCGTCGCAGGTACTGCGGCGGCTTCGGCCTAAGGGTTTTCCGTAGGCTTGCCGCGTGTCCGTGACGTCCTTGTCGCGCCTTTGTCGAATCCCCACCGTTTTCACCTTTCGGGCGGTCGCTCCGGCGCCGCCGCTTTTGGAAAATTCTGAATGAAAGCCACCCGTTTCTTTATCGGCACCCTGAAGGAAGCCCCTGCCGACGCCGAAATCGTCAGTCACAAGCTCATGGTGCGCGCCGGCATGATCCGTCGCGTGGCCGGCGGCATCTATAACTACCTGCCGGTTGGCTTGCGTTCGATCCGCAAGGTGGAAGCCATCGTGCGCGAAGAAATGAACCGGGCCGGCGGCATCGAGTTGCTGATGCCGGCGGTGCAGCCCGCCGAGTTGTGGCAGGAATCGGGCCGCTGGGAAAAATACGGGCCGGAACTACTGCGCTTCAAGGATCGCAAGCAGACCGACTTCGTGATCGGACCGACGCACGAGGAAGTCGTCACGGACATCGCTCGCAATCAGATCAAGAGCTACCGGCAGATGCCGGTGAACTTCTACCAGATCCAGACGAAGTTTCGCGACGAGATCCGCCCGCGTTTCGGCGTGATGCGTGGCCGCGAGTTCATCATGAAAGACGCGTACTCGTTCGACAAGGACCAGGACGGTCTGAAGGAGTCGTATCGCAAGATGTATGACGCCTACGTGCGCATCTTCACGCGTCTCGGTCTCGATTTCCGCGCGGTGGCGGCGGATAACGGTTCGATCGGCGGCAGCGGGTCGCATGAGTTCCACGTGATTGCCGACACCGGCGAAGACGCCATCGCCTATTGCCCGACTTCGGATTTCGCCGCCAACGTCGAAGCGGCCGAAGCGCTGCCGCTGATCGCCGGGCGCGCAGCCGCGGCCGAGCCGATGCAAAAAACGGCGACGCCCGGCAAGGCCAAGTGCGAAGCGGTGGCCGAGCTGCTGAACATCCCGCTCGAGCGCACCATCAAGTCGATCGTGCTCGCCACCGAAAACGAAGGCGCCGAGCCGACCATCTGGCTGCTGATGCTGCGTGGGGACCACGACCTGAACGAGATCAAGGCGGCCAAGCTGCCGGGTCTTGCCGACTTCCGTATGGCAACGGAGGCTGAGATCGTCGAGACCTTCGGCACGCCGCCGGGTTACCTCGGTCCGATCAACACCAGGAAGCCGGTCAAGGTGGTCGCGGACCGCACGGTCGCGAACATGAGCGACTTCGTGGTCGGCGCGAACGAGGTGGATTACCACATCGCCGGCGTCAACTGGGGCCGCGATCTGCCTGAGCCGGTCGTCGCGGACATCCGCAACGTCAAGAAGGGCGATCCGTCGCCGGACGGCAAGGGCGTGCTCGACATCTGCCGCGGGATCGAAGTGGGTCACGTATTCCAGCTCGGCAAGAAGTATTCGGAAGCGATGAACGCCACGTTCCTGGACGAGACCGGCAAGCCGCAGCCGATGGAAATGGGCTGCTACGGGATCGGCGTGTCGCGTATTCTCGGCGCGGCGATCGAACAGAATTTCGACGACAAGGGCATCATCTGGCCGGAAGCGATTGCCCCGTTCGAAGTGGTGCTGTGCCCGATGGGCTACGACCGCAGCGAAGCCGTGCGCGAGCAGGCCGACAAGCTGTATGCGGAGCTGGTTGCAGCGGGCGTGGACGTGATCCTCGACGATCGCGGCGAGCGTCCGGGCGTGATGTTCGCCGACTGGGAACTGATCGGCGTGCCGCACCGTCTCGTGATCGGCGATCGCGGCCTGAAGGAAGGCAAGATCGAGTATCAGGGCCGGCGCGACACCGAAGCGACCTTGTTGCCGGTTGAAGGTGCAGCGCTGACGGTGACGGAGAAGGTCCGCGCAGCACTCGCGCACTAAGGGGAGCGGACGGTGGAGTACAACTTCCTGTCTGCGACCGTCCTGCTCCTTCTGATCACTGACCCGCTCGGCAACATCCCGCTCTTCATCAGTTGCCTGCGCGGGGTGGCGCCGGAGCGGCGCGCGATCGTCATCCTCCGTGAGGTGGCGATCGCTTTCGTGATCCTGCTGGTGTTCATGGTGGTGGGCGATCGCTTTCTGCGGATGATGAATCTCACCGACCAGTCGTTGCGGATCGGCGGTGGGATCGTGCTGTTTCTGATTGCGATCCGCATGGTCTTCCCGCATCCGGACGGCCCGTTCGGCAACGACACACGCGGCGGCGAGCCATTGATCGTGCCGCTCGCGATTCCGGCGCTAGCCGGTCCGTCGGCGCTGGCGACGGTGATGCTGCTGACCTCGCAGGCGCCCGGCAAGACGCTGGAATGGGTTGCCGCGCTGACGGTGACGATGCTGGCTTGCGCGATTGTCCTGATGCTGGCGGAGCGTATCCAGAAGTGGCTCGGCGAGCGCACGATGATGGCGTTCGAGCGGCTGATGGGACTCGTGCTGGTGGCGATCTCGGTGGAGATGATTCTCGGCGGGATCCGCTCGTTCGTTCACCAGTTGTGAGTGACGAACAGTGAGTTTCTATCCGCGCAGCACTGGCAAGTGAGCGCTGCGCCAAACAAAAAGCGGCCCGCGGGCCGCTTTTTGTTTGCGCGTGCTGATCGATCCTGCCGCGTCTTTTCCGCCGTCGCTTATGCCCCGTCCGTCAACGCGCGAATGGTGGGCAGGTTGCGCCAATATCCCTTCGCATCCATCCCGCAGCCAAATACATAGCGGTCCGGCACTTCGAAGCCGCAGAAATCCGGGCGCAAAGGCTTGGCCTTCGGAATGATCTTTTCGCACAGCACGGCGCTCATGAAGCGCTTCGCGCCCATCTCGAGGATGCGGTCGCGGATTGCCGCCATGGTCTCGCCTTCGTCGAGGATATCGTCGAGCACCAGCACGACACGATCCTTCACCGATTCGGCCGGCGCCACGCGCCACTGCATCTCGCTGCCGCCCTTGGTGGTGTTGCGATAGCGGGTGAGGTGGATGTAGTCGAATTCGAGCGGGAAATCGAGGTGCGGCAACAGCATGCCGGTAAACACCGCCGCGCCGCCCATCACCGACAGCACGAGCGGGAACTCCTCGCTCATTTCGGCAGCGATGGCCGTGGCCATCCCGCTGATTGACGCGGTGACGTCGTGGGCCGACACGATTTCTTCGGAGTGGCGGAATATGTGGAGAGCTTCTTCGCGATTCATGACGTCTGGCGGGGAGTATCTGTATACATTAGTGTAGAAAAGAACGACGGCGAGAACGACGGCGCGCGCTACAGCATATACCCGTGCGTCCCGAAGCGCGCGCCCTGGTCGTAGAGATGGCCCGGCGGACCGGGTCCATCCAGCTCCTGCTGGCTCTAGCGCATGCCGGGCAGCATGCCCTTCATGCCGCGCATCATCTTCTGCAGGTTGCCGCCCTTGAGCTTTTTCATCATGGTGCGCATCTGTTCGTACTGATTCAGCATCCGGTTGACCTCCTGCACCTGGACGCCTGCGCCGGCCGCGATGCGGCGCTTGCGGGTGGCCTTGATCAGCTCGGGCTTGGCGCGCTCGGCGGGGGTCATCGAATTGATGATGCCTTCCATGCGGCGCATCTGCGACTCGGCCATGCCCATGTTGGCGCCCGCCGCCGCCTGCTGGAACTGCGCGGGCAGCTTGTCCATCAGCGAGGACAGACCGCCCATGCTCTTCATTTGCGTGAGCTGCGCGCGGAAATCGTTCAGATCGAAGTCGCCGCCTTTCTTGACCTTGTCGGCGAGCTTCTGCGCGGCCTGGACGTCGACACCGCGCTGCGCTTCTTCGACGAGGGCGAGAATGTCGCCCATGCCGAGAATCCGGTTCGCCATGCGGTCCGGATAGAACACTTCCAGGCCGTCGAGTTTTTCGGCGACACCGACGAACTTGATCGGCTTGCCGGTCACATGACGCACCGACAGCGCGGCGCCGCCACGCGAATCGCCGTCGAGCTTGGTCAGCACCACGCCGGTGAGCGGCAACGCGTCGCTAAACGCCTTTGCCGTGTTGACCGCGTCCTGGCCGAGCATGGCGTCGACCACGAACAATGTTTCCGCCGGTTTCAACGCGCTGTGCAGCGCGGCGATTTCCTGCATCATTGCTTCGTCGATACCGAGACGGCCGGCGGTGTCGACCAGCAGCACGTCGTGATAGTGGCGCTTGGCCCAGTCGACTGCGGCGCGCGCAATGTCCACCGGTTTCTGATCGGGTTCCGACGGGAAGAAGTCTGCGCCCACCTGCTCGGTCACCGTCTTCAACTGCGCGATAGCAGCGGGGCGGTAGACGTCGCACGAAACGGTGAGGACCTTCTTCTTGTACTTCTCGCGCAGCAGCTTGGCGAGCTTGCCGACCGTGGTGGTTTTACCGGCGCCTTGCAGACCGGCCATCAGGATGACGGCCGGCGGGGTGACGGCGAGATTGAGTTCGACCGCCTTGCCTTCGTAGTCGCCGCCGATGATCGCGGTCAGTTCGCGCTGCACCACGCCGACGAGCGCCTGGCCGGGCGAGAGGCTGCTGATGACTTCCTCGCCGAGCGCTTTTTCTTTCACCTTGGCGATGAATTCGCGCACGACAGGCAGCGCCACGTCGGCCTCAAGGAGCGCGAGGCGCACTTCGCGCAGCATCTCCTGGGTGTTCGCCTCGGTGAGCCGGGCTTCGCCGCGCAGCGTCTTGACGACGCGCGCCATCCGTTGAGTCAGATTGTCGAGCATGGGGAGCGATGAACAGTGCGGCCGGAGCGGGGCGCGACGCGGGTTACGTCGCGGAACTGGGGCCTAGTGTAAACTTCGAATATGGATATTGTACTGTATGCCCTCACTGCGCTCCTGTACGGCGGACTCGCCGTCGCAGGCTGGCGCTCGCACCGGCACACCGCGTTGCGCCCGGTGCTGGAGAGCGTGCCGGCGCTGCCGGCCGCCGCCAGCACGCCGGCGGTCGCGGCGTTCAGCGCGCCGGGCCGGTTGCTCTTGCTGGTCGCGCTGCTCGCGCACGGCGTGCTGCTGCACACCACCATCTTCCCGCAGAACGCCATGGTGTTCGGTTTTGCGTTCGCGCTCTCCGCGATGTTCTGGCTCGGCGCCGGCATTTACTGGATTGAGAGCTTTTTCTTCCCGCTCGACGGCCTGCGCCTGCTGGTGCTGCCGCTCGCCTGTGTGGCCTCGCTGCTGCCGCTTGGCTTCGGCGGTGTGCGGGTGCTGTCGTATTCGGCCGCTCCGATGTTCAAGCTGCACTTCCTGATTGCCAACATTGCCTACGGCCTGTTCGCGATCGCGGCGCTGCATGCGGTGCTGATGCTGCTGGTGGAGCGGCGTCTGCATGCGATGCGCGGCGGTGTGCTGCAGCGTCAAAGCGCCGCGGCCGGCAATGGCTGGCTGTCGAGCTGGCTCGACACGCTGCCGCCGCTGCTCACGCTGGAAAAGCTGCTGTTCCGCCTGATCAGCGCCGGCTTTGTGCTGCTCACGCTGACCCTGCTCTCGGGAATCCTGTTCAGCGAACAACTGGTCGACCGCGCGCTGCGGCTCGACCACAAGACGGTGTTCGCGATTCTCTCGTGGCTGATGTTCGGCGCGCTCCTGACGGCCCGCAAGGTGTCGGGCTGGCGCGGCCGCGCGGCGTTGCGCTGGGTGTTGGCGTCGTTCGTGGCGCTGCTGCTCGCGTACGTCGGCAGCCGTTTCGTATTCGAGGTGCTGTTGCACCGTCCTGTGGTGTGATCGTTCCATGCGACAAATTTTTCTGCTGATCCTGATGTTCGTCATCGGCCAATGGCTGGTGAAGGCGCTGCGTCGCGCCGAAGCACAAAACGCGCAGCGCACCGGCGCTGCGGGTGCCGGCGGCCGGGCTGCCGGAAATGGCGCGACCGCAGGTAACGGCGCCGGTGCGCAGCAAGCCCGCCCGGCAAAAGCGCCGCAACTGGCGGAGCCGATGATCCGTTGCGTCGAGTGCGGCGTGCATGCGCCGGCGAGCGACTCGGTGGTCGTCGCAGGCGAGCCGTTCTGCTGCCCGGCCCACGCGCAACGTCACGCTGCGCGGCCGACCGGACGCGACGCCCGATGAGCGTTGGCTTCACCGTCGACGCCGACGGCTGGGTGAGCGCCGCGCGCAAGCTGCCCTCGCCGAACTTCGAGGCGCGTCCCGAAGGCGCGGTGCCGAGTCTGATCGTGGTGCACAACATCAGTCTGCCGCCCGGCGAATTCGGCGGCACGGCGATTGCTGAGCTGTTCCTGAACCGTCTCGATTGCGACGCGCATCCGTACTACGACAGCCATCTGCGTGGCGTGCGCGTGTCCGCGCATTTCGTGATCCACCGCGACGGCGCACTTGAACAATATGTCTCGTGCGATCAGCGCGCGTGGCATGCCGGCGCGTCCAATTTTTTCGGCCGTGAGCGCTGCAACGACTTTTCCATCGGCATCGAACTGGAAGGCAGCGACGCAACCGCATTCGAAGCGCCGCAATATGAGACGCTCGGCGCGCTGGTGAAGGCGCTGGCGGCTCGCTACCCGGTCGAGGCGCTCGCCGGTCACTCGGACATTGCACCGGGCCGCAAGACCGATCCTGGGCCGCATTTCGAGTGGCCCCGCCTGCAGCGCGACAGCGCGCTCACCGATCGGTATTTCCCCTATCTCAAGTTTTCTCCCGACGCGCCGTAGCGACCCCGCGCGACACCTCTTCAACTTGCGTGAAATATGCGCAGAGCAAGGCACAGCTTCGTTCTCCGGGCAGCGCCGTGATGCGGCGTGAGATGAAAAGTCAACCCCGCAAGGCCAAATAAATCAATTTGCGCTGTCCTGAAACTACACTATACTTGGTGCTAGGGATTCAGTTTTGCACTATATCTTGTGTTGTCAGGCGGCGCCCCGCTCACCGAGCATGGCGCCGCAAGCCTTCCAGACAGCGAAAAAAACATTCCTGCGGCGCAGCCGGTCAAGAACCGGCGGCATCCAGAAGCATTCAGGAAAGAGGCTTAGCAAGTGATCGCGACACCGACAATGAAGACCACCAACGATTCGAACCTGGCTTCATTGTTGTCGCATCCCGCCACCTGGCTCAGCCAGCCTTTTTCCTGCAACCCATCGCTTGCGCTCGCGGCGGCGCAGCGTTCGTACTAATCCGCGAATCCTCTTCGCACAATTCCAGGACCAGGAGCTTTGCACATGCAAACCACCGATAACGTATCGACCCGGTACGAGGGCGCAACCACTGGCCAGACCTTCGGCGGCCAGGCGCCGGGCGCACAGGCGCTCGCCCCGCAGGCGACCTTCGCCGACTACAAGGTGATCCGCCGCAACGGCAGCGTCGTGTCGTTCGAGCCGTCGAAGATCGCCATTGCCGTGACGAAGGCCTTCCTGGCCGTCAACGGTGGTCAAGGCGCAGCGTCGGCACGCGTGCGCGAACTGGTCGAGCAACTCACGCAAAGCGTGGTGCGCGCACTGCTGCGCAGCCGTCCGAACGGCGGCACCTTCCATATTGAGGACATCCAGGATCAGGTCGAACTCGCGCTGATGCGCGGCGGCGAGCATAACGTCGCTCGTGCGTACGTGCTGTATCGCGAGAAGCGCACCCAGGAACGCGGTCATGACGCGGCTGACGCGCCGGCCGGCACGCCGGGCCTGACGGTCACCGACGGTGGCGTGGTGCGTCCGCTGGATATGGCGGCGCTGCGCGGCATCATCGAGTCCGCCTGCGCCAACCTGGGCGACGCTGTGAGCGCCGAGCCGATCGTCGCGGAAACGGTCAAGAACCTGTACGACGGTGTGCCGATGAGCCAGGTCTACGACTCGGCCATCCTCGCGGCGCGCACGATGATCGAAAAGGACCCGGCGTACAGCCAGGTCACCTCCCGCATCCTGCTGCACACGATCCGCCGCGAGATCCTCGAAGAGGAAGTCACGCAGGCGGAAATGAGCACGCGCTATGCCGAGTACTTCCCGAACTTCATCAAGCGCGGCGTGCAAGCCGAGCTGCTCGACGAGAAGCTGCAGCAGTTCGACCTGAAGCGTCTCGGCGCCGCACTCGACGCCGAGCGCGACCTGCAGTTCGGCTACCTTGGCCTGCAAACGCTGTATGACCGCTACTTCCTGCATAGCGACGGCGTGCGGATCGAAATGCCCCAGGCATTCTTTATGCGTGTGGCAATGGGTCTCGCGCTGAACGAAATCGACCGCGAAGCGCGCGCCATTGAGTTCTACAACGTGCTGTCGAGCTTCGACTTCATGTCGTCCACGCCGACGCTGTTCAACTCGGGTACGCGCCGCTCGCAACTGTCGTCGTGCTACCTGACGACGGTGGATGACGACCTCGACGGCATCTACGAAGCGCTGAAGGAAAACGCGCTGCTGTCGAAGTTCGCCGGCGGTCTCGGCAACGACTGGACGCGCGTGCGTGCGCTCGGTTCGCACATCAAGGGCACCAACGGCAAGTCGCAAGGCGTCGTGCCGTTCCTGAAGGTGGTCAACGACACGGCGGTCGCCGTGAACCAGGGCGGCAAGCGCAAGGGCGCGGTGTGCGCGTACCTGGAATCGTGGCACCTGGACATTGAAGAATTCCTCGAGCTGCGCAAGAACACCGGTGACGACCGTCGCCGCACCCACGACATGAACACGGCGAACTGGATTCCCGACCTGTTCATGAAGCGCGTGCACGAAGGCGGCGACTGGACGCTGTTCTCGCCGTCCACCTGCCCGGATCTGCACGACAAGTTCGGCGCCGAGTTCGAAGCAGCTTACACAGCTTACGAAGACAAGGTTGCCCGCGGCGAGATCAAGCTGTTCAAGAAGATCCCGGCGGCGCAACTGTGGCGCAAGATGCTCGGCATGCTGTTTGAAACCGGCCATCCGTGGATCACGTTCAAGGACCCGTGCAACATCCGTTCGCCGCAGCAGCACGTGGGCGTCGTCCACTCGTCGAACCTGTGCACGGAAATCACGCTGAACACCAGCGACGCCGAAATCGCCGTCTGCAATCTGGGTTCGGTGAACCTGGTCGCCCACCTGAAGGAACAGGCGGACGGCACCCTGTCGCTCGACCACGACAAGCTGAAGCGCACCGTCAGCGTGGCCATGCGCATGCTCGACAACGTGATCGACATCAACTACTACGCGGTTGCCAAGGCGCGTAACTCGAACCTGAAGCACCGTCCGGTGGGTCTGGGCATCATGGGCTTCCAGGACTGCCTGCACCTGCTGCGCACGCCGTACGCGTCGGAAGAGGCGGTCAAGTTCGCGGATACGTCGATGGAAGCGGTTTGCTACTACGCCTATTACGCGTCCACGGAACTGGCTCAGGAACGCGGCCGCTACTCGAGCTACCGCGGCTCGCTGTGGGATCGCGGCATCCTCCCGCAGGACACGCTGAAGCTGCTCGCCGAAGCGCGTGGCGGCTATGTGGAAGTGGATTCGAGCGAGTCGATGGACTGGACGGAGCTGCGTGCGCGCATCGCCAACTACGGTATGCGCAACTCCAACTGCGTGGCCATCGCGCCGACGGCGACGATCTCCAACATCATCGGCGTGTCGGCCTGCATCGAACCGACCTTCCAGAACCTGTACGTGAAGTCGAACCTGTCGGGCGAATTCACGGTGGTCAACGACTACCTGGTGCGCGACCTGAAGGCGCGCGGCCTGTGGGACGAAGTGATGGTCGCCGACCTGAAGTACTTCGACGGCACGCTCTCGCGCATCGACCGTATCCCGGCCGACCTGCGCGCGATCTACGCCACGGCGTTTGAAGTCGATCCGAAGTGGCTGGTCGAAGCAGCTTCGCGCCGTCAGAAGTGGATCGACCAGGCGCAGTCGCTGAACATCTATATGGGCGGCGCGTCGGGCAAGAAGCTCGACGAGGTCTACAAGCTCGCATGGCTGCGCGGCCTGAAGACCACCTACTACCTCCGCACGATGGCGGCGACCCACGTCGAGAAGTCGACGGTGGCGCACGGCGCGCTGAACGCGGTGTCGTCGGGCGGCGGTGAAGGCTCGGGCGGCGCGGGTGGTGTGAGCGGCGGCGCGGCAGGCGGCTTCGGCATTGCCGGCGGCGCAGCGTCGGGCGGTCTGCAGGCGGCGGCAGCAACGCCGGCAGTCGCAGTCGAAGCGGCTCCGGAAGCCGACGGTCCGGTGTGCATGATGCGTCCTGGCGATCCGGGCTTCGATGAATGCGAGGCTTGCCAGTAACACGCACGTGTCGATGCCTGGCATTCGCCGGGTATCGACCGGGCACTCGTCTTGCGCGAGCTTCTGTCTGGTTGGTGGTCCGCGGTGATCTTCCAGTCGTGACCCCGCAGTGACCCGCAGTGACCGCGCGGCTACCGAGTAGTTACCCGAACGAAACAAGGCAGAGAGCGGGGCGCGCAAGAACAGGTAGAGCAGGCAGTTGAGCGGCGTGGCGGCGCAGACCGTAGCCGCATCGCTCAACCAGCCGATACAGCAAGGCAGCAACAGGCAGTACCCGGACACGAAGCGCTCGACATGAAGCGCTCGGCACATGAGCCACCCAGGCTCGCCAGCTCTCGCAACTGATTGAACTTCGCCTTGTTCGTGCTGACGAAACAGCAACAGCCAGGGCGACGCACAGAAGCCAGGCAACACACTTTGCAGTGCATCGAAATCACTTCGATTCGATGCTCACTCGAGACAGCGAAGCACTTCGACAACACATGTTTTGATCGCTTCGCATGAGGCGTCAGAGACAGTCTGTTGACCAAAGTGTTGTATGAACGTAGCAACGCGAATCGAAAACAGGATTTTTCATCAGCGAACTCTTTTGTCGCTCGTGAAAAGATGGTACAAACCGTTCTAAATTGATGGTGACATTTATGCTCAACTGGGATGACGAGATCACTGCCGTAACTCCCTCGAGCGCTACGCAACTGAACGAGTTGCGCAACGCTTCGGGATCGGCTGTCGGTACGCAAGTCGGAACGCGTCCCGCTCCTCACGCTCCCTCGGCTCAGGAAGTCTTCGCGAACGACATCGCTGTCGCTCCTGTCGCCGCCCGCGCCGCTACCCAATCTGCCGCTCAAGGCGCCGCTGCCGCTCCGTCCGCTGTGTCGGAAGCGCGCGTGAATGTTGCCGATAAGCGCATCATCAACGGCCAGACTGACGTCAATCAGCTGGTGCCGTTCAAGTACAAGTGGGCGTGGGAGAAGTATCTGTCCGGTTGCGCGAACCACTGGATGCCGCAGGAAATCAACATGTCCCGCGACATCGCCCTGTGGAAAGACCCGAACGGGCTGACCGAAGACGAGCGCCGCATCGTCAAGCGCAACCTCGGTTTCTTCGTTACGGCGGATTCGCTGGCCGCCAATAACATCGTGCTGGGCACCTACCGCCACATCACGGCGCCCGAATGCCGCCAGTTCCTGCTGCGCCAGGCGTTCGAAGAGGCGATCCACACGCACGCTTACCAGTACATCGTCGAATCGCTGGGTCTCGACGAAGGCGAGATCTTCAACGCGTACCACGAGGTTTCCTCGATCCGCGCGAAAGACGAATTCCTGATTCCGTACATCCACGTGCTGACCGATCCGGCCTTCAAGACCGGGACCGTCGAGGCAGACCAGACGCTGCTGCGCTCGCTGATCGTGTTCGCCTGTGTGATGGAAGGGCTGTTCTTCTACGTCGGTTTTACCCAGATCCTGGCGCTTGGCCGCCAGAACAAGATGACCGGCGCCGCGGAGCAGTACCAGTACATCCTGCGCGACGAGTCGATGCATTGCAATTTCGGCATCGACCTGATCAACCAGATCAAACTCGAAAATCCGCATTTGTGGACGGCTGAATTCCGCGCCGAAATCCGCGAAATCTTCAAGCAAGCGGTCGACCTTGAATATCGTTACGCAGAAGACACGATGCCGCGCGGGGTGCTCGGCCTCAATGCGTCCATGTTCAAGAGCTATCTGCGCTTCATCTGCAACCGCCGTTGCCAGCAGATCGGCCTCGATCCGCTGTACCCGAACGAGGAAAACCCGTTCCCGTGGATGAGCGAGATGATCGACCTGAAGAAGGAACGCAACTTCTTCGAGACGCGAGTGATCGAATATCAGACCGGCGGTGCACTGAGCTGGGAGTAATCCCGGGTGCGCTGCGGTTGAACGCAGTTGGAATGCGAACTCTTTGATGGGGATGCCGCCGGCCGAGGCCGCGGCAATTATGGTTAGGAGCAGAACCGCCTGATGCAAAGCATGCCCGGTGCGCCGCGTGCCTTCGCGGCCCACAAATATGACAGGCTCTTTGCGAACCCTTCAGTGGGATGGGCAAACTTCCCCCCGGAAAAAGCCGCTGGCCCGATGGCCGGCGGCCCGATCAAACGATTGCCGGCGTCGAGATCCGACGCTGACTGGACTTGGCGCGCGGTGCCCGATGGCACGGCGCGCCTTACCGTATTCATTAGCGTAAGCGCGCAGCACCTGCGTACGCCGATGAATAGCCCGCTTCGTAGCGCGCGCCCTGAGAAGCGTCCGCGGGAAGCGGGTTTTGACGAAGGGTGTAGTTTGAACTAACTCTCATCTGAAAACCTGAAGGAGAAAATGATGGTCACCATCAAGAAAAACGCTGTGAAGAAGGTTGCTGCGAAGAAAGCCGCAGCACCGGCAAAGAAAGCCGCTGCAAAGAAAGTTGCAGTGAAGAAGGTCGCAGCCAAGAAAGTCGCTGTGAAGAAGGTTGCAGCGAAGAAGGCAGCACCGGCTAAGAAGGTCGCAGCGAAGAAAGTTGCAGCCAAGAAAGTCGCCGTGAAGAAGGTTGCAGCGAAGAAGGCAGCACCGGCCAAGAAGGCTGCTGCGAAGAAAGTTGCGGTGAAGAAAGTTGCAGTGAAGAAGGTTGCAGCCAAGAAGGTTGCCAAGAAGGCAGCACCGGCGAAGAAGGCCGCTGCCAAGAAGGCGCCTGCGAAGAAGGCTGCCAAGGCTCCTGCTGCGAAGAAGGCTGCCAAGGCGCCTGCGAAGAAGGCCGCCAAGGCCCCCGCTGCACCTGCGAAGAAGGCTGCTGCTCCGAAGAAGGCTGTGGCGAAGAAGGCTGCACCGGCACCTGCTGCTCCCGCTGCAACGAGCGCAGCACCGGCAGCTACGGTGAAGACCGCGTTGAATCCGGCTGCAGCATGGCCGTTCCCGACCGGCAGCCGCCCGTAATTCGCTGACGAGTCGTTAGGCACATTTCGGTGTGTCCGATGATTGAGTAGCCCGTCAGTCTCGCTGCTCAATCACCGTCCCGTCGCTGGGTTTCCGGCGGCGGGATTTTTTTTGCCTGCTGTGTGAGCTCACCTGCACGAGCTCATCGGTATTGCCGCACAGCGTTTGCTATGGGCGAAAAAAAACGCATGCACAGGGGAGCACATGCGTTTGAGGTTGCCGCAGCGCCGAGCAACGGCGCAGGCGGCACAGGGGAAAGCTAGTGGGTGACGCGGGTCACGCCGCCGCTGGAGAGCAACCGCACGCGGTCGCCGGCCTGGAAGACCTCGCCCGTTGCGCTTTGCGTGATGGCGCGGATGTCGCCGTTATCGAGGCGCACCGTGATCTCGAGACCGTCACGCATTGCGACGCCGTTCTCGACCGCGTTACCGGCCACTGCACCGGCGATACCGCCGATGATGCCCGTGACGATCGAGCCGCGGCCGCCGCCGATGGCGCTGCCGGCCACTGCACCCAACGCGCCGCCGCCGATGGCGCCAAGGCCGCTCGGCTGGCCGTTGTTCGAACTGATCTTGACGGCGCGCACGCTGTCGACGGTGCCCATGCGGACCGTTTCTTCGCGCTGCGCCTGCGATGCCGTATAGACGTCGGCCGAACTGCTGTTATATGCACAACCCGACATAACCAGTGAGCCGACGATCAAGGCGGCTACTACCAGACGACTCGTTGTTTTCATTCCCTCACTCCAAATTAGCTCTTCGGCCTTACGGCAGGTCGTATCCAAACGCCTGCTTGAACCGTTCGTTGATTTCCGCCCGCGTGGGCGCGTAGTTTTGCGGCCCCTGATGCTCGATCTTGAGCGCACCCATCAGGCTTGCCAGGCGGCCCGTGGTGGCCCAGCCAAGCTGCTTCTCGATACCGTAGAGCAGGCCGCCGCGGAAGGCGTCGCCGCAACCGGTCGGGTCGAGCACCTGTTTGGCCGTGACAGCGGGAATCTCTTCGATGCCGTTTGCATGATGGATTTGCGAACCATGCTCGCCGCGCGTCACGATCAGCGCTTCGACCCGGCTGGCGATCTCTTCGGTCGACCAGCCCGTTTTGTCGCTCACCAGTTTGGCTTCGTAATCGTTGACAGCTACGTAAGTAGCAAGTTCAATCATGCGGCGCAGCGACGCACCGTCGAACAGCGGCAAACCCTGACCCGGATCGAAGATGAACGGCACGCCGGCCGCCGCCAGTCGTTCGGAGTGCTGGATCATGCCTTGATAGCCGTCCGGTCCCACGATGGCGAGCGTGATGTCTTTTGCCTCATCCGCGTGGTTCAGGTGCGCCTGCATCATCGCGCCCGGATGGAAGGCGGTGATCTGGTTGTTTTCCAGATCGGTGGTGATCATCGCCTGCGCCGTATAGGTGTCCGGCACGACGAGCACGTGTGCGCGCGACAAGCCGAGCCGGTCGAAGCGATCCACATAGAGTTGCGCGTCGACTGCGCCGAGCGTGCCCATGATGCGTGCGTCGCCGCCCAGCAGGTGCAGCGAGTAAGCCATGTTGCCCGCGCAGCCGCCGAATTCGCGGCGCATCGTCGGCACAAGGAAGCTCACGTTCAGGATATGGACCTGCTCCGGCAGGATGTGCTCCCGAAAGCGGCCCTCAAAGGTCATGATGTTGTCGTATGCGAGCGAGCCGCAAATCAGCGTAGCCAAGGCGAGTGGTCCTGTAGAAGTCGAACTGGATAAGGCACTTAACAAAGGTAAATCACATCAGAGCGCCACCTATCCTGGCGCTTTGCGCCAGCTCCCCCGAGGGGAAGAAGAAAACCTGGAGCGGCCCGGCGTTTTCTTCACATGCGAAAGCGCCGCGCTCGAAGCGCGGCGCTGGATCGGGCGCGAGACGCTTACTTCAGTGCGGCGAGCGCTGCGTCGTAGTTCGGTTCGTTCTTGATTTCGCCAACGAGTTCGGCGTGAACCACGTTGTCGTTTTCGTCGATGACGACCACGGCGCGCGCCGTCAGGCCCGTCAGCGGGCCGCTCGTAACGTCGACGCCGTAGGCTTGAGCGAATTCATGGCCGCGGAAGGTCGATGCGGTCAGGACGTTTTCGATGCCTTCGGTCGTGCAGAAGCGCGTGGCCGCGAACGGCAGGTCGCCCGAAACGACGATCACAGCCGTGTTCGACAGCTTGCCGGCGGCTTCGTTGAACTTGCGCGTGGAGGTGGCGCAGGTCGGCGTGTCGAGGCTCGGCACGATGTTCAGCACTTTGCGCTTGCCGGCGAAATCGGCGAGGGTGACCGGCTTGAGATCCTTGCCGACCAGCGAGAAGGCGGGTGCCTTGTGGCCGACGGTCGGGAACGTGCCGGCTACTTCGATCGGGTTGCCACCCAGCGTGACTTGACTCATGTTGTGCTCCGAAGATTCGTCAGGGATTGACGGTAAAACGCGCCCGGTGGTCCGGGTGCGCGAGGATGCTGCAGCTGGTTCAAGGGTAAAAAATCTGTACCCGGAAATTCGATGCGACTGTGTTGCCCGTATCCAGATGCACGATCATGGTTTGGGTCGTGCGAGCGGGCAATCCGGCCGCGATCGGCGTGCCGGGCTTCACATAGTCCTGCGGCCACAGCACGCGGCGCACGGCGACGTTGTTCTGATCGTCGAGCAGCGTCAGTTCGATGGCCGGGTAGGCCAGCGCGACGTTATAGCGATTGCGCAGCGGCATCTTCAGTTCGAGCTTGTGCGGGCCGTCGATCTGGCGCAGATCGGACGGCTCGACCTGCAGACCGTCGATCGCATGCGGCGGCATCACCGTGCAGCCGAGCGGCTCGCAAGCCTGGGCGTAAAGCGCCTCGGAGTCCGGCCAGTCCACCATGATCGTTTCGCGCTGCCACCACGCGAGCTGGGCCAGCAGACCGAGCAACAGCAGCAACGCGACGAGTGTGCCGACGATCCGCCAGCCGAGGCGGCGCGGTGCCGGCGCACGGGTTTCACGGACGACCGGAAACGGGTCGGCTTCATCCGCAGGCGGATTGACGGCGAACGGGGCGGTGGCCGCCGCCGCGCCGAAATGGGGTTCCTGATCCGGGGCGCTGCGCAGCGCGGCAGCAGCGGCCTGCGTGTCCTGCAACCTGGGTTCGTCCTCGGGCGGCTCCAGCGGCCGCCATACTGGCGCCGGCTCAGCGGCGGCTTCGGCGTGCGATTTCGCTTCGGCCGCATCCTGCTGGCTCGCGGCGGCGAGCGGCTCGGGTGACCTGGAGGGCGGCGCAAACACGGGCTCCCGGTCGAGCGCCGCGTCCGCTTCGACACTTGCGGGGCGCATCTCCGATTCGTCGGCATGCCGCGGCGTAACCGCGACGCTGGCAGCAACGGGTGCCAGCGGCAGATTGGTCGCGTTGTGGAGCAGGCTCTGGTCGATGGCGGCGTCGGGCTGCGGGGCCCACGGGTTCCAGGCCTCGGCGCTGAAATTCGGTGCCGTGGGCGGCGCAGTCGCATTCCCTTGCGCGGTCAGCGCGCTGAGTTCCGCTGCGGAAACCGGGGTGGCGGTAGAGAAGTCGGCGCCTTCGACGGTTTCGTACAAGCCGCTCGAGGCGTCGAACACTTCCTGGCAATGCCCGCAGCGCACCAGACCGCGGCGCAGCGCAAGCTGGGCGGCCTGGAGCCGGAAGACCGTTTCGCAGAAAGGACAGCGGGTCGCCAGGAGCATATTGAGCCGGTTGGCCGCAAGGCCGTTGGTTGGACAATACGTCTTATTCTAATGGCTTTCCCGACGGGTTCCCGTCAGGCACACCCAACCTTCATGTTCACGCCAGACGGCGATGTCGATCCACTGCTGATAAACCCGCGCGACTTCCTCTGCCTGGCGCGCAAGGATGCCCGACAGCGCGAGGCGGCCGCCCGGCTTCACCTTCGACGACAGCATCGACGCCATCAGCTTGAGCGGATTGGACAGAATGTTGGCGACGACGATATCGAATTCGCCGGCCGGGCAGTCTTCAGGCAACCCGTAGGTCACTTCGGCGCGGTTGCGCTCGCTGTTGTGACGAGCGGATTCGACGGCTTGCGGGTCGATGTCGATACCGTAGACCGGGTTCGCGCCGCACTTCTTCGCAAGGATCGCGAGGATGCCGGAGCCGCAGCCATAATCGAGCACCGACTGGTTCGGCGCCACCGCCTGCTCCAGCCACTCCATGCACAGGCGCGTGGTCGGATGGCTGCCGGTGCCGAAGGCGAGGCCGGGGTCCAGTTCGAGCACCAGCGCATCAGGGTCCGGCGCATCGTGCCAGGACGGCACGACCCAGATGCGTTCGCCGATCGGAATCGGATCGAACTGCGACTGCGTGAGCCGCACCCAGTCCTGCTCCTCGACTTCGCGCACGGTAAACGTGGGGGCGGGCGTGAGGCCGAGTTCATTGGCCGCCGCCGTCAACAGTACGGCGGGGTCGTGTTCCGGCGCCAGCAGCGCGATCACGCGCGAGCGCTGCCAGGCCGTGCGATCAGGCGTGAGACCGGGCTCGCCGAAGAGCGGCTGCTCGTCGGGCGTATCGGCATCCGCATCTTCCACCGATACGGACAAGGCACCCAGATCGAGCAGCGCATCGGATAGCTCCTCTGCGTGCTCGCGTGCCAGCTCGACGATCAGTTCCCGGTAACTCATGACTTACGCTTCTTCCGGTGCGGCCTGCAGCTTTGCAGCCAGCCGGTTTTCAAGGTAGTGAATGCTGGTGCCGCCCTCGACAAACTTCGCGTCGAGCATCAGTTCACGATGCAGCGGAATGTTGGTCTGAATGCCTTCCACCACCATTTCCGACAGCGCGATGCGCATCCGCTTGATGGCCTGCTCGCGGGTTGCGCCGTAAGCGATCAGCTTGCCGATCATCGAATCGTAGTTCGGCGGCACGAAATAGCCATTGTAGGCGTGCGAATCGACGCGGATGCCAGGACCGCCCGGCATATGCCACGACGTCAGGCGCCCCGGCGACGGGATGAACTTGAACGGATCTTCGGCGTTGATCCGGCATTCGATGGCGTGGCCCCGGAACACGATGTCGCGCTGGCGGAAGGCAAGCTTCTCGCCGGCCGCGATGCGGATCTGTTCCTGGACGATGTCGACGCCCGTGATGAGTTCGGTCACCGGGTGTTCGACCTGCACGCGCGTGTTCATCTCGATGAAGTAGAACTCGCCGTTTTCGTAGAGGAACTCGAACGTACCCGCGCCGAGGTAGCCCATCTTCTTGCAGGCATCGGCGCAACGATCGCCGATACGGTCGATCAGGCGGCGCGCAATACCCGGCGCCGGCGCTTCCTCGATCACTTTCTGGTGACGGCGCTGCATCGAGCAGTCGCGCTCGCCCAGCCAGACGGCGTTCTTGAACGAGTCGGACAGCACCTGGATTTCGATGTGCCGCGGGTTCTCCAGGAATTTCTCCATGTAGACCTGCGGGTTGCCGAAGGCACGGCCGGCTTCTTCGCGCGTCATGTTGACCGCGTTGACGAGCGCCGCTTCCGTATGGACCACGCGCATGCCGCGGCCACCGCCGCCGCCGGCTGCCTTAATGATCACCGGATAGCCCACCTGGCGGGCAATTTTCACGATCTCTTTCGGATCTTCCGGCAACGCGCCTTCAGAACCCGGCACGCAAGGCACGCCGGTCTTGATCATGGTCTGCTTGGCCGTCACCTTGTCGCCCATCATCCGGATGGTTTCCGGACGCGGGCCAATGAAGGTGAAGCCGGACTGCTCGACGCGCTCGGCGAAGTCGGCGTTCTCGGAGAGGAAGCCGTAGCCGGGGTGAATCGCCTCGGCGTCGGTGACTTCCGCCGCGCTGATCAGCGCCGGCATGTTCAGGTAGCTCAGGTTGGAAGGCGCGGGGCCGATACAGACGGCCTCGTCGGCGAGCTTCACATACTTGGCTTCCTTGTCGGCCTCGGAATAGACGACGACAGTTTTGACGCCGAGCTCGCGGCACGCGCGCTGAATCCGGAGCGCGATCTCGCCGCGATTGGCAATGAGAATTTTTTCAAACATAGCGGGTTTTCGACTCATCAATGGGCGCCACCAGAAGCGGCTGCCTCAGAGGATCGGTCGCGCGCCCCGGTCCAGCAGGCGCGCGGACGGCAAACGCAAAGCGTGCCGCGTTAGCCGACCACGAACAGCGGCTGGCCGTATTCGACGGCTTGCCCGTTGTCGACGAGGATTTCCTTGACCACGCCGGACTTGTCCGACTCGATCTCGTTGAGCAGCTTCATGGCTTCGATGATGCAGATCGTCTGGCCTTCCTTGACCGTGTCGCCCACCTGGACGAACGGCTCGGCGCCCGGCGACGGCGCGCGGTAGAACGTGCCGACCATCGGCGAGGTCACCACGTGGCCTTGCGGTGCGGCCGCAGCAGCGGGCGCAGCCGCCGCTGCGGCTGCCGGCGCTTCTGCGGGCGCGCCCGCAACCGGTGCCGGCGCGGCGTATTGCGGCGCGTAGGAAGCGGACGGCTGGACGTAAACCGGCGGCGCATTCTTGACGATGCGGACCTTGCCTTCACCTTCGGTCACTTCCAGTTCCGAAATGCCGGACTCGGAGACGAGGTCGATCAGAGTCTTCAGTTTACGTAGATCCATTGGGCACATCCCCTTTCAATGCATGAAGTGCCGGCGGCGCTGCCTGCCGGCGCAAGATAGTTTGTTGGAATCAGCCGCGCGACGAGCCGGCGGCAAGCCGGTCGAGTGCGAACTCGAGTGCGTACAGATATCCCTTCCAGCCTAGGCCGCAAATCACGCCTTCTGCCTGGTCGGAGAAATACGAATGATGCCGGAACGGTTCGCGACGATGCACGTTCGACAGATGAATCTCGACGAACGGGATGCCGACCCCCGCCAGTGCGTCCCGAATCGCCACGCTGGTGTGCGTGTACGCAGCGGGATTGATCAGAATGAAATCGGTTTTTTCGATCCGCGCAGACTGGATGCGATCGACCAGGGCGCCCTCATGGTTGCTCTGGAACGACGCGAGATCGACGCCGGCATCCGCTGCGCGGTCGGCCAGCGCCTGATCGATCTGTGGCAGCGTCACGTGACCATAGACCTCCGGTTCCCGGGTGCCGAGAAGGTTGAGGTTAGGTCCGTGCAGTACCAGCAGTCGCGTCATGGTTACTTCTATTTCCGTGGAATTGGCCGCACTTTAGCGCTGATTAGAGAAACTTGTCTAGTTTCACGCGCAGAAGGATTGATCCCGGCCGCTTTCGGCCGGGTAGCGGGACGCGCATCTTCTCGCAATTTTATGCAATCTGCGCGCAATCCGGCCTGTTCCGGGCGCAATTAAACCTTGGGAGAATGTGAAGTTTACAGCGCGTCGAGCGTGTGTCTGAGCTCGTTCGGCTGAATTTGACCTAATTTTGTCGACCGAACGTTACCTTTTGCGTCGATGACGACCGTGAACGGCAGTCCGCCCGCATTATTGCCGAACGCCCGGGCGAGGTCAGCGCCGCCGAAGCCGATCACATAGACCGGATAGTCGACCGGCACCTTTTGCAGGAAAGTCTTCACATTTTTGCCGGAGTCGACGCCAAGTCCGACGAACTCGATGCCTTTCTTCGCGTACTCGCGATGCAGCTGGGCGAGCGCCGGCATTTCCTCGACGCACGGCCCGCACCACGAGGCCCAGAAGTTGATCACGACCGGGTGTCCCTTGAACAGGCTCAGCGACTGCGGCTTGCCGTCGGGATTGGTGACGGGCGCCGCCCACAACTGCGTCACGGCGCTTTGGGGCGCCGGCTGGGCTGCCTGCGCCACGTCTACGCCATCCGCTTCCAGCACGCTGTGGCCGGTGAGCAGGCCCACGCCCGCGGCGATTATCGCTACGACTGCACAGGCGAGTATCCGCTTGGTCTTCATTGTTTTCCGATCAATTGTTAGGGGAGGTCACGCCGCTTTCGTCGAGCAGCGCCTGCACGGCCTGGACGCTCGCCCGCGCGTGACGGCCGCGCGAATCGGCGCGCACCGCGCCGCGCAGGTCGTCCGTGCTGTACAGCGCGACGTGCACGCCGACCGGCTCGGCGCCATGCGCCTCGCGCTCGGGACGCCACATGAAGCTGAGGGTCTCGACATAGCCGCGGCCGGCGAAATGGCGCGTCTCCGAGACGTCGTATTGCACGTTGGCGTTGAGGAAGTAGATGGCGACGTCCTTGGGGTTGTCGCAGAACGCCTGCAGATACACATCCGAGTGTTCGCCCGCCGTGCCGTTCAGCACGGCGCCGGTCAGATACGGGTTGAACGGCGCGAGCCGTTGCATCCAGTCGAGTGCGATGCCGCGCAACCGGCGCAGCACGGCCGGCTGGCTGTCGCCCTGGAAGAGCGACTGGTACTCGCGGATTTCTTCTTCGATCTGGTCGTTATCCGGCAGCCATTCGCCGGCGACGCGCGTCTCCCCGACGACCTGTCGCGCAGCCTTGCGCTTGGCCGTCGAGTAGTCCAGACCGTCCTCGGCGATCATTCTCGCAGCGGCGATGGCGATTTCCTCGCGCACCCGCTGCGGATCGAAATGTGATTTGCGAACCATCTCACAATCATACTAGAGATTGATGGGCGTCCTTTTGGGTCCGGCGCGCTCCCGTCCAGGGCAGGGCAACCGGAGGGTGTCGGTTACAATAGCGTCCTTTGCGGACGGACCTTTTCGGCCCTTCCTGCGCATCTCCTCCCACGCAAAAACTCGCCCGCGCGGCACGACAGGCTTATGCACATCCACATCCTCGGAATCTGCGGCACGTTCATGGGCGGTCTCGCGGTACTCGCGCGCGGCGCCGGGCACACGGTCACCGGCTGCGACGCCGGCGTCTACCCGCCCATGAGCACGCAGCTCGAGGCTCAGGGCATTCGTCTTATAGAGGGTTACGGCGCGGAGCAGCTCGATCTGAACCCCGATCTGTTCGTGATCGGCAATGTCGTGTCGCGCGGCAACCCGCTGATGGAGGCGATCCTCGACCGCGGCCTGCCGTATGTGTCGGGCCCGCAATGGCTCGGCGAGCATGTCCTGAACGGCAAGTGGGTGCTGGCAGTGGCGGGCACGCACGGCAAGACGACCACCAGTTCGATGCTCACCTGGCTGCTCGAGGACGCTGGCCTGAACCCGGGCTTCCTGATTGGCGGCGTGCCGCTGAACTTTGGCGTGTCGGCGCGGCTGACCGATTCGAGCTTCTTCGTGATCGAAGCGGACGAGTACGACACCGCGTTCTTCGACAAGCGCTCGAAGTTCGTCCATTACCGCCCGCGCACGGCGATCCTGAACAACCTCGAGTTCGATCACGCTGACATTTTCCCGGATCTTGCCGCTATCGAGACGCAGTTCCACCATCTGGTCCGTACCGTGCCAGGCATTGGGCGGATCGTGACCAACGGCCGCGAGGACGCGCTCGACCGGGTGCTCGCGCGCGGCTGCTGGAGCGAGGTGGAGCGCTTCGGCGTACAGGGTGGGTGGCAGGCGCTACCGGCGGAAGACGGCGTGCCCGTCGACGAGCGCTTCGCGGTGTATCACAACGGGGCGCGCGTGGGCGTGGTCGACTGGCAGGTGCAGGGCGAACACAACCGCATGAACGCTATCGCGGCGATTGCCGCCGCGCGTAGTGTTGGCGTGCCGCCGGCCCAGGCCGCACAGTCGCTCGCGGGCTTCCGCAATGTGAAGCGCCGCATGGAAGTGCGCGGCAGCGTCGACGGCGTGACGGTGTACGACGACTTCGCACACCATCCCACCGCGATCGAGACAACCGTTGCCGGACTGCGCACGCGCGTCGGCCGCGAGCGCACGCGGATTCTCGCCGTGCTGGAACCGCGCTCGAACACGATGAAGCTCGGCGTGATGAAAGCGCAGTTGCCGGCGAGTCTCGCCGACGCGGACCTCGTGTTCGGTTACGGCGCGCCGACCGGGCGCGACGCGCTGGGCTGGGATCTCGGCGAAGCGCTGGCGCCGCTTGGCGACAAGGCCAAGGCCTTCGACAATCTGGATGCGCTCGTGAAGGCGGTTGTAGCGGCCGCGCAGCCCGGCGACCAGGTGCTGGTGATGAGCAATGGCGGCTTTGGCGGCGTCCATCAGAAGCTGCTCGATGCGCTCTCGGCGCGGCCGGCTCAGGCGCTGCCGGACTCACCGGCGCGGGGCGCAGCGTGATTCTCTATCTGCATGGTTTTCGCTCGTCGCCCAATTCATTCAAGGCGCGCGTGATGGCGGCGCGTCTGACGGAACTCGGGCGCTCGGCGGAGTGGTGCTGCCCGATGCTGCCGGTCTCGCCGCTCGAGACGATCGCGCTGGCCGAGTCGCTGGCAGCTGCGGCGGCCACGCAGCGCGTGACAGTAGTCGGCAGTTCGCTGGGCGGCTATTTCGCCACGCACCTCGCGGAAAAGCACGGCTGGCCGGCGGTGCTGCTGAATCCAGCGGTTGTGCCGCAGCGCGATCTTAGCCAGTATCTCGGCGAGCAGCCGCTGTGGCACGGCGGCGGCAGCATCGTCGTCGAGCCGCATCATCTGGACGAGTTGCGCGCACTCGGGGTCGCATCGATCACGCGGCCCGAACGCTATTATTTGATAGCTGCGACCGGCGACGAAGTGCTCGATTACCGCGAGATGCTCGGGCACTATCCGGGCGCCCGCACTACGCTGATTGAAGGCAGCGATCACGCGATCAGCGAGTTCGAGCAGTATGTCGACGACGTGCTCGCCTTTTGCGACGCGGAAAATCTGGAACCGCCGGCGCCACGCGCGGCGGCCTGATTCATTGATTCATGCCGTTAGCGCCCAGCACGAGCGCGACGGACCCACCACCACGAACACGTTGCCGACGCGCGGGCCGGTTTTCAACGCCAGGCGCTGCGGCAGATGCAAGTCAGAACGAGAGTATTGAGTGAACGTTTTCTTTGAGGAATCGGGTAGTTTCAAGGCGGGCAGCGTGCTGTCGCGCCAGGGCGATGCGTTTCAGGTCGAGCTGCCGGGCGGCCGGCGCGCCAAGGTGCGGGCAAAAGACGTGCTGATCGAATTCGAGAAGCCGAGCGCGGGCGATCTGATCCAGCAGGCCGATGCTGCAGCGCAGGAGATCGATCTCGATTTCCTGTGGGAATGCGCGCCCGACGACGAATTCCCGTTTGCGACGCTGGGCGCCGACTACTTCGGCGCGTCGTTCGGCCCGGTAGAACGTGCGGCGCTGGTGCTGCGCATGCATAGCGCGCCGGTGTACTTCCGTCGCAAGGGCCGGGGCCAGTATCAGCGCGCGCCGCAGGAGCAGCTCAAGCTTGCGCTCGCCTCGCTCGAGCGCAAGCGTCAGCAGGGGCTGGTGCAGGCGGAGTACGAAGAAGAGCTGAAGGCCGGCCGTTTGCCCGAAGCGCTCGCCGGCAAGGCCCTGGGCCTCCTGACCAGGCCGGACAAGAACACCATCGAATACAAGGCGCTTGAGGCGGCGGCCGCGGCACGCGGCGTCTCGCAGGCGCGTCTGATGCTCGAATGCGGCGGGATTGCGTCGGCGCGGGCGCTGCATGAAGCGCGCTTTCTCGCCGAATTCTTCCCGCATGGCACTGGCTTTCCTCCGGTGACGCCGGGCCTTTTGCCTGAGGATTTGCCGCAAGCCGATGTCGACGCCTTTTCGATCGACGACGTGACCACCACCGAGATCGACGATGCGTTTTCGGTCGAGCATCTCGCCGATGGCCGCGTGCGGATTGGCGTGCACATCGCGGCGCCGGCGCTTGGCATCCAGCGCGGCGATCAGGTGGACGACATTGCCCGCACGCGCCTCTCGACGGTCTATATGCCCGGCGACAAGATCACGATGCTGCCGGACAGCGTCGTCGAGGCGTTCACGCTGGCCGAGGGCGGCTTGCGGCCGGCACTGTCGCTGTATGTGATCGTCAATCGCGAGACTCAGGAAATCGTCGCCAGCGAGACGCGCGCCGAGCGCGTGTTCGTGAAGAACAACCTGCGCCACAACACGCTCGACGAACTGGTCACCGAAGAGGCACTGGCTGCCGGCAGCGGCGAATATCCGCACAAGGAAGACATTGCGGTGCTGTGGCCGTTCGCGCTGGCCCTGTTCGAGAAACGCCAGCAGGCGCGGGCGGGTTACGGTCTGCGCCGCGAAGTGCAGCGCAATACCGATTTCAATTTTTACGTGGACGGCGAGCACATCACGATCACGCCGCGCCGTCGCGGATCGCCGCTCGACACGATCGTCGCGGAACTGGCGATTCTCGCCAATTCGTCGTGGGGCGCGTTCCTGCACGACCACGGCGTGCCGGGGATTTACCGCACGCAGCGGGCGTTTGGCACACCGTCGGGCCCGAAGCGCACGCGGATGCAGACCAGTGCAGCGCCGCACGAAGGTCTCGGTGTGACGCAGTATGCGTGGAGCACCTCGCCGCTGCGCCGCTATGTCGACCTGGTCAATCAATGGCAACTGCTCGCGTGCGTGCAGCACGGCGTGACCGCCAAGCTGGCCGCGCCGTTCAAGCCGAAGGACGCCGATCTGTTCGCGGTGGTGCAGGGTTTTGACGATACCTACTCGGCCTATGCCGATCACCAGCGCCGCATGGAGTACTTCTGGTGCCTGCGCTGGCTGAAGCAGGAGAACAAGAAGCAGGTGGTGGCGTCGGTGGTGAAGGACGACCTCGTGCGTCTCGAAGAAATTCCGCTGCTGCTGCACGTGCCGGCACTCGGCGTGCATGCACGCGGCACCCGTCTGCTGATGGAAGTGATGTCGATTGATGAGTTGACGGTGGAAGCGTCGGTTCGGATGCTGCACGTGCTCGATGCACCGACGGTCGCGAGCGGTACTGAGGCGGAAGAAGCGGACGAGGGCGAAGAAGCGCTGCTCGACGCCGCGGACGATTCCGCCGAGACCGAAGCGGAAGCTGAGGCCGAGGCACTTCCGGACGCCGAAGCGGACAACGCGGACGGCAATGACGGCGAGGCTGAGACCGCCCCCGCCGCTCAGCATGCGGGCGAGCCGGGACAATCATGAGCCAGACGACTCACGAGAGCGCGAGGACCGCGGGCGGTGAGCGTGACCGTTATGCGGTGATCGGCAATCCGGTTGGCCACAGCAAGTCGCCGTTCATTCATACGCGCTTTGCCGAGCAGACTGGCGAGCCGATCGAATACACGCATTTGCTGGCGCCGGTCGATGCGTTCGTGCCGCATGTACGCGCTTTTATGGAAGCCGGCGGGCGCGGCCTCAACGTGACGGTGCCGTTCAAGCTGGACGCCCACGCGCTGGCGACGACGCTCTCGCCGCGTGCGGCGGCGGCAGGCGCAGTGAATACGTTGCGCTTCGACGCCGACGGCATCTATGGCGACAATACCGATGGCTTCGGCCTCGTGCGCGATATCGAAGTGAATCTGGCCACACCGCTCAAGGGTGCTCGCATCCTGCTGCTGGGCGCGGGCGGCGCCGCGCGAGGCGTGGTGCTGCCGATGCTGGAGCGCGCGCCGCACACGCTGACGATCGTCAACCGGACCGCCGCGAAGGCGAGCGCGCTGGTTGACCACTTCAGCGCCGCAGCGCAAGCGGCCGGATGCGGGTTGACCGGAGGTAGTGCGGCAGTCATCGAGCGAGGTGCTTACGACGTCATCATCAATGCCACCGCAGGCAGTCTGGATGCCGCGTTGCCCGAGTGCGACGACGATGCATTCGGCAACGGCACACTCGCCTATGACATGATGTACGGCGCCCAGCCGACGGTTTTCATGCAGCACGCGCAAAGGCTGGGCGCGCGAACCGCGGACGGTCTGGGGATGCTGGTCGAGCAGGCGGCAGAGTCGTTTTATATCTGGCGCGGAGTGCGTCCCGATGGCGCGGCGGTGCTGGCGCAACTGCGCCAGATGCTGGCGGCGCAGAGCGCGGCTTGACCACGATGACGCGAACGAGGGGAGCCACCCGGCCGGGACCGACCCGCTGGGTTGTTTACGTTGGCGCGGTGGTTGCGATTGCCTGGATTGCGACGCAGTTGTTCTACTTCGTGCAGATCGGCATCTGGAATTACGTGAATCCACAGTCGACGGCATTCATGCGTTCGGACGCGTGGACGCTTTCCGAGGACCGGCCCGATCTGTCGATCCAGCATACGTGGGTGCCGTACGAGCAGATTTCGCGCAATCTCAAGCGGGCGATCATTGCGTCCGAGGATGCGAACTTCGTCAACAACAACGGCTATGAGACGGACGCGATCCTGCAGGCGTGGGAGAAGAACAAGACGCGCGGCAAGATTGTGGCGGGCGGTTCGACGATTTCGCAGCAACTGGCGCGCAATCTTTTTCTATCGCGGCAGAAGAGTTATATCCGCAAGGGGCAGGAACTGATTATCACGTGGATGCTCGAGACCTTGATGGACAAGGAGCGGATCTACGAGATTTATCTCAACTCGGTTGAGTGGGGTAATGGGGTTTATGGCGCCGAGGCTGCGGCGCGGTATTACTATAAGACGACGGCTGCGAAGTTGACTGGGTGGCAGGCGGCACGGCTGGCGGTGATGTTGCCCAGGCCTAAGTATTTTGATGAGCATCGGGGGTCGGCGTATCTTGCGCAGCGCGCGGGGGTGATTGCTCATCGGATGGGGGCGGCTGAGTTGCCGGAATGAAGGTTTTGGTTTTTGGTTTGCCTGCTCGGCGCTTTGGTGGTTGTTTTTAGGGCGTTGGCCTTTCCTTGTTGTGTTATTGGTCTATTAGCGTTGCCCCTGTGCGGGGCGGCACCTACTTTTCTTTGCCGCCGCAAAGAAAAGTAGGGGCGGTTTCAAACTCCAAGTGCAACAGCGGGGTCGATCACAATTCCTTGCTTCGCACAATTCTCGATAAACACTTCGCCGGGTGTGCGCCAGCCGAGTGTCTTGCGAGGCCGCGTGTTCATATTCAGTGCAATCGCATCAAGCTGGCGCTGCGAGAACACGGACAGATCCGTGCCTTTGGGCAGGAACTGTCGCAGCAGTCCGTTGATGTTCTCGCAAATGCCGCGTTGCCAGGGGCTATGGGGATCGCAGAAGTAGATCCGGATGCCTGTCGCCTCGGCCAGCTCTTTATGTAACGCCATTTCCTTGCCCTGGTCGTAGGTCAGCGTCTTGCGCAATTCTTCGTCCAGTGGGGCAAACGCAGCACTGTACGCCTTGAGCGCGGCCTCGGCGGTGCTGCCATCCATCTTCACCAGCATCACGAAGAGCGTGCTGCGATCGACCAGCGTGCCGACTGCCGATCGGTTGGCTATGCCTTTGATCAGATCGCCCTCCCAGTGACCGGGAATGAGCCTGTCGTTGGCTTCGGGCGGACGCACGTGAATGCTGACCATATCGACCAGCTTGCCCCGCCGATCGTCTCCCCGTGTGCGTGGCCGGCGCGCCCCACGGCCCTGTCTGAGCAGGCTGACCAGTTCTCGCCTTAGCTCTCCGCGCGGCGCGGCATAGATCGCGTTATAAATCGTTTCATGCGAGGCATTCAAGGCAGGCTTGTCCGGATGGGCACGTTTGAGTTGGGCTGAAATCTGTTCAGGCGAAAGACACCGGTCCAGATGTTGACGCACCTCAGGCCATAGCGTTCCATCAAAGTGCAGCTTACGTTCAACGCGTGGCTTGCGTCGAAGCCGTCCTGCACGCCTGCCCGCGCGTACCGCATCATAACCGCCCGCAATGGCCGGCCGGCCCATCACGCCTCGCTCATGAGCAGGTTTCCACCCATTGCGCCTCAGTTCACGGCTAATTGTGCTCGGTGAGCGCCGCAGCGCTCGTGCAATCTCACGTGCACTCCTGCTCTCGAGTTTCATCGCGAGGATCACGGCGCGTTCCTCGGCGCCCAGTTGTTCGTATGTCTGTCCCATCCAACGCATCCTAAACGGGTGCTGTTGCACTTGCATCTTGAAACCGCCCCTACTTTTCTTTGCGGCGGCAAAGAAAAGTAGGGGCCGCCCCGCACAGGGGCGACGCTAATAAACCAATAACACAACAAGGAAAGGCCAACACCATAAGAACAACCAAACAACAAGGCGCCGCAGGCAATCACACACCCTAGCAAAGCCCCAAATCCCATTATATGAATCCAACACTCACATATTGGAGATTTGAAAAAAACCGCCCTACAATCCGAAACACCAAGCCCGCGAGGCACTGCGCAAAGACAAGCGACAAGCGCAACCCGCCAGCGAGGCAAAAAAAGTCCCACCCCCGCACACCGTGCGGCCCAGCGTGGACCGAACAAACGGAGACAATCAGCCATGCCCACCACCGTCAGGCAGCAAGCGCACACGCGTCGTGTTCTGTCCCGTTTTGCTGGCCGTCAGGCCGGCTCCGCGCGGTAATCCCCCATTCTTCGCCCAATCGCCATGAACAAAGCGATGTCCACTCACGCCACCTCCGGATCCGTCGCCCGGGATGAAGCCGCAGCGTCGCCGCGCGCCCGCACCATGAACGGCACTGCAGGCTCGCCCCCGCCCGCCGACGAAATCGCGCTGCCGAGCACGCTGCTCGACATCACGCCGCAGCAAGCCGGCACGCAAACGCTGTTGCGCGGCCTCGCCATCCTCGAAGCCGCCGCCAGCGGCGTGCGCGATCTGCGCACCTTCGGCGCCACGCTCGGTACGACGCGCAGCACCACCCATCGGCTCGTCAGCAGCCTCGTGCAGGCGCGCTATCTGCGCCAGGTGCAGGGCGGCTATCTGCTCGGGCCGAAGCTGATCGAGCTCGGCACCATCGCGCTCGAACAGATGCCGCTCACCGCGGTGGCGCGCCAGCATCTCGAGTCGCTCGCCGAACAGACGCTCGACACGATCCACCTCGGCGTGCGCGACGGCGACGACGTGCTCTACATCGACAAGATCCCCGGCACGCGCGGTCTGGAAATGCGCTCGCGGGTAGGGCATCGCATGCCGTTGGCGTCGACCGGCATCGGCAAGGCGATGATGCTCGACCTCAAACCGGATTCCTGGCAGTCGCTGTTCGACGCCTCGCGCCGCGCGCTGGCAGGCGTCAGCTTCAAGCCGGATAACCGTCCCGATCTGCCGACCTTCATGCAGCGCATGACCAACTACGCGGCAGGCGGCTACACGTTCGACCTCGAAGAAAACGAGGCGTCGATCCGTTGCGTCGCAGCGCCCGTGCGCGACGCTTCCGGTTCGATCGTGGCGGCGCTGTCGGTGGCGAGCACGATCCCGTATATGTCGCTCGAGCGGATGGACGAACTGATTACGGTCGTGCAGCGTGAAGCGCGCGCCATCTCGGAGGAACTCGGCTGGCGTGTGCCGCAGCCGGCGACGCGCAGGATCAAACGATGACGCAAGCGGGTTCTCCCATGCCGGTCGACACCGTAGCCGCCGTCGACAACGTCACGAACGGCGCTGGCGAACAGCATGCCGCAGGTGTCGGCGTGCTGCCGCAAGCAGGCGCCGCGAGCTTCGATCAGGCCGCGCTGGTCGCGCTCGACTGGGGCACGACATCATTGCGGGCCTACCTGTTCGACACAGCCGGCAACGTGCTGGCGGCGCGCGAGTCGACCGCAGGCATCATGAATTTGCCGCGCGCGGCCGCCGACGGTGGTTTCGATGACGCCTTCGAGTCGGTGTGTAGCGCATGGCTCGCACGCGTCCCCGGCCTGCCGGTGATCGCAGCAGGCATGGTCGGCAGCGCGCAAGGCTGGCTCGAAGCGCCATACGTGGATGCGCCGGCGAATGCCGAAGCGCTGGTCGCCGGCATCGTCCGTGTGCAGACCGCCCGCGGTGTGACCCTGCATATTGTGCCCGGCGTGCTCGAGCGCGGCGAACTGCCGAACGTCATGCGCGGCGAGGAAACGCAGATTTTCGGCGCGCTCGGCGATGATCCCGCCGCGGCTGACGAGGCGCGCCCCGAGCTGATCGGACTGCCCGGTACTCACGCGAAATGGGTGGTGGTGCGTGCCCGTCGCATCGAGCGGTTTCATACCTTCATGACCGGCGAGGTGTTCGCGGCGTTGCGCGAGCACACGATTCTCGGCCGCACGATGGTGACGCCCGATCGTCTGGATACCGATGCATTTCTGCGCGGCGTGAACATCGCGCGTCTGAAAGGGCAGGCGGGGGTGCTCGCGACGGTGTTCAGCGCACGCACGCTCGGCCTGACCGGACAGCTTACCGGCCAGCAGCAGCCCGACTATCTGTCGGGCCTCCTGATCGGCCACGAACTCGCCGGCCTCGGCACGGTGCTCGCGCAACATCAAACCGGCCTCGCGGGCCAGGCGCTGCGTCTGATCGGCAATGAAGCTTTGTGCGAGCGTTATCAGCTCGCGCTGACGCAATTCGGCTGTGCCGAGGCGAAGCTGGTCCGGCAAGCCACCGAACGCGGCCTGTGGCGCATCGCGACTCAGGCAGGGCTGCTGGCACCGGCGGCGGCACCCGCGCTGACGCCGGCCTCCGGCGCCGCACGCGCCAACTGAGGCGCCGCCGCGCACGACATACACAAGGAATCGACATGCAGCCTCACATCAATCTACCGGCTCCGTATTCGCCCCATGCAGGTCTGATGGCGGCGTTCGCGGCGTGCCCGCTGATCGCCATCCTGCGCGGCGTCACGCCCGCGGATGCCGCCGAGCATGGCCAGGCGCTGTACGAAGCAGGCTTCCGGATCGTCGAGGTGCCGCTCAATTCGCCGCAGCCGTTCGACAGCATCGCGGCCATCCGCAAGGCGCTGCCGGCCGATGCGATTGTCGGTGCAGGCACGGTGCTGCATGCGAGCTTCGTCCACGACGTGAAGTCGGCGGGCGGCGAGCTGATCGTGATGCCGCATAGCGACGCAGAAGTGGTGAGCACCGCGAAGGCCCAGGGCTTGGCTTGCGCGCCGGGCGTCGCCACCCCGAATGAAGCGTTTCTCGCGCTGAAAAACGGCGCCGACGTGCTGAAGATGTTCCCAGCCGAACAGCTCGGCTGCCAGGTCGTGAAGGCATGGCGCGCCGTGATTGCCGCTGAAGTGCCGCTGGTTCCGGTCGGCGGCATTACGCCGGACAACATGGGGCCGTTTCTGAGCGTCGGCGCGAACGGCTTCGGCCTTGGCTCAGCGCTGTACAAGCCGGGCCAGAGCGCGGCGGCGACGGCTTCGCATGCGCGGGCCTATATCAACGGCCTGCGGATTGCGAGAGCGGGCGCAAAGAAATGAACCGGCTCGCCAACAAGGTCGCATTGATCACCGGCGCCGGTCGCGGCATCGGTGCGGCCATTGCGCTGGCGTTTGCGCGCGAGGGTGCGGCGGTCGTGCTGGCAGAACTGGATATCGAAACCGCGCAGCGCACCGCGCGGGATATTGAAGCGGCGTGCAAGGCAAGCGGCGCCGGCAGCGCGAATGGCGCGAGTGCGGCAAGCGCTCACGCAGCGGGCGCGAAAGTGCTCGCCGTGCAGACCGACGTGACGCAATCCGCCTCGGTGCAGCACGCGGTGCGCGAAGCGGAAAAAGCGTTCGGCGCGGTGGACATCCTCGTGAACAACGCCGGCATCAACGTGTTTTGCGACCCGCTGACAATGACCGACGACGACTGGCGGCGCTGCTTCGCGGTCGATCTGGACGGCGTCTGGAACGGTTGCCGCGCGGTCCTGCCGGGGATGGTCGAGCGCGGCTCGGGCAGCATCGTGAATATCGCTTCGACGCACGCTTTCAAGATCATCCCGGGCTGCTTCCCGTACCCGGTGGCGAAACATGGCGTGATTGGCTTGACCCGGGCGCTCGGCATCGAATACGCGCCGCGCAACGTGCGCGTCAATGCGATTGCGCCGGGCTACATCGAAACGCAATTGACGCATGACTGGTGGAACGGTCAGCCCGATCCCGCCGCGGCGAAACAGGCGACGCTCGACCTGCAGCCGATGAAGCGCATCGGCCGCCCGGAAGAAGTGGCGATGACGGCGGTGTTCCTCGCATCGGACGAGGCGCCGTTTATCAACGCGAGCTGTATCACGGTGGATGGCGGCCGCTCGGCGCTGTACCACGACTGACTGGCCGCAGACCAGAAACAGCTTGCGATGCGTCGTGGAACGCGCACCGCAAGGAAGCAGAGCGAAACAATGCGCAGCGCCATGGAGCGCCACGCCCAGTTTGAACCGGTTGACGCGCTGGCCGCGTGTGTCAGGACCGGATAAGAAGACGCGGCCGATACCTTCTCGTTATCTACTAATTAGTCAGGAGACTGCAACATGAAACGTAGAATTTTCCTCACGCTGGCAGCCGCAGCAGCGGGTGTGCTGTTCAACGCACCGGTCGTCCAGGCGGCTGACGAAGTCAAGATCGGCTTCCTGGTGAAACAGCCGGAAGAACCGTGGTTCCAGGACGAGTGGAAGTTTGCCGAGATCGCCGCCAAGGAGAAGGGGTTCACGCTGGTGAAAATCGGCGCACCCTCGGGCGAGAAGGTGATGAGCGCAATCGACAACCTCGCGGCACAAAAGGCGCAAGGTTTCATTATCTGCACGCCTGACGTCAAGCTTGGACCGGGCATTGTCGCCAAGGCGAAGGCTGACGGCCTGAAGATGATGACGGTCGACGACCGCCTCGTCGACGGCGCGGGCAAACCGATCGCTTCGGTGCCGCATATGGGCATTTCGGCCTACAACATCGGCAAGCAGGTCGGCGAAGGGCTGGCTGCGGAAATCAAGAAGCGTGGCTGGGACGTGAAGGACGTCGGCGCGATCGACGTGACCTATAACCAGTTGCCGACCGCAGTCGACCGCACCACGGGTGCCACCGACGCGCTGGTCGCCGCCGGTTTCCCGAAGGCCAACGTGGTTGAAGCTCCGCAGGCGAAGACCGACACGGAAAACGCTTTCAACGCCGCCAACATCGCGCTGACCAAGAACCCGCAGTACAAGCACTGGATCGCTTACGGTCTGAACGACGAAGCGGTGCTGGGCGCCGTGCGTGCAGCGGAAGGCCGCGGCTTCAAGGCTGACAACATGATCGGTATTGGTATCGGTGGTTCGGACTCCGCGCTGAACGAGTTCAAGAAGCCGTCGCCGACGGGCTTCTACGGCACCGTCATCATCAGCCCGAAGCGCCACGGCGAAGAAACCTCGACGCTGATGTACGACTGGATCACGCAAGGCAAGCAACCGCCGGCGCTCACGCTGACGACCGGCATGCTGGCCACGCGTGACAACGTCGCGGACGTGCGTGAAAAGATGGGCCTGGCATCGAAGTAAGCCGTATTGAAGAGAAGTGCAGCGGCCAGCCGCCGGACCTGCGGGTCACGGCGGCTGGCCGCGAAGGCAGCGCGCGCAGGAGAGGGTTGACTCGCGCGGGCTGGCAGGAGCAACAATAGTTGAGACAGACCGATGTGCCGGCACGGCGCCAAGCCATGCCCGACCGTACGGTTCACAGGATGCAACAGGAGGCGAAGTGTCAGCGACGCTGCGTTTTGACAATATCGGTAAGGTCTTTCCAGGCGTGCGTGCGCTCGACGGCGTGTCCTTCGACGTGAACGTCGGCCAGGTGCACGGCCTGATGGGCGAAAACGGCGCAGGGAAATCGACCCTGCTGAAGATACTCGGCGGTGAATACCAGCCGGATTCGGGCCGCGTGATGATCGACGGCAACGAGGTGCGCTTCGGCAGCGCGGCCGCGTCGATTGCAGCCGGGATCGCGGTGATTCACCAGGAACTGCAATACGTGCCCGATCTCACGGTCGCGGAAAACCTGCTGCTTGGCCAGTTGCCGAACTCGCTCGGCTGGGTCAACAAACGTGAAGCCAAACGCTTCGTGCGCGAGCGGCTGGAAGCGATGGGCGTCGCGCTCGATCCGAACGCGAAGCTGCGCAAGCTCTCGATCGCGCAGCGCCAGATGGTGGAAATCTGCAAGGCGCTGCTGCGCAACGCGCGCGTGATTGCACTGGATGAGCCGACCAGCTCGCTGTCGCATAGCGAGACCGAAGTGCTGTTCAAGCTGGTGCGCGATCTGCGCGCCGACAACCGGGCGATGATCTATATCTCGCACCGCATGGACGAGATCTACGAGTTGTGCGACGCGTGCACGATTTTCCGTGACGGCCGCAAGGTGGCGTCGCATCCGTCCCTCGAAGGGGTGAAGCGCGACACGATCGTGAGCGAAATGGTCGGCCGTGAAATCACGGATATCTATAGCTACAAGCCACGCGAACTGGGCGAAGTGCGTTTTGCCGCCAGGGCGATTGAAGGGCATGCGCTCAAGGAGCCGGCCAATTTCGAAGTGCGGCGCGGCGAGATTGTCGGCTTCTTCGGTCTGGTGGGCGCGGGCCGCAGCGAACTGATGCACCTCGTGTACGGCGCCGATCACAAGAAAAGCGGCGAGATCGTGCTCGACGGCAAGCCGATCAAGGTCCGCAGCGCCGGCGAAGCGATTCGCCATGGCATCGTGCTGTGCCCGGAAGACCGCAAGGAAGAAGGCATCGTCGCCATGGCGACCGTGTCCGAGAACATCAACATTAGCTGCCGCCGCCACTACCTGCGCGCGGGTTTCTTCCTGAACCGCAAGAAGGAAGCGGAAACGGCGGACAGTTTTATCAAGCTGCTGAAGATCAAGACGCCGAGCCGCCGCCAGAAGATCCGCTTCCTCTCGGGCGGTAACCAGCAGAAAGCGATTCTGTCGCGCTGGCTCGCGGAGCCGGATCTGAAAGTGGTGATTCTCGACGAACCGACGCGCGGGATCGACGTCGGCGCGAAGCACGAGATCTATAACGTGATCTATCAGCTCGCGGAACGCGGCTGCGCCATCGTGATGATTTCGTCCGAACTGCCGGAAGTGCTTGGCGTGTCCGACCGGATCGTGGTGATGCGGCAAGGCCGGATCTCCGGCGAACTGCCGCGCAGCCAAGCGAATGAACAGGCGGTGCTGAGCCTTGCCTTGCCGCAAAGCTCGACCGCACCGCAAACCGTAGCGCCGCAGGCGGCCTGACACTGACCGGACGCAAGTCCCCAATAACCCGTCAGCCCGTGACGAAAACGGGAGGAGTATTCAAATGCAAGCCAGAGAAAACCTCACGCAACAGGCCGCCAAGAGTGCAGCCGACGCGTTGATTCCGCAGCGCAGCGACAAGCAGAAATGGTGGCAGCAGGTCACCGACTACAGCCTGATCGTGATCTTCGCGATCATGTTCATCACGATGTCGCTGACCGTCGATCACTTCTTCTCGATCGAAAACATGCTGGGCCTCGCGCTGTCGATTTCGCAGATCGGCATGGTCGCCTGCACGATGATGTTCTGTCTCGCCTCGCGCGACTTCGACTTGTCCGTGGGTTCCACCGTGGCGTTTGCCGGCGTGCTGTGCGCGATGGTGCTCAACGCGACCGGCAATACGTTCATTGCGATTATTGCTGCGGTAGTGGCGGGCGGTGTGATCGGCTTTATCAACGGCGCGGTGATTGCGTATCTGCGCATCAACGCGCTGATTACCACGCTGGCGACGATGGAAATCGTGCGTGGCCTCGGCTTTATCGTCTCGCACGGTCAGGCGGTGGGCGTGTCCTCGGATACGTTTATTGCGCTTGGCGGCTTGTCGATGTTCGGCGTCTCGCTGCCGATCTGGGTCACGCTACTGTGCTTCATCGTGTTCGGCGTGATGCTCAACCAGACCGTGTACGGCCGCAATACGCTGGCCATCGGCGGCAATCCGGAAGCCTCGCGTCTCGCCGGTATCAACGTCGAGCGCACCCGCGTCTATATTTTCCTCGTGCAGGGCGCGGTGACGGCGCTGGCCGGTGTGATTCTCGCCTCGCGTATCACCTCGGGTCAGCCGAACGCCGCGGAAGGCTTCGAGCTGAACGTGATCTCTGCGTGCGTGCTGGGCGGCGTGTCGCTGCTGGGTGGCCGGGCGACGATTTCGGGCGTGGTGATCGGCGTGCTCATCATGGGCACGGTCGAGAATGTGATGAACCTGTTGAATATCGACGCGTTCTACCAGTACCTGGTGCGTGGCGCGATCCTGCTCGCCGCCGTGCTGCTCGACCAGTTGAAGAACCGCGGCTCGCGCGACTGACGCGCGGCGTCTGACCAAATTGTCTGAAGAGGAATCGAACGATGTCGTCTCCTGCTAATGCAAACGCCCGCCAGGCGGACAACGTATATGCGCGTTATCCGAGCCTTGAAGACCGCGCGGTGCTGATTACGGGCGGCGCGACCGGGATCGGCGCGTCGTTCGTGGAGCACTTCGCGGCACAGGGCTCGCGTGTCGCGTTCTTCGATATCGACGTGAGCGCCGGCGAAGCGCTCGCCGACGAACTGGGCGATTCTCGCCACAAGCCGCTGTTCCTGCCGTGCGACCTGACCGATATCGACGCGCTGCGCAAAGCGATCGCCGACGTCAGGGCGGCGCTGGGCCCGATCGAAGTGCTGGTCAACAACGCGGCCAACGACAAGCGTCACCAGATCGAAGAGGTCACGCCCGAATCGTTCGATGCGGGCATTGCCGTCAACATCCGTCATCAGTTCTTCGCGGCGCAGGCCGTGATGGGCGATATGAAAGCGGCTGGGCGTGGCTCGATCATCAACCTCGGCTCGATCAGCTGGATGCTGAAAAACGGCGGCTATCCGGTCTACGTGATGTCGAAGTCGGCCGTGCAAGGGCTCACGCGCGGTCTCGCGCGCGATCTTGGCCACTTCAATATCCGCGTGAATACGCTGGCGCCGGGCTGGGTGATGACCGAAAAACAAAAGCGCCTGTGGCTCGACGATGCCGGGCGGCGCGCCATCAAGGAGGGCCAGTGCATCGACGCCGAGCTGATGCCTGACGATCTGGCTCGCATGGCGCTTTTCCTTGCTGCCGACGATAGCCGGCTGATCACGGCGCAAGACATCATCGTCGACGGAGGCTGGGCGTGAGCGCAGCGATGCCCGGCACGGGCGCGACCCTGCTGGTCGATGCGCAATGCACGCTGGGCGAGGGCGCGACCTGGTGCGAACGAAGCGGCCGCTTCTACTGGACCGATATCGAAGGTGCAAGGCTGTGGCGTTATGACCCGCGGGACGGGCACAGCACCTCCTGGGCGATGCCCGAGCGCCTCGCGACATTTGCGCTCTGCGCCGATCCGAACTACCTTTTACTCGGACTCGCCACGCATCTCGCGTTTTTCGACCTTGCAACCGGCGAGACCGAGCGTATTGTCGATGTCGAACCGGACATGAACACGCGCGTGAACGACGGCCGCTGCGACCGTCAGGGGCGCTTTGTGTTCGGTACGAAGGATGAGGGCTCGCCCTTGCGCGCAGTAGGTGGGTTTTACCGTCTGAACCGCGATCTGTCGCTCGAGCGCCTGCCGTTGCCGGCGCCCGCGATCTCGAACAGCATCGCCTTCAGTCCGGACGGCGCGACGATGTACTACTGCGATTCGCCGACGCGGGAGATTCGTGCGTGCGACTACGGTGCGGACGGCAGCATTGCCAACGACCGCGTGTTCACGACGCTGACCGATGCGACCGGCGAGCCGGACGGCTCGACCGTGGATCGCGACGGCGGCCTGTGGAATGCGCAATGGGGCGGTGCACGGGTGGTCCGCTACGGCCCGGACGGGCACGAAACCGCACGCGTGGCGGTGCCGACCGTGCAGCCGAGTTGCGTGGCGCTGGGCGGTCCTGAGCTAGGGACGCTCTACATCACGAGCGCGCGTGTCGATCTGGACGCGGCTGCGCTCGCCGGCGATCCACACGCTGGCGGCGTGTTCGCTGCGGTGCCCGGGCCGCGCGGCTTGCCGGAAGCGCTCTTCCAGGGCGCGCCGCTGCCGCATAAAGCGGGTGAGTAAGCCAGTTTTTTCGTGGCACGCAGATGCGGGCCGTGGTGCTGTGAGCAGGTTGAGTCGTGGCGAGTTGCGCATTGCGCCGCATGACGGTTAGCACGCGCACCGCAAGACTCAAGGAGTCGAGGATTCAAAGAGGCGGCCGGTTCAGGCGCCCATATAAACATTCGTCAGCGATGACGATATCGTCTCACGCCTCTCGATGGAGCCCGAAATGACTGTCGCGAATCTCGCTTCCTCTTCACAGAGTACCCAGGCCGCGCAGACGCGCCGCGCCCGGCTGGCGGCGGCCGCCAATCCGGTGCTGGCGGGGCCGAGCACATCGGCGGTGGCGGTCGGCGAGACGAGCGCGGGCGACGTCGCGTGCGTGACGCTCGCCAATACGCACTTGCGGCTCGACGTGGCGCCGTCGCTCGGCGGCGGCATCACCCGTTTCGACTGGCGCAGCGACGGCGCGCTGGTGCCGATCTTTCGCCGCTGCCGGCATGTTGCCGCCGATACTGATCCGAACCAGTTGTCCTGCTATCCGTTGCTGCCATACTCGAACCGCATCGGCGGCGGCCATTTCGGCGTGGGCGGACGGCGTATCGACGTGCCGTGCAATCGCGCAGCCGAGCCGCTGCCGATTCACGGCGACGGCTGGCTGGCGCACTGGCAGGTGGCCGCGACAGAGCGTGACAGCGTGCGCCTGACGCTCGATCGCAGCGACGGCAAGCCCTACGCGTACCGCGCAATGCAAACCTATGCACTCGAAGGCCCGAGTCTCGTGATTTCGCTCGAGGTCGAAAACACCGGCCGCGATGCGTTGCCGTTTGGGCTCGGCATTCATCCGTTCCTGGTGCGCGACGCGCAGACCGAATTGTCGGCCGCCGCCGCGGGACTCTGGCTGCAGGGCGACGACTGGCTGCCGGTGCGTCATGTGCCGGCGCCGCCGGCCTGGCAGTTCGGCGTGGCGTATCCGTTGCCGCAGACCATCGTCAATCATGCTTTTACCGGCTGGAGCGGCCAGGCGGCGGTGGTGTGGCCGAAACGGCGGCTTTCGCTGACGGTCGCCTCGGATACCGATTACTACGTGCTCTACACGCCGCCGGGCGAAGACTTTTTCTGCTTCGAGCCGGTCGATCATCCGATCAATGCGATGAACCTGCCGGGCGGCGCGGCGGCGCATGGCATGACCATGCTGGCGCGTGGCGAGCGCCTGAGCCGGTCATTCCGGTTTACCGTCGAGCGGACTGGCTTGCGCGCGGCGGCTGGGGCGCGGAGTTCGCGGCGGTAGCAGGCGCTGGCGGGTAAAATACGGGCCACTTCTTTAATCAGCCCGCCGCGAGCACCACCATGTCCACTTTCATCCAGACACTCAACGACGCATGGCAGCGTACCAATTCGCTGCTGTGCGTCGGCCTCGATCCTGAGCCGACGAAGTTCCCGGGCACGCTGGCCGGCCGCGCCGATGCGATCTTCGAGTTCTGCCGCACGATCGTCGACGCGACCGCGCCGTATGCGTCGTCATTCAAGCCACAGATTGCTTATTTCGCCGCGCATCGCGCGGAAGACCAGCTTGAGCAACTGATTGCGCACATTCATCGCAACCATCCGGGCCTGCCGGTGATTCTCGACGCAAAGCGCGGCGATATCGGCAGCACGGCCGAGCAGTACGCCCGCGAGGCGTTCGAGCGCTATCAGGCGGATGCCGTGACGGTGAACCCGTACATGGGTTTCGATTCGATCGAGCCGTATCTGGAGCACAAGGGTAAGGGCGTGATCGTGCTGTGCCGGACTTCGAACCCGGGCGGCTCGGACCTGCAGTTTCTCGATACGGCGGGGCGTCCGCTGTATCAGGTGGTCGCGCAACTGGCGGCGCAGAAGTGGAACGCGAGCGAGCAGCTTGGGCTGGTGGTGGGCGCGACGTTCCCGAAGGAAATCGAAGTGGTGCGCGGGATTGTCGGCGACATGCCGTTGCTGATTCCGGGCATTGGCGCACAGGGCGGGGACGTCGAGGCTACTGTGAATGCAGGCCGCACGGCGGCGGGTACCGGCATGCTGATCAACTCGTCGCGGGCGATTATTTACGCCGGCAAGGGCGAAGACTACGCGCAGGCGGCGGCGAAGGCTGCTGAGGAGACGCGGGATCGGATCAATGCGTATCGGTGAGGGGTGTGCGAGGCGCCTCAGATTGAATTGGGCCTCGCATTTGCCAGCCGATAGAACCTTGCGAATTATATCCGTTTGGATATAATTGACGATATGAAGCCAGTGCGATTTCTCGGAGACTCGCTGAAGTGCTTGCGTGAGTTCCCGGAGGACGCCAGGCACGACGTGGGTTATCAACTAGACAAAGTGCAACGAGGTCACCAGCCGGACGACTTCAAGCCCATGCCATCGATTGGGCGGGGCGTGGAGGAGATTCGTGTTTGGGATGAGTCGGGCGCTTACCGTGTCGTTTACACCGCCCGACTCGCCGAAGCGGTGTATGTATTGCATGCCTTCCAGAAGAAAACTCAGGCCACGGCACAACGAGATGTTGACGTTGCCAAGGCGAGATATAACGAACTGATGAGGGGTGTGAAATGACTCAAGCGGAAACCTACGCCAGCGTCTGGGACGCACTTGCTGACACGCCGGAGCAGGCGGCCAATCTGCGTACTCGTGCGGAATTGATGCAGCAGATCGCCGCGCTTGTTGAATCAAGCGGATGGACGCAAGCGGAAGCCGCCACACACTGCGGCGTGACGCAGCCGCGTATCAACGATTTGCTGCGCGGTCGCGTGTCCCGTTTTTCGCTGGATGCACTGGTCAACATTGCTACTGCGCTAGGTCGGCGAGTGCATGTCGAACTGGAAGCGGCTTAGCTGCTAATCGACGCGTTCCGCCGGTCCCAGCCGCGCAATGAATTCCGCATGCGCCGGATAGGCGCTCCCCAGCGCATCGACATCAGCGAGCTCAAATTCGCCGAACTCAAATCCCGGCGCCACCGTGCAGCCTACCAGCGCGAATGTCGCCGGATCTGCGCACTCCGCGGCGAACCACAACCCCGCTGATACCACAGCCTGAAACACGGTGCCCGGATGGCTCAGCGGATTGCCGAGCCGGTGGGTCACCAGTTTCCCGGCCTCATCGAGCACGTGTACCAGCAACGGCTCACCCGCATAGAAATGCCAGACTTCATCGGACCTGATCCGATGCCACGCAGAATGCGCGCCGTCGCAAAGCAGATAGTAAATGGCGGTCGACGCCGAGCGCGCCTCGCCCGATCCATCGCGGTTCACGCTCACAGCCGAGCGATAAGTCTCGCGGAAAAAACCGCCCTCGGGATGCGGCGTCAGCTCAAAGCGCCGGATCAGTTCATCCCTCGCCAATTCCTGAGCCGGCATGGTTAGCGCTCGCGCTCGTCGAGCAACGCCAGCAGCCCGCGCAGCGCATGCGCCGCCGCCTGCACGCGAATCCTCTCGCGATCGCCCTTGAACACCATCGTTTCCACCTCCGTATGCAGCCGGTTGCTCCACCCGAACGACACCGTTCCCACCGGCTTCGTTTCCGTGCCACCGCTCGGGCCGGCCACTCCGGTAATCGACAACGCCACCTGCGCGCGACTATTGCGCAGCGCGCCCTCGGCCATCGCACGGGCCACCGGTTCGCTGACCGCGCCATGTTTTTCGATCAGATCCGCGGGCACGCCGATCATCTCGCTTTTGGCCTGGTTCGAATAAGTGACGAAACCGCGCTCGAACCAGCCGCTGCTGCCGGAGATGTCGGTGATCGCGGTCGCGACCATGCCGCCCGTGCAGGATTCGGCGGTCGCCAGCATCAGGCGCTCGTCGCGCAGCTTGTTGCTCACGCGAATAGCGAGTTGGTGGACGACGGAATCGGTAGCCATGCGTATGTCCGAAAAACGTGAGACGGTCAGACCGTCATGCGCCACAGCGCGATCACCAGTAACGTGAAAAACGCCGCGACCAGGTCATCGAACATGATGCCAAAACCACCTTTCAGTCTGCGGTCGAAGTAACGGATCGGCGGAGGCTTCACCATGTCGAAGAAGCGGAACACGACGAAGGTCCACACCTGGCCGACGAAGGACACCGGCGTCACCATCAGCATCACCAGCCAGAACGCAACGATCTCATCCCACACGACGGGCGACGGATCGTCGATGCCGAGCTTTTTTGCCGTGAAGCCGCTAATCGAGATGCCGGCGAAGAAGCCAACCACGATTAGCACGCCCCAGTCGAGCACGGTCAGATAGCGGTTGAGCACGGCAAACGATGCCCAGGCGAACAGCGTGCCGACCGTGCCCGGCATGACCGGCGACAAGCCGCTGCCAAAGCCGAGCGAAATCAGATGCAGCGGATGCGACAGCATGAAGCGTGCAGTCGCACGGCGCGGCCGCACGGGGCTCGGCTCGGGCGAGTCCGGCGGGCCGCCCCGTGACGGGTCGTCGGCAAGGTCGTCGGCGGGGCCGAGCGAAGGTTCAGTCTGCATGGAAGTGGTCGAAGCCTTGCAAGGTCAAGGTGAGCGGGGTACCGGCTGCATCATGCCAACTGATTGCAGGCTTTTCCGCCGCCGAGTTGAGAGCGCTTATTGTACCGATGCGGGTCAGCGAAATTCCGGCCTGACGGCCGGCTGCCTCGACTGCTGCCCGAGCCGGCGCCGGCGCGGTAAAGCAGAGCTCGTAGTCGTCGCCACCGGCCAGCGTGCAGCGTCTTTGCACATCGATGGGCAGCTTGCGCAGTGCGGCCGAGCGTGGCACGGCATCGATATCGACCTGCGCTGCCAGCTGCGAGCGCTCAAGAATATGCAGCAGATCGCCGGCGAGCCCGTCGGACAGGTCCAGCGCTGCATGCGCAATGCCGCGCAATGCCAGGCCCAGCGCGACACGCGGTTCAGGACGTTCGAGGGCGCGGCGAAATGTCGCAGTGTCGCTCGCGTCGGCCGGCCACTCGCCGCGCAGCACACCGAGTCCGGCTCGCGCGTCGCCGAGCGTGCCGGAAATCCAGATGTCGTCGCCGGCCTTGGCTGCGTCGCGGCGCAACGCCAGCCTGGGCGGCACGCTGCCGAACACGGTAATGCACAGGTTGAGCGGCCCAGCCGTCGTATCGCCGCCAATCAGGTCGCATCCGTAGCGTTCGGCCATTTCAAAGAGCCCATTGCTGAACGCTGCCAGCCAGTCCTCGCGTGCTTGCGGCAGCGCGAACGCCAGCGTGAACGCCTGAGGCTGCGCGCCCATGGCCGCCAGATCCGACAGGTTGACCGCCAGGGCTTTGTGTCCCAAGGCATGTGGATCGATATCGGGGAAGAAGTGACGGCCTTCTACCAGCATGTCCGTCGAAATCGCCAGGATTTCGCCGGGACGCGGCGCAAGCAAGGCGCAATCGTCGCCAATGCCGAGCGAGCCATCGTCGGGGATGCGCGCCCTGCCGGCCCGGCGCGCGAAAAAACGGTCGATCAGCGAAAATTCGGAGAGCATATTGAGGGTCCGTGCGCGCAAAAGCACCTGAGTGGCTGCTAACGGCGCGCATTGTACGGTGATATTGCTGCGTCGCCGCAATGTGTCCTGATGAGAGGGCGCGCAACCTTTCACTCTGTTTCAGTCGCGGCAGCTGTACCCTTTTTGAAGGAATTGCGTTAGGGAATGGCGCTACAATGCCGTCGAACACCTATTCTAATCCGCACTTCCAAGCCCGCCTTATGTCGAATCCCGTCAATAGCAAACTCCGCGAAGCCGCTCTCGATTATCACGAATTCCCGACCCCCGGGAAGATCGCGATCGCGCCGACCAAGCAGATGATCAACCAGCGTGACCTCGCGCTGGCGTATTCGCCCGGCGTGGCGTTCGCGTGTGAGGAAATCGTCGAGAATCCGCTGAATGCCGCCCGCTTCACCGCGCGCAGCAACCTCGTCGGGGTCGTGACGAACGGCACGGCGGTGCTGGGCCTCGGCAACATCGGCCCGCTCGCCTCCAAGCCGGTCATGGAAGGCAAGGCCGTGCTGTTTAAGAAGTTCGCCGGTATCGACGTGTTCGATATCGAGCTGAACGAGTCGGACCCGCACAAGCTGGTCGACGTGATCGCCGCGCTCGAACCCACCTTCGGCGGCATCAACCTGGAAGACATCAAGGCGCCGGACTGCTTCATCGTCGAACGCGAATGCCGCAAGCGCATGAAGATTCCGGTGTTCCACGACGACCAGCACGGCACCGCCATCGTTGTCGCGGCCGCTATCACCAACGGCCTGAAGGTCGTCGGTAAAGACATCAAGACGGTCAAGCTGGTCGCCTCGGGCGCCGGCGCCGCGGCGCTCGCCTGTCTGGACCTGCTGGTCGACATCGGCCTGCCGCTCGAGAACATCATCGTGACCGACCTGGCCGGCGTGGTCTACAAGGGCCGCACCGAACTGATGGACCCGGACAAGGAGCGCTTCGCCCGTGAAACCGACGCCCGCTCGCTGGCGGAAGCGATTGGCGGTGCGGACATTTTCCTCGGCCTCTCGGCTGGCGGCGTGCTCAAGCAGGACATGGTCAAGCAGATGGCGGAGCGGCCGCTGATTCTCGCGCTGGCCAACCCGACCCCGGAAATCCTGCCGGAACTGGCGCTCGAAGTGCGCCCAGATGCCGTGCTGTGCACGGGCCGCACCGACTACCCGAACCAGGTGAACAACGTCCTGGTGTTCCCGTTCCTGTTCCGCGGCGCGCTGGATGCGGGCGCCACGACGGTGACGCGGGAAATGGAAATTGCCGCGGTCAACGCGATTGCCGAACTGGCGCGCCAGGAGCAGAGCGATATCGTCGCGACGGCTTACGGCATCCAGGATCTGTCGTTCGGGCCGTCCTATCTGATTCCGAAGCCGTTCGACCCGCGCCTGATCGTCAAGGTCGCGCCGGCCGTGGCAAAGGCGGCGATGGACTCGGGCGTGGCGGAGCGTCCGATCGAAGACATGGAGGCGTACGAGCAGCATCTGCAGCAGTTCGTGTACCACAGCGGCACGACCATGAAGCCGATTTTCCAGCTCGCGCGGGGTGTCGAGCCGGAGAAGAAGCGCATTGTGTTCGCGGAAGGCGAAGAAGAACGCGTGTTGCGCGCGCTGCAGATCATCGTCGACGAAAAGCTGGCCAAGCCGATCCTGATCGGCCGTCCGGCGGTCATCGAGCAGCGCATTGCGCGTTATGGCCTGCGTCTCGTCAACGGTCAGGACTACACGGTGGTCAACACGGATCACGACGAGCGCTACCGCGACTTCTGGCAGGCGTATCACAAGCTGATGTCGCGCAAGGGCATCAGCGAGCAGATGGCCAAGCTCGAAATGCGCCGCCGCACCACGCTGATCGGCGCAATGCTGGTGAAGAAAGGTGAAGCGGACGGCATGATCTGCGGCACAGTCAGCACGACGCACCGCCACCTGCACTTTATCGACCAGGTGATCGGCAAGAAGGAAGGCCGCAACGTCTACGCGGCGATGAACGGGCTGGTGTTGCCGGGCCGGCAGATTTTCCTCGTCGATACCCACGTGAACGTCGACCCGACGCCCGAGCAGCTCGCTGAGATCACCATCATGGCGGCGGAAGAAGTGCGCCGCTTCGGCATTGAGCCGAAGATCGCGCTGGTGTCGCATTCGAACTTCGGCACGAGCAATGCGCCGACTGCCCAGAAGATGCGCGATACGCTCGAGATCTTGCGTGAACGCGCGCCGGACCTGGAAGTAGACGGCGAAATGCACGGCGACGTTGCGCTCGACCACAACCTGCGCCGCGAAGTGCTGCCCGACTCCACGCTCGAAGGCGATGCGAACCTGCTGGTGCTGCCGAATATCGATGCGGCCAACATCTCGTACAACCTGCTGAAGACGGCTGCCGGCAATAACATCGCGATTGGCCCGATCCTGCTGGGCGCGGCCAAGCCGGTGCACGTGCTGACGGCTTCGGCCACGGTGCGCCGGATTGTCAATATGACGGCACTGCTGGTTGCCGACGTGATCGCGGCCCGTTAAGCGGCCATCCACATAACGCCGACAGGCGAAAAAAAGGCGTGCCCGCAACGGGCACGCCTGTGGGCGAACAGGGGATTGCCACCCAATAAAGGCACGAATCGACGGCATCCACCTCAGATTGTCCGAAAATAAACCGAGCCTCACTCAATTACCCCGGACTGCGCCGTCGAGTAAATTTTAACTCGAACGAGATAAAATAATCTGTCAAGAGTTGTCAAAATTGCTTGGGTGGCGCAATCCATCAACAATGGAACCTTTCGTTTGCCGAACGAACGTTGATTCCAGGGGCCATTAGCGATACCCTTACGTCTTTCATGGTCGTCAAACTCGTGATCTAACAGCGGGAACCCTGATTCATGGCACGCAAGTGGCTCCGCAACGGCGTGCTTATCGGCGCCCTGGCGTTTGGCAGTTTGTGCGGGAGTCTGGTCACCGGCGCGTTCGCGCGGGACTATTCGGCACCCGGCAATAGCGACAATCAGGTGCAAGGCACCATCGCGGTCGCGCAATTGCCGCGTGAAGCAGTCAATACTTTGAACTTGATTGCCGCAGGCGGGCCTTACCCGTATGAGAAGGACGGGATCGTATTCGGCAACCGCGAAGGGCTGCTGCCACCGCATCGGCGCGGCTATTATCACGAATACACCGTTCCTACGCCGCGTGCCCGCAATCGCGGCGCACGTCGCATTGTCTGTGGGGGTCCGCTCCAGCATACTGATAATTGCTACTACTCAGACGACCACTACACCAGTTTTAATCGTATTGTTGAATGACATCGGGATGAACGGCATGAGCGACAACATCTACGCGCACGACTCCGGAGTCGCGACGGATCTTTTCGCGGCCGGCGACGGCAATCTGTTTCAGCGTGTCATGCAGATGCGCACCGCCGGTGACGGACGGGACACCCAGAGCGAAGCCAGCACTGTGCTTTCATCGAACGAGGGGCCTATGAGTCTTTTCAAGACCGTACGACCGAATATCGTACAGTCGATCCGCGCGTTTCGCGTGCAGGATCTCGCTGACGAGGCCAGCCAGCTCGGCCAGCACTTTCTGTATGCGTTCTGCGCGAATGCGCAGTCCAAACAAGAAGTCCTCGAAACGATTGCGACTTCGTTTCTGTTTCCGAAACATTTCGGCAAGAATTACGACGCCCTCTACGATTGCCTGACCGACCTGGTCGCGAAGGCGGGCACGCAACCGGGCTTCGTGATCGTGCTGGAGGCGTTGCCGGTAGCGCAGAAATTCGACAAGGAAGGGCGGGAAACGCTGCTCGACGTGTTCCGCGAGGCTGCGGAATTCTGGGCCGAGCGCAAGGTTGCGTTCCGCGTGTTTTATTCGTTCGCCTGAGCGTGCCGGCGGTGTGTGGAGCGGGGTGAAGCCAAATTAGCCGCGCCAGGCACGGTGGCAGTACGGATGACTTAACAAAGCAAAGGCCCGCCGATTGGCGGGCCTTTGCTTTGCGGTGACGTCTTTGCGGTGTCCTGAGCGTTGGGTGTTGGTTGGACCTGCACGGCCCCGAGCTCAAAGGTGGTTAGGGTGGCTAATGTGCGGCGCTGACCTCTCGAGGCTTTACCACCCGCCCCAGCGCGCGGCCAACGCGGCCAGCACGGCGATCCCGGCTGTTTCGGTGCGCAATACGCGCGGACCGAGACCCACTGCCGTGAAGCCGTGGTCGGTCGCTGCGGCTTCTTCGGCCGCTGAAAAACCGCCCTCCGGCCCGATCAGCAGCGTCACGCGGCCGTGCGGCGGGGTGGCCGGCAAAGCCGCAAAGCTGATGCTCGCGCGGGGCGAAAGCAGCAGGCGCAACTCCCCTTCTTCGGGCGCGCGAGGCAGCGCGCCGAGCCATGTGGCGATCTCGCGCACCGTTGCGACTTCGGGCAGGCGATTGCGCCCGCACTGTTCGCACGAAGAGCGCACGATACCCTGCCAGTGCATGTGGCGCCGTTGCGCTCGCTCGCCGGACAGGCGCACGACGCTGCGCGTGGTGGTCAGCGGCACGAAACTGGAGGCGCCCAGTTCGACGGCCTTTTCGATCAGCCAATCCATCTTGTCGCCGCTGGCGATGCCTTGTGCGAGCGTCAGGCGATAAGGCGGCTCCACCTCAATATCTCGGAATTCGCGAATCTTGACCGTAGCCGAGCGGCGTTCGACTTCGACGAGCTCAGCGCTGTACTCGCCGCCTTCACCGTTGAAAAGCACGACCGAGTCCCCCGGTTGCAGGCGCAGGACCAGGATGTGCCGTGTGACGTCATCGGGAAGCTGCATGATGTCGTTGGGCTTGAGTGCCGTACCGACGAAGAAGCGAGGCATCAGGAAAATACTCATTGGTTTACGAAAGGTGGCGAGCGAGCGCCCATCGGTAGCCGTCCAGGTCTTCGACCTGCGCAAAACGGTCACCCCAGAACTGATCTTGCGGCTCGCTCAGCGATCTGGCGCCGGCCGCGAGGGCCCGCGCATAAACCGCGTCGACATCGTCGACATAAACATAAAACGATTGCGGGGCAATCGCACCGGCGCTTTTGGGTGTCTTCGCCGTCGAGCCGAACGCGCCTTCCGGCGCAAACATGACGATCAACTGGCCTTGGTAAACCATCTCGACGTGCATGACGACACCATCATCCTGGACGCTGTCACGCACCTCGAAGCCGAATGCCGCCTCAAAGAATGCAATGGCGGCACGCGCGTCGCGTACCGTCAGATAGGGGGTCAACCAAGGCACACCGGCCGGGCGAGAGGCGGTCATGGAGTTCTCCGGATCTGGCTAGGGTCAGCGGGGCGTGTGCAGCACAGCCAGGCGGTCGGCGCACGAAACTTCCGCGCCAACCAAACCGCACATTGTGCCGCCGCGTTACCGTGCTGGCTTTAAGAATTGACTTAGTTTATCGCGCACGGCACGAGATGCCGAGAACAGACCGGCGTGCGCATGCTCGTCGTACCAGCCAAGTCCGGCGATCCCACGGGCGGCGAGTTGCCGGGCGACGACGTCCGCAGTGAGTGCGGCGGGGTCGAGCGTGTCGCTGGCGGTGGCCATCATCCATAGCGAGCCGTGCAGCGGCACGAATGCCCCCATCGTGCGCACCACGGCAAAGGCGCCGCGTAGTCCGTCGAGCAGCGTTGCTGCGCGCGCTCCATGAAAATACGGCGCGCCCAGGTGCAGCGACAAGGCTGCGTCCGGAGTCATGACGCGCTTGAGCTGGGCGTAGAACGCCGGGGTGTAGAGGCTCGCCGCCGGCGAGTCGGGCGGTGTCAGGTCAAATACGATCAGGTCGAACTGTTCCCCGGTAGCGGCAACGAAACCGGCGGCGTCGCCTATCACCAGTTCTACCCGCGGATCGTCGAAGGCGCCGCCATGCACCTGAGGCAGATACTCGCGCGTGAGGCGCACCACCTGCGCATCCAGTTCGGCCACCACGATTCTCGCGATGCCGGGATGCCTGAGTAGCTGCCGTGCCGCGCCGCCGTCGCCGCCACCCAGTACCAGAGCGGCGCGTGGCGCCGGATGAGCCAGAGCGTTCGGGTGGACCATGCATTCGTGATAGATAAACTCGTCGCCGACCGATGTCATCGGACGCCCGTCAAGCGTGAAGAGCCGCCCGAGTTGCGGCGTATCCCATACCTCGATAAGTTGCCAGGGCGAAGTGACGCTCGCGAGGCGCCGTGCGTTCGGGAAGCCATACAGGGCGTATGGGGTCGGCTGGAAAAGCAGCGGGGCGCTCACGGTGGGCGGGGCGCGCTCGGGCGCGGCGAGTTGGCGATGCTCGGATTATAGAGGCGCGGGCGGCGCCGGGCCGAGTTCCGGCCCCAATCTCCGCCGCGCCGCCCCGCGCGGTTCGCGGCCGGAAAGGCCACAACCATCTGTTAGAATGTGACGCTTTGCAGCCTTGTCCGTTTGCTCTGCCCGTATCGCGTCTCCAGGCGCCGCACCGTGCGCCGTAGCAGACTGGCCGCCGAGCTTCCGGACCCGCCGCCCGCGCCCCGCTTTTTGGACTCGTTCTCCGGACTCGACATGACGACCCCGTCTCCCGCCCCCACTTCCCTGATGGCCAACGCGATCCGCGCGCTGGCTATGGATGCTGTTCAACAAGCGAATTCCGGCCACCCCGGCATGCCGATGGGCATGGCCGAGATCGGCGTTGCGCTGTGGTCGCGCCATCTGCGCCACAACCCGAAGAACCCGCAGTGGGCCGACCGCGACCGCTTCGTGCTGTCGAACGGCCACGGCTCGATGCTGCTGTATTCGCTGCTGCATCTGACCGGCTACGACCTGCCGATCGAAGAGCTGAAGAACTTCCGTCAAATGCACTCGAAGACCCCGGGCCACCCGGAATACGGCATCACGCCGGGTGTCGAGACGACTACCGGCCCGCTCGGCCAGGGTCTGGCCAATGCAGTCGGCATGGCGCTCGCCGAGTCGCTGCTCGCCACGGAATTCAACAAGCCCGACGCGAAGATTGTCGATCACCACACGTATGTGTTCGTCGGCGACGGCTGCCTGATGGAAGGCATCTCGCATGAAGCCTGCTCGCTCGCGGGCGTGCTGAAGCTGAACAAGCTGATCGCTTTCTACGACGACAACGGCATCTCGATCGACGGCGAAGTGGTGCACTGGTTCCACGACGACACGCCGAAGCGTTTCGAGGCCTACGGCTGGAACGTGATCCCAAATGTGGTCGGCCATAACGTCGACGCAGTTGACGCGGCAATCAAGCAAGCGAAGCTGTCGGACAAGCCGACGCTGATCTGCTGCAAGACCGTGATCGGTGAAGGCGCGCCGACCAAGGCCGGCAGCCACGATTCGCACGGCGCGCCGCTCGGCGACAAGGAAATTGCCGCCACGCGCGAGGCGATCGGCTGGAAGTGGGAGCCGTTCGTGATCCCGCAGGAAGTCTATGCAGCGTGGGACGCGAAGGAAGCGGGCGCGCGCAACGAGGCTGAGTGGGACAAGGCATTCGCCGCGTACCAGGCCAAGTATCCGCAGGAAGCCGCTGAATTCACGCGCCGCATGGCCAAGCAACTGCCGGCCGATTGGGCGGAGAAGGCGCAAGCCATCATCGCCGGCGCGAACGAGCGCGCGGAAACCGTCGCAACCCGCAAGGCATCGCAGCAGGCCATCGAAGGCCTGTCGACCGTGCTGCCGGAACTGCTCGGCGGCTCGGCTGACCTGACCGGCTCGAACCTGACCAACTGGAAGGCGGCCAAGCCGGTGCGCGTCAACGCGGAAGGCCACGCAGCCGGCAACTACGTCAACTACGGCGTGCGCGAGTTCGGCATGAGCGCCGCCATCAACGGCGTCGCGCTGCACGGCGGCTTCAAGGCATTCGGCGGCACGTTCCTGACGTTCTCGGACTACAGCCGCAACGCGCTGCGCGTCGCCGCGCTGATGAAAGCGCCGTCGATCTTCGTGTTCACGCACGACTCGATCGGCCTCGGTGAAGACGGCCCGACCCACCAGTCCATCGAACACGTCGCCAGCCTGCGTCTGATTCCGCATCTGCAGGTGTGGCGCCCGGCTGACACTGTCGAAACCGCGGTGTCCTGGACCCAGGCGGTCGAGCATCATGGTCCTTCGTGCCTGATCTTCAGCCGTCAGAACCTGCCGTTCTCGGAGCGCACCGACGCGCAGATCGCCAACATCGCCAAGGGCGGCTACGTGCTGCGCGACTGGAACGACGAGATCGTTGCGCGCAAGATCATCCTGATCGCCACCGGTTCGGAAGTCGAGCTGGCGCTGAAGGCGGTCGAGCCGCTGGCGCGTGAAGGGATCGCAGCGCGTGTGGTGTCGATGCCGGCCACGACCGTATTCGACCGGCAAGACGCCGAGTACCGCGAGCGCGTGTTGCCGAAGGACGTGCGCCGCGTCGCAATCGAAGCGGGCGTGACCGATTTCTGGCGCAAGTACGTGGGCCTGGAAGGCGGCGTGGTCGGGATCGACACGTTCGGCGAGTCGGCCCCGGCTGGCGTGTTGTTCAAGCATTTCGGCTTCACCGTCGAGCACGTCGTAGAGACGGCTAAAGCCGCACTGGGCTGACGAGTGCCCGGTTCCCGCTGCGTGCGCTCCACGCCCGGCGGGAACCGGCTCCGCAGAGCCAGCATGGACGTATTTTTTTCAGCCATCAGGAGATAGACCATGACGATTCGCGTCGCAATCAACGGCTACGGCCGGATCGGCCGCAACACGCTGCGCGCCTTCTATGAAAACGGCAAGAAGCACGACATCCAGATCGTCGCCATCAACGACCTGGGCGATGCCAACACCAACGCTCACCTGACGCAATACGACACGGCCCACGGCAAGTTCCCGGGCGAAGTGTCGGTGGACGGCGACTACCTGGTCGTCAACGGCGACCGTATCCGCGTGCTGGCCAACCGTAACCCGGCTGAACTGCCGTGGGGCGAACTGAACGTCGATGTCGTGCTGGAATGCACGGGCTTTTTCACGACCAAGGAAAAGGCCAGCGCGCACATCAAGGGCGGCGCCAAGAAGGTCATCATCTCGGCACCGGGCGGTAAGGATGTGGACGCAACGATCGTCTACGGCGTGAACCACCACGTGCTGAAGGCATCGGACACGGTCATTTCGAACGCATCGTGCACGACCAACTGCCTGGCGCCGCTCGTCAAGCCGCTGAACGACAAGATCGGCCTGGAAAACGGTCTGATGACCACGATCCACGCCTACACGAACGACCAGGTTCTGACTGACGTGTATCACGAAGACCTGCGCCGCGCGCGCTCGGCCACGCACAGCCAGATCCCGACCAAGACGGGTGCTGCATCGGCTGTCGGCCTCGTGCTGCCGGAACTGAACGGCAAGCTGGACGGCTACGCCATTCGTGTCCCGACCATCAACGTGTCGATCGTCGACCTGTCGTTCATCGCCTCGCGCGACACGACGGTGGATGAAGTCAACGCGATCATGAAGGAAGCGTCGGAAGGCGCGTTGAAGGGTATCCTCGGCTACAACAAGGCGCCGCTGGTGTCGATCGACTTCAACCACAACCCGGCTTCGTCGACGTTCGACGCGACGCTGACCAAGGTGTCGGGCCGTCTGGTGAAGGTGTCGAGCTGGTACGACAACGAGTGGGGCTTCTCGAACCGCATGCTGGACACGGCTGTGGCGCTCGCTAACGCGAAGTAAGCCGCACTACCGCTGCGTCTCACGTCTCGGGCGCCGCATACGAAAAACCGCTCTTCGGAGCGGTTTTTTTTTGCCCGGTTTTCGCCTGGCGCGGCTTCATTCATGCTTCGACAGCGGTCAGGCTTTAGGCCTTCGGCACCGGGAAGTACACGCCTGCACGCTGCGCGGCATTGGTGATGTGCGTCTCGATCGCTTTACCTGCCGCGGCGGAATCTCGCGTCTTTAGCGCGTCCAGAATCGCGCGATGCTCGTGGTACGTGGAGAGCACCAGTTCGCGCTTGAAGAACGGCATGCGCTGACTCTCCTTCATGATGTCCGAACTGCTGCGCAGGATCGACTCGATCGCTGCATTGCCGGCAATGCTCACCATGCGCATGTGAAAGTCGAAGTCGAGTTGCGCTGCTTCGTCGAGTTCGCTGGCGGCGAGCGCGCCATGCATCGCCTCTATATTCTGCTCGAACCATGCAAGATCGGCGTCGCTGATCGCCAGCGCCGCCATGCGCGCGACGAAGCCTTCAAGCGCGAAACGCATCTGATAAGTATCCGGCAGGGAAGACTGTTCCGCGAAACGCCACGGGTTCGCAGCGGACGCCTGCGCACTCTCGACATACACCCCCTTGCCCGGACGGATCATCAGCATGCCGAGCGCCTCGAGTGTGGAAAGCGCTTCGCGTAACGACGCGCGGCTGATGGCGAGTTCTTCGGAGAGCTGACGTTGCGCCGGCAGCAGGCTGCCCACGGGATACACGCCGCCCTCTATCCGTTCGCGGATGGTGGCAATAGCGGAATCGGTGACAGTGTGCGGGACGTTCTTCATGATCCTCCACTCAATCGCGTGGTCTGACCGGCATTGTAATCCCCGGCTTTGGCGTGCGCACTGCGGAAACAATCTTCTGACATAAAACGTTCAAAACGCCGCAAAATTAGCCGGGTAAACACTATTATTTTCTGTCTTGACTCGACTATATCGGCTTCCTACTATCCACCATAACAGTACTGGTCGGACCAGTATGAACAGATGAAAACCGTAACCGGGAGAAGGCCGTGTTGAAGTTTTTCAATTCGCTGTTTGGCCGGGTGATGATTGCCCTTGTGGCGGGCATCGTGATCGGCGCGCTGTTTCCGCATTTCGCCCAATCGTTGCGCCCGCTCGGCGACGGTTTTCTGAAGCTGATCAAGATGGTGATCGGTCCCATTGTGTTCTGCGTGGTGGTGAGCGGCATGGCGCATGCCGGAGATCTGCGCAAAGTGGGGCGGGTCGGTCTGAAGGCGGTGGTGTACTTCGAGTTCATGACGACGATCGCGCTCCTGATCGGTGCGGTGCTGGCGTATGTCACGAAGCCCGGCGTCGGCATGAACGTCAACCTGCATTCGCTCGATGCCGCATCGCTTAGCACCTACACCGAGCACGCCAAAGACCTGAAGGACACCGCAGGATTCCTGCTGAAAATCATCCCTGACACCGCGTTCAACGCGTTCGCCACCGGCGACATCCTGCAGATTCTCGTGTTTTCGGTGCTGTTCGGCTCGGCGCTGTCATTGCTCGGTGACAAGGCGCAGAAGGTGAGCAGCCTGATCGACGAGCTGGCGCAGGTGTTCTTCCGCGTGATGAGCTTCATCATCAAGCTGGCGCCGCTCGGCGTGCTCGGTGCGATTGCTTTTACCACCGGTACCTACGGCGTTTCGTCGCTCGAGCAACTGGGCTTGCTGGTGGTGGTGTTCTACGCGAGCTGTATCGTGTTCGTCGCGCTCGTGCTGGGCATTGTCATGCGCATGGCCGGCTTTAGCGTCTTCAAGCTGATCCGCTATCTGCGCGAGGAAATGTCCATCGTGCTCGGCACGGCTTCTTCGGATGCCGTCTTGCCGCAGGTCATGCGCAAGCTCGAGTGGATGGGTGTGAAGGATTCGACGGTCGGCCTCGTGATCCCGACCGGCTACTCGTTCAACCTGGACGGCTTCTCGATCTACCTGACGCTCGCGGTGATCTTCATCGCCCAGGCCACCAACACGCCGCTGTCGTTGCATGATCTGATCGTGGTGGTGCTGGTGTCGCTCGTTACCTCGAAGGGGGCGCACGGTATCCCGGGTTCGGCGATTGTGATTCTCGCCGCCACGCTCTCCGCAATTCCTGCCATTCCGGTGCTGGGCCTTGTGCTGATCCTGCCGGTGGACTGGTTCGTCGGCATTGCGCGCGCGCTGACCAACCTGATTGGCAACTGCGTCGCCACGGTTGTTGTGGCGGTTTGGGAAAACGACATCGACAAGGCTCGCGCCCGCAGCGTGTTGAATCGCGAAGCCGCGTTCCTCTATGTTCCTGCCGGCGAAGAAACGAATCTTCCGGGCCTATCCGTCGATCCTGCGCACGCCGTCTAAGCTGCGCCCAAGCCCGGCCAGCACACCACCCAACCGGCGGACGCAGCAAGCACTACAGGCAACCAAGGTTGCCGCGCCCGCCGGCTTCCACCTCCTTACCGTTAGACCGAGACCATGGCTACTCTGATCCTCGACCCCAACGCTCCCGCCTTCACGCGCCGTTACATGAATCTGGCCGACCCGCGCCTCGGTGCGAAGGCGCTCTATGCCAGCGACGAGTTCTTCGCGCCCAAGGAGCGCATGCTCGACCCGCAGCCGGCGGTGTTCATCCCCGGCAAGTACGACGATCACGGTAAATGGATGGACGGCTGGGAGACCCGCCGCAAGCGCACCACCGGACACGACTACTGCGTGGTCCGGCTCGCGCGGCCGGGCGTGATCCATGGCGTGGACCTCGATACGAGCCACTTCACCGGCAATTTCCCGCCGGCGGCGTCTCTGGAGGGCTGCTACGCCGACAGCGAGATTCCGCCCGACAACGCCGACTGGCAAGTGGTCGTACCGGCGATGACGCTGCAAGGCAATCAACACCACTATGTCGAAGTCAGCGATGCGCGCGCCTTTACGCACCTGCGCGTGAACCTGTACCCGGACGGCGGTCTGGCCCGCCTGCGTGTCTACGGGCAGCCGAAGCGCGACTGGGAGCGCGTCGAGCACGGCAGCCTCATTGACCTGGCCGCGATCGAAAACGGCGCTTACCTCGTTGCCGCGAACAACCAGCATTTCGGACCCGCCTCGCAGATGCTGATGCCGGGACGCGGCGTCAACATGGGCGACGGCTGGGAAACGCGCCGCCGCCGCGAGCCGGGCAACGACTGGGCGATTGTCGCGCTGGCGCGGCCAGGCGTGATTCGCAAGGTCGAAGTGGACACGGCTTACTTCAAGGGTAACTTCCCCGATCGCTGCTCGCTGCAGGCAGCGAGCGTGACGGGTGGCACGGACGACTCGCTGATCACCCAGGCGATGTTCTGGCCGGTGCTGATGGGCGAGCAGAAGCTGCAGATGGACCATGTTCATCCGTTCGAAGCCGAACTGGCCTCGCTCGGTCCGGTCACCCATGTGCGTTTCAATATCTTCCCGGACGGCGGCGTCTCGCGCCTGCGTCTGTGGGGCGAGCTGGCGTAACGGCAGACAGCAAGGAAGACGCAGCGATGAAGACCCTGCAGATGGAGCGCCTGACGCGCGCGGCCTTCGCGCCGTTCGGCGACGTGATCGAACTGGACGGCGCGCGCCACTTCCCGATCAACGGCGGCACGACCGAGCGTTACCACGATCTTGCGAAGGTCGATATAGCGGGGCAGGACGGCCGGCCGTTGATCAACCTGTTTCGTGCACAACCGCGTGCGCTGCCGGTCGAGATCGGCATGATGGAGCGTCACCCGCTCGGCAGCCAGGCCTTCCTTCCGCTTGCGGCGGCGAGCTACCTTGTCGTGGTGGCGCCGGCGGGCGAGTTCGATCCGGCGCAGATGCGCGCGTTCTGGACCGAAGGCTGGCAGGGCGTCAACTACGCAAAAGGGGTCTGGCACCACCCGCTGCTCGCACTAGAAAGGGTTAGTGATTTTGTAGTGGTGGACCGCGGCGGCACGCAGCCCAATTGCGACGAGCTTGCTCTGGCGGAAACATGGCGGCTGGTAGGCGGGCCGGGCGGTGTGATCGCGCCTGATCCCGTGCCGGCCGTGGGGTGAGCGGGTGCTGGAGCGGCTCCCGGTTCTCAGGACGAGATTCCTGCGAGCGCGATCACGGCAACAAAGACGCCGAGTGGCGCGAGGTGCTTGAATTCGCGGTGGCGCAGAACGGTCAAAACCGCAGCCGCGATGATTGCCGCCCCAAGCGCGAGGCCGACAACACGGCTGACCGGAAGCGCAATCAGAACGGCGCTCACCATCTCCAGTCCGCCGGTAAAACGGCCCCACCAGCGCGGGTAACCCCACCGGGCGAAATCGCTTCGCGTTGCGGCGGGGCCGATCGCATTAACGAGGCCTGCGCCAAGGAAGCCGGCAACGAGGAGCCAGACAGAAAGAGTATTGACCATCTCAGTGCCCGCCAATCATCACGAAAACAGCTGTTAAGACCATAAGCACGGCCGTAGCGCCGTGCATGCCGAAGGCGCTTTTGGTGGAGCCTTTCGCTCCAAGAATGACCAGCATGTCGCCGACCGGGATAACGGCTTCCACAAGCAGCATGATGCCGACCCCAAGAGGGGTGCTCCATGCCATGAACGCCAGTACCGCCAATCCCGACGCAATGTCGCGCACACCCTTGAGGCGGAGCCACCAGGCGATGTTGGCGCCGCTTTCAGGAAGCGGCAGGCCGAAACTGCGGGTCGCGGCCCTTGGGTTCACAAGATACTGGGTGCCGATCGCGATGATCGCGAGAGCCAGGAACAGCGCCAGTCCGATCGCAAGCCCATGCATCGCAGCGTCCTATGTCTGATGTCATGGCGATAGAATATAATCTAGCATTGCTAGATTATCAAGCCTCAGTATCATCGCAAGACATGTCGGCCATCCTGGTCAGGGAGATCGAAGGTTGAGTATCGCCGAGCGTAAAGGCAGGCAACGGGCTGAGCGCGAGTCGCGCATTATCGCGGCGGCGCGTGTAATCGCCGAGCGCGACGGATGGGATGCCGTAACGGTTCGCCGCCTGGCCGAAGAGATTGAATATAGCCAGCCAGTCCTCTATTCGCATTTCGAAAACAGGGATGCGATTGTTACGGCCGTTGCAGTCGAGGGTTTCCAGGAGATCGCGGTGGCTCTTCAGGAAGCGGCGCGTGGATCGACCGGACAACGAAACGCCCTCGAGAGTGTCGCCATGGCCTATCTCGGCTTTGCGCTCCGTTGTCCCGCACTCTACGAGGCGATGTTCGTGCTGCCGACCGATCTGCGGTTCGCTGAAGCTGAAACCAGACCGGAACTGCGGGCTGGTTTCGAAGCGCTTGCGACGGCCGTAGCGCCGTTTTGCGTCGATGTAGAGGCCGCGACCGAGACTTTTTGGGCAGCCCTTCATGGGCTCGTCGAACTTGAACGGTCAGGCAGAATCAGGCCCAGCGCGCGTGATGCACGCATCGCACTGGTTGTTCGAGCACTTGTCGATGCGCGATAGCACGCTTGCTGCCGCGGCCGCCCACCGTTCCGCTCGCCATGGCGGTTACGGTTTTTTACCGCGTGGCGTCTGCTCAGCGAGGCGCCTGGCACCCCCTGCAACGGCGTCTCGATCATCGTGGCTGTAAAAAAACCCGGTCCGCTTTCGACGACCGGGTTTCTCTTTCTTACCTGCGAGGCTCGCGAACCTCAAGGCGCGCGACGATAATGCCCGCCATCAGTGCTTACGGTGCGGGCACTTTTCCTTCGTGCAGGCGCCGTACAGCGCCAGTGCGTGTTCCTGCAGCTTGAAACCGCGCTCTTTCGCGATGGCTTGCTGGCGGGATTCGATTTCCTGGTCGAAGAACTCCTCGACCAGCCCGCAGTCGATACACACCAGGTGATCGTGGTGGGTGCCTTCGTTCAGTTCGAACACGGCTTTGCCGGATTCGAAGTTGCTGCGCGACAGCAACCCGGCCTGTTCGAACTGCGTCAACACGCGGTACACGGTAGCGAGACCGATATCGAGTTCCTCGTGCAGCAGGTTGCGGTAGACATCTTCAGCGGTCAGGTGACGCACCGGGCTGTGCTGGAAAATCTCCAGAATTTTGAGGCGCGGTAGGGTCGCCTTGAGGCCGATATTTTTCAGATCGGTTGGATTGGTCATGGCAAGGGATCCCTAGAGTACAATGCAGGGTTCTAATAGTAATGTGTTTTCGCTGTTCAGGTCATCTTCGATGCAATGAAACTCGCGCGGCTCGCCACTGGCAGGGCCCGCACGGTGAGTGAAATGATTTCAAAATCTCTATTGATCTACCGGGGGAGCCGCATGCGGGGTACCTTGATTGCTGCAGCGACTGTCGCGGTGCTTGCCGGATGTTCGACCTATGACAGCGTAACGCAGCGAATCGCCCAAAGCATCACGCCATATCGGATTACCGTTGTGCAGGGCAATTTCGTCTCGGCTGAGGCGGCTGCCCAGATGCAGGTCGGCATGTCGCGCGACCAGGTGCGCCAGTTGCTGGGCACGCCGCTCCTCGCGGACATGTTCCACGCCGACCGTTGGGACTACGTGTTCTATTTCAAGCGCGGCAACACGAGCGTGGTGCAGCAGCGCGACTTCGTCGTGAATTTCGCGGGTGAGCGCGTCGCGAGCTGGTCGGGTGGCGAAGATCTGCCGTCCAACCTCGAACTGCTCGCTGAAATCGACGGTGACAAGCGTGGCAAGAAGGCCGCTCCGGTAGCGGCTGCGAGTGCGCCGGTTGCCGCCTCGGCTGCGGCCGCAGCCGCTGCTGCGCCGGCAGCGGCCACGCCGCCGGACGCCGCCGCGGCGGCCGCGCAGTCCATGGATCCGAACGCCGAGGCCGCGCAGGCGGCCAACCGCGCCACGGACGCGGTGCAGGCGCCGGCCGGCAAGATCACGTCGTCGGCGCGGGCCAGTGCCCCGACCGTGAACGGCGGCGTCGTGCCGCAAGGCACCACGACGCCTGGGCAACCGCAGTTCCAGTTCACGCGTCCGCCGCCGCCCACGGTGCCGGGTACGCCGCAGGAGAACCCGGTTGGACCGGCACCGGCCGGCTCGCAGAGCAGCAACGGACCGACCTACAACGCACCTCTGACGTCGTCGCCGGCGGCTTCGGGAACGGGTAGCTAAATACGCTGTCCCTGACAATGACGGGCCGCGTGCTTCGCGCGAGCCCGTCATTTGTGTTTGTTTCCGCCTTTCGTGGCGCCCGCGGCGGTGCCCGATCTGGCGCCCGTTTAGGCGCCTTCGGCGGCGCAGATGGCGCCGCCTGTGCGCCGTCTTTCGTACATTGATTGCCATGAACATTGCCATTGCCGGTGCATCGGGCCGTATGGGCCGCATGCTGATCGAAACCGTCCTGAACGATTCTGGCGTCAGGCTTTCCGGCGCACTCGGCCGCGCCGGTTCGGCGCAACTCGGCCAGGATGCCGGAGCGTTCCTCGGCAAGCAGACCGGGGTGCTGCTGACGGACGACATCGAGCAGGTGTTTGCCGAGTCCGACTATCTGATCGACTTCACGCGCCCTGAGGGCACGCTGACGCACCTCGCGGCTGCGCAGCGCCACAACGTCAAGATGGTGATCGGCACTACAGGTTTCGACAGCGAGCAGAAGGCGCAACTGCACGCCGCTGCCGGAAAGATCGGCATCGTGTTTGCGGCCAATATGAGCGTGGGCGTGAACGTCACGCTGAAGCTGCTCGAATACGCCGCGCGCCATTTCGCAACCGGTTACGACATCGAGATCATTGAAGCGCATCACCGCCACAAGGTCGACGCGCCGTCCGGCACCGCGCTGGCGATGGGCGAAGTGATTGCCGGGGCGCTTGGCCGCAACCTTGACGACTGCGCGGTGTACGGCCGCGAAGGCGTCACCGGCGAGCGCGATCCGTCCACCATCGGTTTTTCGGCGATCCGCGGCGGCGATATCGTCGGCGACCATACGGTGCTGTTCGCGGGGATTGGCGAGCGCATCGAGATTACGCACAAATCGGCGAGCCGGCTGTCCTATGCACAGGGCGCGTTGCGCGCGGTGCGCTTCCTCGAAGGCCACGCAAATGGTCTCTTCGACATGCAGGACGTGCTCGGTCTGCGCTGAGCGCGCATTCCGTTCAGCGTGCGCGGCAAGCCCGCGCTGCGCACAGTTTTCGACAGCGAGGTCCAATGGCAGGCACCGGCATTCTTCACTACCTGCAATCCAGCGACACGATCACCCATGGCGTAGCCTATCTGCTGCTGGCCATGTCGGTGGCGAGCTGGTGCTTCCTGATCGTCAAGAGCTGGATGCTGGGCCGCGCAAAGCGCCAGTCGGCGCGCGCGATTGCCCAGTTCTGGCAAGCGCCCACCTTGTCGGACGGCGTCGCGGCGTTGCGGCGCGTCGATAGCGAGCGGGTCTTCACGCCGCTAGCCGAAGCCGCCTTGCACGTCGCCGAAGCGGATATCCCCGGCGTCCTGCTCGCGCGCGTCGAGCGCAGCGAACGGGTGCTGCGGGCGCTGCGCCAGGCGCTGACCACCTCCCAGCGGCGGCTCGAGTTCGGCCAGGTGCTGCTGGCGTCGGTGGGCAGCACCGCGCCGTTTGTCGGTTTGCTCGGCACCGTGTGGGGCATCTACCACGCGCTCGGCAGCATTGCCGCGAGTGGCCAGGCGATGATCGAAAACGTCGCCGGACCGGTCGGCGAGGCGCTCATCATGACGGCCTTCGGCCTCGTGGTCGCGATTCCCGCCGTGCTCGCCTATAACGTGCTTGGCCGGATGGTGCGACAGCTATCCGAGGAACTGGACGGCTTCGCGCACGACTTGCACGCCTACGTCTGCGCGCCCGCCTGAGCGGTTCCGCTGGCCGGATCAGGGCGGTTCAGGCCAGCCCGGTCCGACTCAAGGCGCTCCGGTCCGACCCGGTCCAGTTCAGGGCGCGTCAGCGTTAATCTGGTGTTAAGCCGGCGTTGCTCAGGTATCACTCAGGCACCATTCAAGCATCACTCAGGCAGGAGCTCGACATGGCATTCGGCGGACTCGAAAAACGGCAAACCGCGGCGCCGATGGCGGAGATCAATATGACCCCGCTGATCGACGTGATGCTGGTGCTGCTGGTGATTTTCATCATTACCGCGCCTTTATTCACGCACGCCATCCGGCTCGATTTGCCGAAGGTCGCCGCCGAGCCGGCGCGCCAGACGCCGCAGACCGTCACGCTTTCAATCGATGCCGCCGGCAAGATCTACTGGAACGGCAACGCCCTGACGCTCGAGCAGATGCGCGCACGCTTCGCCGAAGCGGGCAAGCAGCAGGAGCAGCCTGAGATCCAGCTACGCGCCGAGCGCTCGACGCGCTACGAAGTGATCGCCCAGGTGATGGGCGCGGCGCAGCAGGCGGGGCTCGAGCGGATCGGCTTTGTGACGGACCCGCCGCCGCCCGCGGTGAACCACTAAAAGCCACAGTAGCCCTGCCGCCCGGTGCGCGGCAGACCCCGCAGCGAACGGTATAATCAATCTTTTCCCCTGCAGACGGGGAAACGACGCCATTTCATCAAGCAGAGCACCAGGCCCGGTGCGAAAGCACCGAACCCAGCGATCCCATCACACCATGCACGAAAAATACGTTCCCTCCGACGTCGAATCCGCCGCGCAAGGGCAATGGCGCGCCAGCGACGCCTATAAGACAACGGAATCCGCCGACAAGCCCAAGTTCTACTGCGTCTCGATGCTGCCGTACCCGTCGGGCAAGCTGCACATGGGGCACGTGCGCAACTACACGATCAACGACGTGATGTACCGCTATCTGCGGATGAACGGCAACAACGTGCTGATGCCGATGGGTTGGGACGCGTTCGGCATGCCGGCGGAAAACGCCGCGATGGCCAATAACGTGCCGCCGGCCAAGTGGACGTACGAGAACATCGCGTACATGAAGAAGCAGATGCAGTCGATGGGCCTCGCCATCGACTGGTCGCGCGAAGTCGCCACCTGCAGCCCGGACTATTACAAGTGGAACCAGTGGCTGTTCCTGAAGATGCTCGAAAAGGGCATCGCGTACAAGAAGACCGGCACGGTGAACTGGGACCCGGTCGACCAGACCGTGCTCGCCAACGAGCAGGTGATCGACGGGCGCGGCTGGCGCTCGGGCGCGCTGGTCGAAAAGCGCGAGATCCCGATGTACTACATGCGGATCACGCAGTACGCCGACGAACTGCTGAACGACCTCGAAGGCCTCGGCTGGCCCGAGCGCGTCAAGATCATGCAGCAGAACTGGATCGGCAAGAGCTTCGGCGTGAACTTCGGCTTCCCGTATGAGATCGACGGCGAGCAGAAAGTGCTGCGCGTGTTCACCACGCGCGCCGACACGATCATGGGCGTGACCTTCTGCGCCGTGGCCGCCGAGCATCCGCTCGCCACGCGTCTTGCGCAGGACAAGCCGGAACTGCAGGCCTTCATCGAAGAATGCAAGCGCGGCGGCGTCGCCGAGGCGGATGTCGCGACGATGGAAAAGAAGGGCATGGGCACCGGTTTCTACGTCACGCATCCGCTGACGCAGGAGCAGGTCGAAGTGTGGATCGGCAACTACGTGCTGATGAGCTACGGCGAAGGCGCCGTGATGGGCGTGCCCGCTCATGACGAGCGCGACTTCGCGTTCGTGAAGAAATACGGCCTGCCGGTCAAGCAGGTGGTGGCGCACGAAGGCAAGACATTCTCGACCGATGCCTGGCAAGAATCGTACGGCGACAAGGACGGCACGCTGATCAACAGCGGCAAGTACGACGGCATGACCTACACGCAGGCCGTGGATGCAATTGCGAGCGACCTGAAGGACCTCGGCCTCGGCGACAAGCAGATCACCTACCGTCTGCGCGACTGGGGTGTCTCGCGCCAGCGCTACTGGGGCACGCCGATTCCCATTATCCACTGCCCGGCTTGCGGCGACGTGCCGGTGCCCGAGCAGGACTTGCCGGTCGTGCTGCCGGAAGACCTCGTGCCGGACGGCACGGGCAATCCGCTCGCGAAGTCCGAAGCGTTCGTGAACTGCACGTGCCCGAAGTGCGGCGCGCCTGCAAAGCGCGAAACCGACACGATGGACACGTTCGTCGATTCGTCGTGGTACTTCTACCGCTATGCGGCGCCGGATGCAAAGACCATGGTCGACGAGCGCACCGACTACTGGGCGCCGATGGACCAGTACATCGGCGGCATCGAACACGCGATCCTGCACCTGCTGTACTCGCGCTTCTGGGCGAAGGTGATGCGCGACATGGGCCTCGTCAATTTCAGCGAGCCCGCGAAGAACCTGCTGACGCAGGGTATGGTGCTGAACGAAACCTTCTACCGCGAAAACGAAGCGGGCAAGAAGACCTGGTACAACCCGGCAGACGTCACCGTCACGCATGACGACAAGGGCCGCCCGATCGGCGCCACTTTGCTTGCAGACGGTCAGCCGGTGGTGCTGGGCGGCGTCGAGAAGATGTCGAAGTCGAAGAACAACGGCGTCGATCCGCAGGTGCTGATCGACCAGTACGGCGCCGATACCGCGCGTCTGTTCGTGATGTTCGCCGCACCGCCCGAGCAGCAGCTCGAATGGTCCGGTGCGGGCGTGGAAGGCGCGAGCCGCTTCCTGCGCCGCGTGTGGGGCTTCGGTCATGCGAACGAAGCGGCCTTGAGCGAACGCGCTTCGTTCGACGCCGCGCAACTCGCGGAGACCGACAAGGTGCTGCGCCGCGAAATCCATAGCGTGCTGAAGCAGGCCGACTTCGACTACCAGCGTTTGCAGTACAACACGGTGGTGTCGGCGGCGATGAAGATGCTCAACGCACTCGACGGCGCCAAGGGTGCCAACCCGGCCGTGCTGCGCGAATGCTACGGTGTGCTGCTGCGCGTGCTGTACCCGGTCGTGCCGCACGCCACTTTCCAGTTGTGGCAGGAACTCGGCTATGCCGCCGAATTTGGTCCGCTGCTCGACGCACCGTGGCCGAAGGTCGACGAACAGGCGCTGGAACAGGCCGAGATCGAACTGGTGTTGCAGGTGAACGGCAAGGTGCGCGGTGCGGTCAAGGTTGCGAAGGATGCGCCGCGCGATGCCATCGAGCAGGCTGCGCTCGCTCACGAGATGTTCGTCAAGTTCGCTGAAGGCAATGCGCCGAAGAAGATCATCGTCGTGCCGGGCCGTCTCGTGAATGTTGTTGTCTGAGGCTCGGCCGGAAATGAGCGGGGCGCCGTCGCAGGTCGCGGCGGCGCGCCCAGGTAGGACAGGATTTACTGCGAACCAGGAGCTAATGTGACTCGCAGATCGTTTTTGACGCTGGCGTGTGGGGTGATGGTGTTGTCTGCCTGTGGCTTCCAGCTACGCGGCCAGCAGGACTATCCGTTCAAGCGGCTTGCCGTGGTCGGGGCACCGGCCTCGCTTATGGGACGTCTGAGCCGCCAGGTACAGGGCGGCAGCGACACCGTGATCGTCAATTCGACGGCCAACGCCGACGCGGTTTTGCGTGTTTCCGAAAATCGCGGCACCAGCGTGCTGACGATGAACTCGCTCGGCGTCGTCGAAGAATATCAAATGAATTACTCGCTGAACTACACGCTCTTTGGTGCGGACGGTACGGTGTTGATTCCGGGCAGTGTGATCTCCCTGAATCGCGCCATGACCTATAGCGATCAGTACTCACAGGCGAAATCCGCGGAATCGGACCTGTTGTTCGCGGACATGCAGAACGATGCCGTCGATCAGTTGACGCGCCGTCTGGCCGTGGTGCATTCGCTGCATCCGGCGCCGGGCCAGGGTGCGCCAGCCGTGGCGCCGCGCGCTCCGCTGCCGCCGCCGCCGCTTTGAACGCGCGCTCTGCTCGCCATTCCCGCCATTCTTGTTGACGTGTAGCCATGCAACTGCGACTTGACGCGCTCGAAACGCACCTCGCGAAGGGACTCGCCGGCCTGTACGTCGTGTACGGCGACGAGCACCTGCTCGCCCAGGAAGCCGGCGATCGCATCCGTGCGGCGGCGCGTGCGGCCGGCTATACCGACCGCACGGTGTTCACGGTCGAGCGTGGTTTCGACTGGAGTTCGCTGCTTGGCGCGAGCCAGTCGATGTCGCTGTTCGGCGATAAACAACTGGTCGAGCTGCGGATTCCGTCGGGCAAGCCGGGCAAGGAAGGCGCCGATGCGCTGAAATCGCTCGCCGACGCGGTGAATCCGGATGCGCTGACGATGATCACGCTGCCGCGCCTCGACTCCGCTACCCAAAAGGCAGGGTGGTTTACCGCGCTGTCCGAGGCGGGTGTGGCGCTGAAAATCGATCCGGTCGAGCGCGCGCAGTTGCCGAACTGGGTGGGTCAACGGTTGTCGCAACAAGGCCAGCGCGTCGCCGCTGGAGAGGAAGGCCGCCGCGCGCTGCAGTTCATTGCAGAGCGCGTGGAAGGCAACCTGCTTGCCGCGCATCAGGAAATCCAGAAGCTCGGGCTGCTATACCCGGCTGGTGTGCTGAGCTTTGAGCAGGTGCAGGACGCCGTGCTCAATGTGGCGCGCTACGACGTCTTCAAGTTGAATGAAGCGATGCTGGCGGGCGATGTTGGCCGGCTTGCACGCATGCTCGACGGCTTGCGCGGCGAAGGCGAGGCCGCGGTGCTGGTGCTGTGGGCGGTCGTCGAGGAAGTGCGCACGCTCTTGCGCATCAAACGCGGTGTCGCGGCCGGCAAGCCGCTCGCGATGCTCACACGCGAGAACCGCGTGTGGGGGCCGCGTGAACGGCTGATCGGACCGGCGCTCTCCCGCGTGACCGAGACGGCGCTGGAAAAAGCGCTTGCCCTCGCGGCCAGACTCGACCGTCAGGTGAAGGGACTGTCCGGCGGTACGCCGGGCAATCATCGCAACGATCCACCGCCCGATCCATGGGACGGGCTGTTCGAACTGGCGATGACGGTGGCTTCGCCGGCGAAATCCGCGGCTGGGCCAACCGGGTTGCCAGGCCGGCCAAGGCCACCTGCTGCACCCGCGCGCAGGCCAGTCTGAACCAGACTCCGTGTGACGGCGGCTGCGGTCGTGCCGGGCGCAGCATGAGCCAGCCGGCCGTCTTTCCGTGAGCATTGGTTGACTGCGCATCGAGCAAGCCGCGTCAACCCGACTTACAATCGTTTGATCTTTCGCTAATTCTGCCTGCCCGCCGCGTGTCGAAGACGCGCGCGGCACCACGAGAATCACCATGGATATCGACCAGTACATGACCGACCTCGGCCGCCGCGCCCGTCACGCTTCGCGTGCGATGGCGCGCGCGTCGACGGCGGCGAAAAACGCCGCGCTCGAAGCGGTGGCCCGCGCAATCGAACGCGAGGCGGCGCAATTGAAGGAAGCCAATGCGCGCGATGTGGCGCGGGCGCGCGAGAAGGGGCTCGACGCCGCCTTTATCGACCGCCTGACGCTGTCGGACAAGGCGCTCAAGACGATGGTCGAGGGCCTGCGCCAGGTCGCGGCGCTGCCGGATCCGATTGGTGAGATCAGCAACCTCAAATACCGCCCGAGCGGCATTCAGGTCGGTCAGATGCGCGTGCCGCTCGGCGTGATTGGCATCATCTACGAATCGCGTCCCAATGTGACGATCGACGCCGCCGCGCTGTGCCTGAAGTCAGGCAATGCAACGATCCTGCGCGGCGGGTCGGAAGCGCTCGAATGCAATACCGCGCTGGCAAAGCTGATCGGCGAGGGTCTGGAGACGGCGGGCTTGCCGCAGGACGCGGTGCAGGTCGTGGCGACTTCCGATCGTGCGGCGGTGGGCGTGCTGATCACCATGACGGAATTTGTCGACGTGATCGTGCCGCGCGGAGGCAAGAGCCTGATTGCGCGTCTGATGGAAGAGGCGCGCGTGCCGATGATCAAGCACCTCGACGGTATCTGCCACGTGTATGTCGACGATCGCGCAGATGTCGCGAAGGCGCTGACCGTTTGCGACAACGCGAAGACGCACCGCTACGGCACCTGCAACACGATGGAAACGCTGCTGGTGGCGCGCGATATTGCGCATGAAGTGCTGCCGCCGCTGGGGCGCTTGTACCGCGGCAAGGAAGTGGAACTGCGCGTCGATCCGGCCGCCCGTGAGGTGCTCGAAGCGGCGCGCGTCGGCCCGCTGGTCGATGCGATCGAGGAAGACTGGCGTACCGAATATCTTGCCCCGGTGCTGGCGATCAAGGTGGTCGACGGGCTCGATGCGGCCATTGAACACATCAACACCTACAGCTCCGCCCACACGGATGCGATCGTCACCGAAGATCACGACCGCGCAATGCGTTTCCTGCGCGAAGTGGATTCGGCGAGTGTGATGGTCAATGCGTCGACGCGTTTCGCTGATGGCTTCGAGTTCGGCCTTGGCGCGGAGATCGGCATCTCGAACGACAAGCTGCATGCGCGCGGGCCGGTGGGGCTGGACGGACTGACGTCGCTGAAATACGTTGTGCTGGGGCACGGCGAGGGGCGGCAGTAGACCCCGAGGTCGCTACGTGACATCAGGCAATAACGACAACACATCGCACGAGGGCCGCTGATGCTCTGGGTAAAAACGTTTCACATCATTCTGATTGCTTCCTGGTTTGCCGGCCTGTTCTATCTGCCGCGCATCTTCGTCAATCTGGCGATGGAGACCGAACCCGCGGCCACGGCGCGCCTGCTCATCATGGCGCGCAAGCTCTATCGCTTCATGACGTTTATCGCCTTTCCAGCTCTCGCGTGCGGGCTATGGCTGTGGCTCGTCATTGGCATCGGGCGTGGGCAGGGCTGGATGCATGCGAAGCTCGGCGTCGTGGTCCTGCTGATCGTCTATCACTTCTCTTGCGGGCGGCTCCTCGCCACGTTCGAGCGTGGCGAGAATCGCCGCTCGCACAAGTGGTATCGGATGTTCAATGAGCTACCCGTGCTGGGGATGCTGGCGGCCGTGGCGCTGGTGGTGTTGAAGCCGTTTTAGGCGTGCGGATCGACCCGCCTGCGGTTGATCACTTCCTTCGCCTGCGCCATCTTCTCCACCAGTTCCGGTCCCCGGCTCAGCGCCACCCCCACCGCCAGAATGTCGCCGATCGCCAGATGCGAAACGCGCGACGTCATCGGCGAAAAGATATCTGTATCCTCATCCACGTTCGCAAAGAGGCCTACGGTGGCGAGCCGCGCAAGCGGCGAATTGCCGTGCGTGATGGCAATCACCCTGGCGCCGGCGGCGAGCGCCGACTTCGCCGCATCGATGATGTCGCGGGTGCGCCCGGTGTTCGAAATCGCGACTACCACGTCGCCTTCACCGAGCAGCGGCGCCGACATCAGGAACGTGTGCGGATCTGAATAAGCGACGCTCGGCATGCCGAGGCGAAAGAACTTGTGCTGCACGTCGAGTGCCGCAATGCCGGAGCCGCCCGCGCCGTAAAACTCGATGCGCCGCGCCTGCGCCAGCAACGCGATGGCCGCCGCCACGCTGTCTGACGACAGGTTGTTGCGCACCTGGATCAGCGCGCCGATGGTCCGGTCGAGCACTTTGGCGGCAACGCCGGGCGTTGGCTCATCGGGCCGGACGTCACGGTAGACGACCGGCACCTCTGCCGCGATGCCCTGCGCGAGCCGGATCTTGAACTCACGAAAACCGGAAAAGCCGAGCGCGTGGCAAAAGCGGGCAATGGTCGGCTGGCTCACGCCCGCGCGGGCCGCCACCTCGTTCATCGACAGATCGAGCACCTCACGCGGCGCCTCGATTACGTAGTCCGCCAGCTTGCGTTCGGAAGGGCGCAACTGCTCGCGCATCTCTGCCACCTGGGACAGCATCATTGGAAAACTCGCACTATGCTGAAAGATGCGTGGACTATAGCCCATCGCCGGATTTGTACAAAAACTACATTTCGCGCTGTAGGTGTATTCCCTAGGTTTTGTGATTTTAGGCGATAGCGCCGCCAGATGGTGCACTGCGGCGCAGGACGAACACCGTTGCAGTTGAGATCGTCGATGTTGCGGTCATGTAGTTTTTCTACTAATATCCTGACGTCGGCTCAGTCCGACGTCCCCGCGATCCCCACCTGGCCCTGCGCGTGTTCGCCCGAGCCAGCGACGAAGGAGCTCCGATGGTTTCCCCGCATTCGCAATTGCTCAAGGTCACGCAACGCGTGATCGAGCGCAGCAAGCCCACTCGCGCAGCCTACCTGGCGCGTATCGATCAGGCTCAAGGCAGGTTTCCGGCGCGCGGCGCGCTGTCCTGCGCAAACCTCGCGCACGGCTTTGCCGGCCTCGAAGGCAATGACAAGCTCGTGATCAAGCAGATCCGCGAGCCGAACATCGGCATCGTGTCGTCGTATAACGAAATGCTGTCCGCGCACGCGCCGTACAAAAATTACCCCGACCTCATCAAGCAGGCCGCTCGTGAAAACGGCGGTGTGGCGCAATTCGCGGGCGGCGTGCCGGCGATGTGCGATGGCGTCACGCAAGGCAACGCGGGCATGGAACTGTCGCTGTTCTCGCGTGAAGTGATCGCGATGAGCACGGCGGTCGCGCTGACGCACAACATGTTCGACGCGGCGCTGTGCCTGGGCATCTGCGACAAGATCGTGCCGGGCCTGTTGATCGGCGCACTGCAATTCGGCCATCTGCCGACCATCTTCGTCCCGGCAGGCCCGATGACGAGCGGTCTTGGCAATGACGACAAAGCGAAGATCCGCCAGCAGTTCGCCACCGGCCAGTGCGACCGCGGCGCGCTGCTCGAAGCGGAAGCCGCCGCGTACCACAGCCACGGCACCTGCACCTTCTACGGCACCGCCAACAGCAACCAGATGCTGATGGAAGTGATGGGCCTGCATCTGCCGGGCTCGGCGTTCGTGCACCCGCACACGCCGCTGCGCGATGCGCTCACGGCGCAAGCCGCGCGCCGCGTACTCGACCTGACGGTGGAGCGCGGTAATTACACCCCGATCGGTCACGTGATCGACGAAAAGGCGATCGTCAACGGTATCGTCGCCCTGCTCGCAACGGGTGGCTCGACCAACCACACGCTGCACCTCGTGGCGATTGCCCGGGCAGCGGGCATCGTGATCGATTGGGACGATTTCGATCAACTGTCGCAGAACGTGCCGTTGCTCGCGAAGATCTACCCGAACGGCAAGGCCGACGTGAACCACTTCCACGCAGCGGGCGGCGTGGCGTTCCTCGTGCGCAACCTGCTGGAAGGCGGTCTGCTGCACGAAGACGTCAATACCGTGGCCGGCAAGGGGCTGCATCACTACACTGAAGAGCCGAAGCTGCTCGACGGCAAGCTGACCTGGGTGCCGGGCGTCACGGAGAGCCAGGAAACGGCCGTGCTGCGCGGCATCAACGAGCCGTTCCAGCCGGACGGCGGCTTGCGTCTGATGCAGGGCAAGCTGGGGCGTGGTGTCATCAAGATCTCGGCGGTTGCGGCGCAGCATCGCAAGGTGAAGGCGCCCGCGATCGTGTTCGATTCGCAGGAAGCGGTGCAGGAAGCGTTCGACAACGGTGAGCTCAAGCGCGATTTCGTGGCCGTGGTGCGCTTCCAGGGCGCCCGCGCAAACGGCATGCCCGAGCTGCACCGTTTGACGCCACTGCTCGGCGTGTTGCAGGATCAGGGTTTCCATGTCGCGCTCGTCACCGACGGACGCATGTCGGGTGCTTCGGGCAAAGTGCCGGCGGTGATTCACGTGTCGCCGGAAGCGTTGCTGGAAGGGCCTATCGGCAAGGTGCGCACGGGCGATATGCTGGTGATCGACGCTGAAGCCGGCGTGCTCGACATGGAAATCGATGCGGCCGAATGGGCGGCGCGGCCGGAGGCCGTGCCGCAGCATCAGGCGGAAAACGAAGTCGGCTTTGGCCGCGAACTGTTCGGCGTGTTCCGTGCGGCCGCTGCGCCGGCGGAGTTGGGCGCCTCGGTATTTGGCCCGATGGTGGGTGAAGTTCACGCAAGCCACGCGCTGCAGAAACAAGGAGTCTGACTATGACGGCAAAGAAAGTAAGCGATATCGTGCGCCTTGGCCCGGTGATTCCGGTGCTCGCATTCGACTCGGTTGAACAGGGCGAGAACGTGTCGCGTGCGCTGCACGCGGGCGGCGTGAAGGTGCTGGAAATCACGCTGCGCACTGCGGCGGGTCTGGAAGCCATCGAACGTGCGAGCCAACTGGCGGAAGACATCGTCGTCGGCGTCGGCACGATCACGAAACCTGAGCACTGCGCGCAAGCGAAGAAGGCCGGCGCCCAGTTCGGCGTCTCGCCTGGCCTCACGAAGGACATGCACAAAGCCGCGCAGGACGCCGGTCTGCCGCTGCTGCCGGGCGTGATGACTCCGAGTGACATCATTGTCGCGCTCGAGCTGGGCTACGAGATCGTCAAGTTCTTCCCGGCGCAGCAAGCGGGCGGCGTGCCGATGCTGCAGGCGTTTCACGGCCCGTTCCCGACGCTGAAGTTCTGCCCGACCGGCGGCATCTCGGCTGAAACTGCCCCCAATTTCCTCGCGCTGCCGAACGTCGTCTGTGTGGGCGGCTCGTGGCTCACGCCGAAGTCGGCGCTTGCTGCGCAGAACTGGGACGAGGTCACGCGTCTCGCCCGTGCGGCGAGCGAACTCGCGGCGCCCGCGCATTGAGTCTGCAGCAGGTTGATTCGCGCACGAGGCATGTTGTCAGTGTGGGCCATGCGGTTGGCCAAGCAGTTGGCCATGCGCCTGGTGTGCGCGTAAGCGGCTGACGGCGCAGATAAGCCATGTCAGCGCGGACTGCATATGAAGGGGCCTCGTTGTTGCAGCTATTCGGACTGCGACAACGAGGCCCCTTTTTTATCTTGGGCGTTTCACGCGCTCATCACGCGAACAAACAGTAAAATTCAGCGTCCGCGCATTTGCCGGGAGGGTCCGGCTTCGCGTGAGACGTAGAGACAGGCAGCGCGACAGCATCTGTATCTTGCGTTTTTGTCCAGAACCAACAATGACAAAGGAGGAGCTCCATGGGAGCTAGCCATGGCAGCTTGCTGCTGATTTACGCGGTGATCGCGATCGCCGCGCTGATCCTGTTGATCACGCGCTTCAAGGTCTATCCGTTCCTCGTCCTGATCATCGTTTCGCTGCTGCTCGGGCTGGTATCCGGCATGCCGATGGACACGATCGTCAAGTCGTTCGAAACCGGCAACGGCAACACGCTTGGCCACATTGCGATCGTGGTGGGCCTTGGCACGATGCTCGGCAAGATGATGGCCGAATCGGGCGGTGCGGAACGCATTGCCACGACCTTGATTGCGCGCTTCGGCGAAAAGCACATTCACTGGGCCATGATGGTCGTCGCGATCATCGTCGGCTTGCCGGTGTTTTTCGAAGTGGGCTTCGTGCTGCTGATTCCGATTGCGTTCAACGTCGCCAAGCGTACCAATAAATCGCTGCTGCTGGTGGGCTTGCCGATGGTTGCAGGTCTCTCAGTCGTCCACGGCCTGATTCCGCCGCACCCGGCGGCGATGCTCGCCGTCCAGGCGTATCACGCCGATATCGGCAAGACGATCGCCTACGGGCTGATCGTCGGCGTGCCGACGGCGATCGTCGCGGGGCCGCTGTTCGCGCTCCTCGTCAGCCGCTATATCAAGCTGCCGGAGCACAACCCGCTCGCTGCGCAGTTTCTCGGGTCTGCGGAAGCGAATAAAGACGCTGCGAGCAAGCGCGAACTGCCGGGTTTCGGCATTACGTTGTTCACGATCCTGCTGCCCGTCATCCTGATGCTGATCGGCAGTTGGGCGGACCTGGTGTTCACGCCCAAAACCTTGCCGAACAATCTGCTGCACTTCGTCGGCAACTCGGATGTGGCGTTGCTGATTGCCGTGCTGGTCAGCTTCTGGACCTTCGGCGCCCAGCGCGGCTTCAACCGTGCGCAGATCCAGAAGTTCTGCGGCGACTGTCTCGCGCCGATTGCGGGGATTACGCTGATCGTCGGCGCCGGCGGCGGTTTTGGCCGCGTGCTGATGGATAGCGGCATTTCCAAGGAGATCGTCAACGTGGCGACCTCGGCGCATCTGTCGCCGCTGTTGTTCGGCTGGCTGGTGGCGGCGCTGATCCGTCTTGCTACCGGCTCGGCAACGGTTGCCATGACGACCGCGTGCGGCATTGTTGCGCCTATCGCGGCGGCCAGTGGGGCGCAGGTGACGCCGGAATTGCTCGTGCTCGCTACGGGTTCCGGTTCGCTGATTTTCTCGCACGTCAACGACGGTGGCTTCTGGCTGATCAAGGAGTACTTTGGAATGACGGTGGGGCAGACGTTCAAGACCTGGTCGCTCTGCGAAACCATCATTTCCGTATTGGGCTTGGCTTTGACCTTCGCACTCGCGACGGTCGTGTAAGGAGTATTGAATGATTCTGATCGGAATGGGCGTGTCGGGCGCCGGCAAGACGCTGATTGGCGAAATGCTGGCGGAACGCCTGCAATGCAGCTTCACCGACGGAGACGCGTTTCATAGCGCGGCCAACAAGGACAAAATGCACCACGGCATTCCGCTGACCGACGAGGACCGCTGGCCGTGGCTGAAGACGATACGCGCGGCGATCGAGGAGAAGCAGCGCGCGGGCGAGACGGCGGTGTTTACATGCTCGTCGTTGAAGCGCTCGTATCGTGATGTCCTGCGCGGTGGCGACAAGGATGTGGTGTTCGTCTATCTGAAGGGCTCATACGAAATGCTGCACGAGCGCCTGGGGGCGCGTACCGGGCACTTCTTCGATCCGTCGTTGCTGCAGAGCCAGCTGGATACGCTGGAAGAGCCGGGCCCGGATGAGGCGATTACGGTGAGTATCGAGCTGTCGCCGGATGAGATTGTGGATGAGGTGCTGAAGCAGATGAAGCTTCGGTGATGACTCGCAGGTAGGACGGCAAGCCGTTCGCCGTCACGATCCCCCTTGGTGTTCGCTAATACCAAGGGGGATTTTTCATGACACGTGCTTCAGGAAGTCCTTCAACCGCTGCGTGGGCGGGTTATCGATAAGCTCGCCCGGCTGTCCATCTTCGGCAATCCCGCCTTGGTCCATGAACAGCAGACGCGTGCCGACCCGTTTGGCAAAGCCGATCTCGTGCGTCACGACAATCATGGTCATGCCTTCACTTGCCAGATCCTGCATGACCTTGAGCACTTCGTGACGCAGTTCCGGGTCCAGTGCGGAGGTCGGCTCGTCGAAGAGCATCAGCTTGGGCCGGATGGCGAGCGCTCGCGCAATCGCCACACGCTGCTGTTGACCACCGGACAGTTCAGAGGGGTAGTGATTGGCACGCGATTCGAGACCGACCTTGTCCAGCAGTGCCATGGCCTGGTCACGTGCCTCGGTGCGCGACGAGCCGCGTACCTGAATCGGGCCGAACATGACGTTCTCGAGCGCCGTCATCTGCGGGAACAGGTTGAATTGCTGAAACACCATCCCCGCTTCCAGACGAATGGTGCGAATGACGGAAGCGTTGCCCTTGACGCTCTGGCCGTCGACCAGCAACTCTCCGCTGGTAATCTTTTCGAGCGCGTTGATGCAACGAAGCATGGTGGACTTTCCCGATCCCGACGGACCCACCACCACAACGACTTCACCGCTGTCGATGCGCAGATCGATGTCCTTCAGGACGGGCACGTGACCAAAGCTCTTCGAGACGCCCTGGAATTCGACCATGCTCATAGTATGCGCATCCTCTTTTCAACGAGACGCAGCGTGATTGTCATCACACCGGTCAGAACCAGATAGATCAGGGCGACCGCGGTCCAGATTTCTACCGCACGAAAATTTCCGGCAATGATCTCCTGTCCCTGGCGGGTCAGTTCGCCAACGCCGATGACGATGAACAGCGAGGTGTCTTTAAGACTGACGATGCACTGATTGCCAAGCGGCGGAATGAGCCGGCGGAAGGCAAGCGGCCCGACGATTTTCAGCAGCACGCGCGGCATGGAGAGTCCCATGGCCAGACCGGCTTCCATCAGCCCCTTGGGAATCGACAGCAGCGCGCCGCGCACCACTTCGGCAAGGTAGGCGCCGGAATTGACCGTGATCGCGATGATGGCGGCGCTCAGTCCGTCGATGCGGATGTGCGCCAGCAAGGGCAGGGCGAAATAGAGAAACATCACCTGCACGACAATCGGCGTGCCTCGAATCAGCTCGACATAGACCTGAGCGAGTACATTGAGCACAACCGGCCCGTAGGCTCTAAACATGCCGGCAATCATGCCGACGAGGAATCCGCCAAGCAGTCCTACAAATGCAATAAATACGGTTAGCTTCACGCCTTCCAGTAGGTCTGGAAGCGCCGTCCAGATAACAGACCAATCGAATTCCACAAACCGCTCCTGTTGTTTCACTGGCAGCGCGGCAACTATGGCCGCCGCGCCCCCGTTTTCAGACGATTACGACTTGGGCGGCTCGGAGCCGAACCACTTCTTGTAAAGCTTGGCGTAGCGCCCGTCCGCCTTGAGCTTGACCAGTTCTGCGTCGACCTTCGGCACCAGCGGACTGCCCTTGGGGAAGCCGATGCCGTACTTGTCGCCGCTGACCGGATCGCCGGCTAGCTTCACCTTGCCCTTGCCTTCTGTGTTGGCGAAATACAGGACATTCGGCGTGTCGTGCATGGCCGCGTCGACACGGCCGGCTTCCAGCGCCAGATACGCTTCGTCAATGTTCGGGAACTGGCGGATTTCCTTGGGCTTCAGGTGGGCCTTGATCCAGTCGATGGTTGCGGTGCCGGTCTTTGCCGCGATGACCTTGCCGTTCAGGTCGTCGATGGACTTGATGGTCGTGTTATCGGTCTGCACCATCGCAGCGAGTCCGCTGTCGTAGTACGGGCTCGAGAAGTCGATGACTTTCTTGCGCTCTTCCTTGATGGTCATGCCCGACAGGGCTACGTCGATGTTCTGGGTCTGCAGCGCGGGAATCAGGCCGCTGAAGTCCATCGGCTGAATCTTGTAGGTCCAGCCCTGGTCTTTCGCGATTTCGGCCCACAGGTCGAGGTCGAAGCCGACGTATTTGTCACCTTGCTTGAATTCGAACGGCATGAAGGAAGTGTCGGTGCCGACGATCAGTTCTTTGTTTTGCGCGTGGGCGATGCTTGTGCCGAACATTGCGATTGCAACGACAGACATCAGGAAGGAACGACGTCCCATAGGTTTTCTCCGCAGTGATGGGCGATGCCCCCGCCACGATACGGGGGACTGGCGACAACGATTTCGATTGTGAAACAACATGCGGTGCGGTGTTTGATCGATACACAACATGTGTTGTCAAAACGAATGCTATTACACCAAAAATGATGT